>CP060229.1:0-994674 GCA_023898585.1 Candidatus Nomurabacteria bacterium | reverse complement strand
AACAGAATTATTAAAATAAAACTATGACAACAGCTCAAACAATCACAAAGCTCGCAAATGAGTTAAATATCAATAAAATCTACGCGCGTCATGTTTTTCATAATGCAGACAAAACACGATTGTTTGAGGATGCCGCTCGAATTGTTAGCGAGAAGCCGAAGCCGTTTGTGAAATGGGTTGGCGGGAAAAGACAGCTCCTCCAACAATTTCGCGATATGGGGTTATATCCGCCAGATGATTTTGATCCTGTCACAAATAGCTACTTTGAACCATTTGTCGGTGGGGGTGCTGTCTTTTTCGACCTTCTACCAAAGAAAGCGGAGCTTTCGGATCTAAACAGTGAACTCGTTATTACATATAACGTGATAAAAGATGATGTTGACGCATTGATTAAATCTCTCAAAAAACACAAATACGATAAAGAATACTATCTCAAGGTACGAGCAAAAGATCCAAAAGAGTTGCCAGATCTTGACGTTGCCTCACGTTTCATTTTCTTAAACCGCACATGTTTCAACGGTATGTATCGAGTCAATAGCAGGGGCGGATTCAACGTGCCGTTTGGTAAATATACAAACCCCATAATTTGCGATGAAGAAAACTTGCAAAAAGTATCTAAAGCTTTGAAAAAGGTAACTATAAAAAATCAGGACTACAAAAACGTTCTCAAAAAAGCAAAGAAAGGAGATTTTGTATATTTTGATCCGCCATACTATCCCGTAAGCAAAACGGCTTCGTTTACTTCATATACAGCGGACTCTTTCTTGGATAAAGAGCAAACGGAATTGCGCGATACGTTTGTTGAACTTCATAAACGCGGTTGCTACGTCATGCTTTCAAATTCTGACACACCTTTCATTAATGAAATTTACTCTGGTATCAAAGGTGTGAAGGTGTCGAAAGTTGCCGCAGGACGTGCAATAAACTCAAACGCTACAAAACGCGGAAAGATTAGTGAGGTATTAGTAACTAACTACTGAACGATATGAATAAAACCTTTACAGAACTGGTGGACGGATTCAAAAGCTCCATAAAAACATGGGATTATTTTGTAAATTGGGACAAAGTTACCACAAACGCAGCTGACCTTGAGATTTCCTTAAACAAACTCAATTACCTACTCGGCAAGGAAAATCTAAAAGACGAATTTGCGAATCTCTACGGAACAAATCCCGATATTGTAAGGGCGTTGCCTGTCTTGTTAGCAGTGCGCGAAAATAAACTCGAGATTTTTGATAAGGTCACCAAAGATTCAGAGTTTTTTGATTTCTCCAATGGAGAAGACGGTGCAGAAAAGTATTTTGAGTTTATAGAGAAATCTGGGCTTGCTCACCTTTTTCAAAAAGATGGCATAAAAAATCTCGTTGATTACGTTATGGGTGTTGAGGTGGGCTTGGACAGTAATGGTCGCAAGAATCGTGGTGGTACGTTAATGGAGGAAATTGTTGAATCGTACATCAAAGATTTTTCAGAAAAACACGATTTTGAATACCTTGCGCAAGCACGAGCAACAGACATCAAAACAAAGTGGGGTTATGAAGTTGAAGTTGATAAATCAGAGCGAAGCTTTGATTTTGCTGTCTACAATCCTGAAACCAAAAAGCTCAAGTTGTTTGAGACAAACTTCTACAACGGTGGTGGCTCAAAACTAAAAGCAGTTTGTGGTGAGTTCCGTAGTCTATACGATGAACTAACAAAGCAAGGAATTGATTTTGTTTGGATCACAGACGGACTCGGTTGGGAAACTACAAAGCGACCACTTGAAGAAACTTTTGATCACAACAACGGACAGGTCTTTAACCTTAATATGCTCGAAGACGGTGTTTTGGAGGAACTAAATTGGTAAACAAATGGCAAAGGAAATGAAACTACACCCCGATGAATTTGATCTTGAATGCACGACGGTGTGGGCTTTTCCTCGTCGTGGGAATTGGGCAACGCATAAGTCAGATTGGCGCGGGAACTGGTCACCAGAAGTTGCACGCAATCTTATTCTCCGTTACTCCAACGAGGGCGATATCTTGCTCGATCCAATGATTGGTGGTGGGACAACTGCTATTGAAGCCAAAATCCTTAATCGCAATATTATATGCTCCGATGTGAATGATATTGCTCTTGAGCGTACAAAAGAAAGCCTAAAGTTTCCCGTTGAGAACAAGGCTTGGCAAAAAGTAGTAAAACGCGACGCACGAGATCTTTGCAAAGCCGAAAATGAAAGTATTGATTTTGTCCTTACTCATCCACCCTACGCTGACATTATCAAGTACAGCGAAGGAGAAATTGAAGAAGATCTTTCAAACATCCACGGAATCGAAGAATTTGCAGGCGAGATGGAGAAAGTGGCAAAAGAATTGTATCGCGTTCTAAAGCCTGGAAAATTTTGTGCAATTTTGATTGGTGATACTCGCCGCAAGAAAATGTACCAACCGCTCGCATATCGAGTCATGGATCGGTTTCTAAACGCTGGCTTTGAACTTAAAGAAGACATCATTAAGCGTCAATATAACTGCAAAGCAACTGGTTTCTGGGTCAATAAGTCAAAAGAAAGTAATTTTTTACTAATAATGCACGAACATTTGTTTGTCTTTCAAAAGGTGTAAAATTATAAATTATGGCTAAACAAAGTAGAAAAATAGAAGTCATTGATCTTTTCAGTGGAGTAGGCGGTTTAACGTACGGCTTGAGAAAGTCGGGATTGTCGGTTTTGGCTGGAGTCGATAACGACCAGTCATGTGCGTATGCGTACGAAAAAAATAATAAGGCGAAATTTATACCAGCCGATATTTCCGAATTTGATTTTAAGGAATTAAACAAGATTTACTCAAAAGACAGCGTCAAAGTGCTTGTTGGGTGTGCTCCGTGCCAACCATTTTCATCCCATGCTTTCAAATTGCGTAAAGACGAGAGTGATGCGCGATGGAACTTACTTGATCATTTCATTCGAGGAATAAAAGTCGTTAAACCAGATATTGTTTCAATGGAGAATGTTCGTGGGGTCACGAAAACCGATGTATTTAAAAACTTTGTTAGCGAACTTGAAGAACTTGGTTATCAAGTTGATTGGAAAGTCGTATACGCACCAAATTATGGTGTGCCACAAAACCGCAGTCGCCTTATTTTACTCGCCTCAAGACTTGGAGAAATTTCAATACCAGAGGAAACTCACACCAAAGACACTTATGTCACCGTAGGTGACATTATCCGTGAGCTGCCTAAACTTGAAGCTGGAGAAATATCAAAGCAAGATCAATTGCATCAATCAAAGAAGCTAGAACCTATAAATGAAAGACGCATCTTGCAATCAAAACCAGGAGGCACTTGGCGTGATTGGGACAAAAGTTTACTGCCAAACTGCTACAAGAAAGATAGCGGACAAACATACACGTCAGTATATGGACGAATGAGATGGGAGGACGTATCACCAACCATTACCACACAGTTTACGAGTTATGGTTCTGGACGATTCGGACATCCCGAACAGAATCGAGCACTTTCAATTCGTGAAGGTGCACTCTTGCAAACTTTTCCTATTGACTATGACTTTGGTGACTTTCCTGCTGCAAAACTAAGTAGACACATTGGGAACGCAGTTCCTCCGCAGCTAGGAGTAGTGATTGGTAAGCAAATACAAAAACACATAAAAGCTCATGGATAACAACGGATTTCATTTTAATATATCGTTTACGGTCTTTGACCATCTAGGTAGAAACCTTTACAGAAGCTTTACTACTATTTTAGGTGAAGCCATCTCTAATTCTTGGGATGCGGAGAGTACAGAAGTCAGAATAAATTTTGACGCAGAACATGGGCTCATGCATATTTCCGATAACGGAACAGGGATGACACGTGACGATATTCAAGGCAAGTTTCTTAAAATTGGTTATACAAAAAGAGACGAATTTGGACACAATTCACCAGAAAGAAACAGACCGTATATTGGTAGAAAAGGTATAGGAAAACTTGCCTTGCTCTCATGTGCGGATGAAGTGATTGTGTTTTCTCGAAAAAGAAGAGAGGATGACTGGGTTGGTGTAGTTATCAATAACAATAGAATTGATGAAGCGATCAAGGAAGATAAGACAACGGATGAACACAATTTGGATGAGGTGACACCAACCAGTGAACAACTCAAGCACTTTCCCTTTGAAAAAGGAACCGTCATTTTCTTCAATAATCTCAAAGAAGAAAGGAAGCATACAGAGATATTTTTGAAAAAAATTATTGCACTTTATTTCAAATTTACACTCATAGATCAAGAATTTAAGATATATTTCAATGATACGGAAGTTACTGTAGATGAACTAAAGGGCTTAGCAGATGATACGCAGTTTATCTGGACAATAAATAGCTTTAGCAAAGACCCCTACATATCGTTAATCACCCCCGCTCTTGCGCTAGAAGATATTCCATCAAAAAAGCCAGAAATTAGAGGTTTTATCGCATCGGTTAAACATCCTCGCTTCAAGACAATTCTAGGTGCAAAAGAACGTATTGGGATTGATCTAATAGTTAATGGACGTGTCCGAGAGGTTGATATTTTTAAGCATTTCCCAACAGCTCGTTTCCCAGAGCAGTACTTGTACGGTCAGGTACACATAGATGCTCTTGATGGCGGAGAAGATGACAACTTCACGACAAGTCGTGAGGGAGTGCAGGTAGAGACAGATATTTATCAAGAATACCTTAATGAAATAAACGAGATAATAAAAAGTATTATGGATAAGTGGGATGCCAACCGCGTCTTACTTAAGGAAGCGGGAGATGTAGATAATCCTAGAAAAACACCTGCCCAGAGAGCAGCGACCGATCTCTTTTCCGCTTCTTCTACTGAAATGGGAGAAAGAATTTCTACCGAGAATGGAAGAAGAAAAGCGAAAGAGTGGGAGCGTGAACTGGCAGATGACGCAGAATACAATTTCGAAATGTATTCACAATGTTTCATCTCAGAAAACCTTGCTCGTAAATTGTGGGAAGAAGCATCAATAACTCCTGACGACGAAGCAAATACGAAAATTACACACTGGCGACAAAAGGAACAGAGGTCGACAGAACGTGGTGGTCTTTCAATACAGATTAGAAGTAGCGTTACAGACCCTTACTACCTAGAGATGGAACAATTAGTGAGGCTTACAGATCCAGACGGTGGCGGAGGCACAGAGACTGCCGGATTAAGGAGAGATGAAAAAAGATTTACGCCTTTACGCAATGCTGTTATGCATACCTCTAGGTTAACCGTAGAAGCTAAGACTGAATTAGAGTCTGTTTTTAATAATATCAAAGCACGAGTGGCAAGACTGCTCGAAAGAGAATAATTGAAATATTGCGAACTCAATCAAAGCCACCAAGCTCGCACACGGAAGCACCGTAGCAGCTCGCGCGAGCGGAGCGAGCGAGCTGTGCGGAGGTGCTGGAGTGTGGTGAGCAACGCTAAAGCTACCACGCGCGCTCGGGATGGGAGCGCACCTCGCACGCCGCGAGGACGGAGAAAAGCGACATGAAAAGCTCTCAAGTTTGATGGAGATTTGAATGGAGCTTTTTGGAGGACGAAGCGGCGATCCCAAAACAAAGAAATATCCTTTCCTTTTTATGTCGGCTCCTCCCCAGACCCCTCCACCGAAAAAATGATTGTAAGGAAATTTCTTTGTTTTGGGTGCCGACCGGAGGGAGGCAGCGAGGCGCGCCAAACCCCAATGCGTACGCGGAAGCACAAAGCCACCACGCGCTCCGCGCGTTGCAGGCCACGAGTACGGTCGATATAACAAAACTCAGAAGGAAAACGAACAACTCAAACCGTCATTAGGACTCACCATAAAATGTCCATTGAAGGCTAAAAAGAATACTCCAAGGATGGTGATCAGTTAACTACGGCGCATCACTAATATCACCATAACAACCTCAAAGGATTGGCACACCAAGCTAACAGATTGAGACGACTCTTCGTGAGCATCTAGGTACGGACACAAACGGTTATCTTAACACCTCAAGATGAACAAAGAAGAAGGTGCTACAGGTGTGAAACTCTTTGACATCAAACCTTATCGAAGAACAGCCAAAAAAGTCTATGAAAGCCTAAAGGTAGTGTGTTTCCAACTATTTAATAGTGAGAACCACGAGGGCCAGGTGATATTTACTCAGACTTCACCTATCTTAAATATCAGGAAAGTGGTTGTAGTGCTGTTGACTGATACGTACACTAGAGATGGTTGGTGTATCGATATTGACAACACATCAGACACAGCTCGTCATTAACACTTTTTGAAAGTGATTCCATCGAGCTCCTCCACAGGATTGTCCATTCCGATCAAGGGAGTGGTACTGCTCAAAAGACTACACTGCCTCCCAAAAGCTTGGTATCAAATATCCATGATTTCCCCCAGTTGTCCTGGAAATGGTTACCAAGAGTTTCTATAAAGGTTCAAATTGGATCAGGTGACCCAAACTGGTTTGTTGATACTCTCAGTGAGTTAGTGGCTACTATTATCAGACGATTAATTATTACAATCAAAAACGCATCCCTCCGTCATAAACACCTTGTTGCTATCATTTGATTGGCAAATCTCATCATTTGGAGGTTAAAGTGAAACTAAAAACAACTTTAATTTTGAAGGAGTTGGAAAAACTCGTTAAACAAGGTTATCTTCTGCACGGAACATGGCACTTTACAAAACAGTTGTCACCACGTACCTTTACAAAACTACGTTACTTTGGATTGGAGCAGGTAGGGAAAACATATCGGGAGAAAGTCGTTTATGGTACCTGGGATGTTCTGACCGCTATTCTTCATGCGGTTCTCGGTTCTCCATACAGAAGGAATCTCTGGGTACAAGGGAGCATAAAGACAAAAACTGGAATTATGCGACTTGTCACCTTGTGGCACAGGCCACAATTGAGACCTGGTCATATACTTATCCTACCCAATAAAAACTTTGTTCCTTCCAGAGACCGATCGGTCAGCATGGTAAGCAAGGTGCCAGTTGTGGTAGTCCAGAAGATAGTAGTTAATCCTAGCATTCTAGGTGCTTTGGTTTCTGAGCATATACTAAGACTCGAACGTGAATATCTTAACAATTAAGAGTGACAACATCGTTTCTTACTTACAACGGCCTGTTTTTATGGGTCGTTGTTTTTTGAAGCAAAAAATGTAATTTTACTTACTTTTAAAAGCAAAAAAGTACGTTAAATGCAGTATAATCATGTGATGAAAATAATTCACGAGGATGGTAACTTCAAAACCCTTTCTTTTGCGAGGGGAGAAGAGATTATGAGTGGTTTAAAAACCTATTTTACTGATAATAAGATACACGCCGCTCACATTACAGGCTTAGGTGCGGCGGACAAGGTCGATCTGGCTTACTATAATCTCGACTCAAAAGAGTATGAACGTCATAAGATCGATGAAGCGGTAGAAATAATTGGAATCAATGGTAACGCTGGAATCAAGGAAGACGGAGAGGTAGTGGTTCATATCCACGGCACGTTCGGGCGTAAGGACTTATCTGTGTTTGGTGGTCATGTTTTCTCAATGAGAGTATCCGGTGCGGGGGAGATTCATCTACGGGTTTTTGCCGGAGTCATTAATAGAGCTTACGATGAAGAGACAGGTCTGACTTTGATGTGCGACGTCCCTGTCAGCTTGTAGTTAGTGCTGGGTTTGCTGTGCTGGACCCTGGCTATCTTGAGGAGCGAAATATAAAACCGACTATTTACGTAGTAATTTGTATGAATAAATATATTTTAGTTGCCACTTTGGCATTGGGGGTGGGCGTTTTAGGATCTTTAGTTTTTTTGAGTCAGGATAAAGGTAATCCAACTGCAGAAATACCAGTTACCCAAAAAACAGCTCAAAAGAATGTAGTGCAAGAGGAAGAGTACATTATTGATCCTTCTGATATGTACAGTGTTGATAATAGTAGCCAGGATACACCGCTGACAGAACTAACAACAGAGGAGTCAGATTGGCTTATACAGATGCGTGAAGAGGAAAAGTTAGCGCGGGACGTTTATCTTACTTTAGGTGACAAGTGGGGGTTAAGAATATTTACAAACATTGCCAGTTCGGAACAAACACATACAGATTCCATTAAAACTCTGATTGATCGATATGGTCTCGCCGATCCTGTTACAGACGATACGGTAGGTGTGTTTAGTTTGGCAGAGATGCAGGAATTGTACGATGATCTCGTGGCTAAGGGTAGCAAATCGACATCAGACGCACTTTCGGTCGGGGCCTTGATAGAAGATCTGGATATCTATGATCTTGATGTGGCTATGGCGGGTACGGATGAGTCAGATATAAAAACAGTGTATGCAAATCTGCAAAAAGGATCTCGTAATCATATGCGCGCCTTTGTCCGTAATATCGAAAGGCAGGGTGGTGCGTATGTTCCTGAGTACATTTCCGAAGAGGATTATCAGAGCATCATTTCTTCTTCCCAGGAAAGAGGTAGAATATGACGTGAACAGCGAACAGCTTTGACAGGTAATTTCAACTGACATGAAAGGTTTTAACGCAAATATTGAAAAAGACACACTGGAAAATACTGACTTTAGGCGAGTGCTCTATACTGGGGAGCACAGCCAGCTGGTATTAATGAGTCTAAAGCCCGGGGAGGAAATTGGTGAGGAGATTCACGCTGAAAATGACCAATTTTTCCGCATCGAAGCTGGTGAGGGGGAGTGTGAAATAGATGGAAATAAATATTCTATTACCGATGGTAGTGCGATAGTTGTACCGGCTGGTGCTAATCATAACGTGAAAAATATTTCCGAAACAGAAGACCTTAAACTCTATACCATTTACTCGCCGGCTCATCACAAAGATGGTATTGTGCGGGCTACTAAGGAAGAGGCTGAAGCAAATGAAGCAGATTTTGACGGAGCATGCACTGAATAAAGAAACAAACTTCTGGAAATAGGTAGAAAAGGAAGTACACCATGCCCCGCTACTGTGTTCGTCTCCACAGAATATTCACTGTGAAAGGTACCCTTTCTTGAGACAACTTTGCAAGTATTATCACTTAAATAATACAATCAATATGTCCAAGAAAAAATATGGTGTATCGACGCAACACTAATAAAAAGCGCCACTGGTTGTGTATGAATACATACCAGTGGCGCCCCAGGTGCCTAACTATTGTCTTGCACAACTTTGGTGCTCGACATAGCGTTTTATTTCATCGCTCGAAAGTTTTTTCCAGACTTTTCTTGGAAAAACACATTTTTGGTGAACAAAACACAACAATCCTTTGGTTGTGTCGTCGAACTCGCCGGTCACGCTCAGTTTGGCAATTTCTGATGTGTGGAAGAAAGATGTGTTGGAAAACCGACAGCTTCTTCGTTTTGCTTCCTCAAGCAATAATTCCTGTAGATTTCTGATCCGCTCTGCACCCATCTGCCCGGATTCGATCGAGCTAAGTAGGTTGTTGAGCGTTGTTTGGGGGTTAAGCCCCAAGACTTCTAAAACTGCAGAATAGATTTGCCTCGCGGCTTCTTTATCATTATGTCCCCCTCTCTCTGCAGTCTGACTTTTCACAACATTTGCTCCTTTTTAAGGTGTTACGGGAAAGAACTTCTCTAAAACAGGCTACATACTACAACAAAACCAGAGTATTGTGAAGGGTGCTGGTGTTTATAAAGTAACTGCACAACTCTAATCTAACGAAACTTTTAGTCTGCCTACGCTACAAACTGTTATAATATATAATGTAAAGATGAAAAAACCGGACATTCTCAGTATATTGATGACTTTCATTTTTGGAGCCATTGCCGGTTTTTACTTATACATGACCGTTTATGCACCCTTTTCTGCCACACTTGACACCCCAGACTCTGAGCAGTTGTCAGAATTCATAATAGAAGGGAGAATTTATGGTAGTTGCTCACCCAACTGCCCGTCGTTTCAAGTTTTAGGTAATGGGT
This sequence comes from Candidatus Nomurabacteria bacterium, assembly GCA_023898585.1. Classification (GTDB taxonomy): domain Bacteria; phylum Patescibacteriota; class Minisyncoccia; order Phycocordibacterales; family UBA918; genus OLB19. The sequence goes on along the minus strand of CP060229.1, from coordinate 984,756 downwards.
CTTACCGATATTTATTCACTTTTGAGCCGGGACAAGATCAGGTTTTGCGTCAAGGAACTCTGTCTATTAAATACCAGTCTGGTCTTCGTAAAGCCTTAACAACAGAATCACTCGCCCGACAATCAAAGATCATCGAGTCAGCCAAATGTAATTCTTCAGACGACGGTGTTGATGTGTCATACGAAATAACAATTAAAGGCACTAAATATAAGCTTGATTCATGCGGTACCGCGGTTGCTGGGGACAGTAAACTTTGGTTGACCTTGTATGAACTCTGGGATTTTTTCAAAACATTGGGAAATAATTAGAAATCTTTTGCGTACGTCTTGAAAAAAATTGCCCCCTGTCTTCTAGTACAGTATCAGTGAAACGAAATACACTTAAGCACCGTAATATAAGACAGAGTAGATCGTCTACTCTGTAAAATTTAAATTTAACTAAGAAATTAGTCCGAAAATAAACATTATTATGCAATCAAAATCATTACTTTTAGCCATAGCTGCCTTCGCCGTAACCGCTACCGGAGTACATGCTTATGGGGGTTCAAAGATATTGAGTCGCGCGGGGCTTAGCGAAGATCAAATGGCCGCGATCGAAGAAGCAAGGGAGTTAAGGTCGTCGGGAAATTTTGTTGGGGCGAGAGATAGGTTGGTGGAGGCGGGGATTACTGACGATACATTACGTCTGATTCATAGAGCAAGCGAAGAAACGAGAGATGCCATGCACGAGGCTTTGATGAATGACGATTATGAAGCTTTTAAGGAGGCTGTCGTCGATTCGCCACTATCTGATCTCATAACTTCCGAAGCAGATTTCCATCAATTTAGAGAGGCACATGAGCTTAAAATAGCCGGTAGGTGGGAGGATGCGGAAGAGAAATTTACTGCCCTTGGCTTTGAGCCGGGTCATAAAATGGGCTCAAGAGGTCATCATCACGATGGTTTTATGAATGAGTTATCGGATGAGCAACGCGACGCCCTCATGGTAGCCAGGCAGGCTAATGATCGTGCCACTATACAAGCAATCTTTGACGAAGCTGATATAGATTTCAGACAGACACGATTGCATCATAGAAATCGATAAAGCCCAATTATTTTATCAGGAGTAGTTTTTACACACGATTACAAAGGGGTAATCGTGTGTAAAAACTACTCCTGTTTGGTATGATAATGCGAAATGAAACTTCTTTTTGCTTTCTCTATTTTTGTTGCGGTGACCGCAGTAAACTCATTGCCTGCACTGGCTTATGATCTTTCTGTGACAGAAGTCAACAAGCCCTACGAGGTGGTTGAAATTACAGGTGATCCTGAAAAAGAGCATGTCTATCTCGGCGAGCTCGGCAATTTCCCGATAATGTATGAATTGAACCTCATCGGGTCGTCTTCGATTGTTGCTAATATCAAGCAAAGACATTTCTCTTCATCTGATCCGCTTAACTTTTCTTTAATTGTCATCAGAAAGAACGATACCGGAGGCGGTGTCACTGAGGTGGCTAGGATGCGACCCGGGAAAGACGGTTGGACTGTGGTCAAAGACTCAAAAATAGGCATAACATTCAAAGAGAGCGACTATCTTCGAGTTGATGTGGAACCTGGAGTATACAGAATTGAGATCAGTACACCGGACAATCTCGGGCGGTATATTCTTACCTTTGGTGACGAAGAAGAGTCTTCCGGGTATCTCCAGTCATTGAAGGATGTTCGTGCCATACAGAAGTTTTTCGGTTTCTCTATATTGAAAATGCTGACCTCGTCGCTGGTTTATTATCCGCTCGGAATCTTGCTATTGTTATTTGTGTTCAATCGCACCATAAAGTACCGTAAGAAAATCGCTCATGCTGATTAAGGTGATAGTTATAATTGTGGCTGGTTTGGTCTTCGCATACTTTATGAACCTCGCTTTTCTTGGCGAATTATAGACAAAACTTCAATTTCACTGTAAATTATGCGAGCTTTTTAAGCAGTAATTCACTGTTTTCATTCATTATTCACATCTACGCTTTCATGTCACAAGAAATTAGAAATATCGCCATTATTGCCCATGTTGATCACGGTAAAACAACTTTGACCGACGGTCTTATGGAGTTTGCGGGTCTTCGTGATGAGGGAGCTTCAATGGATAGTAACGCTCTTGAGCAAGAGCGTGGTATTACAATTTACGCAAAAAATACCTCTGTAACATACAAAGGGACCAAAATAAACATCGTAGACACTCCTGGTCATGCAGATTTTGGTTCGGAAGTTGAGCGCGTGTTACGTTCCATTGACTCAGTACTCTTGGTTGTTGATGCTCAGGAAGGGCCTATGCCACAAACACGTTTTGTACTAAAAAAATCTCTTGAACTAGGTCTCAAGCCGATCGTTGTTATAAATAAAATCGACAAACCGGCCGCTGATCCTGACCATTGTGAAGAGCTTGTGCTTGAACTTTTCCTTGAGTTGGGTGCAACAGACGAACAGATGGATTTTCCGGTTGTTTATGCGATTGCTCGCGATGGTCTCGCTAAAACTAAAATGGAAGATGAAATGAAAGATTTGTCGCCGATATTGGACACTATCATTTCTTATGTCCCAGTCGCCAAGTCATTTAAAGAAGGAGAAAGTCTAAGAGCGCAGGTTTTTAATCTTGGTTATGATAATTTCCTTGGCAGGCTAGCGGTTGCTCGCATTTACGAGGGAGAAATCAGTAAAGGACAGTCAGTTTTTATAAAACATAAGGGCGAAAGTACGAAAAAAGGAAAAGTAGTGAAATTATCGAGTTACGAAGGGGTAAGACAGATAGAGCGTGAAAAAGCTTATGCCGGAGACATTGTGCTTATTGCGGGCTTAACCGAGATCAGTATTGGTGATACTGTTACAGACAATGAGAACTCCGAACCTTTACCGGCTATCAATGTCGACGAACCAACCGTAAAAATGCAGTTTTTAGTAAATTCCTCACCCTTTGCCGGTAGGGAAGGTAAGTACGTGACCTCGCGCCAGATTGGTGAAAGATTGGAAAAAGAAATGGAGATTAACGTTGGTCTGCAGGTAGAGAGAAAGGGAGAAATTTACGATGTTAGTGGTCGTGGAGAAATGCACATTGCTATCCTCCTCGAAAACATGCGACGTGAAGGATACGAACTATCAGTTTCGCAACCTAAAGCGATTATTAAGGAAGATAGTGGGTTTAAAACAGAACCTTTTGAGGAAGTTACCATAGATGTTCCTGCCGAATACCAAGGTTCGGTCATTGATCGACTTTCAAATCGAGGTTTTGTTATGCAGAGTATGGTTCCTCACGAAAACCAAGTACGTTTGTTGTTTGAAGGGCCGACACGAGGATTGCTCGGTTACAAGAATCAATTCACTATTGATACGCGTGGCGAAGGTATCCTTGCTTCACGTTTTATTGAGTTTAGAAAATACGCCGGGGAAATAAAGAAACGTCAAGTCGGGTCTATGACTTCGATGGTCAACGGAAAGGCGCTCGGTTTTGCTCTTTTTACTTTACAAGACAGGGGTGAACTCTACATTGGCGCCGGTACTGAGGTGTATGAGGGAATGGTGGTGGGTAATACCAGTAAAGGAGAAGAAATGGTTGTTAATCCGACTAAAGGAAAACAATTGACCAACTTCCGTTCGAAAAGTAGCGACGACGCTACCACACTGATTCCATATCGTGCGCTCTCGATTGAAATTGGTCTGGAAATAATCCAAGATGATGAGTTCCTAGAGGTTTGTCCAAAATCTGTACGCCTTCGTAAGCAGAACTTAAAGGAGAGCGAGAGAAAAAAAGAGAATAAAATATAGTCACAACTGTCACATAAACAAATTGGAGGTCTCGACGCATGCTCTAAAGTCGGATAGTGGGTTATACTTGTAGTAGTTTATTCACACGTTAATAAATTATTGTAATATGACAGAAATATTTTTAAATATTGAGTGGTGGCCGGTCATTGTTTCGTTTGTGTTGGCTTTTGGACTCGGATGGCTGTGGTACTCGGACAAATGCTTCGGTAAAAAATGGCGAGCTGGTATCGGACAACCGATTTGGCAGGCTCCAATGTGGATGCCAATGTCAGCACAAGGTGTTAGCACCTTGCTTTTTTCTATAATTATAAATTCAGTAATGACTGAGGGTGGTGTCGTGTACGCAATTTTGATTGCCATCACGATAGCCGGTTTTATTAAAGCCGGGGGTTTTTATAGCGGCAAGTCGAAGTATGCCGTTAGTGTCGAGGCAGGATACGTTATAGCGATGGCTGTAATTATGATAGTGGTAAATCTTATGCTGTAAGCGCTAGTTGTTTAAGTATTAATTTGGTATATGCAAATATTTGGGTTGATATCATTAATGTTGGTCATGGTCATCGGCGCCATTTTTCTGGTTTCCGGCATGAGTTCTACCGTTTTACCACCTTCCGACGGTTCCTCGACAAAGTCTACGTACAGTGAGGCGCTTGATATGGCAAATGAAGTTTCAGAAGTTGCACAAGAACGCGATCTTATTTATTCTCCGACATCAGGTAAGTCGGTGACAGTTTATGACGGTATTACGGTACCGGACAATACAACAGCGCTGGATTTATCTGGTCGCGGATTGTCGGGTTCACTCAAAGCGGAAATACGATATCTGGCGAACTTAAAAGAGCTTAACTTGAGCCAAAACAACTTCACAGGCCTGCCGGCAGAAATCGGGCAATTATCTCGGCTCGAAGTTTTAAATCTCTCCGATAATCCTTTTACTGGACTGCCATATGAAATCGGTAATTTGGCGAACCTCAAGACTCTGGATTTGCGAAGCACTTCGTATTCAGTGTACGATTTAGAGGTTATCAAGAAGAATTTGAACGCTGATGTAAAAATTTTAACTGATTAAACTTTTTTAAGTATGAAAAAGAATTGTGACATGTGTATGATGCCTTTCTCTCAAGATAAGGGAAACAGGGAAAATGAAAATTATTGCAGTTATTGTTTCAAGGGCGGATCGCTGGTGTATAAAGGCGATTCACTGCAAGAATTCAAGAAACAAAGTTACGAAGGCATGATTAACAATGGTGTGCCAAAATATCAAGCTAAGTTTTTTACCTGGATGATCGGCTTTGCACCACACTGGAAAGATAAGAAGTGATGCGCTTTTGGCGAGACTTCATACAGTTTCTACAAAATAGTCACCCAATCACTATTTTTGTCTTTTTGCTCATTTCTTAAAATCTCTTTCAGAAACATCGTCATTTCTCCGGCGACACCCGTGCCAATAGTTCTTTGGTCGATTTGGGTTATCGGAGACACGAAAGCCGATGTGCCACAGGCGAACACCTCGTCCGAGGCGTAAAGTTCAGTCAAGGCGACTTTTCTTTCGACCACTTTGATTTTATTTCGTTTTGCGATTTCTATAATACTCCTGCGCGTAATTCCTTCAAGAATGTCGGAGGCGGGGTCTGGTGTGACCAAGACACCCCGCTTAACCATGAATATATTAGCGGCACTAAGCTCGCTGACGTAACCATTTTGGTTTAAAAATAAACAATCATCCACACCAGAATCTAAAGCGTCTTGTTTGGCTAACGCCGAATTAACATAAGCACCGTTGACCTTGGCTCTCGCCGGGATGGCTGTATCGGCTGTTCTACGCCACAGGCTGGTTTTTAGTCTGGCTTTGTCTTGGGGAAGAATGTTCTTTGCTTCATACATGAATACGCTCAAGGCCAACTCAAGATCAGTTGTCCTGACACCCGGCAATATTTCTGTGGCGTGTATGGTCAGGCGAAAAAACTGATCAGAAGTTGGTTTGTTAACTTCGATTAATTTATGTATGTTTTTTAAAAAGACTTCTTTGTTCAGGAATTCCTCCGTGTGGTTTAGACCGATGATTTTCGCCGATTGTTTAATGCGAGTTATGTGTTCGGGAACACGGAACCCAAGCAATCCATCTTCTCTGTATTTGGCGAAGAAAACCGAATACACACTAAGTCCATACAAGACAGCCGAACTCGTAATGGCAACGGTCGCTTTGTCTGTCTCGATAATATCGTTATTCCATAATGAGTATTTACCTGGTTTTGCCATACGAAATTGAGTTATAATTTTGTACCTAATTATAACTTTGAAGTCCGAGAAAAAGAAACCACACTTGCGCTATTGTATTTTTCAATAAAATGTGCTGTAATACAAATCACAGTTAACAAAATAAATGGAATACCTTATATCACTGGTTCTAGTGATTTTATCAGGGCTTTTTTCAGGCTTAACACTAGGACTACTTTCACTCGACGCACATTCGTTGCGTCGTCGCGCCAAGCATGGCGACCAAAACGCAAAAATCATTTACCCGATTCGCAAGAAAGGCAATCTGCTACTAACCACACTTTTGTTGGGTAATGTCGCAGTAAACACCACACTTTCTATCTACCTTGGCAGTATCGCGCCCGGAGTCGTGGCTGGTCTTATCGCCACTTCCCTCATTGTACTTTTTGGAGAAATTATTCCCCAGGCAGTTATTTCTCGTCATGCTCTTTGGTTTGGTGCCAAGACAATATTGTTCACAAGACTGGTTATCATTATTTTCCTGCCAATTTCGTATCCGATTGCTAAGATGCTCGATTATATTTTAGGATCGGAACTGCCAACGACTTATTCTCATAAAGAGTTAATGGACATTATTTCTGAACACGAAGATTCCGAACTAAGCTTGATTGATGCTGACGAGGAAAGAATTATGCATGGTGCTTTGCAGTTTTCACGTACTCGGGTTAGGGAAGTTATGACAGAGGCGGAAAATGTCGTTTCGTTTGACGAAAATCAACGCTTGAACGATGATTTCTTTAATCTGATAAATGACCACGGTTTTTCGAGACTGCCGATTTATAGTGGGATTCCGGACAATATCATTGGTCTGTTGTACGTCAAAGACTTGATTGTTGAAGACGAGGATATATCTATAAAAGAAACCGAGGAGGCTTTTGAACGCAAATATTTAACCGTACAAGCTCAAGATATGTTGGACTCAGTCTTGGGACGAATGCTAAAATCACGTCATCACATAGCGATTGTTCGTAATAAGAATAAGAAATTTGTCGGTATAATCACTTTGGAAGACATTATTGAAGAAATAATCCAACAAGAGATTGTCGACGAAGATGATGATATTGAAAACATGGCTGTAAACAGTTAGAGATTGTCTGGGAATCACACAACTGATTGACGATAAATTCTTTGAAAGGTATATTTTCTGAGGTTCATTTTGATATGGTTTTATAGTTCTTGGAGGATTGGGGATGAATGATCTACAAAATAGACCTTCCCAAGGTCAACTCATTCGTGTCGATTTTGATGGGGAAAGATATTTTTTCAGGGAATTGATAAGAGGAAAAAAATATAATGAACGCTACTCAGTTGGCTGTTGTGCCAGGTGACAGATTCAAAATTAATATTCCCTTATCTCTTAGAAATAGGTTTAATTTTGAGGGTTACTCAACTGTTACGGTGAGCAACGATTTCAGGCTTGAGTTTTTTGAAGATTCCGGTTTCCCTCCCTTGACACTTAGGGAAATTTATTCGCCTGTGGGAATTACACTGTCGTTCTTGTAGTGTGAAAATACCCGGTTAGTTCGCTAACCTCAGATTATATCGAAACGGCCCTGAAACACGGGCCGTGTTTTTTTTATAAACCCAGTTTCTTCAGGAAAGTTTCCAGTTCCGCACCTTCGATCTTTCGATATTGGTTTGGCTTAAGTTTGCCGATTTTGATATTCATAATCCGGATTCTTTTTAATGACTGAACTTGAAAGCCTAAAGCCACGCACATGCGTCGAATTTGGTGTTTTTTGCCCTCAGTGATGGTTAATCTAAAACGTTTATCATTTTGAGTACTGGCGATAACGGTGGCTTTCTTGGTACGGTAACCCTCGATGTCTACTCCCGCTTCCATAGCCCGAACAAACATGTTGTTTATTTTCTTATCCACCAACACCTCGTATTCTTTCTCGTGGTTTAGTTTCGGGTCTAATAGCGGGGAAGTCATGCGCCCGTCGTTCGAAAGTATCATTAGTCCTTCGGAATCTTTATCCAACCGACCAACCGGAAAAACATGACTGATACCATAATCTTTAGCCAGTTTGCTAGCAATATCTGTTTCTCCCAGAGCGGGAGAATGTGAGACAACCCCACGTCCTTTGTAATAAGCTAAATAGGATTTAGATTCAATTTCTCCCACTATTTCAACGGCGTCTCCCTCTTCTATCTTCTGGCCCATAACAGCTTGTTTACCGTTCACTGTGACTTTCTTTTCAACAATCAAGGCGTCAGCTTCTCGGCGAGAGACTATGTTTTTGTGAGCCAGAAATTTGTTGATACGCATAGGAAATTCCATAATTTGTGATTATGACACAAATTTAGTTATATTTCAATCAAAATTTTTGCGATGCATTCCACTACTCTGAAATACGAAATTTAAATTCTGTATTATACTAAGAAGATATGAAGGAATCACTTTCTTTAAGTTATAAAGGATCGCAAAATGAACAAGAGCCTAAAACCGAAAGACGAGCGTATGATTTGTGGAAAGAAACTGTAGAGGAGGAGAAAAGAAAAAATGCAAAAGTGAAGAGAGAAGGAAATGTGCTCTATTCGGATTTCGACCCCAACCGTGGCAAAGAAGTGGATCGGAAGAAATTGGCTGAAAGCGAAGAATTGCTACGTAAGATCATGGAGATGAGTCGAGACCCCAATAATGTTGAGGAGATCGAGATAACAGACGTTGCTGGATATAGTGATAATGAACGTGCGCCAGCGCCGAACGTCGCACTAGCTGTCGGTGACGGATTAATAGATCAACAAAAGAAAATTGACGAAGCACGCCTAAATGAAATCCGCGATAAAAACCGTTTGGAGGAGTTAGAGCGCAGAAGGGAAGATGAAGTCAGAAATAAGCCGTTCAGACGTTTCTTTTCCAAACTAAAGTCGTGGTTTAAACCAAAAGATGAACGAACTTTGAGTGAAATAATGGAAGACGAAAAAAGAGAATCGGATTATATATACAATAACATTCTGGATAAACTTGAAAATGATCCTGCCTCACTCACGAAATTTGAGATAACTTCCCTGCGGGAAGAGGACATGAAGCGTTTTGTACACTGGAAGGCCGAGAACATGACTGATTTTGAGAAAAAAACAATGCAATTTCGGAATAATCTTGCTCTCAAGCGGTCGTTGAAAGGTGATTGAGTTTAAATTTTAAAAAAGCCGGCCCCGTAGGGGCCGGCTTTTCAGAGAGAAATCTTATCCTATTTTTCAAACTTAACTTCGGGAGTTTTGTAATATTTTAGTTCGGATGGGTTCAAACGATTTGGATGTTCAACATCATTAATGATCATTGTGAACGGTAAACTCCTCACGGAAAGAGACAAATTCATGTTTTTAGTCATTTCCTCGTCTGCGATTGTCAGTAAAGTCACTAAGGTGAATACAGCGACTTTGTTTGGTGGTAAATAGTATTGATTATCAATAATTTCGACATCTTTATCACTGGTGAAGACAAAGCCGGCTGTTTTGCCAATCGTAACTGAGTCGCCATTCTTGTCGGTAAGGTCATACTTAAGATATTTGGTTTCTTCGCCGTTTTCCCTGATTGCGCCAATCGGCATTATCAAACCTCTGTTTTCCAGTCCAAATCGATAGTCGATTGTGTACATTACCGTGTTTTCTGACAACTTGGTTGCGGTTTGGTTGGTGGTGAAATAAGCCTGTCCGGTTGCTGGTAATAATAAAATGGTGGCAAACATTCCGAAGAATAGTTTTAAATTGTGCGAATTCATGAGACTATTCTACTAAAGGTTGTGCACATGTGCGAGCTGGTCATGTAGGATAGAAGGATTGCAAGAACAGTATTTATGAAACAATTGCCACAATTACCGCCCAGTGATGAAGAATTGGTTCGTATGACTCTTGAGAACAAGAGTTATTTTGGTGATTTGGTAGATCGCTATCAAGCCAAATTGACTCGCTATATCGCCCGTCTCGGTGTTCTCAATAATGACGATCAGTTAGATGTTCTACAGGATATTTTTCTTAAAACCTACAAGAATCTCAATGGTTTTGACACATCATTGCAATTTTCTTCATGGATTTACAGAATTGCCCATAACGAAGCCGTTAGCTGGTACCGTCGGAAGAACGTGCGTCCCGAGGGTCATTTGATCGCGGATAGTGAAGAAATTATTTCCTTCCTAAGTGCTAAAACCGAGTCGGCGGATGAGGTTTTTGACAAGACTGTCAACGCAAATTTGGTCAATGATGCTTTGCAGAAAATCGACGATAGATATCGTGAGGTTATTATCCTTCGTTTTTTTGAACATAAAGAATACGAGGAGATCTCAGACATTTTGAAAATACCGGTTGGTTCGGTAGGCACATTACTGCACAGAGGCAAAAAACAATTAGCGACTGTCCTAAATCCGAAGACTATACGTATATAAAATCACTAAGTTTATGAATTCAACTGAACAAAAAACACCTCAAAAATCACTCAAGTCCTCCTTATTTGAGCGGATTGATTCTGAAAATGTTTGTCCCCATTCCCGCTTTCTGTTCCAAGGAAGAGAATGTTTCGTTTGGTTTTTGTGGACAATCTCGATTGTGGTTGGGGCTTTCGCTGTTGCTGTGTCTTTGTTCGTGGTCTCCCATCATCATTACGCACTGTATGAAGCCACGCACGATAATTTCTTCACTTTCATTATTGACGTGTTGCCGTATCTGTGGTTTGTCATTTTTGGATTGATGGTATACGTAGCGGTATTTAACATCCGCCACACAAAACACGGCTATCGTTACTCTGTTTCAACAATTTTGCTTAGCAGTCTATTTTTAAGTCTTTTCGGAGGATCGACATTGCAATTTTTTGGTTTTGGTTATGTCGTTGACGATGCCTTGGGTCGACACATGAAAATGTACGGATCTCAAGAGAAACTGGAACATGAAATGTGGCAATCGTCCGGCCAAGGAAGATTACTTGGTAAACAAGTTTATGTCTCAGTTTTGCCCTCGAAAATAGTGGTTTTCGAAGATGTCAGTGGTCAACGTTGGACGCTCGATGTCAGCGAGTTAAACGAACGAGATCTCCAGCTGTTGGCATCAAACGAGAAAGTCAGGTTGTTAGGAACCACAACAAACAGTAAACTGCACAATTTTCATGCCTGTGGAGCTTTTCCTTGGATGATGGGCAGGAACATTTCTCCGGCGAGAATGAATGAAGAAAGAAAGGAATTTATCGTTAAGATGAATGAAATAGCTAAAGAGGCAATCGAGAGGCCTAATTTTTCCGATGAACCCACTTCTGTCTCTAACTTACAACCAGTTCAAAGTAAGTGTTCCAGATTGGCCGTCGTTCGTCGCATGCCTTAAATATTACGAAGGACGTAAGGTAGGTTACATAAACTCAGTGAAAATTTGGAAGGATGACAGCTTGGGTGGTATAATCAAGAGTACCATGACAGTTACGAGTAATGAGAGAGGCAACTAATAAACAACGCAATTTCAATGCGTTTTTTTGCGCCCGAATCGTAATTATGGGAATCAAAAATTTTACTAAATTTATTAAATTAATTTTTAATTTTGAAATTTTATGAACAAAGCACGATTAATGATGAGTTTAGGCATGTTGGTCTTTGTTGGAGCGGTGGTGGTTGGGGGCACCGGCGCTTTCTTCAGCGACACAGAGACTTCAACCGGCAACGTATTTACCGCTGGAGCTATTGATTTGACAGTGGATAGTGAAGCGCACTACAACGGTAGTATGTGTCAGGTTGATGTCAATGATTATGATGGTGATCAAGACGATACGGAATACCTTTGGTTAGGGGGTACTGAATATCCAGTCGGACTTCCATGTACAGGAACCTGGGAAGCAACCGATTTGGGTGCAAAGACTTTCTTCACGTACAACGATGTTAAGCCTGGTGACGAAGGAGAAAACACCATCTCATTACACATTGACAACAACCCAGCCTGGGCCTGTGTGGATGTAGAGGTGACTAAAAATGATGATTTCTCTTCAAATGAACCAGAACTTGATGGAACTGGTGATGTGCAAGAAGACGCAAACAATGACTTCGATGGAGAGTTGGCGGAAAATATCAAGTTTGCCGCCTGGCTTGATCAAGGAAATACCCCAGGATGGCAGAATTCAGATGAAGACACTGGTAATGATGACCCAGGGGAAGGAGATAATATCTGGCAAGGAGATGACGCAGAACCACTTCTTTTCTCCAATGATTCCGGTCCGGCGAGTGATGTTCTTGGGGGTAAGACATATCCTCTAGCTATGCCAGGTCTTAACAACAGCAACCCAATCGCTCCTCTTACCACCAATTACATCGGACTTGCCTGGTGTGCAGGAGATCAGGTTGTTGTAGGCAACACAATCACTTGCGATGGTTCCAATCTCGGAAACATCATTCAAACCGACACCATGGAAGCCAGTATTGCTTTCCGGGTTGAGCAGTCACGAAACAACGACGAATTCAGTTGTTTTGATCGATAATCTCAAATTTTGTATTTGGTCGTTCCCAACCTCAGTTTCAACTGGGGTTGGGTGGGCTGAAGGGGAAATCAGTCATTTAGTTGGTTATTAGCTCTTTAATTTATTATTTAAGCAAATTTATGAAAAGAATTATTGGTAGTAGTCTGATACTAGTCGCTTCACTGGCCGTGATTGTTGGAGGTACGGGGGCTTTCTTTAGCGATACTGAAACTTCATCTGGAAATGTCTTTACTGCCGGTGCGGTTGATCTAAAAATCGACCATACCGAAGCTACGTACAATGGAGAATCCTGTGTCAATGATTGTGAAGAAGTGGGCGGAGATCTGATTGTCAATGGAGGCTTTGAAGACCCGGCTCTTAACAATGGGGCTTGGCAAGTCTTTCCGTCAAACATACCTGGTTGGACGGTTGAAAGTGGTGCTGGAATTGAAGTGCAAAATAACGCAGCCGGAGCGCCACATGGCGGATCACAATTGGTAGAACTTGATAGCTATGATCAATCGGCTATGAGTCAAACTCTAGTCACAGTACCGGGCGAAAAATACCGTCTTACTTTCTGGCACTCACCACGACCGGGTGTGGTAGCGGGCGATAATACGATCGGTTATAAAGTTGAAGTGGTAAGCGGTCCTTCTACTATTATTAGTGGCCAGGTTGGGGCCGGAGATGCCGGAGGAGCGAATACTAACTGGACAAAGTACACCTTTGATTTCGTGGCAGTGGACGCTAGCACTAAAGTAACTTTCAGTGATGAGGGTAATGCGAATAACAGTTATGGTGGCTACCTGGATGATGTTTCTGTCCGTCAACTGTTGTGTGAGGAAGGTACTTATGTAAATACACCGGGTGGTTTTTGTCAGCTTTGGGATACAACAGACCTGACAACAGAAAAGTTCTTTAAATTCTACGATGTAAAACCACAGGACGAAGGAACTAATCTAATATCTATGCATGTAGATAGTAATGAAGCGTACTTGTGTCTCGCTGTTGAGAATAAGCAAGACAATGAGAATACTAATGTTGACCCTGAACAAGAAGCCGGTGATGTCAGTGTGCCACAAGGGGAACTAGGTAAGTATCTGATGGTAATGGGTTGGTACAGTGATGTAAATGGAAATGAGTTGAGTCAAATGTTTCCTCCAACCACTTTGGAAAATCTAAACAATATCACTTTTGCCGACAGTAACTCATCTCATTTGCCGGTTGCACCAAACACTACCGAATACATCAAATTGACCTGGTGTCTTGGTAGTCTAAGTAATACCGGAGTGTGTAACGGCAATGTCGTCAATATTAACCAGACTCAGACTGACAGTTTCTTGGCTGACTTGAAGTTTTACGCAGTGCAAACAAGAAACAACGATGAGTTCAGTTGTGAAGATGATTTGAATCCTGTACTCGAACCTTAATTACTTCTTGAGTTGGTCGTGGGGCGGTGGCCGAAGGCCACCGCCCCACCATCCAGCCCACGATGGCTGGTCGGAATAACATGAAATTGCTTTTCAAAATAGGTTATTACACCCTGGCTTTAGTAGTGTTGGGTTTTGGTGCCCTATTACTTCTCATGCAGACAGCGATTTTGCCCGGCTATGAAGTCAGGATCGTACAGTCAGGATCTATGGAACCAGCCATCCCTATTGGTAGTCTGGTGGTGGTAAAGAAGTTTGAGCGATATGAAGTTGGTGATGTCATCACCTTTGGTGGCGACTTTGCCTCAAGTTTGCCAACCACGCATAGAATCATTTCCGATTCCATCAGCGAAGGTAAATTGAGTTATGAGACAAAGGGTGATGCTAATGCGACTCCGGACGAGAAATTGGTCGATGTTGATTCAGTTCGAGGTAAAGTGATATTGTCTCTCCCTTTCCTTGGATATTTGCTTGATTTTGCCCGTCAACCCTTAGGTTTTGCACTATTAATCGGCATTCCGGCCGGGTTTATCGCTTTTGAGGAAATAGGCAATATTGTAGCGGAAGTAAGGAATCGTAAAAAGATTTTTTCAGAATCAGAGAGCATATGAATATTAATCAGTCACAATTAAGAAAAATCTTCCCCCCGGCTGTTTTTATTGTGCTTTTTTTACCTAACATATCGCTAGCTTTTTTATCCGACGTCGAAACGACCAAAGAACAGTCGTTCACAGCCTCGGAATTGGTTCTGGATATAGAAAGCGAGATTAACGACATCTACTTGGGTCCCGGACACCAGAATACCTCAATATTTTCTCTCACAATAAACACTTCATCGACTAGTGTCGATTCACTCTATGTTATCGAATCTTCAGCGAACGGAGACGATGCTTTTTGTAGTAGCCTATCTTTGGTTGGAAGAAATGGCGGTCTTAGTGTCAGTGGTCTGGTTGACTCCTTTACCACTACCGAAATTTCGACTTTCGGAAATTGGATTTTTCAGATAGCTTACGATGATAGTCAACTAAATTTTAAACACGGTGCTTCGTGCTCTGTCACTTTTAGCATAGAGACATGGCAGTCGAATATGGACAGACATGACGCCGGTTATCGTGATTTGCGTGAAGTTGCATTTGAAGTGGGGGCGAGAACTGTGGTTTTAAACGAAATACTGGCGGATCCGGATGGAATTGATCGTGAGTTTATAGAACTTTACAACAACGCGAACGAGCCGGTTGATGTGGCGGGCTGGATTATTACCGAACTCACCGGTTCTGGGGCTGTGACTGAACATATTATCAAGAGTACCCCAACGGGAGCTTCAGACCTCATTGCTTACGATGGTAGTGGAGCGACCACCGTACCAGCTAATGGTTTTCTCGCTCTACGTTTCAACGGCAATAGTCAGTATTTAAATAACGACGGTGATACCGTTACTCTAATCGACTCACAATCAAAAATAGTTGATTCTTATACTTATGAGACAGCCAAGGAGGGTAATTCTGATGCGCGAGTGCCTGATGGCACCGGTTTGTGGGTAGATCCGATTCCGACTCCAAATGAACCAAACATTGCAACCGAAGCGGACTTGGTAAAATTATCACAGTCATTGTCCGATCAAATGTCAGTGACAGACGAAGATGAAGAAAAAGCTGAAGAAAGCGTGAATGAAGGAGTTGGTGAAAGTGAAACTCCTCCTTTTGTCGATAATTCAGCGATACAAGAAGGCGAATCTAGTGAAGAAAACTCAGGGTCAGAATCAGATGTTGTTGAGTCTGTTACAAAGGAAGATCCGGAAAGTTTAGAAGTAGAAGAACCCGTCTATGATGAAAGTGAAGAGATTGATCTTGAGACTAAAGATGAAGAAATGAAGTTGGAAGACGAGGATGCGATCGACAAGGGAAAAGACGACGATATAGAGTTAGAACAGACCGAAAAAGAGGAAGAACCTCAACTCGTGGAGGAAGAATTAGAATCGGCAAGCAGACCAAAGGAGGTAATTGAAGAACCGGAAGTGCAAATCAAGGAAGAAATACTATGAAATTTATGAATACAGTCAAAATCTTGAGTATTGCTGTGGCTTCACTGGTTTTTTTGCCATTACCTGCATCTGCCTCTCTTGAGGTTACTTTTGAAGAATCGCCCCTTTTTGTGAATACTGAAATTTTGCCCGGCGATTCAGTTAGTCGAACTGTCGTTGTACGAAATACAAATGAACAAACGGAATTGGTGCAAGTGGGGGCGAGCGATGTTTTTAGCGACGGTTTGTCTTCCGTCATGTCGCTTGAGATAGCGGAATCAAACAACGTTATTTTTTCTGATACTTTTGCTAATTTTTTCAACAATTTGCCCGTTGACCTCGGTCAATTATCGGAAGGAGAACAAAAAACGTACTATTTTACTGCCAGTCTACCCTCAGGTTCTGAAAATGTGTGGCAGGAAAAAACCATGGGTTTTGATCTAATAATCGGTTTTAAGGGGGGAGAAACAGTCAGTAATAGACAAGGGTCTTCGCAAAGTGGCACAAGAATAACAGATCCTCTGAGGTTGTTTAATGAGCAAGCTCTAGTAAATCTAGGTGAGGGTGACGTGAATGTAACTTGGAATTCCAACCGTGATTCAAGTAGCTACCTGGTTTGTGGAAGACTTGAGGGTGATTCTTTCTCATTAAGCCCGGAAGAACCGTTTTTCGGTTACGATTTTTTCTTGCCGGAAGAATTGACCGATGACGTGTCTCATTCAATGATCTTGACCGGTCTTTCTGCCGGTCGGTACGAGTGTCGTCCGGCCGGAAGACGTAATCAATCTGATAGTTTTACTGTCGGAGAAGCAGTCCGTTTTGGCATTCCGTCGGGAGAAGTAGCCGGTGTTTCGGCCACCAATTTTACTTTTATTGATAACCAACAACCGGCCTTTTCGCAATCCGGTTTCGGGTCCCTGGGTATGGTTAAAGGGGAGTCAACAAGTTCTGATGAATCATCAACCACCACTCCAGAGAACCCAATTGGTGAAAGGGGTGATGTAGACACTGAAAAAACTCTCCCCGCTCCTTTTTCAAGTAATGGCGTCTGCTCAATCTTGTGGCCACTGATACTCAGTATAGGTGTCTTATTAAGGGTGTTTTACAAAGACTTCAAAAGTTCCGTGTCATCAGAACAATACAGGCACGGCAGACTCATGGTTTTCATATGGACATTGTTTGTCCTGGCGGGGATTTGGATTTATCTCATATCTTCAGTCGGTGCGGGATTGGTTTTCTTTGCGGTTTGGTTGGTGTCCGTTTTGGTTGATCAATTGGCACGGCGTAAACATCCTGGTTGGTTACCAAGAAAGGAAGCTTTATACTTGATGATTTTTCCAATAATTCCGATGTTGGTTTCACTTCTCACTCCTTACATTTGCCACCCCTTACCTTATCTAATAGTGACAGTTTTTGGCCTCATGTATTTGTATACTACATATACAAATTCCAAAATTTAATTATGAAAGAAATTTCATAGGGGACTTTTGATGTTCTTTAATTTCGGGTTAGTAACCTGTGTGTACACTTGTGTTGTGCGAATGTTTGCGTGTCCGCATAAACAGGGTCACATAAACAGCATAAACAGGGTCAGGTACGGTTTAACTCTCAAACATGTGGCATAATATTACAGCATGGCAAGAACACCAAGGTTAGATATCGGAGAAAACTACTACCACATAATCAACCGAGCAAACGCACGACTACAAATCTTTAACAGCAAGGAAGACTACGAGTTGTTTGAGGAAGTACTCCAAGACGCTTGGGACATCTATCAATCCAACATACTGGCATATTGTGTAATGCCAAACCATTTTCATATAGTAATCAAAACCAAACAAGATGGAGAGATGTCCCAGTTAATGAAATGGTTTACCCAAACTCATGCCAGTAGATGGCATGCGAAAAACAAAACTCATGGATCTGGTAGTTTGTATCAGGGACGATACAAGTCATTCATCATTCAAGATGACCTGCATCTACTTACTGTTTTACGCTACGTCGAACGAAATCCCCTCACAGCAAAATTAGTGACCAATCCACTGGACTGGAAATACTCTAGTGTCTATCGACGATACAATGGAAAGGAAGAACAAAAAAAGCTTTTGTCTCCTTGGGTGATTGAAGAACCAAGTGATTATCTAGATTTGCTTACCCAGCCAATGTCTCCAAAGGAAATTGAAAAACTTGAGGGGTCAGAACAAAAAAGTACGCCATATGGTGATGAAGAATATGTTCTTGATACCGTAGAGCGGTATGGACTCCTGGCGTCGACAAGAAATTCTGGTAGACCAAAGACAATATTATGACACAGATTAGTGTGTAAAACCGTACCTGACCCTGTTATTTTGTAAGACCGTACCTGACCCTGTTATTTTGCGCGAACAAAGATTATGGAATTCAATTTAACTTTGCTTCTTGTTTTTCTTATCTTGAGAGAAGCAAATACTAGATAAGACCAATGGATCCCTCCAGGGATTTTTTGGTTGTAAGTGATTATGTTGTTGTGGGATAGGCAACAACGTTCGGGCTCATCTGGACATGCCGTGATTGCCAAGAATGCTTTTGTGTGTCAAATGTTGCATTTAGATAGGGAAGAGAGTACATTGTAAATAACACAGTAACTACATTGCAGTAGTGTGTGGTTTATTATATTTGCTTTATTACCGCAATTATTATTTATCGGTTTATGAACATATTTACTTTATCTAGACAAGAGATCACGACCAAATTAATTGCCATAACAACGACAACGACCATATTTTTGGCCACTTTCCCGCTCGCGTTCTCTGTTGCCGAAGCCTCAACATTTTTAATTACTGTTCCTACTAAGACTGTAGAAGGGACACAACCCTACAATTCGGGCATAGTCGATGCATCAAGTTACGAAAATTTAGTGTTTTCTTTTTATTACGATTCCACCGAGCTTGATGGTACTGACGACAGCTTCACCTATGGTTGGCGTGATTCCGGCGGTGATAATGATATAGCTACCATCGTAGGACTGGTGGGAGAAACTTCTGCCGAACAAGGTTTTGTTTCGATAGCGCTACCAGTTGAGGCTCAAGTTGCAGATTTGGAGGTCTATGTTTACGTAACAGCTGTTCCCGGTAACGAAAGCGACCAAGTTTTTCTAAGGTCGGTCGAGTTAAAAGGAGATTGGGTGGAGGAGAAAGTCAGTATTTGCCACTTTGCGGAAGGAAGTTTTTCTTTTATTGATGTCCCTATTAGCAGTATTGGTGATGTTTATGGTTCCTCGGATGAAAATGATGGAAGCATTATACCTGTTGTTGGTGATTATGGAGGTCAAAATCTGGATGTAATGTATGGTGGTCAGCCTGGTTCGTGGTGGCTAGACAATAACGAGTGCCCGGAGTCTGGTCCCGATCCTAAACCGACTCTTTGTACCGTAAAATTAACCAGTAATAACAGCAACACCGTAGTCGAGAAAGGTGGAGCCAATGCAGTCGAGTTATCATTTATCCACTCTTCTTGGACGACAAGTCTCACTGATTCAGATTGGATTTGGGGTGACGATGGCCCAGTTGACCCACTAAATCCGGAAACTCAGACTTTTATTAGTCGATTTGGGTGGGGCGGTGATGTTGTAACCGGTGCGGAGCTCATCATAGCGGCGGACAACAGTTTTTCCGCTAAAGTCAACGGTACTACTGCCGGCGAGGATTTGACTGAGTTTAATTTCGACGCCACAAAAAGCTATAACGTAACAGGCTTGATTGCTGGTGGAAATAACGAGTTAGAGGTAGTGGTGGAGAATTTTGCCGGTGACGCAAATCCTGAATTAAATCCAGCCGGCTTGTACTATGAGTTGGTTATTCATGGAGAAGGGGAAAATTGTGACATACCGTACATTCCCGAAAAAGACCCTGATCCTGACCCAAAGCCAACTACTTACCGACTCGATGGCTACAAATACAAAGTGGAAGATGAAATCCGAGTACCACTCGCAGAATGGGTAATCTACGCTTCAGACGGCATTAATCCACCACTAAGTACCACGACTGATACAAACGGATATTTTTACTTTGACGTGGCGAGTGGAAGCTGGGATGTGTATGAAATGTTACCAGTAGACTGGATGCAGACAGAAGTATTTAAAAATGGTTCTCTGGTTGAAACTGAGGCTGATGAAGAGCTGTGTAGTTTTGAATTGTATCCGATTTTGTATAAACAAATTGAACAGTCCCTAATTAACGATGAACCTACCTATCGTTGTGAATTCAACAACGTGTTTGTTGGAGAAACTGACCCGGATGATGAAGAAGAGCCCAAATCAAAAAGTGGTAGTCGGAGTACTGGGACTAGAGTTAAAAAGCCTGTTCCTCAAGTCGCTGGGGCCTCAGACGTCAGTTTTTGTCCGTTTTTGACTGGTTATATGCAGATGGGTGCTAATAACGATCCTGAAGAGGTGAAGAAACTGCAAATGTTCCTTAATATTTTTGTTGCGCCGAATCCGGTAACTGGTGTTTTCGGCAAGATAACAGACGCCAATGTAAGAGCTTTTCAAGCAAAGTACCAAGCTGAAGTTCTTGATCCTTGGTTTATAAAAGGGATTGTTCCGCATAACAAACCGACCGGATTTGTCTATAAGACAACACTGTGGAAAATAAACAGCATTGTTTGTTCTGGAAACGTTGCTCTACCCGATTTGACTGGCGAAGACTTAACAGCAAATGTAGCTTTAAACGCACCGGCTATAAATGACTGATGTCTGCTGATGGGTGAAGGATTAAACAAAACGACCTGTGCCAGGTCGTTTTGTTTATAAAACAGCTAATCACATGTAGAATGTATGAGATGCAACCGTCTTTGCGTGGCCTAAATGTTTTGCAAAAAATATCCATGTCTCTCATGGGTGTCTTGACCTTGGTCAGTTTTGTCGTCGCTAATCTGCACGCTGTCTTGTGGCAATCTTCCGACTGGCTGGTATCGACGGTTTTGCCAGCGGTTGTCGTTGATCTAACCAATCAAGAAAGAGCCGGTCTGTCTGAAACGCCACTTCAGCGAAGCGCCATACTCGACCGAGCTGCGGAACTAAAAGCTCAACACATGGCTCAAAATGAGTATTTTTCACATTTCAGTCCAGATGGAGTTTCGCCTTGGTATTGGTTTGACAAGATTGGTTACGCCTACGCCTACGCTGGTGAAAATCTAGCTATTCACTTTACCGACTCAGAGGAAGTGGTAAAAGCCTGGATGGAGTCACCGGCTCACAGAGAAAACATCGTCAACGAGCACTATACCGAGATCGGAGTTGGCACTGCCAAAGGAAAATATGAAGGATACAACACCATTTATGTGGTTCAGTTGTTTGGCAGACCGGCTGTCTCCAAACAAATACAAGACAAAAATAATACAGAAAAACCAATGGTTGCTTCTGCTGTCGATAAAGTTTCTCCCCCAACCACGACCACTGGAACAGTACAGGAAATCGCAATACGTTCTCCTATAGTTCCGGCAATAACAGAAGAATCATCTCGTTCTCGTGAAAACAACACAACAGAAATTGCTAAGGTGGGTGGAGAAGAAACCGATAATGGCAATGTTCAATACAATAATCACGAGGAATATTTTGTAGCTAAAAGTCAGTCTGAAAAAGAAATTATCAAGGAAGATGTGCTACTAGAAGATGTGGTTGTTATTGAATCGCCCGCCATTGCCACTTCTTCCGGATTGGCGATAGCCAACATCACCACGCCCAATAACAATCAATTCGCAGGTTCACGAGTGCCGGCTATGGCGACCATGCCTAATAAACTACTCCAGGTCGTCTATGCGATGCTTGGCACCACTGTTATTGTCTTGTTGATAATTTCCGTTATCTGGGAGGCTAGGCGATTTCGTTTTACCCAAGTTGCTTACGGGTTGGTTCTGTTGGTAGTCATGGGTGGTCTTTGGTACGCACATTCTCTTCTTACTGCGGGCGCAATAATTGTCTAAGTTGTCGTTTTTAAGTACTATGAAGCAAATGACACGCATTAGTGATCGATTAAAAGTGGTTGAAAGACGCCCGGCTTCTGTAAAGAGTGAGCGAATGATTGACTTGTATTCCTCAAGACCGGCGGCCGGTTTTCCTTCACCCGGTGACGATTTGGTTGAACAGCCGTTGGATTTGAATGATTTAATGATAAAGAACCCCACTGCCACTTTTTACGTGCGGGTATCTGGTGATTCCATGGAAGGAGCCAAAATCTTTGATGGTGACATCTTAGTCGTCGACCGATCGGTCGAAGCGAAGAATGGCTCAATTGTTGTAGCTGCTGTATGTGGAGAATTAGTGGTTAAACGGCTCAAAAAAACCAATAAAGAATTGGCACTAGTTTCAGAAAAAGAAGGATATAATCCAATCCTTATCAATGAACAAGAAGATTGTTTTGTTTGGGGGGTCGTAACAGGTAGCGCCAGAGTTTTTGACCGGTAAGAGTGGAGTTCGTTTTTCGTCTATAATAACAATGAGTATGAATACTGTATTTTTTAAAAAAATTGGAATTTTTGTCACAGCCCTGTTTTTTCTTTGGCCGTTAGCCCAAGCTGAAGCAAAAATGGAAGTCGCTGGGTGGATACCGTGGTGGTCTGAAGAAGCCGGGGCCAGGAGTACTATGGATAACATCGATAAACTCGACACCATTTATCCCTTTGTGTTTGAAGTAAATTTAGATGGCACGCTTAAAAATCGTGTCAACTTCAAAGACAGTCACTGGGATAAGCTTTTCAGAAAGGCTAAGAGTGAGAGAGTGGATATTATACCGACCGTGGCTTGGTTTGATGGAGATGCTATCCATGCTGTTTTGAGTAACGAGACTACGCGTAAAAGACATGTCACTGAGATAGTAAAAATGGTTAAAAAGTACCGTTTTGCTGGTGTTAATATTGATTACGAGTCTAAATTGGGTGAAACAATTGACTATTATTCAAATTTTCTTGAGGAGTTGAAAAAAGAACTGGGCAAGAAAGACCTTACTTGTACGATCGAGGCACGTACACCGCCGGATTCTCGTTGGCGAACCGTCCCTGACGAAATTAAATACGCAAACGATTACAAGGCTATGAATAAGCACTGTGATTGGGTTGAAATCATGGCTTACGATCAGCAAAGAGCCGATTTAAAACTCAATGACAAACGGAAAGGAGTACCATATATGCCGGTAGCTGATAATGAATGGGTAACTAAAGTGCTAGAATTGGCCCTGGAAGATATTGATGAGGATAAAATAATGCTGGGGGTGGCGACTTATGGCCGGGCTTGGGATGTTACGGTCGCTCCCGATTGGTATCGTGACTATGAAAAAGTGGCTACTTTGAATAGCCCGCGTATTCTTGAGTTGTCCAAAAAATATAACTCAAAGATAGGTCGCTCTGAAGGGGGTGAAGCGGTAATTTCTTACTTCCCAGATGATTCACCTTGGAAGGTACTAAATCAACTCTCCGCTCCCAAAGGCACGCCAAAGGGCTACGAAGCAACCGCCAAGGCGCTTTTGGTAGCTACGCATGCCAAGATGGAGATTCCAGTGCGGTTTGTGACCTGGAGCGATTCTGAAGCGATTGAAGATAAGGTAAATTTGGCAGAGAAATACGATCTGCGCGGTGTGGCTATTTTCAAAATTGACGGAGAAGAAGACCAGGGTTTGTGGAAGCTTTTTTGACTTCACACTGAAATGCAGGCATTTCAGCGACTTAACCACTTTACAAAGTACAAAATATCTAGTAAAAACTTAATAGTTTTGTTAGTTTTGAGCGTCTAAAAGACAGAAGGAGGTTAATGATGAAAGCGTTATTCAGATGGTTATTTGAAAATAGATTTGTAGTCTTTACAGCCATTTTAATCGGTGGCTTGGTAGGCGACTATGGTTGGTGATACTTGGTGGGGCGTGATGACTGGCTCCACCTCAGCGTTCATTCTGGTCTGGGCCATGAAGGCTGGCTGGACGAAATCCCTTTTAACAATACCAACTGACGTTCAGTCAGTATACCAGACTTGGCAATTGGGAAAAGAGAAAAGGAAAGAAAAGAGGGAAAGGCAGTTTGCTTTCAAAAAAGCCATCGATAAATCAATCAAACAAGCGAGAAGAAGTAGCAGGCAGGCTGATCAAGGTTGGCGTTTGATGCGATTTTTTAACGGCGGAGTTTCCTTAAAGCAGTTGCTTATGGTGGTAATGACGTTAGTTATTTCACTTTTGATAACGATATTCACTAGCGGGTCAGGGGCAGTAATACACGAGCTGTTTGAATTGATTCTTGCGATATCACTCGGCATCTTAATGTTGATTCTGTATAGTGACCTCTGGATATTAGTTGTTCATGCCGATTACCATAGTTTCATGAGTCGATCTGTTAACGAATTCGAACGACTCAAAAGTTCGGCTTCAGAGTCAGAGTTACGTAGGAGATTGTTTGATGATCAGTTGATCCATCAATTTTCCAATGAATATAAGCTTGAACAAATAGCTCGTGAGTACCTGGAAAATATAGCTTCTAGTGAAATGGCTGATTACTACTACTCTCCTGCACTTCGACGGCATGTTAAAGGTGAAATTTCGCTCCTGAAACTGTACTTGGTCGGAAACGTGTTTACGGTGATCAATCTGCTGTGGATTTGTTTCGTTTACCCGGTATTGATTGTCTTGTGGGCAGTGTTTGTCTTTGCCAATCATCAGACCAGACTCGTGGCGATGACCGCTGTTCTTACGAGTTTGAGTTACCTGAGTCTTTCCCACTTGTACCTGGGTGGAATTGCTTTAGAAAACGGTCAGTATGTTTTCGGGCTTATTCTTGCCAGCGCAGGCGCGAGCTGGATTGTACATAGACTAGGGAAAGGCAGTGCTAAACCGTTTAGAGAGAAATTCAGACGACCGGCTATCACTATTCTTCATCCCAGTAACGTTCGTTGACCAAAAGAGCTTCGTTCATTTAGTCCATAGACTTGTAAACCACTTCCTTAAAAAGAAGTGGTTCTTTTTTTATCTTGTTATAATCTCAGTATGAATCAGAAACACATAGGTCTCCTAGATTGCAATAATTTCTTCGTTTCCTGCGAAAGGTTGTTTCGGCCTGATTTGCTAAAAAAGCCGGTTGTTGTTCTTTCCGGCAATGATGGCTGTGTTGTGGCGCGCTCACAGGAAGTAAAGGACAAAGGTATACCAATGGGTGTCCCTTATTTTAAGATAAAGGACATTGTAAAAAAAGAAGCAATTATAACGTTTTCTTCACACTTTGCTTTATACAGGGATGTGTCGAGAAGAGTATTTACGACCATGAAAGATTTGATAGGTGAGATTGAACAATACTCGATAGACGAAGCGTTTTTTCTAACTCATGATGATCCGCTAACTGTTTCCAACAGACTGAAACGTGAAATTGAAAAGCTGGTCGGAATACCGATTTCAGTCGGCATTGGTAACACAAAAACTCAAGCCAAATACGCAAATTCATGTGCGAAAAAGGGTTGCGGAGTTTATGTGCTAGAAGAGGATGAGTGGTCCCGCATGACACCTGACATACCACTGGCTGACATTTGGGGGGTCGGCGGTAAAATGGAACTGCAGTATAAGAAGCGCGGACTCTCTAGCGTGGCCGATTTATTGGCGGTGGACACTGAAAGAATAAGGAAAATTTTCGGTTTGCCGGGAGTTAGATTGCAGGAAGAATTACGGGGGAAGGTGGCTTTTCCGGTTGAGAAAAGAAAAGGGCACCTACACAGTATCGCCAGTTCAAGATCCTTTAAAAGTGACACAACAGACCCAGCGGTTTTGGCCGATGCTGTCGCTTACCATACGCGTAATATAACGGCTAAACTGCGAAAAAAAGGTTTAAAGGCAAACAAACTATCCGTGACTATGAACACCAGTAGGTATGGTGATTTTGTTTTACATGGAGGCTCACTTAGTGTTTTATTGTCTGCCCCGAGCAACGATACGTTTTTGTTGTTGAAGGAGGCCAAGAAGCTGGTTGAAAGGTTGTATAAGCCCGGAGTTCCTTATAAAAAAGTTGGCTTAACGTTGTCAGATTTACAAACCATTGATGTTACTCAATCGGATTTGTTTGCTGAAAATGTTACCGCTAAGAATACAGAAGAAATAATGAAAATCCTTGATGATTTAAATAGAAAACAAAGTCGAGAAGTGGTGTTGGTTGGAACTCGACTCAAGACTGAAAAGTGGCAATCAAAATCCAGCTTTCGGTCTCCCGCCTACACCACCAAATGGACAGGTATACAGACCGTAAAAGCAATTTAAATAATCAGACATCTGTACTTTAAAAATTGTTTTAGACATGTCTCTTCCGCAGGAGTAATTGCTTGAAAAATATAGTTTTTATAAAGGAACAAAAGTCAAGCGAAAAAGGTTATCAACAGGGTTTTTAAGACAAGTAGTAAAAGACCGATTATAATTCATGTAGATCGATTGAAGGACATTGATTACATAAGGCTGAGCTTTTATCTAAATGTAAACCCAATGTCTCTCCACAGAAACTTCAATCGATAACTTCTATGTACAGCGTAGAAGAAAGTTATTTAAAAAAATAATATAAATTAAACATGTTCGCAAAAGCAACTAACGTTGGCTTTGCGCAGCGAGTGGTCGCGACACTTGTTGCATGTGCCGTTTTGTTATGGTCTATTGGAGCATACACAACCGCACAAGCAGCTAACCTCACACTCATTAGTAATACCTTAAGTGATTCCGACTTAAGTGTCGCAGCAGGTCACACAATTGCATTTACAATTCCAGCCGGTTCTGCTTACACCAACACTGGTAACATAGTTATCACATTCCCAAGTGGACCGGGTACCGGTTTCACTGGGGTAGCTGCCTCAGTGCAGGGTGACTACACGGTTACAGTAAATGGTGGGGCTGCAGCAATCGACTTCTTTGATTCAACTGGTCAAGTTGTAACAATGTCGCTCGATACCTCAGCTACAGCGGGGCAGGAAATTGTAGTCGCGCTTGATGCAGGTGTCGTGACGAACCCGGACACAGCCGGTTCGGCTGAGTTCGTGGTCACAACTGATGATGGTGATACAGGTAAAACGCGTGTAGCCCTAATCGATAATGTATTAGTCACAGCTATCGTCCAAACCTCATTTGACTTTACAATCACTGGTCTCGCAACCTCAACCGCTGTTAACGGTACCACCACCACAGGTTCCACTACAGCAACTCTGATACCATTTGGAGTCTTGGTAGCAGGACAAACAAAGACATTGGCTCAGCGACTTAATGTCACAACTAACGCGGCCAACGGATACGTAGTAACAGTTGAGCAAGATGCAAACTTACAGTCCTCAACCGGAGCTGACATCGATGGCTTTATCGATGGAGCATATACAGACACACCAACTGACTGGAATTCAAACCTACCTTCAAACTCACTTTTGAATGAGAACACTTGGGGGCACTGGGGAATAACTTCATCAGATGGTAATCTGTTTGGTGCCGGCACAGCGTTTACTGGTGCAAATCAGTACATTGCTGCGAGTACCACACCACGAGTTATAATGGCTCATAATGACCCGTCAAACGGTTCAAACTCGGTAGGTGGTACTGATGCTACAACAGATGACGAAGGTCAGACCCTTATTGGTTATCAGATTCAGATTACTCCACTTCAGGAAGCTGCTGATGACTACAACACAACACTTACTTATATTGCGACACCTACCTTCTAGGTTCCAATAGAGCATTGCTACAAAAACCCCTCATTTAAGAGGGGTTTTTGTGACTGTAGACAACACAAAAACCGGAGTTTAATAAATGATAATATGTGATAGTTACAGTAATTAAGAACTCATATGACATCATTAACGACAGATTTAATTAAAACCTTTCTCTTCAGATTTTTACTGATACTCTGTTTATTTTTATCGAGTTTCTTGTTAACCTACTCGACTTCATTGGCTCAACAAGCGGGGACCAGCATAACTCCGGCCAGCTTTGATAAATTGATGGACCCAGGTACAGAAGAACAAAACGGCATCACTATCCAAAATATGAGTGATGTCGAGCAGAAATACTACTTGTTTGTAAAGAATATTAGTGGAGTGAAAGATGGGGGAGTACCTATTTTTGCCAAATCCAATGATGAGAAAACCGGTT
The DNA here is from genome assembly GCA_023898585.1 of Candidatus Nomurabacteria bacterium. Classification (GTDB taxonomy): domain Bacteria; phylum Patescibacteriota; class Minisyncoccia; order Phycocordibacterales; family UBA918; genus OLB19. The sequence continues at coordinate 956,695 of CP060229.1, read as the reverse complement.
ACGAACTCTCTGACTGGATTAGTCTATCAATGACAGAGGTCGTTATTGGTAAAAATGAGTCCGCAACGGTTTATTTTGTCGTCTCCGTTCCCGAGAATGCCTCCCCGGGGAGTCACTTTGGAGGGATATTCGTTTCGGTTGACCCGCCGGAAATAGAAAACAGTGGCGCTTCTGTCGGTTACCAAGTAGCCAGTATTTTGGATATTCGTGTCTCGGGAGAGGCGTTGGAAGAAGCCAGTATCCGTCAGTTTTCGACCAGTAAGTTTTTGTATGGCTCACCGAATGTTGAGTTTTCGGTTAAAATTCAGAATACTGGGAATGTTTTGGTAAAACCAAGAGGACCGCTGGAAATTTATAACATGTTGGGAAATAAAGTCGGCAACATGGTTTTTAACGATAAAGAAGCGGGTGTTTTTCCGCATGATACAAGGGAGTTCAGCAACATCAAATGGGAAGGTGGATCTACTGGTTTTGGTCGTTATGAGGCCATTTTGAGTCCAGTGTATGGTGATGAGGGATCGAAGAAAACAATGACCAGCTCTGTTACTTTCTGGATTTTGCCGATGAACATAATAGGTCCGGCTCTTGGAGTGTTGGGGGTTATATTGATTGTAACATTCATTTTCGTCCGCTTATATATACGTCGATCACTGCAACATCTTAATCAGGGCAGAAGGATTGTTCGGCGCAGAAAAAGAGGAGGCTCATCCACTTCCTTATTACTGATTGTTGTGATGTTGACTGTAACAGCTCTATTCCTAATCGTCTTACTGGCCTTGTTTGCTTAGCTTTGTGTAAAGTGGTTATGTCTCATGTCTCTGCGTAAAAGTAATTATCATAGAGCTCTCAGAATACTGGTTTCAGTTTTTGCGCTGGTTTTGGTATTTGAAAGTGGCATTGTAAATGAAACGACACGCAAGCTTTCAGTAGAAACTCACTCCTATCTTGCCAGTGTTATCGGGATGTCTGCTTCGGTGCAACCAACTGAGCTCAATCAATACACCGCAGAATTATCAGCCTGGGAGAGAGAGCTGGAAGCCAGGGAAGCTTCAATTGCGGAAAGAGAGATTAAGGTTGATCTTTCAAAAAGTCCCGGCAATAATGACACTTCCACATACATACTCGCGAGTATCTTATTTATACTCCTGGTCTTGATTCTTCTAAATTACACACTCGATTACTTACGAGCAAAAGAAAGACAATTACCGGAAGTTGTGTAATTGTTGCAAAAATGTTCGTGTCGTCGGGTTACAATATATGTGATTATGATAACCGGACACAAACAATGGGCGTTGTTTCTCACTGTGTTATTTTGTGCCTTGATATGTAGTTTATTTTTGTTACCTCAGTATACAAAAGCGCTTAACATATCAGAATACAAAGATAGACTGTCTGACTCTGGTCCTGGCGAATACTCCAATCACACCATAGAGTTTTTGCTCAATACTAATGTTTCCCCCGGAGGTGTAATTGAAATAACACCGCCAGGCGGATTTGACATCATCGCGAGTTCAACTTTTGCTGAGAGAAACGTTGAACTTTACGTCAACGGCACACCAAGAATTTCTTCCACTGCCCCCTCCCCGGGAGTTGATATGGTTGAGATAACAACCGGATCACCGGGTCTGATTCGCTATACTCTGGCGCCGGATTCAGGCATAACCTCCGGTAGTAGACTTCAATTTAGAATCGGAAATCACACTTCCACAGCGCTTATTCCGGTGACCTCTTTCAGTACTTCAACCGGCACAACAACCACCCAGGGTGATGTTGAGCCAATTCAGAATTCGATGACACTTGGTGTTCATGAAGTAAATGTGGAAATCTATGACGGGGGCTTGGTGGCCAATGAAGAATTTATCATTTTTTTAAACGAAAAAGTTACGGTGCCGAATGTAGACACCACGGAGACGGTACCACCATTTCGTTTTAATGGTGCACCAACAAGCACTGTGGGTGGTACTACACTCAACGTAGAAATCTCTCTCGAAACCGACGAGTTGGCTATTTGTAAGTTTAGCTCGGTTCCAGACGTTAGTTTTTCTTCCATGCCTAACGTATTTTCAAATACCGGTTTTATCTTTCACTCCAATGTAGTGCCGGTAGTTAAAAATGCACTCAACACTTATTATGTGCGTTGTATTGATGATGAAAACAATTTCAATATTGATGACTACGTGATCTCGTTCTTTGTTAACGACGAACCGACCGGAACGTCAAATACGGAAGGAGATGTGGAAGGTGACGGAACCGGTTCTGGTAACGATGGCACCGGCTCAGGCTCTGGCGGAGGTGGTCAATCGGGAGCAGCGAGCGGTCAGTTACCTCTAGAAGGTGGTTCTAGCGGATCAGGCGGTTCCGGTGGTGGAGGTGGAGGGGGTTCCGGATCAAAAACCGGCTCAACAGCCGGTGGTGGTTTTGAAGACCTCGGTTCACCATACAGAAGTGGAGACGGTAGAGTGATTATTTCCGGGTATGCTTACCCGGGTAGTAAGGTTGGTATCTTGGTTGACGGTAATTTCTTTGATACGACTACTGCCAACTCAACTGGACAATACTCTATAACACTCGATGAAATTGCTCGTGGTGTCTATACCTTCGGTGTCTATGCGGACGATCCAAATAATGTTCGTTCTTCCACTTTCAGTACTTCTTTTACCGTAACCGGCTCCAGAACTTCCGCCCTTAGTAATATCAATGTGTCCCCTTCCATCAAGGTCACACCGGATCCGGTCGATCCCGGAGGTGTGATTACCGTATCGGGATATGCGCTACCTAACTCTACTGTCACTATTCAAAACGGAAAAATAAATTCCAAGTCTTCGAATCAGTATTCAGCTCTAGCTGATGGTTCAGGAAAGTGGTCTACCACCATTGATACAACCGGGTTTTCAGTTGGTACGTACCAAATCAGAGCAAAATCTGAGCAAGAAGGAGGTGTGTCAACTCAGTATTCAAAATACCATTTTTATGGAGTGGGGAAGACAGCTGATGTTCCCATAAACGCTGACTTGAACAGGGATACTAAAGTTAACTTGATTGACTTCTCGATCTTGCTTTTCTGGTGGAACAGCAATGGTGGTGACTCCGATCCACCAGCGGATATAAACCGGGATGGTAATGTTAGTTTGACTGACTTTTCCATACTGCTGTTTAACTGGACAGGGTAATACTGACTGGCAGATAACCACTGTGTTAATGAGCTACAAAGTAAAAGTGTGGGTAAATGATTTTTTGAAAGGACGGAGTGAGTATAATATTAAAGTATGTCCTTTCTGCAAAGACTAAAAGGTAAGGGTGTAAGGAATGATGATGCGTCACTACAATCTGATGCTGAGGAAACGGCGGCGGACAAAGTCGCACAGCTTCATGTAGACGTGTATCAAACAGAACTGATGATTGTTATTTATGCGCAATCTGCCGGAGCCGATATGAATGACGTACATGTCTCCATAGAAGGTGATGCTGATATCGTGTTGATAGAAGGGAAGAGAATCAGACCAGAATATATCGTCTTTCCCAAGAAAGTCATTCGGGGATCATTTGTAGCAGAGGAGTGCATATGGGGAGATTTTTACAGACGAATAATTTTACCGGAAAGTGTAAATATCGATAAAGCTGAAGCCAAAATCAAGAACGGCGTTTTAATTCTAGTTTTGCCACTATTAAAACCAAGTGAAAAGGAGAAAGTCCAATTAAAGATTAGTGGGGGTAAAGATGTGAAAAGACGTTGATGTGAAAATTGTTCTTAAAATATGTTGTACCTCAAAAAAATTAAAAATACGACCCAAAGACTCATCCAGACCCTTTTTGTTGTAGCGCTTTTTCTTATTCCCGGTTCTGCGGTCTTCGGAGCCGATCTGTCGTTGTCGCCGAGTACCGGAAGTTATTCTGTCGGTCAGACATTTACCGCCACGGTCAAAGCAGTTCCGAACGGAGACAATATTAATGCAGTTGAAGCCACACTCTCTTACAACCCGGCTGTTCTGTCGGTTGTAAGTGTTAGTAAAGACGGCTCGGTTTTTTCACTTTGGACAACAGAACCAACCTTTTCAAATTCAAAAGGCACAATCAGTTTTGGGGGCGGTAGTCCGACTCCGTTCACTACGACTTCCAATATCATAACCGTTACTTTCAGGACCGTAGCAGAAGGCTCCGGAGCAGTAACTTTTTCTGAGGCCTCAGTTTTGGCAGCCGATGGGCGTGGTACTGATGTTTATAAAAATTCCATCAGCGGAAATTTTTCGGTAACTCCAGCTTCAACACCAACTCCTACTCCGACACCAACTCCCACACCAACCCCGCCCCCTGCGGTTGAAGACGATGAAGAGGAAGGTGGTGAATCTGCAATTATCTTTGGGGATCCGCCAAGACAACCTGAAATAGGTTCCCAAACCTTCCTTGATCCGAACACTTGGTATAACAAGACCGATGGTGTGTTCACCTGGACACTACCTTTCGATGTCAGTGCGCTAGCGGTAGAGATTTCCAAAGATCCTGAGAACAAACCTGAGTTAAACAAGGAAGCATTAGTTGAACCACCGACTGAGGAATTTGTTATTACGCCAGACATTATTTCTGATGGCGAGCAGTATGTAAGTATAAACTTCAAGAACCAAGTTGGATGGGGAGCCGTTACAAATCGTAAATTGTTGATTGATACAACACCACCTGAACCTTTTGCGGTCAACGTGAGAGCTGGAACGACTAAAGATTCTTTCCCGTTATTGAACTTTGAAGCTAGAGACATTACTTCTGGCATTGATTACTACGAAATTACAGTGGCAGACGGAGAACCACTCAAGGTAACCCCCGACGAGGCGCGAGTTGGTTACTTATTGAGTAAGCTGGAGGATGGGACATACACAGTAAAAGTGGTAGCACATGACAAAGCAGGTAACGTTCGGGAAAGTAGTGTGGCAGTGTTAATCACTGCTGGATGGATTAAACCGGTGGAGGTTGTCGACGAAGGTTCGTTCTGGGACTTCCTGACACCGATGAATCTGTTTATTTTATTCATGGTAGTGGTCATACTTCTCCAAATTGTTTATTCTTGGTATGAACACAAGAAGCTAAAAGAAAGAGAAGACAAACTTAGACGCGAGACCAGAGAGATTCAAGATCAGATGGAGAAAATCTTTTCCGCTCTCAGAGATGAAATATACGATCAGATTAACACCATAACAAAGAGAAAAAGATTGTCTGTGAAAGAGAAGGAAGCGGTCGAAGGACTAACTCAGGCGCTCGAAGTTTCGGAAACTTTGATTGAGAAAGAGATCAACGATGTAAAAACAATTTTGAAATAAGTTTCTTCATATCATCATTTCTGAACACCCTTTGGCATTCAAAGTGCAACCTGTATCAGAAGTGAGTATGAGATTAAGAAAAGTTCAGTTTATGTTGTATAATAGAAGATAATCCACAGAAATTTTAAATTACCGCGCGTCTCACGTGAGATGCGCGGTATACTTATAATTGGCCTCTCGTTCTATCTCGATAGAACGAGGCGTGGTGTACTAGTGAAAAAAGAAACCTTTCACAAAGTAATAAAAAATCGAATAAAAGCATTGTTTAAAGCGCTAATTTCAGAAAAGCGGGTTGTTTGTGGTGTTAACTTAAATTTAAGTAAAAAACAAAGACACTTAGCGATAAGTACAATAACACTGTTGCTCATCGCTGTACTGCCCTATGTTAATGCACAGCCGTCGAGTAATGCTTACACGGTAAGAACAGTTAATGTTTTTCCAACTAATGTGGAAGCAGTTGGTTGGAAAAATATCGAAACGCTTAGTTTTCAAAACCTAAGTGAGTATGCTCTAATTCAAGAATTTAATCATATCAATTCAGCTACTCTTGATATTAGCGATTTGGAAAAATCATCTAACAGTAAAGCTGATACTAGTGACTCAGATTCACAATCGCAAAGTAATGAGCCTGTTGATGATTTTATTGAAGACGAAATCACTACAACAAAACAAGAAACAAACGTTGAGTTTGGTATCGCTTCATCTACTTTCGACGTTGAACCTGAGTTGGGTTCGTCCGGCTCTGAGACGCAAACCACAACCACGGATAATACCGCCATACCCGATAATAAAGTTGAAGATGGAGGCGATGAAACTGAAGATACTATCGTCGACGTTGCGACAACAACTGTTATGCGCAAGGTCGAGTCATTGTTTACACTAGCTTTATCTTCAGTTACATCTTTATTTGATACTGCTTCTTCGGCTGAGGAATCAGCGTTGAAGTTGCCAGGTGATGACCTTAAAGAAACGACAGTTCAAATTAGTGTTGGTGAAACTGAAGGTTTATCAACATCGACAAACTCTAGCGAGGAAGAAAATGCAGAATCAAGCGATTATGAACAATTATCAAATACTGACACCCTTACCGACATCGATACAAACGGTCAGAGTTCATTCCTGCCGTTAACGACATCATTAATCCAATCCACAGACCCGGACGTGACTATTGTCAAACCAGAAATCGCGCCACCGGTTACAGAAGAGACAGACGATTCTGTGGAATCCGTTTCAACAGATAAAGAAATTGTGTTGGAGCACGAAACTGGTGATCTTGCTGAACCAACGGTTGTTCCATGTTCTGAAAATTGTGCTTCCCACACTATAACTCTTTCAGATTTCGGTTATCCTCTCGGTGAAGGGGTGGAGATTTCAGGTGCGCAATTGCGCCTCTCCTTTGCTTCTAAGAAAAAGCCAACCAGAGAACATATACCAATGTTTAATGTCAAATATTCAGTTAATGGCGGTCAGGCCTGGAGTCAGGGTGGTTCTATCGTGATAGACGAGGAAGTTTCAAATAGTATAAACGGAGGATACTTCTTATTTGCCTTGCCGGAAGTGGTTAACCAACAAACCTTTGATTCGTTAAGCGTGGAACTTAGTTACGATGATGATTACGAAGTGGTCGAAGATCTCTTCGTGGAAAGTGCTTGGCTGGAGTTGTTTACGCTAGAACCACCGGAGGGTGAAGTGCCAACTGACTTTTTTGAACTTCTACAGGCAGATGGATATGATGACTCTATTCTTAAGGGCGATAAGTTGATACTACCGAATGGTGAAGAAATAGATTTTAAGTTCACAGATAAGAACGACGGTGAGACTTTGATAATAAAGTCGGACGAAAATGTCTACAGTGGTTTGTCTGAGGTGACAACATACTTCAGTGTTACTAACACCAGTGATAGTGTCGATGATTTTGCAGTTCAGACTTACTTCCCGGATGGTGTTGGTGAGGTTAGGAGTCTCGAATTGTTTAACCAAAATAAGCCTCGTATCGCCACAATTCCCGAGTATCGTCCTTTCGTGTACAACTGTGAAGATGGGTGGGAATACGCCGGTGAGTATATCCCGAGCTCATTAGACGAGCTGTCTCGTCAGTTGGTTGTTCCAACAACAAAAGCTGGAGCGGAAGAAACTGTAATTTCTGAAACGAACAGCCAACAAGAGACTGCTGACACCAACATCTCAACCGGCACTGTAGATGTATTGCCCGAAGTAGACTTTGGAGTGTCTACCGATACCACAGATTTACCTTACTCTGATATTGAAGGCGAAACCGATAACACGACTACTACGGTACTCAATTTGTTACCTAATCTTTCTGAATTGTTGCAATTTTCTGCAACCAATTCGACTGCAGAGACAAATATATCGCCAGAGCATTCCGGTGTAAATGAGGAAGTTGTCACGGATGAAATTTCGGGAGAATCAGAATACGAAGGAGAACTAGTTCCGGCGTACAGCTGTCGCAATACCAATGTTGTTCGCAAATGCGATTTGCTTGATGGAGCCAACACTGCTTGTCAGGTAAATCAAGTTAAAGTTCGTGAACACGTTATCAAAAAGTATGCGCCGGGTTGGGACGAGGAACCGGTTGATGAAGGAGAAATGCCAGAGTCAGACAGTTTCCTAAAGAAAATTGCTGATTTTGTCGGATTTGGCCCAGATAAAAAAGAGGTGCCAGATCGGTTTGAAGTGCGAACACATACGACAGACACTTATCAAATTCAGCCGGGAGAGACAAAGTACTTTAAAATGGAGATTTCTTTTCCTCCTTTCACCTCCGGTGAATACTGGATAGAGGCTATTGGAGATAGTGAATACGGACTTCTTGATCCATTCTGGTCTTCACAGTGGCAGTATCGAATACCTATATTAGTTGATAACACCAACGGAAAGACTGATCTGACTGAACAACAAGTATTTTTTGAAATCGACAGCGCTCTATCAGATTTTTGGGCTAACGTTAACTCAGACGGAAGTGATATTCGGTTCGTGCAAGAAACGTCAGTTGGTAATTTGTATCCCGGAAACGGTCCGCAATTTGAAAATGCTTTTAATGTTAACTGGGGTGGCAGATTGGCCATCGTTATAGCATCAACTAGTGTTAGTTCAGGTGTCAGCGATTTTCCCGTTTTTGTTGATCTGTCAACGCTCGGCTCGTATTTCTGGAACGGAGTCACTTCAGACGGTCGTGATATCAGAGTCACAAAAAGTGATGGTGCAACAGAAGTGCCTCATGACTTGGTGGAGATTGACGCTACAGCAGAAACCGGGGAATTACATTTTCTCGCTGGAAATCTAAGTAGTGTTTCCGACAATGTTTTCCATATTTATTTTGATAATCCATCAGCAACCGCCTATGCTTCGACAAGTCAATACGGGTCTCAGGCTGTTTGGTCGAATTACGAAGCTGTTTATCACTTCTCAGATGACCCTACTGCGATCAATAACATCATCACTGATGAAACTGGTAATGGTCAGGAACTCCAAGTTGAAGTGGCGTCTTTAGCAACCACTACTGGTGCCATGGGTACCGCGCTTGATTTAAGAGGTTCCTCAGGTATTCTACGAGATGTTGGAGATGACTGGGCGTTGCCTGGGGGAGACGATTTGGTCTCAACCGGTCTATACTATCAGACCGCAAACTCGGCCGAAGCGCTTTGGCAATGGGGAACAAACAACGCACCGAACTGGGCCTCATATATGCCCTGGTACTTGAATGCCGCTGCGTCCGGTCGTGGTTACTTGTATTTTGGTCTTAATCAAAATACTACCTGGTCTCGTGACATTAACGTGTGGCATCACTTCACCACCATTGCTCCCGCCAATATCGGTGGTTTCCATGGAATTTACGACAATGCTGTCGCTGAGTTAAGTGGTATACAGAATGTAGCTAATCCGTCCAATACTGGTGGATTACAGGTTGGTCGTTATACCACCGGTGGATCGTACGAAGGAATTATTGATGAGCTCAGATTTGCTTTCGAAGACGCACCATTTACTTCGGGCTGGATAGCCACAGAACATTTAAACCAAACGAACCCAACTGCTTTCTACTCAACCAGTACCAGTAGGTTAACCGGAGGCGATAGTATGAGTGGCTGGTATTCGACCAGTTGGGATAGTCGTCAAAAGATCACCCTACAAGCTTCTTCAGACATCGCTGATTTCCCTGTTTACGTAGATTTGTCCACTTTAGGCGACGCTTTCTTTGCTGATGTTGCCTCAGATGGTCGTGACATCAGAGTGACTATGGCAGATAGTAAGACGGAATTGCCGTTTGAGCTGGTGAATATAAACACTGGTGCGAAGACAGGGGAATTGTATTTCAAGACCGACTTAACTTCGACTGAAGACAAAGACTATTACATCTACTTCAATAATAGTGACGCTACCGCCTATGCTAAAACCGCGACTTATGGTGCACAAAATGTCTGGACCAATGGTTTCCAAGCGGTTTATCACCTGGAAGGAAGTGCGGTCGGGACCGGTAATCCAAATGTATATAAAGACTCAACTGCTAACAATTACCACGGAGACGATGAAAACACTTCAAATGGAAAGTATGGTCGCTTAGGATCTGGTCAAGAATTTGGAGATAGTCAGACAGACTACATAAGCCTGCCTTATCAAGTGATGAATGGTCTTGGTGATAACTCGGTTTCCTGGTGGCACATTTCTTCCTCGTCTGGTGATCAGACAATCCTCAGCGGAGCCAACAGTACACAGTTTAATGAGTTTTGGGAGAGATTTGATAATGATGTAAATCTCATCGTTTACTCTCAAGGTGCGGGTGAAACTTTCGGTCTTGCTGATACAGTCGTCAATTACAATAATGGTAACTGGCAACATTACATCACTACATCGGAAGATTCTATAGATGAGATGAACATTTACGTTAATGGTGTCGGAGACACCGAAAACCCTGATCCACAGCCAATCGCTCCTCTAAATATAGAAAATGGTGGACTTATAGTAGGACAGGATCAAGATTCGCTCGGTGGAGGTTTTAGTGCTACTGAAAACTTTGAAGGTTTCTTAGACGAGTTGAGGATTGCTAGTGTTGTCCGTTCTGCGAGTTGGGCAGCTACCGAGTATAACAACCAAGCGTCACCGGAAAGTTTCTACTCAACTTCAAGTGTCGAATCGTTAAATGTTACTCAGTTTAAAGAATTAGATTTCTGGGTTCAGCATTTCGACAGTGTTAATGAAGAAACCGATATCTGGGTACAGGTTGACTCAGTTCCGGCCGGTCAAAAGACCTTGATCTACATGTATTACGGAAACAGTGGAGCCAGTTCAGCAAGTGATGAGTTGGCAACGTTCAGCTACAGCACCAGCACTGATTTGTACTACGTTGTGGATGATAGTGGCGGAACACAAGTTTCGGTGGAAAGTTTGATGGACAATAATGAAGTGGCAATAGATGGGGGTACACCCATTAGCTTGAATCAGGGTGAAATCACCACCTTCGTTACGTTTACTGGAGCTTCAGTTGTTAGTGCACTTGGTCCGATTTCAGGCACAGTTACCGGCTCCGGTACTGACGGTTCCGACATGATAGCTCCGGTTAGTTTTGCTTCTACATCTTTTGCTATTCCAACCAACCGCAACACAAACCGCTGGTATATGTATTCACCTTTTGCCAGCACCACTGTTCGGACTTACATAGCAGCATCTGCTTCTGCTGATGAGACTCACAATATTTCGACCAGCAGTGTGGCAACCTCAAATACCGACCTGCCAAACTCTGGTCAGGGAGTAGATGGTGACGGTATTGTTATTGAGTCGACCTATCCAATATTGGTCGTACACCGCAGTACGAATCCTGGTGACGGACTCGTGGCTTATCCGCCAACAACAAGGGATCTTTTTGGAGTTATGTCCAACTTTATGCACTTATCAGCCTTGACTAGTAATTCCGATCCGACCGCAAGTTGTTCAACCGGAGCTGGTGGAACAGTGACCGGTATAACTAGGGGTGATCACGAAGCTGATGCTTCTTGTAGCTCATCAGCTGAAGGGGCCGGTAGTGCCGTTAGATTCAGTGCACAAGCAAGTCCAATTTCGGCTATTCAACAAGCTGACTCCGATGGAACCGACTCATCAGTATTTTGGCCACAACACGAGTTTGGAACCAGGTACGCGCTCACCAATACCGGTGCTTATATTGCAGTTGTTTGTTCCCCTCGTTTCGGGACATCGACTATTGAAATACAAGACAGCGTGGGAGGTTTGATTGAATCAGCCAACTGTGTTCCAGGCTCAACAAAGCCCGGCAAAGCCTACTTCACAAACGGAACCGGCAACGGTGATTCTGCCAACTTTGCGGCCGGTACCCAAGTTGTTGCAACAAATGGGGTTCCGTTTTATGTCATGTATGAAGACGTTAGTGATGATAACGACGAGAAGAATATATCCGGTCCGGTACAAGGTCGTAAGTTTGGTGCTGAGAACTTGTCGTACTTGTTTGGAGAGCAGGAGCTCGCTATTGATGCGGAATGGGAGCAATTATCCTACTGGTGGTATCAGAATGGAGGTGGACTAACACCAACCACCACCTGGATGATTGGCTCCGAGGGAGTGACGGAAGGCGAAGCTATAACTGGAGCGGGTGCGGTTGGTAATGGAGATATTTTGCGTTTGCGCATCAGTCTGGAGGCAAGTAACGCCACCGGTTCAGTTGACACCAATTCATTTGCTTTACAGTACGGAGTTGGTAACAGCGGACAGTGTAGTTTGGTTACTGATTGGCTTCCACTTGGAGAGCAGGGTAGTTCAACAGCCGTCTTTTCCGGTTACAATAACTCAGGAGTTTCGGATGGAGCAACTCTTTCCACCTTAAAACTAGCTTCATCAACCGTAGCTGGAACGTACGAAGAAAGGAGTCCGTCTGATTTCTTACCGAATGATGTACCGGTTGGTGGAGTGGTTGAGCATGATTGGGTGATCGAAGCCACGAATGTAGCAGTGAACACAAACTACTGTTTCCGAATAACCAGGGTACAAGGAACTGAGCTTGAGACTTATACACTTTACCCTGAACTCGAAACAGTCGGTCCGCCGAATACGCCAACCTTATTTTCTTTCTTCGACAACGAGCGCACTACCGTTCTCACTCCGGTGTTGGAATTTTCTGCCATTGATATAGCGGGCGATGACATAGACTACCGGGTACAGATAGACGATAATTACGACTTCAGTTCAGTGATCATAGATAGAAATTCTGCCACACATTTCACACAATTCTCCAACACAGTTACACCATCAGACAAATCCCCGTTTAATTCCGGCGACCGCATCCAGTTTACGGGCAGTACTCAGCTTTCCCCTACTACTACCTACTACTGGCGAGTGAGAGCTAATGATCCCAACGGGTCAGCCACCAGTAGTGACTGGTCAACTGTATTTAGTTTTACGACAGACACAGTAATAACAGTCTCGGAATGGTTCCAAACAACAGACGACCAGTTCAATACCAATACCAATTCAGGGGTGTCGGTCGGTGGTGGTTCTGTTTCAGTTGCCTCAAGTCCAGGAACGATGATAGGAACGGCGGTCGATTTTGATGATGCGGTCATTGGTAATGCTTGGGGCGAGGCTGATTGGAACGACACTGAAACATCGGGGGAAATTAAGTATCAGGTACAGTATAACGATAACGGAAATTGGAATTTGGTGCCTGATTCAATAATCCCCGGTAACAGTCTCGGTACATCCACTGGTCCTATCAGCTTGTTGGAGCTGGACACAGCGATCTACAACGAAATACGTTTGGTGGCTACTTTAACCGGAGCGACTCTATCGATTCAGGACTGGGTTGTTCGTTGGGGTTTACGAGTCGAAACACCAACTCAAGGCGACTTGTTTGATAACCAAAAAACCTCAGCCACAACCCCGGTCTTTGATTTTATATCGACTGATCCCCAGGGTGACGATCTTGAATATGAGATTTCTTTTAGCACTGACATCAATTTCTTAACCGGTTCAACCACTTACAATTCTAGTACGAGTGCCCAGTTTAACAATGCTGAATCCGGTGGTGATACCTCGCCGTTTAATACCGGAGAGCAAATAAACTTTACAACTCCGGGAGGATCACCTTTTGTCGATGGGGTTACTTATTGGTGGAAAACCCGTGCTCGTGATCCTTATGGCGGTAATGCTTGGTCACCATGGTCAACCCCAGATTCGTTTACGATCGATACAGCTGTTACTTTGTCAACTTGGTTCCAAACTACTCGCGATCAATTCAATCAAGGTTTTCTAGACGGAACGGTTGCTTCTACGACCAATTCAGTAGAAATTACCGACGAGATTGGCGAGTATGGCTCAACAACTATCACCGACAACAACTGGGTGACTGTTTCGACACAACGAGAGTATAAAAATATGGTTGTTATTGCTTCACCAGAATACGCTGCTCCAACATATAACGTTGGACGTACAGCTAGGGTAAGAAACAAAACTGCCGATTCTTTCGAGGTTAAGGTCGATGATTATAATGGAATATCCGGAGGTGTTACAACGGTAGTTGATTACATAGTCTTTGAGGCCGGCAGTTGGACACTGGATGATGGCGCTAGTGGACTACAGGTTGTGGCTGGTACTGAAGAAGGGGTGACCGAAATCATCACAGATAACTACGGAACCAGCAACAATGGTAGAACAGTCTCGTTTTCTCCCACCTTCGGTTCAGCTCCGGCTGTTTTTGCCACCCTCGCTTCTAATAATGACTCAACCTGGGCCGGAGTACATGTTGACGGTGGTAGTAGTAACACCGAAGTAACCGGCAGTTCATTACGTGTTGCGCTTGCCAAAAGTATGTCTGGTTTGTCTCATAGTGGTGGGGAAGACATTGACTATTTATTGATTAGCACCGGTTCAGGTTCTAATAATGGTACTGCAATGCAGATTCTAAACACCGGTGCTTTGGTTGACGATACCCAGTCAAATGGAGGTTACAACCAATCAATTTCTGGCTTCTCAGTCGCACCGCAAACGACCATCGTACAAAATAACGCAGAAAATGGTGGAAACGGAGCGTTTGTCTTCAAAGATCTTTCCGGTAGTCAAACCTCAGCGAACCTTTTCCTTAGTGCGATAGAAATAGGAGCAGGTGCGAATGCGCACGGTGGTCAGGAAGTGGCTAGCGTATTCGCCCTAGAATCATCATCGGGAGTAATTACTCGATTGAACGGTGGTAATCTGACCGGTACATTCATAGGTGAAGATATTATTTTTAGTGACGGCGCCGGTCCGAAGTTTGATAACTTTTCGTGGAATGCGACAACGCCTGGAGCAAGTACTGTCAATATCAAAATGCAGTATCAGGTAAGTGAAGGTGTTTATGCTCTCATCCCTAATTCACAAATACCGGGCAACAGTGCCGGTACCACAACGACCCCGATTGATTTAACCGGCGTTGATATCAATCTTTATCCTGTCATCAGAGCTTACGCCACGCTTTCTTGCGCAAGTGGTAATTGTCCGACATTGGATGATTGGAAACTGGAGTGGAGCGAAGGTGTTAATATGTCCGGAACGCTCAAAGAATATGATCGTCTGACAAATGTAGCAACCGGTACCATAAGGGCAGCAGTTAACGGTGCGCCGGTTGCCGGCTCAGCGACGGTGGCTTCAGGCTTGTGGACACTACCGAACGTTACTGCTTTTAACGGCGACGTTATAACTGTTTGGGTCGATGGAGGAACTTCGGAATCAGAAGAAGCGGTGTCTGTTTTTGTCTATGACGGTTTGGGAGATATTACCGGGGTCGAACTGTTTGAACAGCACCTGTCTATTTCCGCAGATGAGGAAAGTACGGTAACCAACACCTCTCTTGCTTCATATGACAACACAGTATCTGCCGATGAAGACATCTTCATTGATGTAGACGCGTTTGGAAATTTGAGGGTTTGTAGCGTCGGTTCTTGTTCTGAAGCTAATATTTACATAGGGCCGGGGAACAAATACGTACCTTCAGTCGCACCTGCTGTAAGCATTAATGCTCATGACTTTGTCAATGACGGAACGATAGAACTCGACAGCAACACTATAAATATTTCCGGCTCATGGGACAATAACGCTACATCATCGACCGATATATCGACCATCAACCTTACAGCCGCGACCGGCACCGAATCTATCAGTAGCACTGAAACTCCTTTGAAATTTCATAACTTAAGTTTCGGTAGTGGAGCTGGCGATGCTACTTTTACAATCCCTAATGCTTTAGACCTGTCGGGCAACTTAACGGTAGCTAGTGGTACATTCAACAGAGCCTCTCACAAAATCAATTTAGCCGGAAGTTTAACCAACGGCGCCGGTGGTTATTGGCTCGGTACCGCTACCACGACTTTTGACGGCGCTGTTGGCCTCACCTGGACTGACAACAACCCTGTTCCGCAGAATGTGGGTGACGTGGTCATTGATGGAGCGAGTGCTTTTGTCTCGATAACAACTGATGTGTCGGCTTACGATATTACCATTGGCGGTAATGACACCTTAGCTGGTGGTACAGGTAATACGATATATGTCGGTGGCGACTGGACCAACAACGGTACATTCAATGCCGGCACCAGTAATGTTGAAATTGTCAACGATGACCGAACATATCCTCCCGTAATACCCGGTTCTGCCGATTGGTACGCTGATACAAACTTCCTTGATCGTATACCGGTCATCATAGACAATAATGAAGTACCGGGTGATCTCACCAATTTTCCAGTCTATATAGATTTGTCGCTACTTGGTGAGGACTTCTGGAATAGTGTCACCAGTAACGGTCGTGATATACGTGTTACGTCAGGAAACGGACAGACTGAATTGCCTTATGACTTGGTGGAATTTGATTCTGTGTCAAAGACTGGAGAGCTTCATTTCCTTGCCGGTTCGATTAGTAGCTCAGCTACAACCACATTCTTTATTTACCACAACAACACCTCTGCATCAGCTTATGGGATTGGAGACACGTACGGAAGAAATGCTGTATGGACAGGATACGAGGCTGTCTACCACTTCAAGGACGATCCGACTGTCGTGGGCTTTAATATAACCGATGCCACCGGAAACGGTAAAGATCTTCAGGTTCAGACAGAGGCTTTGGCTACAACCACCGGTAAGCTCGGAACTGCTATCGACTTTACCGGTACAGCCAATGGTTATTTGCTCGATTCGGACTGGACATGGACAGCCGGGGACAGGCTAGAGTCATCCGGTTGGTACCAAATGAGCGCGGCTAGTTCTGAAGCACTGTGGTCGTGGGGAACAGGTACTGCCTTTAACTTCATGCCGTGGTACAGTGGCGCTACTACCGGTTATCATCGCTTTGGTTCTGCAAACGGTGCCTTTACCTTCGACTTTGGTCCACGTGATACCGTCAATTGGCAACACTTCACCACTCTCGGTGCAACCAGTACCAGTGAGCAGGTCTACACTTATGTAAACACTATCTTACGTGACTCGCCTACCCAACTTACGGCCAATCCAACCGACTCCGGACTTCAGATTGGTCGTTACACTACAGCCGGATCAATCACTGCCTTAGTTGATGAGTTAAGATTTGCTACCACTAAACGTTCGACTGACTGGATCGAGACTGAATATAACAACCAAAATTCACCGGAAATCTTTTTTGCTACCAGTTCAGTCCAAACGTATCAACCTGATCAAATTATAGATGAAGCGACCCATAACATTGATTCGGGTGGTTCTTCTTTCTACAAACTTACTTTCAATGACGCCACCACCTCGCCTGCCTTCACCGAACCTTCAGTGGTCGTCAATAACAACTTCACTATTGCGACCGGAACTGTTTCATTACCAACCGGAATACTAACTGTCGGTGGTTCTTTCCTAAACAGTGGTTATTTCATGCACAATAACGCGCAAGTTAAATTTACTGCCGGCTCAAATGCCTCAGTAACCTTGAATGGTACTGAGTTCTTCAACACTTTGTACAACGTCACCTTTGCCGGAGCCGGTAATTTCACCTTCACGGACATTAACGCCACTTCGTCCAATGATTTTGTAATCAACAACGGAAATGTGACCTTGCCCGGAGGAATTTTGACAATCGGAGGTACTCTAACCACGACCGGTGGAGGTTTCAACGCTAATGGAGGGACTGTCGTCTTTTCTTCTCAGGCTAATGAAAACGTTACAACGAAAGGTTCGTCATTTAACAATGTTATCTTCGGGTTAGAAAACAGCTCTGCGGGTTGGTACGGGGTTGATTGGGGAGAACGAATTGCTATAAATGTTGCTTCCACGGCAGTATCTTCTGATCTGGTAGATTTTCCGGTGTATGTCAATCTTAGTAATCTCGGTACTGAATTCTGGTCTGGCGTTGCTACTGATGGTCGTGACATACGCATGACAACTAGTGGTGGTAAGACTGAGATACCGGTTGAAATTGTTGAGTTTGATTATATTACAAAAACCGGTGAACTTCATTTCCTTGCTCCTTCTTTATCTTCAGAAGTTGATACCACATTCTACCTTTACTTCGACAACGTCGATGCGGTTGCTCCGGCTGTCGACAGCACCTATGGTGCTGAAGCTGTCTGGGTTAACTATGAGGCGGTTTATCACTTTAACGAAGATCCGACACTTGGTGTATCGGATGTCTCCGGACACGACAAAGACCTGTTACCACTTGTTGGTACTCCTTCCACCACACCGGGGCTGTTGGGAACCGCTATCGACTTAACGACCAGTAACGTCATGATGGGTGACTCGGATTGGACTTGGACAGCCGGTGAGGACCTTATTTCTTCCGGTCTGTACTTCATGACAGCAGTTGATACCGGTGCTCTCTGGGAGTGGAGCAACGCTTGTAATAATGATAATTGTATGGCGTTCATGCCTTGGTACTCAGGAGATATTGGGTACCATAGATTCGGAGAAACAACCGGAAATGACTATACATTCACAAGGAATAACACTATATGGCACCATTTCACAACTATCGGTCGCGCAGCCAATGGTGAACCGGTTGAGATTTATGAAGACAACATATTGCGCGACACATACACTCAGACAGCCACGGGACAAAATCCCGGTCTTACCGGGTTGCAAATCGGACGTTACACGGGCGGTACTTATATGGACATTGATATTGATGAGCTTAGGTTTTCCACCACCACGCCAAGTACCGGTTGGGTTACTACTGAGTACAAAAACCTAACGGATGTTAATAATTTCTACAGTACTTCAACACAATCATACTTAGATGTTGTGCCGTCCTTTACCCTTAATGAAGCCACCTCAGATGCAGATGGCGATGTAAGTATTTACTACAGCAACTTGGTTGCCCCAACCAATAATTTCACAATTGGTGGATCAGCACTTAATGTCGAAGGTTCATTTAACGCCAACAACGCAACCACTACCTTCGACAGCAACGACACCGGTGAGACAGTCGAGTTCGGCGAGCAAGCATTTCATAATTTAAGTTTTAACGGAGTAGGTGGAGGTTGGACCATCGCCACAACCACGGTAAACAACAACGCTTCATTGGTTACAGGTGCCAGCTTTACTCTTGCCACCAATACGACCATGACTGTGTCCGGCAGATTTAAAAACCAGTTTAACTCCGTTGCTACAACTTGGTCTGGCAGTACTTTGGTTTTAACCGGTGGAGATTATACTGTTACTGGTAGGCTTGATTCTGGTGATGATTATGCCACCTTGGTGGTTTCCGGTGACTCTGACTTGATCATATGGAACTCTAGTATCAGCACTTCGAGTATCAAAGATACCTCATCGCTCTACATGCCCGATTTCTCAGGTACGCCGGGCATATTGAGAATTTATGGTTCTTATGAGCGCACCAGCGGTACGGAGTACTGGAGTTATGATACTGATTTTGACGGCACCGATCTAACCGGCGGTGGTGAACGTGTAGCTCAAGTGGAAGTAGGTCGTGGTGCAAGTATCTACTTGGGAACAAGTACCACTTTGGAAGCAAAAGGAGTTCCTGGGTCAACCACCACCGTCAGTGCAGTAACCGGTATCTATTCACTTAATGTAAACGCTGGCACTCTAGACGCTGAATACGCGTCATTCCAAAATGTTGGACCTAAGGGCCTTTACTTAACAAACGGAACGACAGTCACCAGTCTTACTTCAGTTGACTTCGCAGTGTCAGGTGGGCGAAGCGGAATGACGGTCGATGTTGCGACGATGAATGCTCAGCCATCATCAGAATTTACTGGCATGACTTTCGGAACGTCAACTTCGAATGGTATTTACGAACCGGAATGGTCGGATCAAGTGGTGCTGACGATTCAGTCAGGTATTATAAATGAAGATCATATTGAATATCCGGTTTATGTAGATTTGTCCTTGCTTGGCGATGTGTTCTGGAGCAATGTTAAAGCCGACGGAGGGGATATTCGTGTTACAACAGACAACGGTAGCGAATTACCGATTGACTTAGTTGAAATAAACACCAGCGCAAAAACAGGGGAACTTTATTTCTTAGCTCCCAAAATCCTAGCTAATACCGATAAAGTATTTTATATTCACTTTAACAACCCTTCGGCCACTAAGTATTCCAATAGCGATGAGTTTGGAGCAAATCAAGTATGGATAAATTACGAAGCGGTGTATCACTTCAACGAAGATCCAACCGTCAGCATTACCGATATGACCGGAAACGGCAGGAGTCTTGTGCCAACCATAGGATCAATGTCCACTACTTCAGGTCTCCTCGGAACTGCTCTTGATACAACTGGTGGTAATACCAGATTGGAAAATCCAAGTTGGACATGGACTTCAGGCGAAGATTTGATTTCATCCGGACTGTACTTTATGACAGGAAACGATACTGGAGCGCTGTGGCAATTTGGAGTCGGTAACGGAACTAACAACGGAACATACTTGACTTTTCTCCCGTGGTACAACACCGCGACTCGTGGTTATCATTATTTCGGCATTACTACGGGGGGAGACTATGATTTTGCCCGTGACAATGGCATATGGCACCACTTCACCACTATCGGTAGAGCGGCTGATGGGGCAACTAATGAATTTTATGAAGATAATGTTTTGCGTGATACTGTCACCCAAATCACCTCATCTGCCAACCCCTCTAACACCGGATTACGTGTCGGTGCTTACCAAACAACGACGTACCTCGATATAAACATAGACGAATTACGATTTGCCACATCAACACCTTCAACAAATTGGATAAACACTGAATACTTAAACTTTACTAACCCGCAAGCGTTTTACTCAACTAGCACCGCCCAAACCGTCACCTACAACGTTACGGCTGAAGGTGTCCCCTCGACTTTCTGGTTGTTCTCTGGTGGTAGTGGAAGTATTTATGGTGAAGCGTTTGATAATGATGACGGTGATCCAGGCTCCATCCAGTGGGATGATAGTAATTTTGCGGTAACAATTTCCGGTATTGTTTACAGTGACGATGGAGTAATGCCAGAAACCTATCCGGTTTGCAACGCTTCCACGGAAGTGGTGACAGTCGTGCTTGATGGTGTAACTACTTACACTGCACCCTGCGATCCAATTGACGGTTCGTTCGAAGTAACGGGAATTTCCTATGTTGGTGAACCGCAGATTACAACTTACCTAAACTCCGAGGCAACCGAATCGCAAACTAATGTTTCCATTTATGATGAAGTAACCGGCAATGGTGTAACAGCCGGAAATATAATGACCGTCAGCAGACCATCAACAGTTGACGGTGCTGTATTGGTGCTAATAGCCGGTAAAGATGACGACATTAACTTCGGCACTCCAGCCGGATGGACAGCCGTCGATATTCTCGGTAATACAACTGGCGATGATATTGCGACCGGTATCTGGTATCGGGTTGTGGCAGACGCCAGCTCAGAGCCGGCCACGTATGATTTTCCAATTGTCGACAACGGCGAGGGTTTCAGTTATTGGATGGGCTCGCTCCTCAATGTTGATACTGGTACCCCTGTCGATGTTGCAAGTGCCTGGACTAAGTACCAAGACGTTACCAATCCTGACGCTCTCGAAGTCACAACGGTCACTAATGGCGCACTGGTTTTGTCTGCCTGGTATGCTTACATTGATAACGAAGTCATCCCGCCGGTGTATAACTGGGATACCAGAGCGTCTAATATCCTTGATTCTGCTATTAACAATCTTACTGTTTCTTCACGTTCAATGATCACAGCGGGAGCAACCGGTGATGCTAAGCTGGACGGTGTTTTTGCCACTCGTGAATCTCAAACCGGACAATTTGCTTTCCGTCCCGCTTCTAGCCCAACAGCCACCGGTTCAATAACTGCAGTAGCAGTCACCAAAACACCGATTGGTAATACTGGATCACCGTACGAAACTGTCGAATTGCGGGATCAAACCACCGGTTTTGGTACGGTAAATGCGGGAGCGAACATAACTATCGACCGTCCGGTTGTCGAGAATGGAGATGTTCTGGTCGTAATACTTGGTAAAGAAGATGATTTTTCAGTGACACCATCGGCTGGATGGGTATTGGGGGCTGACAGACTGGAATCAATCGGTAACCAAATGTATACGGCAATTTGGTACAAGGTTATCACCAATGCTGGAGGAGAACCAGTAAATTATAGTTTTGTTAATAACGATACAACGGTTGAAGAATATTCTTACTGGATCGGCTCATTTAGTGGTGTAGATGTTACTGGCGTGTTTGATGTTGCACCGGCTTGGAGTAATTTGCAAAACACATCATCTCCGAGTGCACCGAGCTTAACAACTGCTCACAACGGCGCTTATGTATTGTCTGCCTGGTACGTAATTGACGACTCTGCTATGGATATGCCCGGCTCTCCTTGGACCACGCACGCTCAAGACTTGGTCCAAGCGAACCGGCTATTGGCTGTTGCTGGCCGATCAATGCCGTCGGCGGGAGCGACCGGTGCTGCTACTCTCACGGGGGGTAGTGTTGATGATGTAAACGTCGGTCAATTTGCGCTTCGTCCTGCTCCTATTTCTGTTGCAAGCAACATTTCTGATATGAATTTGTATAAAGACCGGGTAATTGTAAGACACGAAGACATAACCCCCTTATCTATTGCAGACATGTCTATATTTGATAACGACGACGAAAGTGATCTGCCGTTTACTGCCAGTATCGGTTCCTCGGATTTGCTCACCGTCAATTCTGGTACTGGATTGGTGGTCTGGAATAATCGAACGTTCGACAGTGGCGGTGAAATTGATTTGACAGGTTCCGGCTCAACCTTGGCTGACGGATCTTTACTTATCAAGTCATCGGGATCTTTACTAGCCTCTGGTAGCAACGACATCACAATCGGCGGTTCGTTATATTTGGAATCCGGAGCGAGTTTTTCCGGCGCTTCAAGCACGGTGAGTTTTACTGCCACTAATCCAGGTCAGTCTATCGGTTCGCAAGCTAGTTCCACAGTCACTCTCTATGATATAGCTTTTGGTGGTATCGGCGGTGGTTGGGCGATACAAACTCCACTTGTTTCTCAAACCAAGATTACAGTTTCGACCGGTACAGTGTCCGGAGTAGCTAACGTTACGGTAAACAACGGTTCTTTCAGCGGGGATGGCTTAGTTAATATGTCAGGCGGAACTACACAGGTTAAAAAAACCAACAAATTAGGCGGAACTCAAGGTTGGACATTTAATAATCTAACTCTAGGTAGCGCGGGAGTAGCCGGAGTAACTACACCAGCTAGCCTTGCTACAACATCTGTCAGAGGAGTTCTTACCGTTTCTTCAGCCCATTTCTTCAGTCCTTACGGGTCAGTCTGGGATTTACAGGGTAATGGTAACGTGTTTGTAGAGAACGGCACCTTTATAGAGGGAACAAGTACCATTCGGTACAGTGGTGCTACGCCAAATATAAAACAAACCCCATACTATAATTTAACCGTGGACACAGACCGAGGCGGTAGTGTTGTGGCAACCGCACCGGTTACCGGATTGCAAATATTGAATAACTTAACTGTTGGTATACTTGGTACTTCAACTCTCAACGCCAATACTAATGATCCGGTTCTGGCTGTTGGAGAGAATCTACGAATTGGAACACTAGGTTTGATAGAGGCAAGTAATTCAAAAACCATGACCGTAAACGGTAACTGGAATAATGATGGGGTGTTTAATGCCAATGGTGGTGTTGTGACTCTATCTAATACCGCCGGAGCAAGTACCATTTCCGCCGGCGTCTCGCCATTTGCTACTCTTAATGTAGCGGGGTCTGCCAACTACACGTTTGACGAAAGCGCGACTACAACCGGTCCTTTGACTATTAACACCACTTCGTTCACTTTGAACCCAGGATTGACACTGGCTGTTGGCGGAACCTTTACAAACTCTATGGCCGACGTTAATACGACCTGGACCGGGTCAACTCTCAGTTTATACAGTGGCACGGCTTTTCCAATAAACACCAAGTCAACCGGTGATACTTACAATACGATTATTACCGGAAACGGAACTCATCCACGACTGTGGAATTCAACTACGTCTGCTATCGTAACCAATGGAGTTAGTTCTCTTTACTCGATGAATCATAAAGGAGTAAAGGGAGATTTGTACATATTCGGTGATTATGTTAACGACGGATTTAATGATTACTGGAGCTACGGAGAAGATTTTGATGGATCTGCCCTAGCTATTAAACGTAAAGCAAATGTGCGAATTGAAGCTGGTGGTTCGGTGCTTTATCCAAGTGGTTCTCTTTACATCATCGGCTCTTCAACCGCTTCGACTACTATTTACACACAGACACCAGGAACATATCAGTTTACCGTGGGCGGAGATACTGAGACTGAAATGAGTTATTACACATTCAGAGATACGACCATCGATGGTTTGACATTTACCGGTGCTCCTAATGTGATTGATCTTTCCAATGGTGATTTCGAAGTTGCGATCGCTGACGGCTCAACTATGACCGTTGGTGGTACGGTTATTTCTGCGAACCCAGCTATGGAATTCAACTATATTAAAATGGCTACCACCACGCCTATTAATGCCTACAACGTAACAGCTACCGGCACCAGCAACAGTGCGTGGCGATTCGTTAATGTGTACGGTAATCTCGGTGGTGAAGCTAAGGATGTTGATCCGGGCGGAGACCCAGGATACATAACCTGGCAAGACTCGGCGGCAATCATAAACATTTCAGGTAATGTTTATAGCGACGAAGGGGTCTCGGTATCACACGCTTGTGATAGTACGACACCAAATATCTATCTCAGTATAAACGGTTCAACTTACGCTACTACCACTTGTAACGGAGACGGCGCCGGTGGTGGAACCGGAGCGTATAGCTTTACTGGTATAAATTACGGATTAGGTAACACATTGACCGTTTATATTGATAATGAACCCGAAAAAGCCGTAACAGTAACTCAAGATCCGGTTTCTTCTATTTCTAACTTTGACCTGTATGAGAACAGAGTAATTATTAAACACGAAGGTGCGGTCGCTATGAAAATTGCCGATATGGAGACATGGGACAGCGATGATGATCCTGATGTACTGTTTGATGCTGAAATAGGGGCGACCGACACCCTTGTTCTTCCTCCCGATACAAAACTTATCGTCTGGGATAATAAGAAATTTACTCCAGATGGTCACGTCACAATTCCGGGTGGCGGTTCCGGTTCGGCTTACGATGGAACATTTGAACTTCGTCCCGGAGCAACATTTAACGGCGGTTCTAACGAGATATACACCATTGGCGGAAGTCTCATTTCAGGAGCCAGCGCGGTCTTTGATCCTGGACAATCAACCACCACCTTTACAACATCAGGGGCAGGAAGGACGGTTGACACAAACGGTGGAGGTTTTTACAGTCTCTCGTTTACCGGTGTCGGCAGTTGGACAGTTAGTGATACCGAATTGTTGGTGGGAGGAGATTTGACTATTGCCAATGGTGCTGTCACTTTGCCTCCCGCTACCACAACCATAGCTGGATCGTTATCAAACACCGGTGGTACTTTTGATTCTAACGGTGGTTTGCTCAAATTTACAGCTAGTGATGCCGGAAATAAAGTAAGATTCGGTGGTTCTGACGCGACGACAGTCCTCTTCAGTGGTGGCGCTTCAGGATCGTGGACCATGTTAGATGTGAATGCTACCGCCACTGATTCCTTTAGGGTAGCCACCGGTACCGTTACTCTACCATCGGGAATATTGGTAGTTGGTGATGACTTTATTGTTGACGACGCAGTCACACACAACGGAGGAACAGTTAATGTTACAGGTGCGGGAGGGGCTAATCTCGTCACTCTTAGTGGAAATGATCTTTCAAGTCTGATTGTAGAAGCTGGTGCCGGTGATTACACGCTGACAGATACTTCCGCCGCCTTCCTTGGCGATTTGTTAGTACAAAGCGGAGGCTTTACTGTTGGAGCCGGAACAGTATCCGTTGGCGGTTCTTTTGATGCTACCGGCGGAACGTTTACCCATAGTAACGGAACACTCTTATTCAACTCAAGTGATACTGGAGAAACAATAGATCCGGGCGCAAACGATTTGTACAACGTTGTAATAGCTGGCGCCGGGGGCGGATGGACTGTCGTCGATAATGCTACGACCACCAACAACTTTACTTTAAGTCTTGGTAACTCGTTTACCCAAAGCACCGGCACGAGACTATACGTCGGTGGAGTTTTCACCAACAATGTGGGAGGAACTGCAACCGAATGGATAGGATCAACCTTAGTCCTTGACAGTGGCACCGAATACGAAACAAATGTGAAAACTACTCCGACCGAACGTTACAACAAAATTGTAATTGGAAACAACACTGATGTAAGCAGTTGGAATGCTTCAGCGACCAGCTCGACTGTTTCGTTATCTGGCTCTTGGTATTCACAAGATCATGGTGGTAGTAACGGAAAATTAAATATTTACGGTGATTATCATATTCCTGTTACCACTGAGTACTGGAGTCGAGCCACCGACTTTGACGGAGTCGCTCTCGGGGGTTCACCACGAAATGTTAGTGTTACTGTTGCCAGCAGTTCCACTATCACGCTTGACGGGGGAACCCTTAACATTATCGGTATTGCTAACGGAACATCAACTATCACGAACCAAGGAGCTGGTACCTATAACTTCGTTGTTAAAAGCGGTACCTTCAACGCCAACTACTACTCATTCCGTAATCTTGGCACATCCGGTCTACAGTTTACAAATAACGCGCACATTACTTCCATCAGTTACGGTGATTTTGAGCAGGGATTGAATAGCTCAGTTCTTATCTCATTATCATCATCAACTCTTAATGCAAATGCTTCACTAATAATAAATAATACTCGTTTTGCTGATGGTGGATTTACGCCCGGCACTAACGTTTCGCTTGATGCAACAACCACTAATAGTTGGTCATTCACGGGTGCTATTGGAGATCTGTGGGGTGAAGCGTTTGATATCGACGGCACTGATGATTGTAGCTCTGTACGATGGGATGATAGTCAGTGTCTCCTAACTGAACAAACGACCTATCGCTGGAGAAATGATGATGGGGGAGAAGGAGCGCCGTCGGGAACATGGTTTGACTCAAACTGGAGCTCTCGCCAGCGAGTGCGGGTCATTAATACTGAAGCCTCAGCTTATACGGATGTCGCGGTGAAATTGGATATAGCCTATGACTCAGATATGCAAACTGACTTTGATGACTTGAGGTTTACCGATGCTACCGGTGTCACGGAAATAGGTTACTGGAAGGAGCGGTATACCACAGGAGATGAAGCTGACGTGTGGGTACGTATTCCAACCATGGCAACGAGCAGTGTGACAGAAATCTACATGTACTATGGAAACGTAAGCGCTAACACAACTTCAGACATAAGTAATGTATTCACAGCCTATGACAACTTTGACGATAACAATATCACTGAATATTCTGGAGACACAACAAAACTAGCAACAGCCGGAACATTTGCTTACGGCGGTGGTTTCGGGCTTGACGCTTCACCTAACCCCAATGACAAAACAAACAATGGTATAGCGCGGTTTGATATGACAGTTGCTCAAGGTGACATAATTCGCTACATGCAATATATCGACACCACTGCTGGTAGTGGAGACGAAGTTTGTACAATGTTCGGTGTACAGTCACCCGTCACCGCTCACCAAAATTACGCTGTTTGTCTTGAACAGTTTGGAACAGACAGGGTTTCGTTGGTGAAGAATGTTCACAATACCGATTCAACCGGAACGGTATTAGCTTCGTCTACGATCAGCTTCAGTACCGGTTGGTACGAAGTGGAAATTGATTGGCAAACTAACAACAATATTGATGTTGAGGTGTATACTTCCGCCGGTACATTGGTAGCAACCACTTCAGCCACAGACAGTACCTACACTAGTGGAGGAATTGGCTTTACGTTCTGGTTCCAGAACGGCGGTTGGGACAGTTATGTAGCATGGCCACGTACCGACAAAAAACCAACTGTTCACTTCGGTGCCGAACAACAAGCTGGTGGGGCTAGTTGGGCTTCGCCACAAAATACGCTCGGAAGCGGATTTGTCTACGACGAAACTGCTAGACTAAGAATCGGAATCGAGAATACTGGGTTGCCGATTGTCAACCAAAACTTCAGGCTTGAATTTGCTCCAAAGCTCTCCGCACCGAGTTGTCAGGCTGTTTCTGGAGGGTCTTTTGTTCAGGTTCCGGTGTTGTCGAGTTGCGGTTCATCGGCCATCTGTATGACCACTTCTGCCAGTACCACGAATGGAGACCCAACAACAGATCATCTGGTGACTGATGCTGGACCGTTCGTTGCTGGAGAAATAGTTTCTGACACAAGCAACCAGACTTCGAATATTGATGTGGATCAAAATAAATACACAGAGTTGGAGTACGCCATTAAACTAACAACCAACGCTACAAATGATTCCTACTGTTTCCGTGTCACAGATGGTGGCAATATCCTCGATTCTTACGCGTTACTGCCGGAATTATCACTAGAATTTGATCCTGTACTTGACCCGATCGTGCTAAACGGAGGTTTCGATATAGCACTTACTCCTGGAGCTACCACTACGGTCGTAGCAACAACCACGGTTACTGACTACAACGGCTACACAGACCTACAGAGTGCAACCACCACTTTCTATCGAACGACGGTTGGGGCCTCTTGTACTCCGGACAACAACAATTGTTATATAGCTTCAAGTACTGATTGTGTCTTCAGTGCTTGTGCTGGTTCTTCGTGCACACTCACATGCTCAGCTGATTTTCAGTTCCACGCCGACGCAACTGACGCGGATGGAGGTGAAGAATGGTTTGCCTTCATGGAAGTTTCTGACACTGGTGGGGCAAATGACTTCGGAACATCACCTGGAGTGGAGTTGCTTACTCTCCGAGCACTAGATGTGCAGAATGCTATTGGTTACGGTACGCTCGATATTAATCAGAATACCGGCACCTTTAATCCGTTGACTTCGTTACTTAACTTTGGTAACGAGGCAATTGATGTTCAAATTTCCGGAACCGACATGACCGATGGCATAGCTTCTATTATTCCGGCAGCCAAACAAGTGTTCGCAACCTCGACCTTTGATTATTCAGCCTGTGCGTCTTGTAATTCGTTGTCTGTAACGGGTGCAGATGTCGAGGTAGACCTCTCCAAACCTCTGGTAGATAACCCTCCGGTTGCCGATAATATTTATTGGGGGGTTGAAGTACCGTTTGGTACCGCCAGTCATCCACACAGCGGAGTCAATACGTTCACTGCAATAGCTGATTAATTTCCCAGTATGTTATTTTCTGTAAAAATATCACGTGCTACACTTACGGTAATGAAAGGTTTTTTATCCCTTGTTCTTATTTTAGGTATATTACTTGCTGGTCAACCTGCCACTTTTGCGCTTGCGGCCGACACTACAGCTCCCGACATCGACAATGTTGAAATAACCGATGTTTCAGATACCAGCGTAACGATTACTTGGACAACCGACGAAAACGCTGATTCACTTGTTAACTATGGCCTTAAGCCAGACTACGGTATTGTCCGCATACCGGTGGCTGAAAGAACTTCCCATTCAATCACGCTCGATGATCTTGAGCCGGGTAGGGTTTATTACTTCCGAGTTGTGTCTGCTGACACTGATGGCAACCAAGGAATCTCAGCAGATTATCGAGTTCAAACATCCGGTGTTCCGCAAACCGGTGATGGTGAAAATGTCGGACAAGACAGAGCACAGGGAGATGGGCAAGGTACTTTAGCCGGTGATGGTGACAACAAGAGGCCCGAGACGCAAATAGCAACAGAATCGCAGATTGATTCCGAAACAACTCACAAAATAATCGAAAAAATAAATGAAATTACCAACCCTGAACAACTGAAGGAAATTCTAAATGAAACTCTCAAGGCGATTGAGGGTATTACGGAAGACCTTACAATCGTCGGTCCGCCAACGGTTATTCCAGAAACCACCACCGCTATTATCCGTTGGACCACGGACAGGGAGGCTTCGTCTGAAGTGTTGTTCTCGCCCCGCAGAGGTTTTGATGGTACTAACTACGCCTACTCGCAGAAATCAACTCAAGGTAACACAACTGAACATGAGATACAGCTCATTGGACTAAATCCTTTCACGGAATATGACTTTAAGGTCGTCTCCACTGATACTTATAATATAACTGGAGAAAGTCGTAACTATACCTTTCAAACTAAAGCGACAGCGCCCGACATAAGAAATCTAAGAGTGCTAAAAGTCGAAGAGAATTCAGCGACCCTGGCTTGGGACACAAACGTGCCCGCTAAGGCGCTTGTAGAATATCAAGACCAGACTACAGGAGCACAAAATTCAGTCGGTCGACCTACACTGTCGACCACACATCAGATGAGATTGGCTGATTTGACCCTAGGTACTAGGTACGTGGCTTTCGTGACAGCTGAGAATTCCGGGGGTGATAGAGTGCGTAGCCAACCAATTCAGTTTATAACTGTGCGTGATATAGCGCCACCGATAATAACGAACGTTACCAACGAATCCACCTTGTTTCCGGGTGGAGAGTCGAGAATCCAAACTATTATCGAGTGGGACACTGACGAAGAAGCAAGTTGTTTAATGACTTATCAAGAAGGAGTTGCTGGGGGTACAGAGCCATACACTATAGAAAAAGAGCAAATATCGTACACCCTGAATCACGTTGAAGTGGTGGTTGATTTTGCCCCGGCAACCGCCTATCAATTCTACATCACTTGTACAGACGAATCTGGTAATGATATTAGGTCTGAAAATTTTGTATTGTTCACACCGATTCAGGAAAAAAATATTATTGATTTAATCATCGAACAATTTGAAAGTGCGTTTGGATGGGTGAAGAACGTTTAATTCAGTTATTGTAAAAATTTGACTCTGTGGACGACTGAAAAAAAAGCTACTTCACAATGTCATAATGTATAAATGGCAAAACCTCTCATCGTCTGTCGGGATCTTTCAATTATCTACAACAAAGGAAAGTCAAACGAATTTAAAGCTTTGACTGGTGTTAATACAGATATTTACGAAGGCGAATACATTATTCTCTTCGGCCCTTCGGGGTGTGGCAAATCAACTCTGATGTATGCTATTCAAGGTTCGCTACCGCCTGGGGAGGGTACTTTATTGGTAAAGGGTGATGACGTCTATTCTTATCCACCGGCTGAGCGTGTTTACTTTCAGAGGTATGTCATGGGTATTATCTTTCAGTCATTTAACTTGATACCTTCACTGTCAGTGTTAGATAATGTCGCATTGCCGATGATTTTTTGTGATGTCGACAAAACCAAGCGTAACAGAAGGGCGCAGTCACTTCTAGATCGCTTTGGAGTAGGTCATGTATCACACAAAATCCCGGCTATGCTTTCCGGAGGTCAGCAACAGCGCGTATCGGTTTCTCGATCAATGGTTAATGACCCGAAGATTCTCCTGGCTGATGAGCCGACCGGAAACCTTGATTCTATATCTACACAACAAGTAATGGATAAGATTGATGAGATTAACACTTTTGATCGCCGAACTATTATCATGGTTTCTCACAACGCTGCTCATTTGAAGTATGCGCATAGAGTATATTACTTGAAAGATGGACATATCGTTCGTGAAGTTGTCAATCCGCAACGCAAGCAGATCAAGCCAGTTAGTGAAGGGGAGACGATTGTGACTGAGCTTGAGCAATTGGCTCGATTGTACCCATATGACTCAGTAGAAACTTTGCGTGTGAAGAGTATGGTTAATTACTTGACCCAAGATTATTCTTTTGACCAGATAATAAGGCTTGAACACTCTACTGATTTATTTTTACAAGGAAAAATCGATCGTGACGCTTTTATTAAAAGCTTGATTCTCCCGCTCGAGAGGGGTGGCGTAGAAATTGATGAAAAAGAAGCCAGACGAATGGTCAATGTGGCCAGTAAAATGATCGACCAGGCGACCGATATTAAAAGATACAGAGCTCGAAAAGATAATGACGGAGTATTTTTCAGCCAACATATTCTCGCTGAACGAATGCGTGATCATTTATCAGGGAAATACAGAATAAAGTTTTCAAAAGAACAAGACGAGAATATGGCCGAATTAATAGCGGATAGAGTAACTGGTGTTATTAACGAAGATGAAATGAATCTTCGCATGACTAAGAGTATCCGCTCCGGAGGTTTGTCTTTAAGTGAGGCTGAAGCGGACGATATGACTCGTTACTTCGAAAAAGTCATCGCTCAAGGAGTGGATGTAAGTTATAAAAGTTAGTATGAGAATACAAGATTTGGCACAACTCTCGACCAGAATGTTTAAGACGAATCCACTTCGTACTTGGTTGACTATTCTTGGTATGGGAGTAGGAACTGGAGCGGTTGTTGTCTTAGTGGGATTGGGTTTTGGTTTGCAACAAATCATTCTAGAACAAATCGTGTTCGGCGACTCACTGCTTTCTCTCGGAGTTTCTTCAGTCGGAGCTCACGGCTTGAATCTAACTCCTGACACGGTTGATGAGTTTGAAAAAATGGACAATGTGCTTGACGCGGCACCACTCGCTAGAATACCTGCCCTGATCACTTATAAAGGTTTGACCGGTAATGTCTTTATTCAAGGAGTCGAGCCCCCTTATCTTCGCTACTCAGGAATAACCGTTGATGCAGGGGAAACCTTCGTTAACGATGATATTGGTAACACCAATTCGATCATGCTTTCTCCTGCTACTCTGAAGTTATTCGGTGTTGCAGACGAGGATATAGATAATTTTGTAGGAGAGAAAGTATCGTTTCGGCTTCTCGTCCCCGCCAACGATGGTACGGACAAAGTAAACGAAGTGGCAATTGAGAAAGAATATACTGTCAGGGGAATTACTAAAGAGCAAGCGGTACTTAACGCCACGATGATGCTACCGGAGCTTCGTAATTACGTTGGTATTGAAGAATATGAACGCATCCAAGTCAGAGTTGACTCAAATGAAAATTTAAAAAGCGTAGAGGAAAAACTATTGGAGGGCTACCGGGTTTCCGCCTTGTCAAAAACCGTTGAACAAGCTTCAAAGATTTTTCAAGGAATCCAAGTTGTTTTGGCAACCTTCGGTGGAATTGCCCTTATAGTTTCGGCTATCGGTATGTTCAACACCATGACAGTGACGCTACTTGAGCGCACAAAAGAAATCGGCATCATGAGAACCATTGGTGCATCTCCAAATGATGTTAAATATCTGTTCGTCTCCGAGTCTGTGGTAGTTGGTTTTTTGGGAGGTTTAACTGGAATAATAATGGGAGTAGTTCTGGGTTTTGTAGTTAATATACTTTTAAATATTGTAGCAATCTCAAACGGCGGGCAGGCCGTTACTCTATTTTCTTTCCCGTTGGATTTTCTTCTTTTTATTGCGGTTTTCTCGGCAGCGGTTGGGTACCTGACGGGAATTTTTCCGGCCCGCCGGGCCTCTACGCTGAACCCGCTTGATGCTATTAGATACGAGTAAAATTTATGATTTATCCACAGCTAACACGTACCATGTGTATAACTACCAGTTATTTATCTTACAACTAGGTACAATAAAGAAAAGTTAGTTATTTGTTTATTTATTATCATGACCTACCACAACGAAAATCTTCCACAATACGTAAAAACTGCTGGAAAAATAACCGTAGTTACAGCATTGGCCGGGCTACTGGTTTTTATGTTTGCTTTCATTTTTGATGTTGGGACTAAGGAATTCAATAAAGTCTCAGCCGGGGTTGCTACAACAACGCTCACAGTGCTCAACACCCCTCCAGTCTTTACAGTGGGTGCTTACGAAGTTGTTGAATCCTCAACTTCAACTCCAACAAATTCCAGTTACAGCATTCAGTGGTCAGCAATAGGAACGGACGCCAACGCAGCAGATTATTATCTTCTTATCTGCAGTACAAACGCCTCTCCAACACCGGTTAATAACGCGGCTCCCACTTGTCACCCGTCGAATATCCAGTGGGGTGTGTCAACTGCCACAATCAGTGGAACTCAAGCATATGTTTCTACCACTACCACTGAAGTAGCGCCATTCGGAGAGTCAAACGATTGGTTTGCCTGGGTTTGTGACGGAGACCCAACTGACCCGAGATGTTCGGTGATTCCAGTCCAAGGTTTAAGTGCAACTAACTCATCACCTTTTAATGTGAACAAGAGGCCTGTATTGTCAGATTTTGACAATAACGGACCTGTCGATCCTTCTGGAACATTGACTTTTTTCTCCACTTCTAGCGATCCTGATACCGTTCCAGGGGAAGATGAAATTTACTTGATTGTATGTAACTCTAACTCGTTCAGCACGTCAACGGATACTTGTGGCGGTACGTTTATTGCTTCAACAACCATTAGCGTTCTGTCTGACGCCAGCGCCACCTATACAGTACCATCACTAATTAGGGATGATGTGTATCCAGCGTTTGGGTTCTTGATCGACAAACATGGTCATGAAGCACTCGCGAATGGTCTACAAGCAAACTTCACGGTCAATAATGTCCCCCCTGTAGTAGTTGGTGCAGATATAGAAATTTATGGTAATGCTGGACCAGGTACTGATTTAGTCGTTGACCAGCCTGGCGCAGAAACACCATCTAGTACAATCAATTTTACTGTCACCGACGCCAATAGCTGTATAAACGCAGCTTCCGGAAGTGAATTTAGGGACCCTAACGATATGTTAATAACCATATTCCGTTCAGGTATCGGGTCCAGCACTTGCGACGGTTCAGGCACAAATTACGACCCCAACAATTGTTATGATAGTGGTGTAGCGACGACTACTTGGAATTTATCATGTGTTGCGTCATCAACTTGTGCAGGTCCCGGTCAGGACTACATGGATTACACTTGTACTTTTCCACTATGGTTCATCGCGGACCCAACAGATGATGGGGCGGTAACCTCACCTTTCGCCGCTCAAAACTGGAGTGCTGGAGTAGCCGGTGTAGACGATGATTTCGCAACAGGAACCATGGCAACTACTTCTTCGCCAAAAGAACTGGTCAGCTTCAGCTCACTTGATGTCCTAGCAAATGAGATATCATACGGAGGGATTGAACCAGGACAGAACACTGGAACATTATCAGCCACATCAACAATTGTAAACATTGGCAACACCGGTCTCGATCAATTGGTAAAAGGCGAATCAATGTGTGGTACATTCAGTGTGGCCACAGAGTGTCCAGTATCGGCAACTTCAACTATTCCGGAATTCGAGCAAAAGTTTGGTTCAAGTTCTTTAGCTTACGGTAGCCCGATAGCACTGATCCTTGCTTCCACTACAGATCAGGAGTTAGAGTTGGATGTTAAGAAAGCCACTACTACTCCGCTTGCTACTGTACCACGAGGTATTACTTATTGGGGTATCAGAGTACCAGCTTCAATAACACTAGCCGGTGCGTACAGCGGATTAAATACCTTTACCGCTAAGACTGCAGAAACTGCAGACTGGTAAAATTCTGGAAGATACACGTCTTTTTCTCACATACCACAACCACTGTTATTAGACAGTGGTTGTTGATTTTTAGGTTTTTATTTTAGATAATGTGAAGACTGCACATGAATTTTCTTTTGCAAAAGCTGACGCTGTTTTGTTTTGTATTATCTACGCTATTTCTTAGCGTCAGTGTTGATGAGGCATCGGCCGGTTTTGGTATTACTCCGCCCTACGTTAAAAACACCAGTTTGACCAGAAATTCTGTTTATGAACAGCAGATTTTATTAGTCCGTAGTGACACCAGTGTCGCTCAAAAGGCAGAAATAGTGGTAGATGCACCTGATATTGAAGATTGGATTGTTATTGCTGAGGGCAGTGAAATAAAGATCCCTCAAGGTGTTCAAAAAGTACCCATGACTGTCAAGATAACTGTGCCAGGAGACGCTCCTTTTGATGAGTACAAAGGCAGTATTCGGATCAGAACACTGCCTGATGATGACCAAGTCGCACCGGGAGCAGTTAGTATTTCGCTCGGAGCTTTGGTTGACATTGAACTATCGGTTATCGACAAGCAGATTAAGGATTTTAGAGTTAGGCGAATATCCGCCCCCGATTTGAATGAGGGTTCAAAATTTGCCTGGCTCTTTTTCCCGGGTAAAATCAGATTCAGCATGATGATCGAAAACACTGGAAATGTTAATGTCGCACCATCACGCGTCGAATTCAGAATTTATGACAGATCCGGCAAAGCATTACTTGAAGAGACGGAGAATATCGGAAGAATTAAGAAGATTAAGCCATATGTGACAGAAACTGTGGTGGCTGAAATACCGACTCGCTTGCCGGCTGGTGGGTATATTGCGAGGTACACAATTTATAATGGCGATGAGGTGAAGCAGGAAGGTGATTTGAGTTTAAATATTCTTCCCGAAGGTACTTTACAAATGGCCGGATTTGGTTTCTTCGGATTATCTTTGTCTCACAAGGTGTCAGTTTTGTTGCCGATCTTTTCCCTAATCATAGCTGGTATTTACGTTTGGCATTATCGTAGAAAAATGAAGGATGTAAGTAGGTAATATGTATGGGGTGAGGATAATAACATTGCTTTTTTTTCTAGCAATTCCATCTATTTCCGAAGCCAATTTTGTGGCATCAACCACTCTGACAATCAGTATCTGCGGTAATGAATTGGTGGATGATGGTGAAGAATGTGACGTTCTTGGAGAAACCGGAGCATATAGCCAAACTATTGCCGGCAGACAGTGTACAGAGGAGTGTGTTTTTGGTCCATACTGCGGGGATGGGATTTTACAAACAGTATACGCTGAAGAGTGTGACGATGGAAACAATGACGATGGAGATTTTTGCTCATCTATCTGCAAAATTGAACCAGCCGGTTCTGGAGGCGGTGGCTCATCGGGCGGTGGCTCATCCGGTGGCGGTGGTTCAACGAGAGATTTGGGAGACACAATTATCAACATCAAGGGTAGGGGTTATCCCTCTCGGACAGTTAATTTTTTACTAGATACCGTTTCTGTTGGTTCGGTTGGTGCTAACAACCAAGGAGATTTTGAGTTTAGTACTAAAGCTTCTCCAGGCACTGCTACACTTGGAATATGGTCCACTGACAACAAAGGAAATAGGTCAATCACTTTAAATAATACTTTTGATGTAACTCAAGGCGCCATTACAAACGTTAATGGCGTAGTTTTACCCCCCACCATATCAGTACCTAATCAAAATGTTGATCCAGGCGCAGAAGTTATTGTTTCGGGGCAAAGTTATCCAAGAAGTACCATTGAACTTCATGTCGATAACAGTGCAATTGTAGAAGAAGTAATTTCAGGCACTAACGGTGAATGGTCTGTGGTATTTGATACATCAAGGGTCTCAATAAGTGAACATATTTTACGAGCTCGTGCTGTGGTAGGTTCGCCACCACTCACAACCAGGAGTAGCTTCAGTTCCTCACTACAGCTGTTTGTTGGTGTTGACGGCAAAGCGACCACACCATCAGACCTTAATCGAGACGGTTTTGTGAATCTTATTGATTTTTCGATTTTGATTTTCTGGTGGCAAACTAATGGCGGAGATTCAGATCCTCCGGCTGACATAAACAGAAACGGTAGGGTGGGTCTGGAAGACTTTTCTATATTACTATTTAACTGGACTGGATAAATAACTTTGTCTGTTGTGGCAATGCTACCACTTTCCAGTATCTGAATTTATCAAAAAGCAAACGTTTTTATTTTATATTTTGTGTATAAGTTTGATAAAAAATTTTACTATGTCGTACAATAACTATGTACTTGCAAAGGAGGTAATCGATTAGCATTACTGCACGCGCTTTCGCGTGAGCACTTCAGCCAAGTGTTACTTTGTAGGTATGCTTACAATGCATTTATTATGCACGGAGTGGAGACCGGGCATAGCACGAATCACTGAAAAGTATTCGTTTGTATCCTCAAATTCAATACAAATTGTAGGGTAATACAACGTAGAGTACTATGAATAGAGCGTCCAACACGTTCTCAGTACTCCAAGCAACAGCAGCGATTGTGGGCCTCGCCATACTTCTTTGGTCAGTCGGTCTACCATCATTCCGTTTTGTGGAAGCTGCCAATGTCACCTCTGTTAGCGACACACTTTCAGACTCTGGTCCAGGAGTTGTCTCTAATCACACCATTTCGTTTATTACTCCAACTGGAGTAGCAAACGGACAAACTATCACTATTGATTTTTCGAACGGACCTTTTACCGGTACCAGTTCGATAACAGCCGCAGACGTTGACATTCTAGATGATACAAATGACCTAACTGCAACTTCCACTTGTGGTGGTTCGGAAGAAGTCGGTGTTTCATTTAACCTAAACGTGCTCACACTTGAATTGTGTGTAGCGGGAGGTGCATCCATACCAGCTAACGGTACAACTACCGTTAAGATTGGTACCAATGCTACCTTCAGTGGTGATTCCGGTCCTGGTGTAAACCAATTAACAAACCCAGCCGTCGGTTCATACGAAATAGCCGTCACTGCTGGTGCCTCTGATTCAGGTGCCACTCGTGTAGCGATAGTTGATTCCGTCACTGTTACCGCATCGGTAGATACACTCTTTACCTTTTCTGTAGCGGGGGTATCCGGTGGAGCAACAGTTAACACAGCTGATATAACTGACGGTCCAACGACTGCGACGACGATTCCGTTTGGCGTTTTGACAAATGGAAGCGCCAGCACAACAGCTCAGGACTTGACTGTAAACACCAACGCTAAGAATGGTTTTGTTGTTACAGTGACCGCCGATGGTCAACTCGTTTCAGCCACTGGTGCAGATATCGATGGTTTCCGTAATGGAAATTACGATACAACACCGGTTGCGTGGGAAGGTCCAACACCGGTTCTCGGTTCTGAGGAAACATACGGTCACTGGGGAATTACCTCAGATGATGGTGCTCTTACCTCAGGTTTGACGAATCCATTCAACGTTGGAGGAGGTGGTGACCGTTACCTTTCGGCTTCCACCACACCGGTTGAAATATTCCGTCATACCGGACCAACCAATGGTACAACCCAAGGTGTCGGTACAACCAGAGTTGGTTACAAAGTTCAAATCAGCGCCTTACAAGAGGCAGCTGATGATTACACAGCTACCCTGACATACGTAGCAACCCCAGTATTCTAGTCGAATACTGACTCTAAGCTTGGAGTTAAAAACAAAAAGCCCTATCTCCCACCACGAGAAGGGTTTTTTGTTTTGCTAATTTGTCTATGCGACTCTTATCTTCTCAGTGTTGTGTACAGCCACTTATTTTTTTACAAGTGCTTGTTATAATTTTGTCATGAATAGAATTCGTGTTCGGCGACTTTTTGTATGTATGTTAGTGACGTTTGTCTTGTTACCGAACGTAACTCTCGGTGCGTCTTTGTATATCGATCCGGCCAGTAGCACATTGTATCGGGGTGACTCAATCAAAGTTGCTGTCAGGCTAGACACCGATGAGGCAAATAATGAGTGCGTTAATGCTATCGATGGTGTTTTAACATATACTGACAACATAGCTCCGGTTGATGTCTCACTCGGTTCATCAATATTCAGTGTGTGGGTGGAAACCCCAACAATAAATAAAGAAGACAGGACAGTGACTTTTGCCGGAGGAGTACCCAACGGTTATTGCGGACGAATAGTTGGTGATCCAATGTTAACTAATGTAGTTGCTGAAATTGTGTTCAGGTCACCCGGTTTTTCAGTTGGGGGAGGCTCCTCCGAGGAAGCTTTAGCAAAACTATCTTTTTCTGACGAAACTACAGCCTATTTAAATGATGGATTGGGAACAAAGGCAGATCTCTCGACTTACGGAGCTACGGTTGAGCTAAAACCACAAGCCGGTCAATCGCAAGTTAATGATTGGAAGAACCAAATAACGGCAGATAAGATAGCACCCGAAGAATTTAGTATTTCTGTCCAAAAGGATAACAAAGCTTTTTCAGGCGATCATTTCATAGTTTTCAATACTACAGACAAACAGACAGGAATAGACCACTACGAGGTGATGGAAGAACCGCTTGCTCAACTAGGTTCGTTTCAGTGGGGAAGAGCGGATGCCCCCTGGGTTATTGAACGTAGTCCTTATGTGTTAAAAGACCAAAGTCTCAATAGTATTATTCGTGTTAAAGCGGTTGATAAGGCGGGTAATGAATATATAGCCACCCTTATACCGGATGAGTCGATGAGGACTATTTCACGCGCTCAAGTGCTTACGATAGCTATTAGTTTTGCAACTTTGATAGTCGTAGTGCTAACAGCACTGGTTGTATTTTACTGGCTGAAAAGAAATCGTGGGCGTAAAAATAGTGTGGAAAGAGCCGATATTTTAGAAAACACTAATGGATCTGATTATGACGAACCCAATTAATTCACGTTTTTGTCACCAAGTCCTTTTCTTAATGTTGTTAGTGGTTCTTTATCTTGTACCATTCTTTTCAGTTGCAGAAGCCGCTTCACTATCTTTATCACCTACCACCGGTGTATATACGGCCAACAGTACATTTACAACGAAAGTAATCGTTAATACTGAAGGGAAATCGGTCAATGCCGCCGAAGGGACGCTTGCTTTTAACCCCAATGAATTGTCTGTGGTATCGGTTAATCGAAGCGGGTCAATATTCAATCTCTGGGTGACGGAGCCGACTTTCTCTAACAGTGCGGGTACGATAAGTTTTAGTGGTGGTCTACCCTCGGGCTTTTCTCTACAAACCGGAACTATCATGAACGTCACTTTTCGCACCAAAGGAGCAGGAACAGCCAGAGTTAATTTTAAAAACGGTTCGGTTCTGGCAAATGACGGACGAGGCACAAATATTCTAACTACCATGAATGGTGGTTCTTTCACTATTCAAGCAGCCTCCACCGCTCCGGAACCGGAAGTGATTGAGTATGTCGCTCCGGCTAATACACCACAAGCGCCGAGTGTCACGTCCGTCACTCATCCCGACACATCTGCCTGGTACAAAAACAATGTCGCTGAACTGAAGTGGAGTACCCCAAGAGACGTAACCGGCGTTCGGACTTTGTTAAACGAAGTTCCCACTTCTGTTCCGACCAAAGTATACGACAACGTGATTAACAATATAAAACTTACCGATCTGCCAGAAGGAGAATCCTATTTTCATGTGCAATTCAGAAACCAAGACGGCTGGGGTAAAGTAACTCATTATCGGTTAGCTGTTGACACAAAAAGCCCAACCGCAATAAAAATTTCGCACTTGGAAGAAGTCGATTTGTCGAGTCCTGAACAAGTACTCAAGGTTGACGTCGAAGATGAAACTACAAAAGTGAATCGTTTCATGGTGAAGCTCGATTCAGACGAAGCCTATGAGTACATTGATAAATCGGGTTCAAGTACAATTTTGCTCTTTGGTTTAGAGCCAGGTTACCACTCGGTAATAATAGAAGCCTTTGACCAAGCTGGAAATAGTATAATCGGTACTCATTCGTTTACTATAGAAGCCTTCGACCGACCAATCTTTACCGAGTATCCGTCTGAAATTAATGAAGAGGTTATACCGGTAATAAAGGGTAAAACCAGACCTGAATCGACTGTGCAAATTTACATTAACAAGATAGGTGCCGAGCCGAACGAGCATGTTTTAATGAGCAACGAAGTTGGTGAATTTATATTCATACCAGAAGGGACATTTTCAAACGGTGTGTATGAACTATCAGCTATAGCGACAGATAAATTTGGAGCCCAAAGTGATGTGTCTGAATCTATCAGAATCGCAGTCCAACAACCTGGATACTTAAGAATCGGTTCCTTTATAGTCAGTGTTTTATCGGTGATCGTGCCACTCATAGTATTGACTTTTGTCTTAATTCTCGGAGCATGGTATATGCTATTGTATGTACGTAGATTCAGGAAAAAAGTACGAATAGAATCCGTCGAGGCGCTTGAGATTTTGCACCGCGAATTTTCAGTGTTGCAGAAGATTTTACAGGATCAAGAACTAATCTTGCAAGATTCTCGCAAAACAAAGAAGTTAACTAGAGCGGAAATAAACATGGTGGATGTTCTCGATAAGGCCTTGAGATCATCACAAGAAAAGGTCGAAAAGGAAATGAGGGATGTTACAGAATTAACTGAAAAGCAAAATAACGCATAAACTTTTATGAACAAAACAAGTAAATTTAACTGGTTAAATATAAAGAACGTAATCGTGGTTGTGGCTGGAATAGGCGTAATGTATTCATTGGTTACCGTAATCATCAACAACCATTTTAAGGATATCGAGCTCGGCACTAGACTCCTTATCGCCAATCAGCAAGCCCTGCTAGTTGCCATAGCTGAGACTACTGCTAGAAATGGTGCTGATCAAATCACAGAATCGATCATTATCGATTGTTCAGTGGCTGAAAGATCGCAGTTTGATAGTTTGCTTAATCAGCTTAATAACAGACTCAATAACGCTGAACTTACAGAGCTGGAAAGGCTTTTTGGCAGGTGTGGTAAATTTCGTTCCGACACTAAGTCGGTCATGGTGACAAAACTTGCGAGAGAAATAGAAGTGTTCGAGTCTTATGTGAATCAGCTCGAACTTGTCCTTGGTGAAAGCGTTTCCGAAGAGTATAAACTTTCTTTGTGGCAAAGTTTAGCCGATGAGGAACAAAAGCAAAGTGATCTTTTTGCTACTTTGGTAAGACTTCAGGATCAAATCATTTCCACACTGCTGGCAGGAAGTGCGGTAGATTCATCTGAGATCACGGATATATTAGTCGAAGTTCGCTCCGTCCAAGAGGCACTCACTGTTACTGCTACAAAAACTTCAAGCATTCGCTCTGATTTAATTTCCATCTAGCCCTAATTATGGATTTTTTCCTTCGTTTCGTTAAAGTATTCTTTAACCCTCTAAAACGAAAGGGAACTGTCCGCTACATGTTCTCCGCTTCACTAACATTAATTGCTTTGCTTGGCGCGGCGGTAGTTACTTCGACTGATGTTTCATATGTGAGACTGGAAGCATCCAAGACAGCTATCAAAGCAGGTGAAAATTTTTCTTTAGATGTTTTTGCGTACGCACATGTTCCGGTTAAT
Source organism: Candidatus Nomurabacteria bacterium (assembly GCA_023898585.1). GTDB lineage: Bacteria > Patescibacteriota > Minisyncoccia > Phycocordibacterales > UBA918 > OLB19. Next base: position 913,906 of record CP060229.1, on the reverse strand, counting down.
GCCATAGATATTACACTACGCTTCAATGAGTCTGCTGTGAAAGTCCTGGGGGTTGATAAGGGACAGTCTGTTTTAACAATTTGGACAAAAGAGCCAGTAATAATGCCGGATCACGTAATATTGCAAGGTGGGACATACAAGAAAGGTTTTAAAGGTGAACATAAGATCGCCACAATAAAACTTCAGGCTAAACAAACTGGGCAAAGTAGTGTAAAAACATCCGATGTGGTTTTGTTGGCTGGTGATGGGGCCGGCACCAAGGTAAAAGTTGCTGAAGCTTTGAGTTCAAATGTAAATTTATACATATATGACCAGAATACAGACCCAACCAGTATCGGTTTAGATGTCAAAGTTAGTATTTTAACAGACGTTGACGGCGATGGCGAAGTTACACTGAAAGATGTTAGTGCGTTTATGTCAGCATGGGGAACAAAGGATAAAATTTACGACTTTAATGGAGACGGAAAAATGACGTTTAAAGACTTTTCAATTATTTTGGCAGACCTATTCTTCAAATGATTTAAAAGACAAAATATCTGTTGATAATAATACTAACAGTGGCACAGCACTGTTGGTATTATTATGATGTGGGGATATTCTAACTTCCCACGCAAAATCAAAATTATGTAGCCCAAATGAGGTACAAACCAAAGCTATATCAGAATAATAAGCGGTCCGCCGCATTTATTTATGCTGTTACCTTTAACAGTGGCTTTTCGGTTGTTTTGGTTTTAACTCTCTTTATTTCGTTTTTGATTCAACCAATTCATAAAGCCTTTGCGAGTGAAGATGCTATTACTGTTGATGTTGAAAAAAATTCACCAGTTGCTGAATCGGTTGCTTTACAAGCCTCATCAAAATCTGCAGAAACTGTTACCATAAATGATTCAATAAGAGATTCAGATGAATCAATTGAAGCATCCACGTTAGATGACGATATCGATAATGAGCCAGCAACAACAATCGAAGACTCGCTCTTAAAAAACACTAAAAATTCGTCAACTTCCATTAATAACAATGTTGTAAACACGAATGTCCAAGCTGATATTCAATCTAGCAATATAACTGCTTCTTCTACTAAACAAACTTTTGCCACTTCAAGTAAAGTAGCTAGTAGTAGTAACAAATCGTTGCTCCTTCAAACCAGCGTGTCAACAACTACTCAAACTGGTTCGGAGAGTAATAGTGATACGGGTGAAACAGAATCATCGAGTACTAGCTCAAATTCGTATAGTGATAATGATAGTTCATCGGCGAGTTCTTCAGACCTGATGACAACAACCGTTGGTGCTGATTCATCACTGGATGACCATGTTTCTTTCTCTGCTTCTTCGACAGGTGCCGATAGTACAGAAACACAAGATACTGACCTGACTGGAATTATCGACGATCTTGCTCCTCAACAAATTAATCAGGTTGAGGCGCAGAGTCTAGTTACTGAAGATAATTATTATCAATTCAACCGTCAGTCATGTGTTGCCATTGGTGATGGAACTTACCACTGTAGTGTTAATACGGAAACCGGAATAGATTTGAACGCTGTGGTGTACGCTGATTTGGGCGCCAATTCAAATATGGAAATTTTCTTGCGTACGTCGATGGGTGAAGTAAAACAATTAACTGACAATGAGTACGAAGATACTTCTCCTCACTACAACGCCGAATCAATGCAAGTAGTGTGGCAAAGACAGATAGATGGCAGGTACCAAATTATCTTATACGACATAAAAGAAGAAAAAGAAGACCAGCTGACATTTTCACGCACCAACAACATGGAGCCAAAAGTCTCAAAAGAAGGTGTGGTGTGGCAAGCTTGGGACGGTAATGATTGGGAGATAATGATGTTTGATGGCACATACACTGACCAATTGACAGATAATCTGACTCAAGATGTTGCTCCGGCGATTGATGACGGCTATGTTCTCTGGAGCGTGCTAGGCTTGGAAGAGCAAGAAGCCAAGGTTTATTCACTCAAGAGTGGTGAGACTTTAACTATTAATGGCTACGAAGGGGGTGTTATAGCAAATCCACGCTTTGTGCTTGTATACGACACTATGTACGACAATGGTGACGTTGTAACGCAAGGATTTGATCCTAACACGGGAATCTCCGCGCCCATCGCTTCTCGACCGGCTGATAATCCGGTTGAGATTCCAGATGCTGATGGGACAGGTGAGACAAGAGCTCTTATTCAAAACAAATCTTCAAGTAAAGGTGAGTTCAATATCGATGGAACAAAGAATGTTACTGGCTCTAGTACCTCGGGTGTCGGAGAGATTGATGAAGCTGAAACTCTAAATCTCAAGCAGGCTTCAGCTAACGGCAGTTCTACCGCCGATGAACCGGATGATATGCAATTATCTAGTACATCGCTGAAAACCACTGAAGATCAACAGTTCTTGGAACTGACTGATTACGACTTGATTATTCAGCCAACAAACGAATCTGGTTCTTCTAGTACAGCAATCAACCAGGGCGACTAGTAAAGGAATAACGATTGGTGTCATGAAGTAACATTTTCCACTACCAGAACCACATTTTTGTAGTTTATAGAGTAAAATATAACCACATATCATGTTTTTTTGGGCACACAAAAAAGGTGGTTTTTTGCGTATGCAAAAGTTAATTACTTTTATACTTATTTCAACTTTTGTTTTTTCAGGCGCAGACAAATTTTTGAGTTGGCCACTATTTCCTTATGCTTTAGCAGCAGAAGTAGTTATTGATGACACTCCGAGCACAAACGGCCCTTCTCACAACCAAGTTCAACCGTCCTCAGTGTTTATATCGGATCAAGTTGGATATAAATTTTATCGAGATGGTGTCGGAGGAACTGGAACAAACGGCACTTGTGTCTACAAGAAAACTACAGACGGTGGGGCGACATGGGGGACACAGGTACTTGTGGATTCACAGACCGACTGTCAAGCAATTGTTGTTTGGTACGATCAGTGGACACCGGGTGATACTGGATCCTACATACACATCGCCACGATGGATTCGGGTGACGATGATATTTGGTACAATCGTCTTGATGTGTCTAGTGATACTTTGTTGCTCGGCTCAAGTCCTGTAAGTGCTGTACTGAGCCAAAGTCCAATGTCACTAAGTGCTGCTACGGCTAATCATTCTCTAACAAAAGGTACAAACGGGATCCTTTATATATCAGTGTCTGACAATGGCGATCGCTTTGTTGTTTCTTGTTCTGCTACCTGTGGCACAGCAACGAACTGGGTTGAAGTTGGCGATGGCACATTCATGGACGCTGATGAAGATGCTACTATGCTCCTACCTCTAGACAGTGGAAACATACTTCTCATCAATCGTGATATTAGTGCCAACGACATGCGTTCCAAGGTATGGAATGGCACAAGTTGGGACACAAACTGGCTTACTATTGATGCGAATGCCGTTGAAAGCTCAACCTACGATTTCCAAATGTCGGCGGTAAGGAGCCCAGTTTCCGGAGATGTTTTCCTTGCTTATATCGCTGATGCTAACACCTTCACTACCGCTGACCACGATATTAGAGTAGCGAAATATTCAGGTGGTTCTTGGTCAAATCTACCCGACATCATTACCAACGATACCCGTGGTTTAACATCCGTTTCCCTTACAATTGATGAAAATACAGAGACCGTCTACGTTGCTTATTCTGCCCGTACCACCATTAACAGTGCATCTACAGCTAACGTGTATTGGGCAACGTCGACCTCCGCCATGACCAGTTGGGGCGCTGAACAAGGTCCTGTCAATACTGTTTCCGGTGATATGTACGGGGTTTCATTTAATTACTCGTCAATTCAAAGATTATTTTTGTCATGGTTTGAAGCTAACGTTGATGATGTGTTCGGCGATACAGTTGCTGACCTCTCCCCTAAAACCGTTGTGTCTGCTTCCGGCACACAAGCAACGACAATGAGAGCAAGTACCACCGATCAGTATGTGGGTGGGCAATTCGTAATTCGAGAGTTTACTGAAGCACGAAACGTCACCAATATTCAGATTACAGAAAACGGTACGGTAGATGCTTCAAGTGGCTTGAATAATATAAAGTTGAAGTACGACCTTGACACCAGTTCTCCCTACGACTGCGCGAGCGAATCATACTCCGGCTCTGAGTCACAATTTGGTAGTACTGATGCCAACGGTTTTTCTGGTGCAGACGGAACTTCAGCTTTCACTGGCTCCGTCAGTATTTCGCCAACACAGTCAATGTGCGTTTATGTTGTGTTGGACGTTCTCAAATCGGCGGTTGACGGAAGTAATATGGAAATTGAAATTTCCAATCCGGCAACAGATGTTCTTGTATCAGGGTCGGTGACTGCCGTTCCTGATACGGTGCAGGTTTTGTCCGGAACAACAAATATACTCGATTCAGATCTTACTCAAACTCACTTCCATTGGCGAAATGATAATGGTAACGAAACCGGTGCCACATCTAGGACTGGTGGGATAGAAGACACTTCATTGACTGCGCTCCAGCAAGACACACCAAGGAGATTGCGACTCGGTATTTCCAATGAAGGTTCAACTTCATCTTTTCCAACCACATTAAGACTTGAGTACGCGCTTAACACCGCAACTTGTGATGTTGCGACCGGCTGGACAGATGTCGGAGCCACTGATGACGATTGGAACATGTATGATTCGACATTTTTAACAGACGGGTCGAACTCGACGGACATTAGTGTTGGTATCGGTGGTGTGACAAATGAGAATACTGTTTTGTTGACCCCCAATGGTGGACTACGTGATACTTCTTCCACACTTGGTCCACTGACATTTTTACCTACTAACTGGACAGAAGTGGAGTTTTCAATAATCGCTTCCACCTCAGCTACCGAAGGTAATACCTATTGCTTTCGACTAACAAACAATGGCGAAGAGTTGCCAGCATATACCAATTACCCCAAGGCTACGATCGCTGCTGATGTACGAGTAAGTGCCACTAGCACGCAGTACGCCACGGTCGATATACCGACAGCCGATTTTCATGTTGGTGGAGCTTTTGTTATAAAAGAAAACAATTCATCACGAAATGTAACAAGTATAACTATTACCGAGAACGGCACTGTTGACGGCACAAGTGGAGTGGAAAATATCAGACTTTACTACGATCTTGATACCAGCTCTCCATACGATTGTGCCAGCGAAACTTTTTCCATATCTGACTCGCAATTCGGAAGTGCTTTCTCCTCTTTTAGTGGTCCTGACGGAACTGCCACTTTTACCGGCTCGGTTGGCATCACAACTACCCAGGCGATGTGCGTATATCCAGTCCTTGATGTTACTAACACAGCTAACAATGGTGAAACTCTTAACATTATCATCAATTCAGGATCGTCCGATGTTTTGGTCACAGACGGAGGTTCAGTCGCTCCATCAACCGCTCTCGACATAACTAGCTCAACCACGCTCTCCGGTGGAATTGTTACGCAAATACATTATCACTGGCGAAACGACGACGGAAACGAGACTGGGGCCACTTCAGCTACCGGAGGGTCGGAAGACACCCCTTTGCTAGATTTTGGTAAAAACAGCTCAATTCGATTGAGGCTGGGTCTTTCGAACGAGGGCTCAACCAGCTCAATTCCTCACAAATACGGCCTCGAATATGGTATTAAAGTTACCACTTGCGAAGCGATTGCGGTTTGGAGCGATGCAGACGGTGGAGGAATTTCCTGGGATATGTACGATTCTCCCAATCTCACCAACGGTGAAACCACGACTGACATAGCTGTGGCAAACGGTGGAGTAAGCAACCCGGGTGGAAAAACCTTCTTAGGTTCAAACGGTGGCGTTCGAGATACTGAATCATTTTCAGCTACCACCACCTTAACGCAGACTCAGTACGTTGATCTTGAGTATGCCATTACAACTACAAACGACACGCCTTACGAAACTACTTTTTGTTTTAGAGCAACTCAAAATGGTGATCCTCTCTTGCAGTACGACCAGTACGCTGAAGTGTCGATAGAAGCAAGAAGAGATTTTAAAATTCAGCGGGGAGTCAATATAGTGAGTGGCTCTGGTGTCACATTAACAGCCGGTACAGATTATGTCGCACCGAGTGCCTCAACGAGTGCCTTTGTTAGGATCACGAATTCACATTACACAGGTGCTGGTAAAGACTCTAATGGAGGGAACCAAAACACCGACGACTATGCCGCTTATATTTCTAACCCTTGGAATATAGAAACGAGTTTCACGATTGCGAGAGACAGTGACTCTATAAATAATACTTATGTAGCTTGGGAGATTGTTGAATATATTGGTCCACCGGGTGGAGATAACGAAATTTTCGTTAGAAGTCAAAGTCTTATAAATTATGGTGTGGCGGATACTATAGGGACAGGTACCGCAGTTTCAACCGTAGTTGATGACAGCGACATTGTTGTCTTTATTACAGGACAACAACACACCGGCGGTAACCGATCTGAAGGCTACGGGCATCAGTCGACCGCTTCTTGGTCATCTTCAACAAATGAACCGGTCTTTACTCGTAATGACACCGGAGCTAATGATGGTTACGTGAGTTACGCTGTAGTTGAATTCGTGGGACTAAATTGGAAAGTGCAGAGAGTTGAGCATTCTTATTCAGCGGTCGGAGTGACGGAGACTGAAAACATAACCGCCGTTAATAGCCTAGCTCGCACTTTCATTCATTCGCAAAAACGATACGCCAGTAGTCTTGGCTTGGCCGACTTCGGTCATGAAGTATGGCTATCGAGTATTGGCGCTGTGTCATTTCTTTTGGAACCGCAAGCTCTACTTACCTCCAATCACGTTTCTGTAGCCTGGATTATCGAAAACACCCAGACCAGTACCGGAGAAATGCTCGTACAAAGAAGTAATGGAAACACAACCGGCGGTTCAGAGCCACTTAGTATCTCGGTTAACATCCCGACGCCTCTCAATGCAACCAATAACGCATCCATATTTTTGACTACGTCCGTTACCGGAACGGGAAATAATTATCCAAGAATGATAGCCGGAGCTACTATAATGTCGACCAGCACCTATGAATTGTGGCGTAGTGACACCGGTCAAGTATTAGCTTACCGAACCGAGGTTGTTCAATGGCCAGCCGCAGACCTCGCAGTGCGACAAAATTACTATCGTTTTTATGTGGATAACGACGCTTTGAAACCGACTGATCCATGGCCACCGGGAATTGACAATCTTGGAGAGAATACTTCCATTGGGGCGCTTGATGCACCACTGGCTGATGGTGACAGAATCCGCATAAGAATGAGTTTGAAAGTAAGTAATGCTACTTTACCCGCTGGTCTGGTGACGACAAAATTGCAATACGCTGTTAGAAGCACAACTTGCTCGGCAGTTGTCTCATGGACTGATGTCGGTTCAGTTGGAAGTGGTGCGATTTGGAGAGGATACGATGCGCCAGGAATCACAGACGGTGTTTCACTTTCGGGCAATCCGCCAACCGGAGGCGATTTGCTAATTTCAATATCAGATCGTGCCGGGCGCTACACCGAAAACAACCCGTCGTTAGCCAATCAGTATCCGGTTTATGATGGTGAAGATGTTGAATACGATTGGTTAATTGAGCAAAACGGAGCCGCACAAAGAACCACTTACTGTTTTCGCATGATTAAGTCTGACGACACTCCACTCGATGGTTATCTTTATTACCCTGAAATAAGGACAGAAGGTTACACACCGGTCATCACTTCCTGGCGTTGGTACGGCGATGAGACAAACGAAACACCAACCGTTGATCTAGCACCGGAGAACATAGCTCCAACCAATGTTTTAAAAGACGACTCGGTTAAGTTGAGAGTCACTTTGGACGAGATAAAGAACTTGACCCAAGTGAATGCTCGATTCAAAATACAGTTTGCTGAACAGGCTGATTTCAGTGATGCTCAAGATGTTGTCGCCACATCTTCGTGTGTGGCCAGTTCAGTTTGGTGTTATGAAGATGGTGGAGGAGTTGACAATGAAGTAATTACAACGGCGGTACTTTCCGATTCTGATAGTTGCGTGGCAAGTGTCGGGGCCGGATGTGGCACTCATAATGAAAGTTCTTATTACTACAACGGCTTCACACATAATGGAGGAGATAAGACGGAATACGAGTTTGCTCTTAAGTACACCAATGTGGAACGTAATTACGGCAGGGTTTATCACTTCAGACTGTATGATCTTGCTAATAACGAAGTGGTCTTCGCGAGTACTTCAAACCCCAGCCTGGCTGGAGAAAGTGCCTCTCTTACTTTTACCATCGATGGTGTCGACGCCAACACTTCGATAGCAGGAATAACGACAGACGCTACCACGACGGCAACTTCTGTCGATTTCGGGTCACTGCCTCTTGATACCGATGTTGAAGTGGCACAGCAAATTACTGTCGATACTAACGCGATCGAAGGTTATCAGGTCTTTAAGTATGTGGATCAGCAACTACTTGATTCCTATGGAAACCAAATCATACCGATAACCGGCACAAACGCATCACCGGTCGGTTGGTCTACTGGATGCACAGGAGGTGCGATTAGTTGTTCCGGCTACCACACCACCGACGCTACACTCGAAGGTGGCTCGGCCAGGTTTGCTCCACTTGATTCGTACGCTTCTCTCAGTACTTCATTGGATGAAATAATGTACAGTTCCATAGCCTCAGTCGACGTAGAAAACATCATATACAGAATCAAAGCCAGAGAGCTTCAGCCGGCTGGTGACTACACTACAACAATAACCTATGTAGCGGTACCGGTATTTTAAATGGTATATTACTTCTGTGAAAAGACATTTTGCTATAAAACTTTTATTCTTGCTGACCATTTTTATCCCGCCGGCATTTTCCTCGGCGTCCGAGTACTCAGTCCGACCTTTTTTGATGGATAAAGTAGCCGGACCGCGAGACATCATCGAAGAGACGGTTTTGTTGACTAACGAAAGCAAATTCACAAAATATGTTGTCTACGCCACGGTTAACGAAATTTCCGTGGACACAAAAGGTGAAATTAAGGAATTTGTTACTCCGGTCATGACAGACAGAACCAATACAATTACCAGCTGGATAGAAGTAACAAGAGGCAGAATCGAAATTCTGCCGGGAGACAAAAAGGAGATACCGGTGACCTTCAGAATCAACCCACTCGCTAAACCTGGGGAGTACCACGCGTTTATCGGTTTTGTACCGGCAAAAAATCGAGACATCGCGGAAGATATTGCTATGAAAGGCGAAGCTGATGGTGTTGTTGTAAAAATAACAGTTGCTGATCAACGAGCAGACAGCATGAAGATAGCTGGGTTTTTGGTGGATAGATTCATCACAGACGATGACAAAAAGAAAATTAGTATAGTGGTAGAGAACTTAGGGGACATACCGTCTGCTCCGAGTGGTGAAGTTATTTTTTATGATTCTAGAGGCTCAGAAATCGGCTCAGTTCAAGTAAACAGCGAAGCTAAAGTGATCGAACCGGGCGAAACAGTTACTCTAACCAGCGAAGTGCCGATAGATGACAAGTTGGGTCGATTCAAAGCCAATGTATCATTACAATACGGAAAGAACATGGGGGCGTCGTTGCACGACACAACTTTTTTTTACATGATGCCGATACATTTGCTGGTAACGATATTTGGCGGTATCTTAATCGTGGTAATACTGGTTACGTTATTGCTTAGAAGAACATTTTCGCGAGACAATTACAATGATGAGGACGGTGAAGAAGTCTTAATGTATGTCCGTGAAGGTCATACACAAAATCCCAAGGAACATGATATCGATCTCAAAAACAAAACCCAATAAAGCGCACCTATATTTGTTTTCAGGTATTTTCTTAATGTCGCTTTTGCCGGCCATAACGTTTGCTCAAAGTGCTTTATCGCTCACAGTTTCTCCGACCTTATTCGAAATGTCAGCCAACCCGGGACAGGAATGGAGTAGCTCAATTCGTGTAGTGAACTCAAACTCATACCCAATTACTATTTTTGCCAATGCTGTCAACTTTGCTCCACAAGGTGAAGATGGGCAGGGTAAATTCGTCCCTATAATAGAAGAAGAAAGCAAAGGTCAAACAATCGCTGAATGGATAAGTATTCCGGAAAGTGAAATTATTATTCCGCCTGAACAGACTCATAAACTTGATTTTACTATCAAAGTCCCTGAGGACGCCTCGCCTGGAGGTCACTTCGCGGCTGTATTGATTGGAACAAAACCTCCAGCAAATGAAACCGGAGTTCCTGAGGTAAAAACGTCACAGATTGTAACCTCTCTGGTCTTTTTGCGTGTTACCGGCGACGTAGTCGAATCTGGCAATATAAGATCATTTCGCACCACATCAGCCATCTTAGAAAAACCGGAAGCAACTTTTGAACTGCGTTTTGAAAACAAAGGCAATGTCCATATTCAGCCACAAGGGGATATAAAAATACTTAACATGTGGGGTCAAGAGCGCGGAGTTATCCCTATCAACCGCTCAACCATGTTTGGTAACGTGCTTCCGGAAAGCATTAGGATGTTTACTTTCACTTGGACTGGAAAGTGGTCTATGGCAGACATTGGTAGATATACAGCCATAGCCACCATCGGTTACGGAGATAAGGAAAGACAGTTTGTTAACAGTGAAACTGCATTTTGGGTAATACCTTGGAAAATAATGGGCGCGGTAATATTGGTTCTGCTCGGCTTTGCTTATTTATTTACCTGGGCTGTTAAACTCTACATAAGAAAAATGCTAAACCTGGCTGGTCTTAATTCCAGTCAGCAGTTTAGCGGTAAAATGATTTCGAATAATCAAAAGGCCAGACTGTCGGTGGTGGCCCCGATTGAAGCCGGCATGTTAGATTTGAGGGGTCGACTACAACACACAACCACAAACACAGATCGTTTAAAAACTGTGGCCGGCTTCGTCTCAAATTACAAATTTTTCTTCCTAGCTTTGCTTGGGGCAATTTTATTTATCTCTGCTGTTGTTTGGTACGTAAAATCTGCATCCACACCGGAGCGACCATATGAAGTCACTTTTGAAGGGGTAGGTGAGGGGGTAAAGATAACTTCGGAAGATACAGCTTACCAAAAACTCGTACAGGGCGAAAAAGAAAAAGTAGCTACAAATCCTGAACTTCCGCAAATAAAAATCGTAAACCGCAGTGGCATCAATGGCCTTGCCGCCTCACTACGTATCTATCTTGAAAATATGGGTTATGAAATAGTGTCAATGTCTAACGATTTGGAAACTAAGGAGAACAATACCATAATCGTTTTCGAACCAGGCCTCGAAGATCAAGCTCTGACTCTAAGTAATATCTTGGAAGGCGCCTTGTTGTCATCGTATAGCGGACTGTCCGAATCCAAAGCTCAAATATCAATTTATGTAGGCAAAGATATCGTAAATATTGTACAATAACTGTAAGGAGAGGTTTAATGGCTAATACAATACTTATGAGTCAAAAATCAATTATTTTAGTGGTTACACTATTTGCTCTTTTGGTAGTTGGGATGTTTATATATGCACACTTGAAAAAGGGAGAAATACAGCAAGAAGCACCAGTCGATGTGACCCCGATTGAAAAAATCGAAGATTCAAACAAATACCCTGATATTACTCGCGTTGATGCCAAGCACTACTTTATTGATGGTGTCCATACTTTGGTTGGTGAGATAAATTTTCCAACTCCTTGTGACCTCTTAGAAGCAAAAGCAACGATTCAAGAATCCTACCCGGAGAGAGTGGTTATCAATTTCGACGTAATCAACAACTCGGACACTTGCGTACAGGTTGTAACAGCGCAACGCTTTAAAGTGGAAGCAAGCGCATCAGACAGTGCTACATTTTCTGCCCTTTTCATGGGAAGAAATATTGAACTGAATTTAATTCCTGCCAGCGAAGGTGAATCACCGGACGAATTTGAGTTGTTCATAAAAGGTTAAAATTTTTTTGTGCAGTTAAGCAAAGACAACGTTCTAACGATCACGACTATAGCGCTGGTAACGATCAGTGTTGTTTTTTACACGTGGACAGTTGTAAAAAAGAACAATGAGGCGACCGAAGAAGTAAGTCCAGCTCAGCAATCATTAGAGAACGACCCGCTTGCTACTTACACAGATTTGAACGGTAATCTAGTCATTTTGTCTGATTTTGTGGGTGAAGTTTTGATTGTCAATTCATGGGCTAGCTGGTGTCCGGCATGTGTAAGTGAGATGAAAGAGTTAACGGAATTGTACGAAAAATATAAAAACGAGGGTGTTAAGGTAATCGGTATAAACCGGGCAGAACCAGGAACTACGGCTCAAAGTTTTCTTAAATTCATAAATGCGGAAGAGAAAATATTGCTGGTTTTAGACGCTTCAGACAAATACTACAAATCGATAGGGGGGTATACTATGCCCGAAACTCTCTTTTATGACCGTAACGGAGAAATTGTACATCACCAACACGGAGAATTGACACCAGCCGAAATGCATAAATATTTAGATAAAGCTTTAGCTGTCCCACAAAATAATGAATAGTAAATAATTTCAAGCTTATTATTGACAGTCTGTCAATAATGTGCTATCTTACCAGCAGGTACTTTTATATTGCCTTTCTTGAACCACTGAAAGGAAAAGATTCAATTACTGTCGCTGACAGGTGATGAGCATAGTGCCTGTCGGCACTGAATACACCGGAGGTGTAAAATGCAAAACGCACTGCAACAACAGTATCAGTTACCAGTAAGAAGTTCAGAGCATCAGCCAGGTCTGAAACTAGTTCCGCAACTTGAAGAAAAATTATTCCCCTTCATTTCGTTGCGATACAAAAATGAAGAGGATTTGATTGAGGTGTATATCCTCAACGATTTACAAATTGCAAACTATTTCAAAGAGAAGTACTTCGAGATAAGAAAGCATTACTATCTCGAAAAGCACCAGGACTGGGAGAAAGTGAATTTTGACTACTATGACAGTAGTAATTATTCTACTTATCTGGTTTTGGTGTTGAACGGAAAAGTGGTGGGTGGCTGTAGAGTCATACACTCAGACCGTCTTCCTAAAGGCAAGAAACTACCGGTTCAGGAAGCGGTAGATTTGGTGCCGGCTGGCAGTGTTGAACTTTCTCGCTTCTGTATTGACATCAGAGGTCAGTCTAAGACAATGCGAGAAAGACTCCTAAGGATTCTCAGTCTGGGAGTCTTACAGTGGACATTCTGTGAAGGCTACAGATATGTGTACGCCATGATCTACGTCTGCCTCCATATCAGGCTAAAGTCTTTTGTGGCGACAGAAAAGATCTCAGACAAAATATTCAGTCACGGAAAAAACAAGTTCGAGGCAGTTAAAATCGATTACCTCGCCTCGTTCAAGAATAATCTGTGTTAAGAACCACAAAAACCGTTGCAAAAGATTGCAACGGTTTTTCAATTCCAAAAGTGAAGACTAAAACTGGAGAATATTGCTTTGTTCTGATATGATGCAAGCGATCAAAAAGCACTGTTTGAAGTTTTAATATAATGAAAAGAATATGAAAGTTATCCTTTTACAAGACGTAGCTAAAATTGGCAGGAAATCAGATTTGGTAGTGGTTCCGGACGGTTACGCATTAAACAAGCTGATCCCGATGAAAATGGCAGAGCCAGCAACCGCAAACAACAAAAAGCGGATCGATAAACTGCACGCGGAGGTAGAGTTAAGCAAGTTGGCTGATGAGTCTCACTTTACATTAGCATTAAAAGCGCTGACTGAAACAAAGTTAAAAATTGAAGCTGACGTGAACGAAAAAGGTCACACTTTTAAGGCTGTTAATGCTCAAGATGTCGCACTGGCAGGAAAGGCTATCGGAGTAAAAATCGATTCAAACATGATTTCATTTGAAGCGCCGATTAAGGAAATTGGCGAGCATGAAGTCGAATTGGTTTTGGGTGAAAAAAGAGGTAAATTTAAGATTGAAGTGATAAAAAAGTAACAATTTAAATTTATGAATAACTTACTACAACAATCAAAGCCGATAGTGATACTTTTGCTGGTTTGTGCAGCATTGGTTGTCGGAGTCATGTTCTTGATCAATGGTGGGTTTGGTAACAGTCCAGAGTTAGAACTTACTAGTTCGGAAACGCTACCGGCACCTTTAAAAGCTACCGCCCTTGAGGCTTATAATGTAGATGTAAATAATGATATGAATCCAATCGCTGTTTTAAATACAAATTTAGGAGTTATCGAAATAGAGTTGTACCAAGATGATATGCCGATTACGGCTGGCAACTTTGTAAAACTTGTTAAGGAAGGTTATTACGATGGTATTAAATTCCATCGTGTGATTGACGGGTTCATGATACAAGGCGGTGACCCAAATACCAAGACAGACAACGTGCTAACTTACGGAACGGGTGGACCAGGTTACGTGATTCAAGATGAACATGTGAAAGGGAAATTGCTGACGAATGAACGCGGTACCATTTCTATGGCTAACAGCGGACCAAATTCTGGTGGAAGTCAATTCTTCATTAACTTGGTGGATAATACTAATCTGGACTTTGATAAACAACCGTTGTCATCCAAACATCCTGTATTTGGTAGAGTAATTTCCGGCATGGACGTGGTTGATACCATCGGACAAGTCGAAACCAACGCTAATAACTTGCCTTTGGAAGATGTGGTGATAGAATCGGCAACAATTAAGTAAGTCTATTCACAACCATCTAAAAAGCACTCCCTAGGGAGTGCTTTTTAAATTATTATGCTTCAAAGCCACAAGCGGGTTTTAAGAAGATTTAAGCTGAAGCGACTACTTCTACCGCTTTTTTAGAAACAGTCTTACCGTTGAAACGTGTCTTTCTTACGTTTTTAAATGATACTGTACCATCGGTTATTGCGAAAATAGTATGATCTTTGCCAACTTTTGTGCCTTTTCCACCCTCAATCTTAGTTCCTCGTTGGCGCACAATAATTTGACCAGTCTTAATCGCTTGTCCATCACTACGTTTCACACCTAGATAACTTGGTTGTGAGTCACGTAGGTTTTTACTTGTTCCGCCAGCTTTTTTATGTGCCATACGATATAATAATTAGAATTTAACTTCGCGAGTATACGACATATGTACGAAAAATTCAAGTCATTATTGTCTGAAGACGCGTTCTTTTATTCGATTTTAATACTGCTGGTCGGTATAGTTTCGTTCGGTTTAGGAAGAAGATCTTGGGAAACGGGAGGACGTGAAATAGAATCGCATTCTTTAGCGTCTGTAATCATAACGGAGGCTCCAGCTGACCCATCAACAAGTGTGGTCAAAGAACCTGCCCAACCATCAATTACAGTAGTCGCTTCACGTTCCGGTACTAAATATCATCTGCTAGACTGTCCCGGCGCAAACCAAATTAAAGATGACAATAAAATATTTTTTGACTCAGTAGAGCTGGCAAAGGCGGCCGGCTTTCAGCCGGCCGCCAACTGCCCAGGACTGAAGTAACATTTACATCCCGAAGGGTTACCCTTCGCGAAGGGTAATTTACATCCCGAAGGGTTACCCTTCGCGAAGGGTAACCCTTCGGAGGAATTGAAAAACCCCGGCTACAACTTAGCCGGGATCATGAAGAGAAACACTCATTAGTTTTTGCACAAAATTTCTATAACAGTCCGATGAGCTTCTTTCCAGAAACTCACTTCGACTTTTTTTGCTTCGTAGTAACTCCTATACTCGTCCACCTCATTACGTTTGTTTTCCAGAAAACCCTCAATAACTAGCCTCCTGTCTACTTCATTTGCGAGGTCACGTTTTGTTGTCTTAAGTAGTTCGCCTATTGCTATCCTCGACTCGGCTTCAGCTCGAAGTGATCTGTTTAGGTTGTCCACCTCACTTTGTAACTTTTTGATTTCTTCCTGCAGGCTTTGGATTGTCACTCTCGGCATTTACTTTTCTCCTTTTGTTTTGCTAGACCTAATAATACTAATATCACACTTTATGAGCTTGTAAAGGCTGAGGTAGGAGCAGAAAATCACCACGGCATGATATAGTTCTAAACATGATAATAGTCGATGGTGAATTTTCTGGCTTGGTACCACACGAAGCTTCCATTGTAAGTTTGGCAGCTATTGAATTTGAGAAACCCGAAAATCGTTTTGTCATGGAGTGTCGAGTCTGGGACGGAGCACACATCAATAACGAGTCAATCGAGTATGCCGGTTACACTAAGGAAGAAGTGACAGACCAGGCAAAACCGACCGAAGGTGAGCTTATTCGAAACTTTATCGGTTGGTCAGAGTTAACTGGAGAAAGAACTTTGGTCGGACAGAACGTTTTTTTTGACCGGATGTTTCTTATGAACGCAGCTTATCGTGAAAACCTCGAATTTCCTTTTGGTTATAAGGTGGTCGATACTCACACACTCGGCTACATGCATATGATCAAGCGTGGTCTAGTACCACCAACCAAGAATAACCACTCCGCTTTGGATCTCGACGCGATTCTCAACTATGTTGGTATCCCAGAAGAACCAAGGCCACATGTAGCACTAACCGGCGCCATGTCTCACGCTGAAGTGACATCTCGGCTCCTTTTCGACAAAAAACTTCTCCCCGAATTTGAACAATTTGAAATACCTTGGCTGTAGCAGGGGTGGTACAATCAAGATATGTTTGGAAATAGAAAAAAGGCTAAGAAAGTAGTCAGTCAACCGGAAAACTGTAGGGTAATAACAGAACTCTTGGATCCAGAGGGAGCAGACGGAGACGCAGTCCAATCGTGGCGAGTCTTCCGTATCATGTCGGAATTTGTCCAAGGCTTTGAGTTGCTACGAAGTCATGGTTTAGCAGTGACTTTCTGGGGAAGCGCCAGAACAACTCCCGATGACCAGTATTACAAAGAAGCGGAAGAACTTGCTTCCAAGTTAGCAAAAAAAGGCTTTACGGTTATTTCCGGTGGGGGACCAGGTATAATGGAAGCTTCCAATGTCGGAGCGTTTAAAGTGGGTGGTAAATCGGTCGGTTTAAATATAGAACTGCCATTTGAGCAAAAGCTCAATCCATACACGACAGAGTCTCTCAATTTCAACTTTTTCTTTTCCCGAAAAGTTATGTTGACTTTCGCGTCGGAAGTATATGTTTATTTTCCAGGTGGCTTTGGCACGCTCGATGAATTTTTTGAAATTATCACACTGATACAGACTAAAAAAATTGATCCGATCCCAGTCGTTCTTTATGGAAAAGATTATTGGGGACCACTGATTCAATTTTTTGAGCAGAACCTTATTAAGAAGTACAAGACTATTAGTCAAGGAGATTTGGATCTATTTCACATTGTCGATAATGTCGAAGATGCACTGAGATACATAGAAAAAGAAGTAAAGAAAATTAAGAATGTAAGACAGATATAGTATGAATTTTTCTTATTTTGATATTAATTCACTCACTCCGAAAACACAGCAGGTAGGGATGAAAAAGTTGAAGAAGTATCGAGATGAAGTGAAGAAAGTTAGGGAAGACAATGACAACTGTAGACCTGAATACTCTCTCGTGCATACAAGAAATCCGCAAGTACACGATCTCGTTGATAATATCAAAAAGCAGTTTAAAGGCGTGCAACACCTAGTGCTGGTTGGAATTGGTGGTTCAAATCTGGGTACGGAAGCTGTTCATGAAGTTCTCGACAAAGGTAAAGTGAAACTTCATTCATTGGATCATGTCTCTACCCATAAAATGAGTTTGTTGGTCGAGGAACTGCAAAGTGTTCGTTCGGTAAAAAAAATAGCTGTTTGTGTTGTGAGCAAATCGGGCAATACCACTGAAACTCTGGTCAACGCCGGAATTATTTTAGATATCTTAGAAAAAAGGTTCAGTAAAACTATATACGGTCAAACGATTTTTATCGGCAACCCCGGGACGGATTTTATGAAGACAGGGAAAAGATTGGGTGCAAACATCGTTGATATGCCGACAATCGTTGGTGGTAGATACTCTGTTGCGACAGAAGTCGGGCTCCTGCCTCTAGCGATTTTAGGTCACGATACCGACTCCTTTATCTCGGGAGTGGTTGATGTTCTGGAGGATGAGTTTGAGTCTGTGGTAGCAGAAAGCGCAGTCAAGCTACAACACTACATGGTAAAGAATTTCAAGCACTATAATTTTTTCGCC
Organism: Candidatus Nomurabacteria bacterium; assembly: GCA_023898585.1. Classification (GTDB taxonomy): domain Bacteria; phylum Patescibacteriota; class Minisyncoccia; order Phycocordibacterales; family UBA918; genus OLB19. The sequence continues at coordinate 895,829 of CP060229.1, read as the reverse complement.
TTTGAGTCGCGATTGTATAAGCTGGGAGCATGGTACAGACAACTATTTGCGGAAAGTATTGGCAAAGAAAAAGACCGTGCGGGAAAGCTAGTCAAGAGCGGTTTTTTACCTACAGTCTCGACCCCGACGGAACTACACTCAGTTGGACAATTATATTTCAGCGGTTTTCAAGGAGTATATACTGATTTTGTCACTTTCGACGATGACTCCGCTAACTACGATATTCCTAAAAAAGGAATGTCAAAAATTTTTGGAAGGTTTGATGCGGAGGAGGTAGCAACAGCTATTTATGGAGGGGTGATAGAAGCTTACAGAGAACGTCAGTTGCCATACCGCTCAACAATATTTACTGAAGATTTGCCATACGCTCTCGGCCTTTTTATGGGTATGCGTATGTTGGAAACAATGTATGTAGCGGAGCTTATGAATGTCAACGCCTTCGATCAGCCAAATGTTGAACTTTATAAAATCAAGACCCGGGCCATTCTTGGTCTCAGGTCTTAGAAACTGTCTGAAGTCTCATCGGAGTCCAAAGTGGCTAAAAATATGAGCGCGACCTAGTCTTCAAGGAGAGATTAGCGACTATGAAGACGGAAGTACTCTAGTGGTGAGAAACAAGCTGGAGCACGAAGCATATCGGGATATGTTGAGTGCGAAGCGTATTTTCGTAGCCATATTTTTAGCCACGACGACCCGAAATGAATTTAAATAACAATTATTTTCATGGTGAGACTTCAGACAGTTTCTCAAACTATTATCCATGATAAGATATAATCCATAACATGACATACATACTTTTTGATATCGGGGGGACTAAAATTCGAATGGGAGTAAGTGGGGATTTAAAAACTCTAGATAAATCAGAATCTTTTAACACCCCACAAGAATTTGACAAAGGCATCGAGCAAATGGTGGCAACAGTTAAGAAGCTGACAAACGATAAAGTAACAGCTATTGCTGGAGGAATTCGTGGGCCTTTAAATGAAGAAAAAACCGGTATCACAAACGACAGTTTAATTCCTAAATGGGCCGGTAAGTCAGTTGTGGATGCTCTTAAAAAACACTATAAGGTGGAGATTTTTTTGGAAAACGACTCAGCTATCGCCGGATTGGGTGAGGCGGTTTACGGAGCCGGCAAAGGTCTTGATGTGGTCGCTTTCCACACAATAAGTAGCGGGGTAGGGGGGGTTAAAATTGAGGACGGCGAAATTGATATGGCCAGCGTAGGTTTCGAACCTGGTCACCAAATTCTTGACATAGACCGAACGGTCTTGGGAGATGATATAACACCAACCTTAGAAAACTTAGTTTCCGGCACAGCAGTGGCGGAAAGATTTGGCATGAAGGCTTATGAAATTCCACAAAGTGACGTGGTGTGGGACGAACTCGCGGAGTATCTCGCTCAGGGTCTTAGAAACACGATCATGTACTGGTCGCCGGACGTGATTGTTCTTGGTGGTTCGATGATAACCGGTGACCCGAGAATTGAGATAGACGCTATTCGTAAGTATACGGTCGCCGTTCTTGACGGTTTTGTTCCGACTCCTCACATCACCATGGCAGAGCTCGGTGAAGAAGCCGGTCTTTACGGGGCGATGGGTATTCTCAAAAAAAGACTTTGAATATATACTACAAAAATGAGTCGCTAATAATATAATAGTATGGAAATATTAAGTATCGTAGCTGTTGTTGTACTTTTACTGGTTGTTTTTCTGCGTGAAGTAAAACAATACGAAAGAGGCGTTGTTTTGACGATGGGAAGGTTCCATGCTAATGGCTTAAGAATGCCGGGTTGGAGGATTGTAGTACCTATTTTTCAAAGCATGGAGAAGGTAGATTTGCGTGTGAAGGCAGTCGATGTGCCTGACCAAAAAGTTATAACTCGGGACAATGTTTCAGCCAGTATTAATGCTGTTATCTATTATAGGGTATCAAACGCGGCGAGAGCAATTTTGGAGGTTGAAAATTTTCGTTTTGCTGTATCTCAACTAGCTCAAACGACCATGCGCAATATTGTAGGAGGCGCTGATTTAGATGAAGTGTTAGCAGAAAGAGACAAGCTTTCAGAACGAATACAACAAATCATCGACGCTGAGACTGATGCTTGGGGTATTAAGGTAGAGAATGTTGAGCTGAAAGACTTTTTCCTACCTGAAGATATGGAGCGAACTATTGCCAAACAAGCCGAAGCGGAGCGAGAAAGAAGAGCAGTGATTATCAAGGCGGAAGGAGAAGTGGTAGCAGCTGAGAATATGGCCAAAGCGGCTAGTATATTATCTTCAGCAAACGGCGCGCTTCATCTTCGTACTTTACAAAGTCTTAATGATTTGTCTTCTGACCAATCAAACACCGTTGTTTTTGCTACCCCGATAGAAGTACTGAGAGCTTTTGAAGGAATGAAGGAATGGATGCAAGCCAGCACAGCTGAAAAACTCAGCAACATGAACAAATAGGATTTTGTAATTTTAACAATCTAATCTAATGAAGTAATACAAGGAATGACCAAAGATGAATTTTTAAAGCTAGATCCAGAGAAAGTTGAGATTATAGATATTCGTGAAGATGATGAAGTAGAAAGCATTCCTCTTCTTCGGAACACGACTCACATTCCTTTGTCGACTGTAATCGAAAGAGTGAAAAACGGGAGCTTAATGAAAGACAAACCTATAGTAACTGTTTGCAGGAGTGGCAGGAGATGCCAGATACTCAATGAGTTTTTGGTAGACAACGGCTACAATGCACAGTACTTGGAAGGGGGGATGATTTCATTAGATTATTAATACTAAACTGTACAAATTGCTAAATTGAGATAAAGTAGTGTCTGTCCGAACTCATAGTAATGTTAGTATCACCTGCTTCTAGATTTGCAGTTTTAAAAAATTTGGGCTGTTAGCTCAGCTGGTAGAGCGCTTCCATGGCATGGAAGAGGTCGCAGGTTCGAATCCTGTACAGTCCACAAAAAAGTTGCAAGGGGCGAAATAACCACCTAGCTAGGAATGACACCTGGTGTTCTAATATTCGGGTTATCGTGGGGAGCAGTTTATGACTATGAATATATAACGATTTATTGACAGTGTCAAATCGAAATGCTAGGATGTCTCCAGAAATTGCAGTCTGACAACACACCAAAACTACGGAGGCTACTGACATGACCGTCTCACAACTTTGTCTTGGTAACAACGAAGACACCAAGAAACTACACGACTACCGTAAGAGGTTCCTAGACAAACAGTTTTTTACTCAAAAGAGAAGATCCTGCTCTGGTACGTGCAGAGAAAGCGACACGAGAACTTGATCAAAGTCTCAATCAGTTGATTGATTCACTAACAAATCGTTAATAACTTTTGAGGGGTGTATTAAGTGAAGAAACTCATTTTAGTAGCAATAGCCGTTCTGTTCTTCGTCAAAATCGATATAACATTGGTGCCTGAATGGTCACCAATGTCACCAAGGAACACCGTGTATGACGAAACAGCAAATGTGTTCAGAGAGCCAGGTTACTGCGATGCCTACATGTACATGACTGAAGAGTCGCTCGAATGGTGTTTGAAGCACCAGGTTATTCCTGCAAAACGAAAATTGCTTGTCTCACTTCGTGATGACGTCTTCCGTCACGAGGATTGGCACTATCTTGCCGCTGGCACGGTGTATGTGCGAGCATCACGTCGTGCAGAGTGGGAGTTTGATGGATATGGAGGAATCAACTACATCTTCGATTGCACGAAGTCACCCTCTCCTCCACCGAACATGCAAGTGGTGATGCATAACGACGGACTCTTTACGTGGGATCAGACTAGCATTCAGTTGTTCTCACCCAAACCACCTTCCTGTAACAAGTGGCCGCGTGGCTACGACTACATGAAAATGCTCGTGAACAAGCAACCTCTGAATGCGACCGCACTGGAGTATCTGCTTTCTGACCCGGGGATAATTCCAAAGGAATGGGGAGGCAAGCAGATTCTGTTTCTCGGTACGACATACGCAAGTGTAGACGACGATTTACACGGCAGTCTGTTGTTTTGTAACAACGGGCGATGGGCAGCTGCGATAGTTCCCCTGAAACATGAGCTTGCGCCCGACGCTGTTTATGCAGCCGTGCGCACTGTCTAGCGCCCTCAGTGAAGTTCGCTCCCGAAAGTTTTTGTCGGGAGCGGTTTTTTTGGTCATAATCACAGTTTGAGCACAAGATTAGAGACTGAAAAAACTCGCGAATATCTACACGCATCAAGTAACCTACACGAGCACGGCAAAACAAGTGGATATTGTAAAATGCTTGACGAACTTGTCAGCTCATCAAAAATCACCCAAACATTTCCCTTAATTTGCTATACGTATCCTCATGGTCAGAAACCGCCACTGTTTCAATCACACCAATGACGGCTTCGTCGTTGCCACCAGGATATAGCCCATCGCCAAAGTAAATACACTGCTCTTTGTTCCAGTTCATGTAATCAATCAGTTTCTGTACGTTTGTACCTTTGTGTCTGTCTTTGTGGATGTAATCAAAGCTGGTAGAGCCTCCAATTTTAACCACCAGCTCATCAGAGAGAAACGGGATTTTCTCGAGCAATAATTCTCGCTTTTTCCGGTCAGGGTCGTAGTTTTTCTTATATTCGACTGGAGCAGTGTTGCCAATCGGACTAAAGGTTATCTGTGATCCACGGTTCTCAACCGGGCTCCATTCATGATTTAGGTCATGATCAAGGATAGCTACTATTGAGTCGATATGCCTCATTATTTCTTCTTGGTGCTCATAATCTAGAGGGACATTCCATAATTCGACGTTATCAATATTGGTGGCGTGATTGCCGTTTTGCCCTAGGGTGTAAGCGGGCAGGTTGTTGCTTTGCCACATGATTTTAGGTACTTCCTGACCGGAGACAATCACAATATCGTGAGGTAATTCATTTAAGAGCTTATACATATGAGGCAGAATTGGTTGTCTCGACGGAGCAACAGTTTGATCCATATCAAAAAACAAGTGTTTATATTTGTTCATAACATTAAGCATAAACCGAAGTGAGTAGTCTGTAAATTCACAGTCTGGTGTAAATATGTCTGATTACTCTGCTATCATTTAAATATGATTACATTTCTTGGACTAGTCTCTATCGTCCAAACTCTTTCGATTGCCCTCGGAGTAGGTTCCTCGACTCTCGCCGTTATCAATTTTTTGGTGGCAATTAAAGACGGCAAAATAGACGATGCAGAACGTCGCATGATGGGAGTTGTTTACGTAGTGTTACGTGTCGCAATGGTGATTATTTTAATCACTACAATTTTATTGATATCCGCCGAATATAGTTCTGCTGGACTCGCAGGATTATCCGCTTTCAGTCTGGGGCAACTGCTGACACTCTTTGTTTTATTTACTAACGCCATGCTGATGACGGCTCATCTTATGTCGACCACTTTCGGGCCCGGGTTGCAAGCCGGTAGTTGGTACACACTAGGCATACTGTTGGCTCTAAACACCATCGGTTGGACTAATTTTTCATTCACTACATTTATTTTAAGCTACATGACTTGGCTAGTTCTGGCTATCGGTGTCATAAATTTGCTGATGTTCAGTGCGAAAGAAAAGGCCAAGAGAAGGGAAGAAGAGACAGATTCTTAAGCTTAATAATTACTTACTATCGTTCGACAGGACATCTCCTTGTCACTCTAAATCACCAGGTTTTCTGGTGTAAATAATCGGAATAAGAATCAGTGTAATAACGACGGAAAAAACAAGACCAAACATTACCGCGTAAGCCAGTGGTGACCACAAATCACCCGCGTAAGTGAGAGGTATCATACCGATTACCGTCGTGAGCATGGTTAGTAGAATTGGTCGCAGTCGGTTACCGGATGCATCCAACACGATTGTTTTAATATCATCATCTGGCCTTATTCGTCGTAAGTGATTCATCATGTCAATTAACAATATTGAATTGTTGACCACAATACCCGAGAGAGCAATAAAACCCATCATGGAAGGGAAGGACAGGGTATTTTGTGTAATAGCGAGCCCAAACATAATACCGATTATTGAGTAGGGTAAAATAGACAAAACATAGCGCATGTGTAGGTATGAATTGAACTGCAGGGTAAGAATTCCAACCATCAGACCAACGCCGACAATCAAGGCTAAAAACATTTCCATAAACGCTTTGTTTGACTCATCTGTCTCTCCACCGCCCGTACTTATCGTCACACCGGCCGGAATGTCCAATTCGGTTTCTATCTGTTCAATTATTTTTGCTTGTAACTCACGAGCATTTCCATCTCCCGCCACATCAGCTGTTACAGAAACCACCCTTTTCCCACTCTCGTGACTTATAACCGAACTAGATTCACGGAGAGTAATACTGACCAGGCTTGATAGTGGCACAGGGCCGGTTGCGGTAGGAATGTCTATTTCGCTAAGCGCGTTGATAGTAGCAATATTTGTCGCGCCACTGGTCGGCTGATTGACGTTTTCTATATTAAGCTTAACTATAACATCTATATCTTCTTCGAGCGTGGTCAAAGAGGTAGCTTTCGTGCCGTAGACAGCGGTTCTTAGCACTTCTGAAACCAGAAAAGGATTAAGTCCAAGTGAAGCTGTTTTGTCTCGATCAAGCTCCAACACAAACTCAGTACTATTGTTGTTAGTACTGGTTTGGACATTGACTATATCCGGCGTCGATCGAAATACTTCAGCTGATTTATCTGCGAGGTCTGTAATTTCAATCAAGTCATCACCAAGAAACTTTACAATAATAGCCGCGCCGGTTGGAGGGCCGTCGCTTGGCTGGTTGACAGTTACGTTGATATCTTTCAGTTCAGCCATTTGTTTTCGCCAATCATCTACAATTTCAGTACTACTGCGGTCTCGGTCTTTTTTTAAGTTAACAAAAATATTCGCGAACTTTTCGCCGGTTCCGCCCGCACCCCACTGGTTTCCACTTCCAACTGTGGTGGAAAATGAATCAATCTCATTCTCATCGTAAAGAATCTCTTCAACTCTACGTATGGTTATGTCGGTCACATCTTTAGTTGTTCCCTCTGGGTTTTCGACCTCGATGATTACATAATCGACATCACTCTGGTCGAAAAAAATAACCTTGACCAGAGTGATTGAAGGCAACACTGCCGAAACAACCATCACGGAAACAACGATTGAAACCGCCATCATAGGCAACCAAACCAATCTTCGTTTGAACTCACTATATTGTCTCTTTTTCTGTATCGAATAGGACTTCATGGTGGCGAGGTAAACCAACAGTCCGGCCAGCGCTCCAGCAAAAAAGTTTATTGGTAGAAAAACTGAAAAGACCAGGGTGGAGAATATACCCGCCAAAAACTTATTCTGCTTATCTTTATCATCCAGTATCACTTCGAGCTTCTTTCTGTACCAAAACTCAAGTCTATGAGCTTGCGCGACCTGCTTCTTTTGAAATACTGTTGTGCTTTTACGGTGTAGAAAGACCGATGCAATCAAAGGCAGAATGGCGAGAGAGACGAACATTGAAGCAAAGAGTAAGAAAATAAGCGTGAAAGGAATACTGGCAATAAACTGACCGGTAACGCCGGAAACAATAAATAACCCGACAAACATTGCGACCGTTGTTAAAGTACCTGAAATGAGAGGTGCGGAAAATTCCTTTATAGCTTTTAAAGACGCTTCTTTTTTGTCGATGTTCGGATTGTCTTTCATGCGACGATTTATCCCTTCCACCATCACAATAGCTGAATCAACCAAAATACCGATTCCGAGAATAAGTGAAAAAAGACTGAGAAAGTTGATGGTGTTGCCGGATAAATAAAGTCCGATAAAACCAAACAAGAACGAAAGGGGAATCGCGAGCCCAGCCAAAAGCCCTTCTCTCCAACCGATAGCAAACACGAGCAACAAGACGACCAAAGCAACAGTTTGTAGTCCAGAAGTGGAAAGTCGAACCAGGTCGTTCTTAATATCGCGACCGGCGTCGAGTACCACCGCTGTTGTTACACCATCAAGAAGCTCGCCGGAAGATTTCAACTGCTCAATTTTGTCATTGACTGACGCCGTAATTACAGTGATGTCACCACCCGATTGTTTATATACATTGAAAGTGGCCGAATTCAAAGAAGGTTCTCCCTGAACACTCAGTCTCGACAAAGAACTGGCTGGAGCCAGGCCATCTTCCACCACCGCTATGTCTTTAACAAAAACTGGCTGACCGCCACGACTGGCAACGGCGATATGCTGAATTTGCTCACTGTCTGCAATATCACCTTCAAAAGCGACGTTATAAGAAACACCGTCGTTAATGATTTGGCCAACCGGTAAGGTCAAATTAGCTCTACCAATCGCACCCGATACTTCGGACAAACTTACGTTGAATCGAAGCAAAGATTCTTGATTGACAATAACTGTCACTTCTCGATTGCGCACACCGCTTACTTCGACGCGAGAAACACCAGAGACCGATTCGATTCTTTTTTCGAGTTCATTGGAAAGCTCGGTCAACGCAAAATCAGACAGCTCTCCCGAAATAGCGATAGTCAGAATTGGCTGGTCAACGAAATTTACCTCCGAGACGAAAGGGTCTTCCGCGTCTTGAGGTAAATCTTGTTTGATTGTATCTACTTCATCTTTAAGATCCGAAATTGAGGTGTCGATATCGGCCGAAGCGTCAAATTCGACTACCACACTGGAAACACCTTCGCGTGAAGTCGAGGTAATTTTTTTGACATTTTCCAAACTAGATAAACCGCTTTCTATTTCATTGGTAACCAAAGACTCAACGTCGGTTGCTGGCGCTCCCGGCAAGACAGTAGTGACAACACCAACTGGTATAACAACCTCTGGGGCAGATTCCTTGGGGATAGCAACGATACTGTAGCTACCAAGCCCAATGAGAGCAATCAGAAACAAATACGCGAATTTGTTGTTTTTAATAAAAAATTCCCACATAATTATTTCGCTATTTCCACGCTTTCGCCGGCTACCAAACCTCTAACATCTACCACAAACTCATCAGTTGCTTTAAGTCCCGAGACCACCTCAACCGAGTTACCAAGAATAACCCCAAGCTCAACCGGACGTTTTTCCAACTTTCCATCGACTATTTGAAATACCGAACCATCCTCACGTTCAAACTTGATGGCAGTAAGGGGAATTCTTACCATTTGATCTAGGGAAGCATCGCTGTCAGAAACTTTTTTTGTAATTCGCACTGTATCACCGTTTCTAATATCCGTTCCTTCAGTAGCTATTCTCACTTCAGTTTTTCCGGTTGATACGTCTACCGCTGGAGCGATTTCCGTCACCAGACCTTCAAACTCACCCTCAATCATGACAATATCACCAATATCAATAAGGTTGCGCTCACTATCGCCGACATAAGTCACGATCTCTAAAGCAGAATTATTGGCGACAATGGCTACTTCGCTAAAGGAGTTTAAGAAATCACCGGTCTTTACTGAAAGCGAATTGATAGTTCCGCTGACGGGAGTGCGGAGAATTGTTTTAGCAAGGTTGGCCTCAGCTGACCTAAGTGAACCTAGGGCTTGCTTGACTTGCGCGTCGGAAGCAGAATTAGCTCCTCCACTGGCCTGCAGCTTCGCTCGTTTAAGTGATTCGTCGGCAGACTGTAGGGTCGTCAGCGCACCATCCAAGTTCGTCTGCAGTCCGATCAGTGTCGAGCGTAAAGACGTAAAATTACTTTGAAACAAAATCAACTCCGCTTCGGTATAACGAGTGCTATTATCTTGTTTATCAAACACAATCAAAAAGGTGTCGATTATTTCAATTATTTTTTGTACATTTTCCTTACTGTACTGAATTTCCGCTTCCAAGTTCGAATCTTGGGAAACTTCGTTGACGCGATTCTGCCATGAAGGGAGGGATGTCTGAAGCGAGACTCTTCGGGAATTGAGCTCTTCGGTAAAACCACGACCGTCTATTCGTAGCCCAGGTACTCGTGAATTAGGGTCTGTGAAGAATGCGTCAATGTCACTTAGAACTATGCCGTTGGCAATGTTGTAGGTTGATTTAAGCGTTGAAACTGCGCCGTTCTGCACATTAACAAGAGATGTTTCAGCTTGAGTAACTCCCACTTCATTCTGGGCTGATAATGCCAGTGCGGAATCATAAACACCCTCTGCCTGTAGAACACTTGCTCGCTCGGAAGCATTTTCCAGCGTGGCGATAATTTGACCAGGAGTTACTGTTTGACCCAATCTGACATTAACAGCAACGACACGGCCGGAGCGTTCAGAGGTTATCCTAGCTTCGCTCAAAGCCCGAACATTTCCGAGTAAAGAGACCGATTGTTCAGTTGAGAATTCAAAAGGAGTAGTCACAGTTACTTGTGGTTTCTTAACAAGCTCCTCCTCAGAAATTTCCGAGTTTTGCTTTATTCCAATAACGACAATCAATAAAACTATTACAATAAACGCCACAACCCACGTCGCTGATTTTCGACCGATCATTTTTTGTCTGATATTGGTTATAAACTGCATGTCATTTCAAAATAAATTATAATCGTGGACAGTACCATGGATTTACATGTTTGTCTATGGTTTTTGGTCGTTTTAGCTTAGTAATTAAAGTTCTACAATCATGATCGCTGTGTTACAATCTTCGACATATGTTTGGAAAAGTAAAACAATACGCGATGAAGAAAGTGCTTCAGTCGCAGATGAAAAATGTGCCTGAAGATCAGCAACGAATGATTCTGGAATTATTAGAGAAAGACCCGGCTTTGTTCGAAAAAATCGCTAAGGAAATGCAGGCGGAGTTGAAGGCAAATGGCAACAACCAAATGGCGGCAGCAACCAAAGTTTTGCCGAAATACCAAAAGGAGATAATGGCTATCATGAGCCCGGAAATGAAAGAGATGCTGATGAAAATGCAGGGTGGTGGAGCCGGGCAGTTTAATCCGAACGGCAGTATCAGAAGGTAGGTAACTTCTTGCACAATCAATTGTGCCGATAATCAACAGTGCGTCATTTTTATTGCTACTTCATAGCGTAGAATGTTGATATGGAAACTAAGAAGATTGTTGTTATTTGTGGTAATCCGGACACGGATTCCTTTACCGGTGCTGTGCTTGATCGATATCAAGTTTCGGCTGAAAAGGCCGGACATGAAGTACGACGCTTTAACCTTGGCGAGTTGCAGTTTGACCCGATTTTGCACAAGGGTTATAAGGAAATCCAACAACTTGAACCTGACTTGGTCGACATACAAGATGCCATTCGAGAGTGTGACCACGTAGTAATAGGCTATCCCAATTGGTGGTGCACGATGCCTGCCATATTAAAGGGTCTTTTCGATCGCATTTGGCTTCCCGGCTTTGCTTTCAATTTCAACAAAGAGACTAAAAAAGTCGATCAGCACTTGAAAGGTAAAACAGCCAGAGTTTTTGTTATTTCCGGCACTCACAGCCCACTTAAGACTTGGTGGAAGTTTGGCGATTTTACTAACGAAATTCAGTACGGAATACTTGATTTTGCCGGCATCAAAACTCAAGTTTCCATCTACGGCCCCTGTGAGAAGGTTAATGACGCTAAAAAAGAATCTTGGATGAAAGAAGTGGGTAATCTCGGAACAAAGGGAGCTTGACTTTTTAGTGATTTTATGTATAATTTGAGCTGGTGAAGTAAGCTTTTTGGTATTTTTTTTGATTCGAAGGAGATCGAGATGGACATGAAACTTATTGTTGTGATGGCGTTAATTCCTCTTCTCACAGGCTGTCCGTACAGGGGTTACTCAGTACGTACAATTGACATGGGCGAGGACGAGCCCTCTGAGATCTCAGAGTATAAGAGATCGGGGAGGGCGGTGGCAAGGGCAGCAAATGATGTCCTTCCGGAAATGAACGACATCAATTCATGCCCCCGTAAAAGCATGAAGAGAGTGAATCATCAAGCTGGCGGTTCGGCGGACAGCATGATTCGTACCACCGGAGCTGGGACATGGTTCATGCACAATGCAGAGAGTGGACAGTCACACAACTGTTCATCGACTGGTGAATAAAATCGCTCAAACACTAGCGCCATCTTTACTGTTAATGATAACGGGTTGCGCTGGTATCTCGTGGCATTGCGAAAGTGACGTGGCAGTGATTGCCGACGCCTGCACTAAAGTGCAGTTGAGTGTGACTCAATCATTGCCTTTTGAGTGCCAGAGTGGTGCTAGTGTTCGAGCAAAAGTGTCTGCTCGAAAAAACCCTGACTTAAAATTCACTCGTCACCGCAGGGAAGCGGAGATGGAATGTAATTAGAGGCGCTGAGACCAAATTGATTTGGTCAAGGCGCTTTTTTTTATCTACACCAGAGTTCGCCTCACTTTCACCACTAATTTGGCCAACCACCTATAACGACGTGCTATTATGTAGTGAATTTATGCACAAATCATTCCTCAGAGAAACGGCCGGAGCGGTTATGCGAGCAACGGTTGTAGTTCTTACCATTATCGCCGTGCTGATTTCAATCTCCGCCCTGTACGATGTTGAAACGGGAATCAGTGACGGCACTTGCAACATCGCCGTTTTGCCAATTGAGGGCACCATTTTACCGTTTCATGGCCTGACTGAATTCGATTTGGTTATTACTCCGGAGGCGGTCGAAACTTTTATGGATACCGCCGAGGAAGACGAGGACATTGACGGAGTGCTATTAGAAATAAATTCTCCGGGAGGAACTCCGGTAGCTTCCGAGCGTATCGCCGAGAGGTTTAGAGACAGCAGTCTGCCGGTTGTCGGTCTTGTCGGCGATGTCGCGGCTTCCGGCGGATACATGGTTGCGGCTTCGACTGATTTTCTCATTGCTTCACCGATGTCAGACGTCGGTAGTATTGGAGTCAATATGTCGTACGTAGAAGAGTCACTGAAAAACGAAGAGGAAGGTTTGACGTACGTACAGTTAACAACCGGTAAATTCAAAGATATTGGCAGCCCAAACCGCGCCATCACGGACGAAGAAAGAGAAAAATTACAAGCTGATCTCGACATAATACACAAAGAGTTCGTGAATATTGTCGCCAAGTACCGTGACATGGAAGTATCGGCAGTCGAAGCTCTGGCAGATGGATCAACCATGCCGGGAGCGAAGGCTATTGAAGCCGGGCTTATTGACTCACTCGGAAACAGATCAGACGCAATAAACATATTTGCTAGTATCCTTGAAATGGACGCTTCTGAAATATCGTTTTGTGAGTATGATCGTGGTTTCTTACCGTTTTGATCGTGCTTTACAACTAGCATAAGTCCTGAACCTATAAATCTATTTACAAAATAAATAATCATGCTATTGTGTAGTTGACGTGGGAGGTGGGTCACAGCAGTACCCGGCACGAACTGGCTCCGTCTCCCCAGCGGAGCGACTCCTCAGACTCTCCTCGGGATCGATTCGTGTTTCCATAACCTCCCACGTCATTTTCAGGCCGGATACCTTTATCTTGGCCTTTTTTAATAAACTAAATTAACAACACAATTATCATGTCACTATCTGTCGGAATTGCCGGTCTACCAAATGTTGGAAAATCAACCCTTTTTAATGCACTCACGAAAAATTCGGTCGAAATGGCCAACTATCCGTTTTGCACAATCGACCCGACAGTTGGGGTAGTTGCCGTACCCGACCATAGACTCACCACTTTGGCCGAAATTTCAAAATCTAAAGACATCATCCCGGCCATTGTGGAATTTGTTGATATTGCAGGACTGGTAAAAGGAGCTTCGGCCGGCGAAGGACTCGGGAACAAGTTCCTCGCTAATATTCGGGAAACCGACATGATTGCCGAGGTGGTAAGAATTTTTGAAGACAGTGATATCCACCATGTCTCCGGCGGAGTTGACCCGATGGGAGATATTGAAGTTATTAACCTGGAACTTATCATGGCTGACGCCGAGACAGTAGCAAAGCGTGTCAATAACTTGGAGAAGGAGGTTAAGCGAGGAGACAAGCCGGCTATCGCAGAGAAAACTTTGCTGGAAAAGCTTCTAGTGCATTTGGATGCCGGATCTTTAGCTAATAGTTTTGAAATGACGAAAGATGAGAAAAAACAGATTAAAGATCTTCATCTTTTAACAATGAAGAAGTTTTTATATGTCTGCAACAAAAAACAAGATGCTTTTAACCTGGACGAACAAAGCGACCCAAGATGGGACGAATTAGTGGAGTTTTTTGAAAAGACCGGATCTGAGTATGTAGTGGTCGACGCAGGAATGGAACACGAGCTAAAAGATTTTTCCGAGAGTGAGAAAAACGAATTTCGTCGCGAGTATGGAGCACAGGAAAACGGTGTCGAATCGCTGATCAGAGTCGCTTACCATAGTCTTGGTCTGATCAGTTATTTCACGACCGGCGAAAAAGAAACGCGTGCTTGGACAATACCAGAAGGTAGTACTGGACCGGAAGCGGGAGGTGTTATTCATAGTGACTTTCAGACAAAGTATATTCGCGCACAGGTGGTAAAATTTGAAGATTTGGTGGCCAGTGGGTCAAAATCTGTTGCTCGCGATCAAGGTAAGCTCAGAACCGAAGGCAGGGAGTACGTGGTGCAAGACGGAGACGTGATTGAGTTTATGCACTCGTAAAAACGTCTATTTGATTGAGCATGGAAGCGCGGCCTTCGGCCGCGCTTCGGCTAGGTGAAACTGTCTGAAGTCTCACCATGAAAATAATGTTATTCTAATTCATTTCCGGTCGTCGTGGCTAAAATATGGCTACGAAACGCACGCATCGCACTCAACATATCCCGATATGCCTCGTGCTCCAGCTTGTCTCTCACACATATTTTTAGCCACTTCGGCCGCGCTTCCTCGTACTTCCATAGACAACCAAGTCGCTTTGCTATAACTTAGTGAAAGAAGCTTTTTTACAGGGGAAATACACATGACCGTTAGACTCGTTAGTAGCAGAAAATTTCTTTTCTGTTTTGCTTGGGCGGAACCAGAGAAACACGTAAGAACCACTCTCACTGAAGATATGTTGCAACTACCGATATATTCGGGACGAGGTTGTGATATTGAAGTGAGTCCATCATACAGGGATGCTATCAGAGCTGCCCTTCAGGGACTTATGATCCTTGAGGATTTTGATGCGGTAGTTTCAATTGAGTATTTTAGGTTTAGAAAGTGCTTAATTGTTGACGATCACACTTGGGGCGAAATATCAATCAAGCACCAGCCGACAGAGATCGTTGCTTCGTTCAAGAACTACGACCCCGATTGTCGACCAGAGATTAAAGGAAAAAGACCTTTCGTGTCCATTATGCAGTGGCTACAAGACCCCGAGACAAACACCGAAGATAAGCGCAAGTTGGCTTTGTTTCAGCAAAAATGGCATTCTCCTCTCAAATGGAGGGATTTTTATCTGGCAAGGATAAGAAAGGAAGTCAGCGACTTGGAAAGACTGCTCAAGGAAAACATAAAACTTTGCGTGTCATTTAGAAATAGGTTAGAGATTCTTAAACAGATGCTTTGATTTCGCAACTGTCTCTCAACTCGCCCCGCGTTGTACCGGGGCAGTTTTTTTATGCCCGTTTAACTTCCCTCGGCCAGTGGTTTAACCCTTTGCATCGGACTGAGGATATTCGGGTCCCACTTAGCATTGATTTCACCATGTTTTTCTTCAAATTCTTTTACCTGATGTTCCAAATACTGTTTCAATCTCTTAGCGTGTTGCGGGGTAAGTGTATAAATCGAACCTTGGTTACCTGAAGTCATGCCAACCACAAAGTACTCCGGGGTGAAGGCGACATTTATGCTCTCGCAAAATAATTTGGGTGCATTTCTCAAATCTTCTTGTTTCATAATAATCAGATTATACAGCAGAATGAATGGCCAATAAACACAACTTGATGCTTCACACATAAATTCAAAGAAATAATTTGCACATTTACTGAACAGTGGCAGAATAATGTTTAATTAATTATCAATAAAAGGTGCCTAGATTTTGTATGCATAAACGTTTCGACCACAAACAAATAGAAAGCAAATGGCGCGAAAATTGGCGCGAGAACAAACTGTATAAAACTAACGAAAACACCAGCAAACCGAAAGCATTTGTGTTGGACATGTTTCCGTATCCGTCAGGCGAAGGACTGCACGTTGGACACCCCAAAGGCTATATCGCGACCGATATTTACTCCCGTTTCATGAGAATGACCGGACACGAAGTACTACACCCGATGGGCTGGGACGCTTTTGGTCTGCCGGCAGAAAACTTCGCCATCAAAAACAAAACCCATCCGCGCGTGGCGGTCGAGAAAAACGTCGCACGCTTTAAAGAGCAGTTGGAAGTGTTGGGCTTTGACTATGATTGGGAAAGAGAAATCAATACTACAGACCCAAATTATTACAAATGGACACAGTGGATTTTTATTCAACTTTTCAAAAAAGGTCTGGCTTACGAAAGCAATGAGCCGATCAACTGGTGTCCCGGTTGCCAGACAGGACTGGCTAATGAGGATCTGGAGGCGGACGGTACCTGCGAGCGTTGCGAGAGTAAAGTGGAGCAAAAACCAATGCGACAGTGGGTATTAAAAATCCGGGAGTACGCCGATCGGATGCTTGCAGATTTGGATACCCTGGAGTGGCCGGAACATATTAAAGAGGCGCAACGCAATTGGATCGGGCGTAGTGAGGGAGCGGAAATTGACTTTGAATTGTCGATTGGTGGGAAAGTAACAGTCTTTACCACTCGTCCGGACACCCTTTTCGGAGCTACTTACTTGGTTTTGGCACCGGAGCACGAATTTATAGAGAAATACAGTAAAGTTATTTTGAATTGGCATGAAGTTGAGACATACGTGAAAGAAGCGGAGGGTAAAAAAGAAATGGATCGACTTGACGCAACCAAAGACAAAACTGGAGTGAAGCTGGAAGGGATAACGGCAGTCAATCCAGCCAATGGCGAGACAATTCCGGTGTATATCGCTGACTATGTGCTCGCAAGCTACGGTACGGGCGCGATTATGGCTGTCCCGGCGCATGATGAGCGAGACTTTGCGTTTGCGAAAAAGTTTGGGATTGGGATTAGATACGTAATAACCGAAATACCAACTATAAATAGAGTAAAGGCAACTGGCGCATTTATCAGGAATCGGGAAGGAAAGTACCTGTTACAGCGACGTACAGGGGCACCGACCAGCCCTGATAAACTTTGCACTTTTGGTGGTCATGTTGAGAAAGGAGAATCACCCGAACAAGCTCTAGCTAGAGAACTGCATGAGGAACTGGAATTAGACATTATAAAAAATAAACTAGCGCCCAGACTCGTATATCTTAGAAAATCTAGTTCTGATTTAAGAGAAGAATATGCTTTTTACTTCATAGATAAAGTCGACGATTCGAATTTATCAGTTCATGAAGGTCAATTGGAAATATTCGATTCCCTGGAAGGAATTCCAGATGATGAATGGGCTTTTTCATTAAAAGACTTCGCTCACAGCATGATTGATCAACCGACAATAGCTTTAGGTAAATTGATTAATTCCGACGAGTTTGACGGCATGAACTCCAAAGAAGCCAAAATCGCCATCACCAAAAAGGTAGGGGGTCGACTAACCAAAACATACAAGATCAAAGATTGGGTGTTTTCACGCCAGCGCTACTGGGGAGAGCCAATTCCGATCATTCACTGTGATAAATGTGGCGCTGTACCAGTACCGGATAGTGAGTTGCCAGTTGTGTTGCCGGACGTAGAGAAGTACGAGCCGGCAGGCGACGGGCAATCACCACTTGCCAATATAGAGGATTGGGTAAATACAAAGTGCCCGAAATGTGCCGGATCCGGCCGACGAGAGACCAATACCATGCCACAGTGGGCCGGTTCTTCCTGGTACTACTTGCGCTACATGGACCCCCACAACACTAAAGAACTGGTAAGTAAGAAAAATGAGAAGTTTTGGGCACCGGTTGACGTCTATGTTGGTGGCGACCATGCTGTACGACACCTTATCTACGCTCGTTTTTGGCACAAGTTTCTCTACGATATCGGGGTAGTAAGTACAGAGGAACCCTTCCAGAGACTGGAATTTCTCGGCTTTATCTTGGCGGAAGACGGACGAAAAATGAGTAAAAGATGGGGAAATGTCATCAATCCCGATGAAATAGTAAATTTGGTGGGAGCGGATACTTTACGAGTTTATGAAATGTTCATGGGACCGTTCGAAAACACGATTGCTTGGTCGCAAGATGGTCTGGTTGGAGCAAGGCGGTTTCTCGAACGAGTTAACGGCTTGAGAGAGCACATAAGCGACACCGAACCTGATGAAACGACGAGACAACTCCATAAAACAATCAAGAAGGTTTCAGAAGACATCAAAGAATTCAAATTTAATACCGCCATCAGCGCGATGATGATCTTTGTCAATCTGGCGGAAAAAACCGGTCTCACTGCGGATAGCTACAAAAAATTCTTGGTGATTCTTGCCCCCTTCGCTCCACATCTGACCGAAGAAATTTGGCACGAAATTGGCAATGAAGGCAGTATCCATATTGCAAAATTTCCCACATACGACCCAGACCTTACTAAAGATGAAGCGGTGACTATCGGAGTGCAAATTAACGGCAAAATGAGAGGGGAGATAACTATTTCGGGGGAAGCATCAGAAGAAGAAGCACTGAAGGCAGTCAATGAAAATGAAGCCCTCGCAAACAGAATAAAAGATCATAAAATTACAAAAATTATTTATGTACAAGGCAGAATTCTGAACCTTATCATTTCTTAGAGCATGTCCAAAAACCCTCCGAGCTCCAAAGGTTTGCAAAATTTGAGACAAAAAATTGATAGAATTTCGAGCCATACTGATGTACGGTAAGAAATCATAGCGGTTTTTTGACCAAATTTTGCAAACCGACGAGCCGGAACAAAATATTAGAGAAGGATTTACTCCTTTGTGTAGGGTTTTGGACATGCTCTAATCATGTGTTATACTAAAAACATTGACCGATTACGACCGATATGTTATAAATTTGGCCACGCATTGAGGACTATGACCAATTCTTCACTTAATTATTTATGATTTCATTTAAACCAAAACAAATAACCAAAACTCTTCTGGACGTTCTCCCTGAGAGAGCTCGTGACGTGCTTGAAAAAAGGTACGGGCTTGGCAAAGATGGAGAGACCTACACTCTAGAAGCAATCGGTCAGTCTTACGGCATAACGAGAGAGCGAGTCCGACAGATTGAAAACTATGGTATTCAATCGATCCAAAAATCCGATGTATACAAAAAACACTACGATCTCTTCGTAGAAATGCAAAAACTAATCGACCAGCTCGGGGGCGGTCTGATCGCTGAACATGTTTTACTTGATGAGCTAAGTAACGATCCGGTAGTTCGAAATCATTTGTATTTTTTGCTGGTGGTTGGCGATCCTTTTTACAAAAGTAAAGAGAACCCTCAGTATGAGCACCGCTGGTTTACCGAACGAAAAATTGCCGAAGCAGTGGAAAAAGCGCTACGCAATGTTCACAACAATCTAAACCGAGATGAACTCATTAGTGAGTCAGAAATTCTAAACCGTTTCAGAAACGAACTGATTGATATCGCCGACAAGCACGACGAGGGTGTCTTGAAGCGTTGGCTAATGATTTCAAAGCAAATCGGGCGTAATCCACTTGGCGATTGGGGCCCGGCAGACAGCCCGAACATACGCGTGAAGGGTATTCGAGATTATGCTTACCTCACAGTTAAAAGACATGGTTCTCCCATGCACTTTCGCGAAGTGGCTGAGACCATCAGCGACTTGTTTGGTCACAAGGCACATATTGCCACCACTCACAACGAATTGATCAAAGATGAACGTTTCGTTTTGGTAGGTCGTGGCTTATATGCTCTCACTGAGTGGGGTTACACCGCCGGAGTGGTGAAAGATGTACTCCGGGAAATTTTGGCCCAAGAAGGCCCACTATCACGTGAAGAGCTGATTGATAAAGTTAGAAAAGAACGGTACGTAAAAGATAACACCATTCTCGTTAATCTTCAGGACACCAATATTTTCAAAAAACTAGCCAACGGTTCCTACGCTTTGGCTGATTAGACACAAGCAGATTTTTAAAAACAGAGCGACTGGGCATTAGCCCAGTCGCTCTGTTTTTATAGTGTACAATAGAACAGACACATGCGAGATTCCTCAAAAACAATGGTTGTTAACATCGCAACACCATTATTTTTATTCATTGCTTTAGGCATAATGTTTTATGTTTTTTCATTGCTCAATGTAGACATAAGACCGATTCTCACTGTAGTTATCGTTTTGACTCCGCTGTGGCTACCAGTTGTTTTTTTCTATGTTTTGTTTGACATGTGGATGTGGAGCATGACAGAAAAATTCAAATACGATAACGGTCGAACGACTCTTCGTATCAAACTGCCACAGGAAGTTTTGAAGTCACCGGAAGCAATGGAAAGTATCTTCACCCAAATCCATAACCCAAGTAGACCGGACAACTACATGCAGACCTACTTCGACGGTCGCCACCCCTTGGTCTACAGCTTTGAGATTGTCTCCATTGGTGGAGAAGTGCGTTTTTATGTCAACGTGCCAACCAAAAAAGGCAAAAATGCTGTCGAAGCGCAGTTCTATGCTCAATACCCGGGTATTGAAATAGTGGAAGAATTAATAGACTACGCCGCCGAAGTGGTTTGGGACGAAAAAAAATGGGACCTTATCTCATTCCACATGACAAAAAAACAAGACGAGGTTTACCCGATCAAAACCTACATTGATTTCGGGATGGATAAACTACCAAAAGAAGAATTAAAGTTCGAACCAATGTCGCCCTTAATAGAACATTTGGGTAAGTGTAAACCACACGAAAGAATCTGGGTGCAAATTCTCTGTACCGCTCACGCTCCCAAAAATTTAGTGAGGGGTAGTCTATCTGATGTGCCGACATGGGAAGTACACGCCAAGGAGGTGATAGACAAAATAATGAAGCGCGACAAAGAAGGTAGCGGGGTAGAGGAAACAGAAAACAGACCGACCCTCACTTTATCTGAGCGCGATACGGTCGCTGCCATTGAACGCAACACCAGTAAGTACGCGTATGACGCAGTCGTGAGAGCCATGTACATAACCGAAGCCGGAAAGTTTGACGCAGACATGATCAGCCCACTTTTGCGCGCTTTTGCGCAGTATGATGTGGTGGGAAGGAACCAACTCGGAGCGACCTGGCGTACCGACTTCGACTACAACTTCATTTCAGACTTTTCCGGCCAAAGAAAAAGGAATATGAAAAAAACCGAGCTAGAATACTACAAACACCGTTTTTATTTGCCGGGCGACAAAAAGAAAAGGGTTGATAAGGTTAAGGTTATGTCGGTCGAGGAACTGGCTACTATTTATCACATCCCCGGAACATCTGTTCTTACTCCAAGTATGTCGAGGGTGGAATCGACAAGAAGAGAAGCTCCGGCCAATCTCCCAATCGGTAACACGCCCTATGCCTGATGAACCTATCAAATTCAGTCCCGAATTGGGTTTACAGGAAGGACAGTCTCAAAGAACTGCCTTAGGTAAGTTTTTTAAGTTAACGTTAGTTTTGTGCGCACTACTTCTTATTACACTCGGCGGTTTGTATTTTTGGGCAAACTCACTCAACGAAGCACCGAAAGATTTTCCAATAAATGTGCCAATCACAATTACTCAAGGAACTGGGGTTAAAGACATCACTGAAACGCTGGAAGAGCAAAAAGTGATTCGGTCAAACAGTTTACTGTATTACACGCTCATCTTTTTCTATGAACCAACCGATATAAAAGCGAGCACTTATGTCTTCGATCAACCACTTTCAACCACCGAAGTGGCAGAGAGACTGACCAAGGGTGACTTTGCAACCAATTTAATACGTTTCACTCATATTGAGGGAGAAAGGGCTTCACAGTTGGCGAAGCGGGCAGAAGAAGTATTGCCAAATTTTGATACGAAAAATTTTTTAGACAAGGCCGAGCCACAAGAGGGTAGACTTTTCCCTGACACTTACTTTATACCGGCCGACTTCACTCACGATGAATTGTTGGAACTTTTGCTAAAGACTTTTGCTGAAAAAACCACCAGTCTACAAACACTGATTGAACAGCAAGAACTAACGATGGACGAAATCTTAATACTAGCGTCGATAATCGAAAGAGAAGCCAACACGCCCGAATCCATGAAGTTGGTTTCTGGTGTTCTCCAAAACCGCCTTAGAACAGGTATGCCTCTGCAAGCAGACGCTTCAATTGAATATATTTTGGAAAAACCACTTTCAGACCTTACTCCGGAAGACCTTGAGATAGAGTCTCCATACAATACTTACCTGCACACTGGGCTACCACCAACCCCGATTGGCAATCCGGGTCTTAATGCCATAACAGCTGTTTTGGAGCCGACCCTATCGGAGTACTACTACTACATCACAGACGATGAGGGCGAATTCTACTTTGCCGAAACCTATGATCGACATTTAATGAATATTGAAAGGTATTTGCGTTAGCTTAACCGCTTTTATCTGAGCTTCATTTTGTTTAGGGGCGATTTTATACACACCCGCTATCTAAACACCTCTACAGGTAAGCTGTACTATACAAATAGTTTAACAGTCCTAAATTATTTATGAACAACGACAATATATACCCACAGCCAGAAAGTGAGCCCGAATATGAAGATTCATGTTTCGGCGGTAGATTTAAATGCAACAGAAGAACAATTTTAATGATTGTTTTAGTCTTTCTTGTTGTAGTTCTCGCTCTAGTTTATTTTCTGTCAAAGCAACCAAGAGAGGGAGGAGCGGAAGTGCCGGTAGCTACAACTGAGGAAAAACCGGTTTCTAAAGAAGATTTGTTAAGACTAATGAACTCAACTTCTACCAACCCTGAGGCTATGCCAACAGACGAAGAGCGAGAGGAACTGACCAAGCTGATGAAACCTTCAGAGGAGCAAACCGACTCTAAAGTAACCGAGGAGGAGCAAAAAAGACAGAGAGGGGAGCTACAGCGTTTAATGCAACCGTCAAGCTAGAAACACAAATTACGATCTTTGTTTTCCGACAGACATTATACACACCTTACATTCATTACCATTAATATATGTCATAAAATAAGATAATGTTTTATTAACAATTAAATTTTAAATACCAAACTTATTTAAATAACTTAGAATTTCAATATGCATACCAAATCAATATATTCGAATAAAGTGGTGCAAATTGCACTCACTTTAGTTGTAACCTTTTTACTTGGCACCGGCATACAAATAGCTTTGGCGTGGACAGCTCCGACCGCGTCAGCGCCTGGCGGTAACATAAACGCTCCGATTACCACTGGTAACGGGCAGACTAAAAATGGAGGGTTGACGATAAACGCTAATGGTTCAAGTCCGCTAGGATTAGGTGTAGTCGGTCCTATCATATTCGATACCAGCGCAGGGGGTATATTGAGTAGCTTTACTGGTAGCGCGGGCGGTATCCTAACCAACGGACTGCTATTTGATGTTAACGGCAAAATCGGAGCGGATGAGTATTGTAACGGTGACGGGACTATCTGTCAGTCTGTGCCGTTTGGGGGTGGTCCTGGAGGAAGTTCTATGTTACCTGGATGGCCTGACGCTATTTCTTGTAAAGTAACAGGCGACGGGGACGTTGATCTAAAGTGGATATATTATCTTGATTCCAATGGCTCGGCAGTAACAGCCCCCGCTATTTCCGGTAGTGCATCAGTTTTGTACACTACACAAAATGGACAGGCTGTTGGTAGATATGTAGCCTTCAACTCAGATAAAAGTTTTAACGGCGAGAGTCATACTTCCCAAACAGATTGTTTCGGTAAGTCTATAACAACCTTAGAGGCGGAGGGTAAAACATTTTACTTCACCGGCCCCGGCGGTAGCGCTGACGCCGACTGGACCATCAAAGGCAATGGCGACATCTACAACGATACAGGGAATGTGGGGATTGGGACGACAAACCCACAAGAAAAGTTGGTCGTGGAGGGTAAAATTAGAAGCCAGTCCACAGTAGCCGGTGATGTAGGTCGAACGGTTGTTACAAAGGACTATGTCGACAACCAATCCACTTATGTCATACGCGAGGGTGTGTTTGCAAAAGATTTTGATGCAAACAACTGTCATAAAGAAAGCGGAAATGGAAGCGTTGTGAACAAAAGTAAAAGCATGTGTACAGTACAGGTTGATTGTCCCAATGGGTACACGACGATTGGAGGAACTTCGTATTCTCAAGGTTCTCTTGAATCAATAGGTGAACGCATAAATAATAGCGGTGTGGTCTGTAAATCAAATACTACACGCGCTGAGGACTCTGCCCTACACTTTAATTGTCAGGCAATTTGTCTGAAAAATGTAGCCTCGATTAATTAAAATAACTTATGATCAGTAAACAGTCAGTTCTAAAAGCGCGGTTTCTGATTCCTATTCTACTTTCATCATCTTTGCTATTTATTGCTATTCTTGTGAACACAGTTTATGCATCACTCTCTGGAGGTTTTGCTTGGGGAGGGGGTGCTGACAATAACGAAGCCGGTGTGTACGAAGGTATGGGGTGGGTTAGTTTCAACGGCGGTGATATCGGTCAACCCGGTTTATATGGTGTAGACATACCGGACGGTGATGGATTTCTATCTGGCTACGCCTGGAGTGGTGGAACCGATGGCGAGCCGGAGGGAGGTTATGGTTGGATAAGCTTCAACAGTGCGGATCTAGCTAGTTGTAACCCCGCTATAGCGCCAGCCGAAAGAATTGGAAATAATATAGTAGGCGGCGCGCGTATCTTAGCTATAAGAGACGAGTATAATGCTGATCCAACCATTTCCAATTCAGGTGGTTATGATGGCTGTATCGTGTTGGATGGCGTCACTGTCAATGCCGACGGCACCCTTGATGGCTACGCTTGGTCGAGTGATCTCGGCTGGATAGACATGGATGATGTTAGCGCCACCTATGTGAACACTTGTAACAATATAGCCTCTATGCCTCCCGGCTCTATCTTCTGGCCGGGAGATGATACCGGCCTTACAAACGGAACAACGAATGTGGTTTACCAACCAAGTGATACGGCAAGTAAATGTGAGTTTCATTGCGATACAGCAAACGGGTACAAATGGGATGGTAGTGCTTGTCTCAAAGGTGTTTTAAGTACTGATAATTCAACTTGCCCTATACAATCAGGCAATTCATCTTGCACAATGGACTTAGAGTGGGACGTCGAATACGTAACAAATGGATTGATCAGAAACGTAACAGATAGTTCAGTTCTTGAGAACAACATCAGCTCTGACTCATCCGAAAATATCACTCTAACTGTTGACCCTGTCACATACACTCTGTATTCAGGTCCAAATGCTTCAGACATAGAACTTGATACCTTAACTT
Source organism: Candidatus Nomurabacteria bacterium (assembly GCA_023898585.1). Lineage (GTDB taxonomy): Bacteria > Patescibacteriota > Minisyncoccia > Phycocordibacterales > UBA918 > OLB19. The sequence goes on along the minus strand of CP060229.1, from coordinate 870,494 downwards.
TAAACGCTGGTTGTGCCCCGGGACTGGCTACCAACATCACATCGACTAATTGCGAAACGATACCAACGCCAACAGTAAAAATCACAGCCGACCCGAATATCGTCAGAAGTGGCGAAAAAGGTGAAGTTGACATTGAAATAAATTCCACCGCCAATCTGACATGTGAATTGTTTAACACCGCAGTGAGTCCACTTACGATTAACTACGAACCAACTATGGGTGCCTGGAGTAATAGCTACCTCACCGATCCTCTCACATCTACCAAGATCGTACGTTTATCTTGCAGATTCCCACATTTCCCATCAGTGCCTGAGATAGTCAAAGACGCAAGAATCGAAGTGGTTCCAAGAGTTGAAGAGATTTAAAAAGTCACACAAAAGAAGTCTAGCTAAAGCGCCACATAGTGGCGCTTTATAAATGAAATGGTTGTGATAGTGTTTTCTTATGAGCGTTAAAGTAAAAAAAGTATTTGTAGGACTTTCTGGCGGGGTAGATTCGAGCGTGTCGGCACTTCGCCTCAAGAAACAGGGATATGATGTGGTCGGAGTTTTTATAAAAGTCTGGCACCCGGATTTTATGGTTTGCAACTGGGAGAAAGAGAGGTTGGACGCCATGCGAGTCTCGGCGCACCTGGAAATTCCTTTTTTAACCTGCGACGCGGAAGCGGAATATCGTGATGAGGTTGCTAAGTACTTCATCGACGAATACAAAGCTGGCAGAACTCCTAATCCCGATGTGATGTGCAACCAAAAAGTAAAATTCGGCGCTTTTTTACGTTTTGCCAAAGAAAGAGGGGCAGATTTTATAGCGACCGGACACTACGCTCGCAAAATTAAAAATGAGGGTGACTACGAGTTACACCGCGGAGTTGATAATAATAAAGACCAGTCATATTTTCTTTGGTCTCTTTCAAAAGAACAGTTGGCTTATTCGCTCTTTCCGGTCGGAGACACTCCAAAGGAAAAAATCCGTGCGGAGGCAGAATTGGCCGGTATTCCGGTGGCGCGCAAGAAAGATAGCCAGGGTATATGTTTTCTCGGGCATATAGACATTCCTGAATTTCTTTCCCATTACATTGACTTGACTCCAGGGGACGTGCTCGATGAAGAAAGGAGAGTGATTGGCAGACATAAAGGGGCCGTGGTGTATACACTCGGGCAACGTCACGGTTTTACTCTCGATAGCAAAGATGAGGAAAGGAAAGCTGTGTTTGTGACAGGAAGAGATATAGAAGCTAATACGATCACGGTCGGGAAAAAAAGGGAGGTTGTAGCCGAAATCAATGAAGTGACATTGGATGATATGACTTTGCGGTCACGCATATCTGGTGGAGACGTTATAGAGGCGCAATTCAGATACAGACAAAAACCTTTTGAGATAAAAATCATCAGCCAAGACAATAGGAGTATGGTGATCGAACCCTGTGAATCGGTAGAAAAGCCGGCCTCGGGTCAATCTTGTGTGTTGTATAAAGGGAGTCTCTGTATAGGCGGGGGTATCGTAGCTTGAGTTGTCGACGAATGTGAATTAAAAAGTTATTTATTAACGAATCATCTCATCCTACACAATCTCACCGGTATTTGTGTGCTAACATTTAACAATGTCCTTTCTAATCACTAAAGCCGATGGTGACACGGAATTCTTTAAAGTGGAGAAATTACGGCGTTCATTAAGACGAGCCGGAGCGAATCCGACCGAAATCAACGAAATAGTAGACGAGGTCGGAGCAAATCTTTACGATGGTATAAGAACTCAAGAAATATACAGTAAAGCTTTTTCGTTACTTCGTAACGCAAAACCACCGGCTGCAGCTCGTTATTCCCTCCGCAGAGCACTGTTTAGTCTTGGCCCCACCGGTTTTCCCTTTGAAAAGTTTCTAGCCAGATTGTTTGAACTCGATGGGTATAAATGCAAAACCGGTTTGATCATTCAAGGAAGTTGCGCCCCGCATGAGATTGATATCGCAACATATAAGGATGATCATAGTTTCGTAGGCGAGGCCAAATTCCATGCTCGCCCCGGAATAAAATCAGACTTGCAAGTAGCTATGTATTCTTACGCCAGATTTCTTGACCTTAAGAATAGTAGAGTTTGTGATGAGAGCATATGTGAAATTAAGGAATTTTGGCTTATCACGAATACCAAATTTACTACCACCGCTCAAAACTACGGTCGTTGTGTCGGGTTAAAAATGCTTAGTTGGGATTATCCCAAAAATGATAATTTACATGACAGAATTCAGCGTACGGGGATTTATCCGATTACCGTCTTGCAGAGCTTGACAGCATCACAGGCGGAAACATTGATTGCAAGAGGAATGATACTGTGTAGTGATATAGCTAAAAATGAAAATGCACTTTCACTTTTGCACTTACCGACCGGAAAACAGCAAGAGTTGATGAAGGAGGTGGGAGAGATTTGCGGAAGCCGGTAAATAGGCGATTGAATCTGAGTTTTTGTCAATGTTTCGGCCGTAATTACGTATGATATACTCAGCACATTATTCGTATTCAGCAAATCATAAACTTTTTGTATGGCAGAAGAAACACAAGACGGACAGAAGACATTGGTGGCTTTTGTAGTCGGACTCCTTATTGGCGGAATGTTGGTGTGGGCTTTTTCGGGTCCTACCGCAAGTGCTCCTGAGGACAAAATTAAAAAGGATACAGCGGAAGAAGTAGACGTGGATGATTCAGAAGACGTAGACACTGAAGCTACAGACGAATCAGCGGAAGAAAAAGTAAACACAGCGGAAGAAGTCAAGCCTGTGCCCGAACTTAAAGTGGGAAATGGTAAAGTCAATGTTGAAGACCAACCGGCTGGCACATCCATAAAGCTCGATAGTGCCGTATATCCGGTGAGCGAAGGTTGGATCGGCGTTAGAGAATACACCAACGATCAGCTAGGCTTTATTCTCGGGGTGGTGCGATTTAGCGAATCCCAAGGACTTGTGCCGGAAGAAATTCTACTACAGCGTTCAACCAAAGCGGGAAATCGCTACGCTATCGTCGTCTTCACTGAAGACGGAGATTTCAAATTCAATTTGGCTGGCGATGTTCAGATTGACAATATCTTCGATACTTTTGTAGCACAGTAGAGTTATAATTGTTAGATATTGGAACGAAAAATGCTTCCCTTCGGGAAGCATTTTTCGTTCTGCCCTTCAGAGATGTTATACTTTCAAAATGGCGGAATATTCATACAACCCAAACCGAAGTGCTGAGTGGAATTACGGTGGCGCAAAGTGGAAACTTTCTCGATCAAAAATTGATTTTTTCTTTGAGTGCCCAAGGTGTTTTTATCTTGACAACGTTCTGGGTACAAAACGACCAAGCTTTCCTTCGTTTAACCTTAACATTGCCGTTGATGAATTGTTCAAAAAAGAATTTGATGTACACCGTAAAGATCAGACTCCGCACCCGATTTTCGACGAATACGATCTCGACGCTATTCCGTTTGAACACGAGAAAATGGATGAGTGGCGTGACCCCTTTGTCGGCATTACCCACACCCATAAGCCAACCGGGCTAACGATAAGCGGGGGAGTGGATGATATCTGGATCAATTCAGACGAGAAACTCATTATAGCTGACTATAAATCCACCTCAAAAGCAGAACGAATCGAGAAGCTAGGTGATAGTCCATGGGAACAACAGTACACGAGACAGCTCGGCGTTTATCGCTGGCTCCTAGAACAAAATGGTTTTACAGTCGATGAAACGGGTTATCTGGTGTACGCCAATGCCAGCAAAGATGAGCCGGGTTTTGGGAATCAACTGATATTTGAAACCACCTTAGTTCCAGTTAAAACGGAAATTGATTGGATCGAACCAACACTAAAAAAAATCAAAGTTTGTTTGGAACAAAAAGACCTTCCCGGTATCGGTGAAAAATGTGAGTTTTGTCAGTATCGAGAAGCGTCCGGCAAGAAACTACAAGCGGTTTACTTTGCGAATAAGAAATAATGCGAAGATGCACGTAAATATGTTAAAGAGAACGAGATTGATCTGTGATGCTTAAAATTATGGCCACATTCGAAACAAAAGTTAAAGAAATAGTCGCCAACATACCAAGAGGTCGAACAATGACTTACGCAGAAGTGGCCGACAAAGCCGGCAGTCCCAAAGGTGCGCGAGCAGTCGCAAATATAATGGCCGGAAATTTTGACCAGAAGATACCTTGTCATCGCGTGATTCGTAAAGACGGCCAGCCGGGCGGTTATAATCGAGGTGGTCCGGCAGTGAAAAAAGCCTTGCTTCAGTCAGAAGGTGTTGTAATATAATTCTGTACTTGGTGAAATTGATTACACCCTTAATAATTCACACAATATTTAGACACAATCGAATTCACCACAAAGTAACTATCATGTACACCTACCGAATAGAACAAGCCATTAAAGCGGCCTCGGTCTTGCACCAAGACCAATTACGCAAAGGGTCCGTTCCTATTCCATACATTACCCACCTGATAGCAACGATGTTAATCTTGCACGACTACACCGACGACGAAAACGCTTTGGTGGCCGTGTTGCTTCATGACACTTTGGAAAACACAGATTATACAATCGAGGAGTTAACTGAAGATTTTGGAAAAGAAGTCGCCACACTCGTTTCCACTGTTACCGAGATAACCCACGAAGGAGAAGTAAAACTACCATGGCTAGACGTTAAGAAAAATTATGCTAAACGACTCAGAAAGGGACCAATTGAAGCGGTCATGATTGCAGCTGCCGATAAGTCCCACAATTTTCGCTCTACAGTCGATGAGTACTTTACAGACCACAACAGATTCCTCAAAGACTTTGGGCCAAATCTCGACGCTCGACTGGAAGCCTACCAAAGCATCGCTAACGCAATCAACAGCCGACTATCAGATGGTATAGTACACGAGTTTAATCACACCTTTAAAGAGTATAAGAATTTTATTTACGATGTCCAAAAAACACTTGAAAAAATCGACTGAATTTTCATTCGAAACCACAAACGTTTTACCGAAATTAGGGAAGACAAAAACCAACTGGGACCTAAAGAAGCATTACTACAAAAGCGAAAATGACCCACAAATTGAAAAAGATGCGCAAGTGTACGAGCGTGCTGTAAGATTATTTGTAAAGAAATATAGTAAAGTAAATTTTACTGATTCCGCCCAGAAATTACTAAAGGCTCTGGAGGACTACGAGAAGCTTGAAGAAATAAGCGAGGGTACAAAGTTGATGTTTTATTTTGAGCTACGCACCCAACTTAATGTCAATGACACAAACGCAAAAAAGAAATTACTGCAGTATGACCACCGTTTTCGCAAACTAGCGAATGAACTTATATTTTTTAGTTTAAAAATCGGCCAAATAGCAAAGAAGGAACAAAAGTCTTACTTAGGCGACGACAGACTTAAAAAATATCATTACTTACTGACTAAAATATTTGAAGAAGCTAAGCATCAATTATCCGAAGCGGAGGAAAAAATTTTATCTTTGCGTTCCAGCACCTCAAGAGGTATGTGGAGTGAAGCTGTCAGCAAGATCAGAACCAACCGCCAGATTGTCTACAAGAAGAAAACACTGGGGGTAATGGAAGTTTTAGACAGCTTAGACCAGTACAGCTTTGATGAGAGGATAAAACTTTGGGACCTAGTGATGGCTGAAATGGAGGATATGGGTGATATTGCAGAGCACGAAATAACCGCCATAGTAAATCACGACAAAGTTACAAATGAACTTCGCGGGTATAATAAAAGCTACACTTCTTCCATACTGAGTTTTGAAAACGACGAAAGGGCAGTGGAAGCTCTAGTTGAAGCGGTTTCCACCAAAGGTTTTACCCTCAGTAAGAAGTTTTATCAGATTAAAGCCAAGTTACATGGTGCAAAAAGCATTCCTTACGCAAATCGCACAGCGGAAATCGGAAAGCTACCCAAACCAACTTTAGCCCAATCGATCGAAGTTTGTCGTGATGTCTTCTACGGTCTTAATAAGAAATACGGTGAAGTGTTCGATAAGATGTTGGTGAATGGACATATTGATGTTTTTCCACGATCAGGCAAGCGAGGTGGCGCCTTTATGAGCGGGACTAATGGAGTGCCGACTTACGTCTTTTTAAACTATAGCCCAAGCTTTTACTGGTTGGAGACCATTGCCCACGAAATGGGTCACGCTATTCACGGTGAGATGAGTAAAGTTCAACCTGGCATTTACAGCGACTTCACCCTGAGCTCCGCTGAGACCGCCAGTACACTTTTTGAGCAATTAACTACCAAGAGATTGGTTGAAATTCTACCCCCGGAGCAGAAGATGATATTGTTACATGATTCGATCAATCGCAGTATAGCTTCTACTCAACGACAAATTGCCTGTTTCAACTTCATGAAGGATATGTATGAACACATCAATTCGCACGGACTAGCGACGAAGCAGGAGCTAGCGAAACTGATGCAGAAACACTTGAAATCGTATCTCGGCCGAGGAGTAGATGTAAGCGAAAAAGATGGTTATTCTTATGTCTATTGGCAACACATCCGTCGTGGATTCTATGTCTACACTTACGCTTACGGACACCTCATCAGTGCGGAAATGATACGACTTTATGAAAAAGACCCATCGTACGCCCAACAAATACACCAATTCTTAAGTGCGGGAGGTAGTATGTTAGTTGATGATATATTTAAAAATATAGGGATCGACACCAGAAGTATTAAAACATATTTAGATGGTCTCAAGATGCAGGAACAAGAAATCAAAGAATTAGAGAAACTCACAAGTAAGCGATAATTCCATTTTATACCGAGCTATAATAGCTTTGTATGAATTTGTTATTTTGGGCGTTAACTATTGGAGTTATAGGCAAGGTTCTGTTGGCAATAGGAGTTTTGGTTGCCCACACTGAATTGGCTCATCACAAACGATTTGATCGCAAAGTGTTGCAATCTTTTCACTTCGAAAGAACTTTGACTTTAACCGGAATACTTTTGATTGTTGGTGGTTATTTTATGGAGATTTATTTCTACGATTTTGTAGAAATGTTGACTTGCCACGGTGTTGACTGTGCCATCAAAGCGTCGGTTATTATGTCACAATGAAAAGTGAGGGTTTTCTGACAGTGGGTTTTAGTCACAACATCAGCCAAAGTATGTCTCTGATTCACATTTTCAAGACATTAATCGAGGTGGTGGAAAGCATATGGACTTACAGTGGACATATCGAGATGCAGACAACGCAAAAATTAGGGGTTAGGGAACACGCTCTAGACGTCTCGGTTTAATTTGTTATATTCAATGTCTGTATTATTTTATAAAACATAGCTTATGACGGGCAACGATATCAGAAAAAAGTATTTGGATTTTATGGCTAAGAACGGCCATGCTGTAATCCCTTCCGCCGGACTGGTTCCGGAAAATGATCCGACTACGCTTTTCAATGGTAGTGGAATGCAACCGTTGGTGCCTTATCTTATGGGTGAGACGCACCCCAAAGGGGTGCGTCTCACCAACTCCCAAAAATGCTTCCGGGCTGAGGATATTGATGAGGTAGGCGACAACCGCCACACCACCTTTTTTGAAATGCTCGGTAATTGGTCGCTTGGTGATTACTTCAAGAGCGAACAATTACCTTGGTTTTATTCCTTTCTCGTGGATGAAGTAGGACTGGATCCGAACAAAATTTATGTGACAGTATTTCAAGGAGACAGTTCGGTTGGTGTACCAAAAGATACGGAGGCGGTAGAGATATGGAAGAAAATTTTGAATGAACGAGGCATCAGTAATGGGGTGGCAGAAATGGGGTCTGAGAAGGAAGGAGGCGAGCGAGGAATGAAGGAGCATGAGCGTATTTTTTATTATGATTCAAGCAAAAACTGGTGGAGTCGCTCAGGCAAGCCGGAAAAAATGCCAATCGGTGAAATCGGTGGGCCGGACAGTGAAGTCTTTTACGATTTTGGAACTGAACACAATCCTGAATTCGGTAAACACTGTCATCCGAACTGTGATTGCGGACGTTTTTTGGAAATCGGAAATTCCGTCTTTATGGAGTACATCAAAACTGAAACCGGTTTTGAAAAGCTACCAAAACGAAATGTAGATTTCGGTGGAGGACTCGAACGCATTGTCGCCTCGACTATCAATAACAATGATGTATTCAAAGTCGATCTCCTTTGGAACACCATTCAACAAATTGCAGAACTATCCGGTAAAAAGTATGAATTTGTAAAAGGTGAACTTAGTCATGACAAAGACTATGATTCTTGTACAAAAACAAAAGAAGCATTTCGGATTGTAACCGACCATATACGAGGGGCGGTCTTTATGATCGGCGATGGTATTTTGCCAAGCAACACCGAGCAGGGTTACTTTGTACGCCGTCTCCTTCGTCGAGCTGTACGCTATGCTGACATCCTAGGGGTGCCGGCCGGAAAATTCCCCGAGCTTGCTAAGAGTGTTATTGAATCTTATCAAGAACACTACAAAAACCTTTCGATTAATCGAAAGGAAATTATGGCTACAATCGAGCAAGAAGAAGTTCAGTTTCGTAAGACTTTGGAAAACGGCTTAAAACAGTTCAACAAAATTGAATTACAAATTCACGTTAATACCAAGGAACTTAACGGAAAAAAAGTACTCGATAAAGAAAACGCCAAGGCAAAGAAGGCGATTTCCGCTAAAAACGCCTTCGACCTCTTCACTACCTACGGTTTTCCGATTGAGCTTACCGAAGAAATTGCTATGGAAAAAGGTTTAATTGTCGATCGACACGGTTTTGAGAAACTCATGGCAGAGCACCGTGAGAAGTCACGCTCCGGAGCAGAGCAGAAGTTTAAAGGCGGATTGGCTGACCAAGGTGAAAAAACCATTCAGTACCACACTACAACTCACCTTATGCTCGCTGCGCTACGTGAAATTCTTGGCAGTCATGTACACCAGGCGGGCTCCAATATTACCGGTGAGCGACTACGCTATGACTTTTACCATCCAGAAAAATTAACCCCGGAGACCCTGAAAGAAGTTGAGGATTGGGTTAACGACGCCATCAAAACAGGTGGTGAAGTCACGATCGAAACTATGACCAAAGACAAAGCCCAGAAAGACTCGACTATCGAAGGTAGTTTTTGGGATCGTTACCCGGACGAAGTCAAAGTCTATACCATGACCGGAAGTGACGGCACAGTTTTTTCGCGTGAGCTTTGCGGAGGTCCGCATGTGAATAATTTCACGGAAATCAAAGGTACGTTCAAAATAAACAAAGAAGAGTCTTCATCAGCCGGAGTTCGTCGCATTAAGGCTGTGTTGCATGAGGATCAGCCCGCCTTGATTTTCTAAAATACTGTGGTATTTTGGAGAAAGTACTGATAAACTTAATCCATTAGCATAGTAAGGGGGTTAGCGTGACAGACAAAATACCGGAAGAATTACGCACAAAAATAATCGCTTCTTTCGAGCAAATTGGTGTTGATGTTGAAAATTTTCTAAAAAATGAAAGGTACGAAGTTTTGGGAATACTATCCGAATTTTCACTTTCAGCTCAAGAAGTTGTGGAGCTCCTTATGTCCGGCAAAGAACACCAAAGAGTGGTTTTGAATCAGGCAGTTGAAGCTGTGAAAAGAAGACGTCTTCTCATCGAACTTGGCGAGTGGCTTGGAAGCAGATGAATTAATTTGTTAATTGTTGCGAAGCCTTCCTGCATAAAAACAGGGAGGCTTTTTAGCTATCCACTTCCTACCCGCTTCAGAAACTCCACTTAGACAAATAACACCTGTTATACTGTATGCATGTCATTTTTTGGGATGTCTAAATCATCCGAACGGTATGGGGTACTTATTGACGTTGGTTCCGGTAGTGTGCTGGTAGCAATTATTCGTTCCGCCCCAGCTCAAAAACACCCCGACATCATCTGGGCACATCGCGAACATGCTCCACTTAGAAATATTGATTCACTCGAACAAAGCGCGAAAGCTGTTATGACAGCCTTGGTTAATGCCTCAATGATGTTAGACGGTGAGGGAAGAAAAGTTTTGTTTGACTACGACAAGAGCGCCAAATTGACCGAGTTACAATGTGGAATAGCAGCCCCTTGGTCATACACTGTTACAAAGACCATAAATTATAAACAGGAGAAAAAATTCGTAATAACAGAAGAGCTGGTAGACGAGCTCACGAGAACCATCCAAAACAAAATTAAAGAAGACCTTAAGGAGGATGAAATGGCGTACAACCTTGGCCTTACCGTAATCACTCGCGCCAATATGGAAATGTTAACAAGCGGATACAGAATCAAACACCCCGAAGGAGGAAAATCTGATTCATTAACCCTTTCGCATACCAGCGTTGTTGCCCAGAAATACGTATCAGACGCCATTGACGAAATGCGTGACAAGTTGTTTGCTGGCACTAAGTCTAAAAAGCTTTCTTTCATGCTCATGCTTTACGCAGTCACCAAAGAACTTTTTCCGGAAACATATGATCTGTGTTTGGTTGACATCACCTATGAAGCCAGTGAAATTGGCATCATGCGAGATGGAGTTTTAACCTATTGCACCCACACGCCGTTTGGTTACTTTTCTCTAGCAAGAGAAATATCAAGCATTACCGGCGCGCCTCTACACGAAGCTTTTGGTTACCTACACTCAGAAGCTCCTTTCAGTTTTACAAAGACACTCAACGCACAAAAAAGAAAAGAAGTCGAAAACATGTTCGAAGCATATGTAGACCGCATCGCGACTCTTTTCCACGAAACAGGAGATACTCTCTCTATTCCCAGGCGTCTGTCACTTCATGTTGACTTGGGAAGCGAGCCCGTTTTTACAGAACTACTTGGAAAAGCCGTAAAACGCACCATCAAAGCAGAGCCGAACATTATTCCCATGTCTAAAGAAATTATTAGTCGCACCTATGAGGAGACGACCAAGGGATCGCCACAAACTATCCCCAATGACACAGCCCTGCTTTTATCTGCCATGTTTTTCCACACTCAGGAAAAAACCAGGTCATTTGAGTATTTCTAGGAGCTATACTGTAGAATATAAATATGTCACAAAAATGGAATTTGCAGGACATCCGTCCCGCTCAACCAAGAAAAAAAAGAAGTTACCTACAACCGACGACAGATCTTTCGGCACAACCACAAGTGCCACGACCGGAAATAGCCAGTCGGGAAGATATACCAAGTATTGTGATAGAAGACGGTAATAAAAATGGCAGAAATAGACTGATACTGTCAATTGTTCTATTTGTGTTTATAGTTGGTACGGCTGTCGGCTTGAGTGCGCTTTTGGGTAAAACCGAACTGACAATTCATCCCAAACACCGCCAACCAAATGTTAATGCAGATTTTGTGGCTTATCCCGACAAACGAGACGGGGAGTTGAGTTACGAAATAATGACTCTTGAGGCAACGAGCGAAAGTCAAGTCGAAGCAACCGGTCAAGTGCAAGTAAAGGAACAAGCTACCGGAGTCATAGAGATCATAAAAACCACCCCTGGAGCAGAGAGACTTATCACCAACACACGCTTCCGTACACCAGAAGGTTTGATATTTAAAATAAAGGATTCGGTGGTTGTCCCCGGTGCAGTTAAGGATAATGATGGTGCAAGTGTTCCCGGTACGATCCAAGCCGAGGTTTTTGCCGAGGATGTCGGAGAAACCTACAATATTAAGGCTGGTACGACTTTTGATGTACCCGGCTTCGAAGAGGGTGGTTATACCGAGCTTTTCAAAGCTATCTCTGCCAGAAACAGAGAACCTTTTACCAACGGCTTTGACGGACTACAATTCCAAATCGGAACCAGTACGCTTGAAACTGCAAGACAGGCATTACAGATAGACCTGCGCAACAACCTGCTAGCAAGAATCCAGAACGAAAAACCGGCTGATTTTATCGCTTTTCAAGATGCAGTGGCAATAACATACAACCAGCTTCCCGCTGTCGAGTACGGAAAAGACCTTGTTACGATAAAAGAGCAAGCGATATTGCAAATCCCTCTTTTTGATTCCAAGGATTTCGGGTCATTCTTAGCAAGAGAAACCATCCCTACATATAGCGGTGATCAAGTAAGAGTAGATGACCCGAACGCTCTTTCGTTCAGATATACATCACCAACGACCAGCTCCAGCGTTATCGCCAACGAACCCTCCTTGAAGTTTAATTTAACAGGCAAACCTCTACTAGTCTGGGAGTATGACGTCAATAAGCTCACCAAGGATTTGGCTGGATTACCAAGAACAGCAATCCATAATGCGATATTGGCTTATTCCGGCATAGACAGTGCCAGCGTCCGTATTACCCCTTTCTGGAAAAGATCTTTCCCCGATAACGCTGAAGAAATAATGATTATTGAAGAATTGAAGGATGGGCAAGAGTAGAATTTCCTTTATTTAATTATCCACAGCACATGGCTAGTATATACAGTTGACGTGAGTCGGTATTTTTGTTAGACTCAGCCTCGTTTAATGGATCAAGAGACATCAACCGTAAAAGATGATTTAGTGTATGGCATTGTGGAAGAAGCACTCCCTAATGCAATGTTCCGTGTAGTTCTAGAAGAATCAAAAGAGACAATACTTGCGTACTTAGCTGGACGTATGCGACGTTTTCGCATACGGGTACTGGTCGGAGACAAAGTGGGTATGGTCATTGACCCTTATGGGGGAAAAGCGAGGATCACTAAACGTCTTTAAATAATTATTTATGAAAGTTAGGTCATCAGTTAAAAAAATGAGTCCGGATGATAAGGTCGTCAAACGACGTGGTGTTGTGTTTGTGATAAACAAGAAAAAACCAAGACATAAGCAACGACAGGGTTAAGTTTTAATATTATTATGAGAATTTCCGGTATTACAATTCCAGACGAAAAACAACTTTCTTACGCACTAACTGCCGTGTACGGTATTGGTTTGTCACGTTCAAAAGAAATTTTGCAGGGACTTTCGATTGAAAGCTCAAAAAAAGCGACAGAACTAACGACTGAGGAAGAAAATCAGATCCGAGAAAAAGTAGAATCATTTACCATCGAAGGGGAACTAAGACGTCAAGTGACAAACAACATTAAACGGTTAAAAGACATCAGCTCCTATCGTGGTTCTCGCCATACCAAAAGACTCCCCGCACGCGGACAGCGTTCAAAAACAAACGCTAGAACTCTCAAAGGTGCTAAGAAGACAATGGGAAGTGGAAAACGTAAGTTAGAGAAGACATAGTTATTATTAATAATTCATAAACGTACGACATATGGGTAAGAAACGTATAATGAAAAAAAGTGGAGGTTCTGATATTGCGGGTACTTCAAGAGCCCTCAACCGAATCCCTAAAAAGAAGCTAGCAAACGGAACATTAAACATTCTGGCCACTTTTAATAACACACTCGTGACTTTGTGTGACGAGAAAGGTAATGCGGTGATGTCTGCTTCTAGTGGAGCTCTTGGTTTCAAAGGTTCAAGAAAAAGCACACCATTTGCCGCCGCCAAAGTGGGAGAAATTATTGGAGACAAAGCTCAGCAAATGGGAATGAAGGAAGCTAATGTTATAGTGCGTGGTGTTGGTGCCGGTCGAGAATCAGCCTTACGCGCATTTACTGGAAAAGGTATAAACGTTTCAAGAATTACTGACAAAACTCCAGTACCGTTTAATGGACCACGTCCACCGAAATCTCGTCGAGTATAGTTTTAACATATGAAAATAGGACCAAAATTTAAAATTGCCAAGAGACTTGGCTCACCAATATTTGAAAAAACGCAAACCCAAAAGTTTGAGTTATCGGTGGCCAGAAGCGCCAATCAACGAAATGCTAGACGCCCGGGTCAAATGAGTGATTACAAACGACAATTGCTCGAAAAACAAAAAATGCGCATGACCTACGGGCTGTCAGAAAAACAGTTGAGGAGATACGTCGACGATGCGGTAGAAAAAAGCAATCAACCAGTTGCCATTTTGATGGATCGTCTGGAATCACGTCTCGACAATATTGTTTACAGACTGGGCCTTGCTAAAACACGTCGCCTAGCAAGACAAATGACTTCTCACGGACATATCTGTGTAAACGGCAAAAGAATGACCATACCTTCCCATAAGGTAAAGGTTGGTGACGTTTTGACAGTCCGCGAAGGTAGTCGTCAAACCGGCCTCTTCGTCAACTTAAGCGAGACCCACGAAGCGGTCGGTGTACCGGCTTGGGCTTCGTTTGATGTTAAAAAGATGGAAGGAGTGATAAAAACCGCACCTGTGTACAACCCGGCAGAGTCATTGTTTGATCCGGAACAAGTGATGCAATACTACAGTCGATAGGATAAGAGTTTACAAATAATAATTACATTCATAAATTATGTTGGAAACAAATGTAACTTTACCGTCAAAACCACGAGTTGTGTCAGAAGAAGACAACTTAGGTATTTTTGAGATTGACGGTCTATATCCTGGATACGGTCACACGCTTGGTAATTCATTAAGAAGAATCATCCTTTCGTCATTACCGGGAGCTGCCATTACACAAGTCAAAATCGATGGTGTCGAGCATGAATTTTCTACCGTGGAAGGAGTGAAGGAAGATGTTATAACCATTTTGTTAAATCTGCGAAAAGTCAGACTTCATTTACACGGAGACGAAGCGATGAAAATTACTTTGAAAAAGTCCGGATCGGGAATCGTAACGGCCGGAGATATCGAGGCTCCAACGCAAGTTGAAATTCTTAACAAGGATCAACACATTTGTGAGATCACCAACAAGAGTGCTAAATTGAATATGGAAATCTCGGTTGAAAAAGGTCTTGGTTATGTGCCACGAGAAGTTCACCAAAAAGACAAAGTTGAGATAGGTACAATTGCTCTTGACGCTGTGTTTACTCCGATCAGGCGAGCAAACTATGAAGTGGAAAACATGCGTGTCGGAGACAGGACAGATTACAATCGATTGAGAATAATCTTGGAAACCGATGGGACCTATTCTGCCAGCGAGGCGCTCGAAAAGTCAATCGAAATAATGATCCATCAACTTAAAGCTATTATTGGTTTTCAGGAGATGCGTAGCGAGAAAGTGACAGAGGTGGTCGAGAAAGTTGAAAAAACATCCCAAGAACCAGATCAAGAAGTGTTAAAAACACGAATTGAAACACTTGATTTGACTAGCCGTACCTTGCAAGCACTCGAGGAAGCGAGCATCCGAACGGTGGGGGGGCTTGTTAGAAAGAAAAAAGATGATATTCTTGCTCTCGATGGCATCGGCCCCAAGGGACTTGAGGAAATTGAAGCTCTGCTTGCAAAAATGAACCTAACACTAGAAGTATAATTTTATGATACACGGAAGCAACAAACGAACACTAAGCAGAAATCGCAGTCAAAGGACAGGTCTTTTGCGTGGCTTGGCTGTGTCTTTAATAAGAGACGAACAGATTAAGACCACCCTAGCCAAAGCGAAAGAGTTGCAACCAGACATTGAAAAATTAGTTACTCACGCCAAAAAAGATACGGTGTCAGCGCGCAGACTTGTTTCTTCACGATTAGGAGAACCGATGGGTGTTACAGTGCAAAAACTTTTTTCAGAAATCGCACCTAGATTTAAAGACAGAAACGGAGGTTACACCCGCATTGTAAAGCTCGGACACACATCACCGGGTCGAGATGAAGCGATAATTTCTTTTGTGGAATAATATGACTAAAGATAATTTAAAAACGAAAGCTGAACTTTCAGAAAGTAAGCAAATACCGGAAGGTAACGTGCATGAAATAGACGCAACCGGAAAGAGATTAGGTAAAATTGCCACAGAAGCTACGTCTGTTTTGTTGGGAAAAAACGATCCGCATTACGCAAGAAATATCAAGTCTGATGTAAACGTTAAAATTTCAAACGTCAGCAAACTTGATATCGCAGACAAGAAGAAGGGTGAAATTTATCAGAGTTACTCCGGTTTTCCGGGCGGAAGAAAGATGGAAACACTCGAGCACTTAGGTGAGCGACTTGGATATGCTGAAGTTGTGAGAAAAACGATCGCTGGTATGTTGCCTAGTAATAAACACAAGAGTCGTCTTTTAAAACAGCTAATAATTATTGAGTAATCACTATGTCAGCAACAAAGAAAACAACTTTTGTGGAAGGAATCGGCCGTCGTAAGACAGCGACCGCTCGCGTACGACTTACGCCGGCGACGAACACCGAGATAACCATTAACGGAAAGGCACTGAACGAATTTTTCGGTAATGAATCACAGCAGAGCAACGTCCAATCTGTATTAAAGACAGAAAATGCCGGTATTGAAGATTACACCATTACTGTTAAAGTAATTGGAGGTGGAATTTCAGCCCAAGCGGAGGCTATTCGACTAGGAATCGCAAGAGCACTCGTTAAAGAAAAGTCTTCACGTCGTAGTCCTCTCAAAATAAGTGGATTCCTCAAACGCGATCCACGGTCAGTTGAACGTAAGAAGTTCGGTCTCAGAAAAGCTCGCAAACAAGCAGCTTGGTCAAAAAGATAGTATTTACTTTTTTGGACATACATTCTTAAACAAAAAGCCACGCTGTGGCTTTTTGTTATAACTGCTCGACTGCATTGAATTCGACTCCCACTTGTGCATAATTAATTAAGGTAAGCTACCAGTGAGGCAATAAAACGGAAGACGAGACGATCAAGTATTTGCTAGATGCAAAAAGACAAATTGAGGGAGTCGTAGGCAACATCAAAGTTGCCGGGGTGTACGCCGGTGGAAAAAATCCATCACCTGAAAAGTTTTATGAAATGCTGAAACAAGCTCAAAATTTATTGCAAGAAATCACCGAAACTATTGCTCTTCGACGATCCACAATAAAGAAAGAATTATGAATGTAACCCTGTTAAACCAAAAGTGCAAGACTCACTTTGTTGTCGGGTGGGTGCCTCGCACCCACCCGACAGGTTTTACAACTTATCATATTTGTTGTATGTTATAGAAAGTGGAGAAGTTCCTCTATCGCAACCCTTCCATATTATTTGGAGCTTCGTTCGAGTCGAAGCCTAGGTTTGCAACATAAAAATATGAGAAACGCGATAGGGTTACTGATAGTTCTTTGGGGACTGTCAAAGTTCTTTGGCTCCGCCTTCGAGGCACTAGATAATGCTGCCAGAGAAACACTAAAGGTAGTGGAAACAGCGGCTCTTGTGTCTCAAACACAGCTCAAAGAAAAAATTTAAAAAGTGAAAGCCTGCACACACGCAGGCTTTTTAGTATTACAAATTAATACTGTATAATAATCAGCATGAAATTAAGCAGAATTGTCGAATACGCTTTCTTCTTTGGACTTTTAGTTTTTGCCGGATATATGGTCTGGCAAATTATTTCACCCTTCATCAGCACCCTCGCGCTGTCGATTATTATCGTGACTATTTGCAACCCTCTTTATGAAAAAATCAGAAAACTTGTTCCTAAAGAAAACAAGTCAATCGCTGCTTTTGTTACCACCATGATTGTTTTGACAGTAATTGTCATACCGCTAATTTTAATATCCTCTTTGGTTGTTAAAGAAATAGTAAATTTTTATCAAGATCTTGATACTGGAGGGCTTTCAATCCAACCCAACCTGACAGTCTTAGAAGCAAAAATTCAACAATATGTCCCGGGTTTTGAAATCAATCTGGCCGACCAAATAAAGCGCAGTGCCGAGTGGTTAACCGGTAATCTAGGAGCGATTTTCGCCGGTACAGTATCAACTATTTTTATTTTCTTTATTTCACTAATTGGTTGTTTTTACTTCTTCAGAGACGGAAAAGAGATGCTTAAACTGGTAGTGAAAGCGAGTCCTTTACCGGACAAGGAAGATGCGATCATTCTCGGCCGTATGGCAAGAGCGGTACGATCGGTAGCGACCGGCACACTCTTGGTCGCGTTGATACAAGGTACCTTAGTCGCAATCGGTTTTACCATCTTTGATGTAAACAGAGCGATTCTGTACGGTTCAATCGCCGCGGTCGGTGCTTTAATACCGGGTATCGGCACCACAATAGTAACAGCACCGGCAATAATCTATCACTTTTTCACCGGCGACTTATTTAACGCCATCGGGCTTTTAACTTGGTCGATGTTACTGGTCGGACTGGTTGATAACCTGATCGGACCCTATCTCATAAGCCGAGGCAACAAGTTACATCCGTTCATAATCCTTATTTCCGTTCTCGGTGGTATTTCTCTTTTCGGCCCGATCGGATTTATCGTCGGTCCAGTGGTAGTAACCCTCTTCATAGTCTTACTTGAGATGTACAACCAGTATATAATTAACGAGAAACCGATAGTCCGAACTGATGAATCATGATTAATCGCGAACACATAGAAACCATTTTGAAAGTAAACGGGGTGGCTCCCGGCTCGTCAAACGAAATTATTCGCTCTGTTCTTCTCAGTGCCCGATATAGCAAAGATGAAGCTGATACGGCCATTATGGTTTTGCGCGAGGATATTAAGACAAGGAAAACTCGTGTGGAAGGCTTACATAAAGTTTTTCGTTCAAACGAAGCATTGAATTCCGAGGAAATATCCAAATTACTTGGTATAGACGCAGACATTGATGAAACTATCGCTCTACGCTCCCAAAGTCGAGAGTTGCCTTTAGTTTACCAATTTATAATTTGGTTGTTATCGGTTGTAGTTGCCACTTCGGGAATTTTGTTTTACATGTACCTTAATCAGATGGGAATTTTTCATCCCGTAGTTGGGTTTCCGATAAAATGGCTGTAGTTCAAAAATTAATTCTGGGTCTAGGGACATGTCTACTGGTTTTTCTTCTACTCAACTTGGACGGTTATAATTTTTCTTTTCACGAAACAAGTTTCGGTTTTATTGATGAAATAAAGCCCATCTTCACATCTGAAAGCAACAAAATTGCGAGACCCTTGCCAGTAGACCTTACTTCAATACCGAACGAGTTGCATACTTCCGTAGTCTTCACCGGTGATGTACTTCTCGCTAGAAACATTGAATCTTTAATGAAGAACAAGGATTTGGATTATCCCTTCAGTGGCTTGAGTTTTAAAGATTTTTCTCAAAAACCCTACGTGTTTGGCAACTTTGAAGCCTCAGTCCCCGAAGTTCATATCCCCACCAAACCGCTTGCTATGAACTTTTCGGTTGATAAATCAATGTTAACACCAGCAGTCAGAGCAGGTTTTACGCATTTCTCCTTGGCTAATAATCACAGTTTCGACAACAAGAAAGAGGGGTTCGAGAACACAAGAATTGCCTTAAATACTAACGGTATTTTAACTTTGGGTCATCCGCGAAAAATTAGTTCGGAATCCATTTCCTATATTTCTTTACAAGAATCAAAGGTAGCCATCATCGCTGTTTCCGCTCTCAACAGTGAACCAACTGTGTCCGAAATTAAAAGTGTCTTAAAATCAGCCTCACGGCAAAGTGATTTTCAAATTGTCTACATCCACTGGGGAGATGAGTATGCGTCAGTGAGTAACAATTCACAAAAGGAATTAGCGAGGTTGTTTATAGACGCCGGAGCGGATATGATCATTGGCCACCATCCCCACGTGGTTCAAGAAGTCGGTTACTATAAAAACACCTTGATATTTTATTCGTTGGGTAACTACATATTTGATCAGTACTTCTCCGAAGAGGTGCAAACCGGTCTTTTGCTAAATTTGGATTTTCTGGATCAAGCAGTGATTTCGCTGGTCCCTGTTACCAGTTTGGATAATTTGTCACAACCGACCTACATGAAGGAGAAAAAACACAGCGAATTTCTTTCTGCCTTAGCTCTAAAAAGCGATCCTAAATTGCAAGATTATATTAAAGCTGGGGTCATTCCTTTGAACATTCTTGTTGCAACTTCATCAAAAATAGCTATGATGGACTAGTAATACTTAAAAGATATGTTTAATAAATTTGAATTATTTGGTGCTGGTATAAGTGTGCTTTTGATGGCGGTTGCTATTTATCTGGTGCAGGTCCAGTCTTCTTTTTCAGGAGGCAACCAAGCCGGTAACGTCATAAGTAGCCAAGCACCGGGCGTGGTGATTGTGGAACAATCAGAGAATACTGAAAGAGCTAGAGTGGACGCTTACTTACAAGCCAGTGATGATAGAGGAAACATAAATAGTATGGTGATAGACGATGTTAAATTGGGCGTGGGAGACGAGGTGAAGAAAGGAGACACGGTATCGGTTCATTATGTTGGAACTCTCCAAAACGGGCAAGAATTCGATAATTCAAAAAAGAGAGGGGACCCTTTTGAATTCATCGTTGGTAAAGGTATGGTGATCGAGGGTTGGGACAAAGGTCTCGTCGGGATGAAGGTGGGAGGTCAAAGAATTCTCATTATTCCTTCCGATATGGCATACGGGGACAATGGAGTAGGCCCGATACCAGGCGGAGCCACACTTGTCTTTTCCATTGAACTCTTAGCTATAAAGTAATTCAACATTAAATCCTCTTCATCTGAATGAATGAGGGGTTGGCTTTGTTGTAAATGGCGATTTATTTGTATGTCAAAACCTCCCATCACTTTTGAGATTATCAAGCAGAAACCGGGCTCTTTGGCACGAGCCGGTGTTATTCACACTCCACACGGTGACATTGAGACACCGGCGTTTGTAGTAGTTGGCACAAAAGGGACAGTTAAGGGAGTCAGACCGGAAGACATGCGTGAATATGTTGGTAACCAAGTCGCCTTAGCAAATACCTATCACCTTTTTCTTCAACCGGGGGCTGACGTAATAAAGGAAGCTGGTGGTATACATAAGTTCAGCAACTGGAACTTGCCGGTAATGACAGACAGCGGGGGATTCCAGGTTTTTTCGTTGGGTGTAGCTTTTGGAAAAGGAGTGACGAAGTTTTCACAGGGCGACATAGAAGAAAGGACTGAGCAGTCAGGGTTGAATGTTTACTCAAAGAAGATGGCTGAGGAACACGGTAAGCTGTGTGTTATCGATGAGGAAGGGGTGACTTTTACTTCACACATCGATGGTTCAATGCATAGGTTCACAGCTGAACGCTCAATTGATATCCAGCACAGTATAGGAGCTGACATAATCATTGCTTTTGATGAATGCACCGGTTCATCCGCTGATTATGATTATCAGAAAGAAGCCATGGGTCGCACACACCGTTGGGCAAAGCGTAGCATTCTGGCCCATAAACAAAATTACCAGGCGCTGAAAAAGCAAGGCATATATGGGGTAGTTCAAGGTGGTCGTTTTCTAGACCTGAGAAAGGAAAGTGCTAAAGTCTTGTCAGCTATGGATTTCGACGGTTTTGGTATCGGCGGTTCATTCAGTAAAAAGGATTTAGGAGAAGCGTTGAGAGTAGTAAATGAAGAATTGCCGAATGACAAACCGCGACATTTACTCGGTATCGGGGAACCGGAAGATATCTCCGAAGGAGTAGCGCTTGGTTGCGACACCTTCGACTGCGTTGCGCCAACCCGCATCGGTCGCACAGGAACTATTTACGAACGCACCAACGACGGTCACAAGCGCACAAACTTATTGAACAATCAATACCAGCGCGATTTTTCCAAACCGGACGAATCTTGCGATTGTTATGTCTGCCAAAACTACACCAAGGCATATTTGGCACATTTATTCCGTTCGAGAGAAATGCTCGGTCCACAGCTGGCCTCGCTACACAATTTGCATTTTATCGTCAACTACACCAAGCGTTTGAGAGAAAAAATGTTGACAAACAGTTCTGCTGTGTAATCATGGATTTACTTTAAACAGCAACATAAAACGGGAGGCCGTGAGTGGATAAGCTGAGTTTAGTTAATGAGTTCCTTGACCACAAAAACGTACCTCGCCATCCGACCGAAGCAGACGTGCTGAAAGCTCTTTCCAGTATAGTACCGGAAGAAAGCATCGAGTTCGAAATCGGTAAAATGTGTGAGGCGTATGTTACAAAAATTTTCGCTGGTAAAGTTCGTGACACGAATGATGCTTACGTGGAGCATTTGCGACGGGTGGCTATCCACAAAATTGTTTCCATGCACAAGCGTAACGAGATCGATTTCAATTTGTTTCTGATCGCTCTGATGCATGATTTGTTTGAGGACTTCCGCTGTAAAGGTTACCTTATTAAAGTATGGATCATTTTCGGCTTTGACGTAGCATTCGGTATTTGGTGGCTCACCAAACCGTCAAAGAAATTATTCTTTGGAAACAAAAGGGCACGCGATCACTTTTTTTATTTGAAACTGTGGCTCGCTCCACGTAGATACTTTTCGATTAAAATGTGTGATCGACACGATAATCTCGATGATATGTGGATCGAGCATCACAGTCGAGAATTTCAAGAGAAGAAAATTTCAGAGACGGTTTCGGTATATATACCGATTGCTAAGAAAAACAGCATCAACTACGACACCTTGCTACAAACTGTCGAAAGAGCGAGAATAAAGCTGGATAGTTATTCAAAAACTGTTCTGAAGTAGGGCCACCCAAGTTTAGGTGGCCCTTTAAAATGTCTTTTAGTAATATTTAATGTATAGTAACAAGCGTGAATTTTGCAATATCGACAGACAAAACTCCGGCCGGAGATCAGCCAAAAGCGATAAAGGCTTTGGTCGAAGGAATTAGAGCTGGTCAAAAACACCAGACTCTTTTAGGCGTAACCGGTTCAGGTAAAACTTTTACGATAGCTAACGTCATTCAGCAGATTCAGAAGCCGACACTTGTCATCGCCCACAACAAAACCTTAGCTGCTCAGCTTGCTCAAGAGTACCGGGATTTTTTTCCTAACAATGCCGTCCACTATTTCGTCTCTTACTACGATTACTATCAACCTGAGGCTTATATGTCTTCTAGTGACACTTATATAGAAAAAGAAGCACAAATCAATGAGGAAATTGACCGACTTCGACACGCAAGCACTCAAGCTCTTCTTACCAGAGAAGACGTCATTATCGTGGCTTCGGTCTCATGTATTTACGGATTGGGCTCACCGGAACAATACCGAAAAAAACTTTTAGAAGTGAGAGTAGGTGACAGTACAACAAGAACCGAAATGGTGCGTATACTGGTCGATATTCAGTTTGAAAGAACTAACGCCGATCTTAAACCGGCGACATTCAGGGCGGTCGGGAACACGATAGAGATAATGCCCACCAACGAGCGAGCGGTTTATCGCTTAAACTTTCAGGGTGGCAGAATATCCAATATTATAAAAATTGATGAGATTACTAGAGAAATTGTTGCCGAACTTGATGTCTTTTTCCTGTTTCCTGCCAAACACTTTGTCACCCCTGAAGAAGAGAGGCTTTTGGCGGTAAAAGATATCCAGGATGAACTCAAAGCACAGCTAAAAAAATTTAAGAAGGAAGGTAAATTACTTGAATCGGAAAGACTCAAGAGAAGGACAATGCAAGACTTGGCTTTGATAAAAGAGGTGGGATATTGTAATGGCATAGAAAATTATTCACGACATTTTGATCGACGCCAACCCGGCGAAGCTCCTTATACTCTACTTTCTTACTTTCCACACAAAAAAGACGGTTCGCCTGACTTTTTAACAATAATTGACGAATCGCATGTGACAGTTCCACAACTTAACGGCATGTATGCCGGTGACCGATCACGTAAGGATAATTTGGTCGAGTTTGGCTTCAGATTGCCTTCCGCGGTCGATAATCGACCACTTATGTACAAAGAAATTGACGAGAGGCTGGGACAACGAGTCTACACCACTGCCACACCGGGAAAGTACGAACTCTCCAAACTTAAAGAGAGTGGGCAAAAAGCAATCGAACAAGTAATTCGTCCAACCGGTTTGATTGATCCCGAGATAGAAGTACGGCCCATTATCGAAGATGCGAATTACAGCGGTCAGATTAAGGATTTTATCAAAGAAGCGGAGAAAGTAATCACTGGTGGAGCAAGGGTATTGGTGACTACCTTAACAAAACGGATGGCTGAAGATTTGGCGGAATTCCTGGACGAGAAGAGTATTAAAACAAAGTACATTCATAGTGACGTGGACACTATCGAAAGAATTGAAATATTGAATAATTTCAGAAAGGGTGAATTTGATTGTCTGGTCGGTGTTAATCTACTCCGTGAAGGACTTGACCTGCCGGAAGTAGAATTGGTAGCTATTCTCGATGCTGATAAAACCGGTTTTCTTCGTAGTGAAACAGCCCTCATTCAAACGATAGGAAGGGCCGCGCGTAACGTCAAAGGTAGAGTTATTCTATACGCCGACCAAACTACAGACGCTTTGCAATACGCCATAGAAGAGACAACGAAACGCAGAAATAAACAACTTGCCTACAACAAAAAGCACGGCATAACTCCAAAATCGATAGTTAAAGAAATCAGATCGATCGCTGATCAAATGCGCTCAGAACACCGCGAGACAGTAGACACTTTACTGAAAGTAGATA
The DNA here is from genome assembly GCA_023898585.1 of Candidatus Nomurabacteria bacterium. GTDB lineage: Bacteria > Patescibacteriota > Minisyncoccia > Phycocordibacterales > UBA918 > OLB19. The sequence continues at coordinate 846,177 of CP060229.1, read as the reverse complement.
TGGAGCTGTATAGAAAGAATCCCAAAAAAACCATAAAAGAAAAAAAGCGTCAAATGGAAGAAGCGGTGGCGATTTTAGATTTTGAAACGGCAGCAATACTGAGAGATGAAATAAAGTATTTTACAAGTCTTGGTTAGGACTAGGTTAAAAACTCCCAAAAACTGTAATCAATATTTTCAAGAGTTTTTGAACATGTTTTTGCTCATCTGTGAACTACTGAAGTTGACGTACATCGAAAGTGTTAAACTTTAAGTATGTCAGTACTAACTAAAAAAAATATTTTAATCGTCGGGGATGAAAATTCAGAGATTATTAATCTAAAAAAAGCCCTTCATGGGTATGGTGTAATCATTCATTCCTTCACGTGTGACAGAGTTACTCCTGAAGTGGTGGAAGATCTGGAGATAGACTTGATACTACTCAATTATCTGGACGAAGGAAAAGTGTGTGAAGACATGCTTAACGTGCTTAAAAACACCGAGTTAACCAAGGTGATGCCGATTTTTATTTTAGTAAACGATGAAAACGACAAGATACATCAAGCCCTTTCGCTTGGCGCCGCCGATTATCTAACGCCCGGGGAAGATGTGGATTCCGTAATATTAAAAATCAAAACCATATTCGGTGAAGGAAATGATCTTAAGTCAAGTTCAGACATAGACATTACACCCATGGTCGCTTCGGTTAAATCGACCGGGATCAGAGTTTTTGTAATAGAAGACGATCCGTTGTTGAGGAACCTGCTTTCCATCAGATTAAGTAAATCATCCTTTCCGTTTGAATTCAGTAACGACGGAAAGGATGCGGTGCATATGATGAAACAATTTAAACCGAATGTCATCATACTTGACTTGATGCTTCCCGGTCGCAATGGTCTTGATATTCTGTCCGACCTCAAAAAAGAAAACGATCTGAAAGAAATACCTGTAATTGTGTTTTCAAACAAGGACGGGCATGATGAGCGGAGGAGAGCCAGGGAATTAGGCGCTAACTGTTTTTATGTCAAGGCCATGACTGATCTTTCCGAACTGATAGAAACCATCGAATCAATGGCGAAATAATGTAAAAAATCTCACTGTAACAATCTTACAATTATGACTGTAAAAATTACAAAAAAGACTGCTGTTAAGAAAAAGGTTGGGAAAAGTGTGTCTTCCAAGAGTAGTTCAGATAAAAAAACAAATAGTAAATCCGATGTCAAAAAAGTAGTAGCAAAGAAGCGACAATCAAAAACATTCAAAAAAGTTACGTCGAGGGTCACGAAGGATGAAAAAGAAAAAGCGCAATCGCAATATAGAGAACAAGTCTCTATACCCAACAATATGAGTAAACGATCCGTCGAGAAATCAGCTGTATTAAGAGGCGAGTTGGATTCTTTAATCCGTGATTCTGTGTATCGGGTGGCTTACGCTACCGGGCTTTGTTTCCTTCTTGTTGGCACAGCCTTGGCCGTAAGTGAAACGATTAATCCAGCTGTCCTAACCTCCATGAGCAGTTCAGTCTCTTCTTCCGACTTAGGGAGTGGCGACAACCCAGGAACTATTCCAAATCCAACGTTAGATTTTGCTAATACTATCCCCAGTCAAATAACCGAGCCATTTTATGTTAAGTTTTTTGCTGAGAATTACAGCGGTATTGAGGCCGAATTAAGAAATCCAGGTTCCGACGACAGAATCCCACTTAATGTACATTCTCTATCCAACAAGGAACATAAAGTTATCATACCGACTAACGATCTTGAGACAGGTTATTATCGACTGGTAATAAAACTGACACCATTAAGTCAAAGCCAAAGCGGTTTGGCATTTTTTGACACACCCGAGTTTCATGTCGGTGAATTCGTTCCCGTAGCTGAGCCTGTAAGCATTCCCGAACCGAAGTTGGTTTTCATAAAGACCCCTCCTCGGTACACCGAACAACCCTTTGACATTTTGTTTAAGACAGAAAACGCTAGACAAGTGAGTGCCAGATTAATCAACATAAGCAACAGCAATAATGAATTTTCAGCTTTGGTGGTCAATACCCTGTCGGATGGGAAACAAGAAATAAAAGTACAAACTGACAAACTACAATATGGTGCAAAATACAGAGTAGCTATTTCGGTTGAACCGTTAAATGGTAGTGGGGTACAAGTTTTCAACACCAGCTCCTTCAATATCGGAATGAAAGAATCTGATACTGCTGATGACGACAATGAGCCTGAAGAAAATGATAACACCACAACTCCAAAAACAGATTTGGATGTAGAAACTGACACAAATACCGGTAGTACAGTCGGAGCAAAAGAAGATGTTTTGTTTTTGATTAAACAACAAGGCGATAATATATTTTCCGGCGTTGAATTAATCGACATCACCACACCCAAAGAATATTCAAGGGTAAATCTGTATGCTAGACCGACGCAATCACTCGATGTTAAGTTTGTAACCTCAGCTGTCAAACGCCTTGAGAAGTGGCAGTTTGTGGTCAATACGCTAAATCTGCCAAATGGTAAATATGAATTTTTTGCTAAAGCAAGAAATACAAATGGTGAAGAAGTTGAGTCAAAGTCGATCATATTGACAGTGAAAAATGAAGTGGCAACACCTAAAACAACGGCCGAAAATCAAAACGAGCCTAAACCTGAAACCTTCAATCTCATCACCTTGAAAGATCGCTCCTTACCGACAATTGAGAATGAGGAATTCAAGCAACAATTCAATCCCGAAATCGAAGCGGAAAGAGAAGTCGATCAACTCTTGCGAAAAAACACTGACGAAGTGAATGACCTCCTTAAACGCTATGCTGTTGCCAAACAGTCCGGTGACGAGATTTTGATTGATAATGCAAAAAAGGCAATCAGTAAGAAAAAACAAAGCTTGGTTGACGACACACTAAAAGACCCCCGGACACGAGAAATTTCCGACGATATTAACAAAGAACTTGAAGAGAGGATCAAAGAGTTGCAAGTAAAAATAGACACATTTGAGCAAATCAGGAAAGACAGAAGTGAGGGACAGACCGCAATTGATACAGATAAGGACGGGATTTCTGATTTTGATGAAATCAATCTCTACAAAACCGATCCTAACGCGATAGATACAGATAATGACGGCTTTACCGATGGGGTAGAAATTATTCGCGGATACAATCCTTTGGACGCAACACCAGAAACATCGATACACTTTGAGTCTCCTAAAAAATCGGTTGGCTTAGTTCGAGAAGATGTCTTAGTAGTGGAAGAAGTGATACGTGTTGAAACGTTAGACGCCGAACAACCGAACTCGCAAGTGAAAGCTGAAATTAGAGGAAGGGGACTTCCGAACAGTTTCGTCACCCTGTACATCTTCAGCGCTCCAACTGTAGTAACTATAAAAACTGATGCTGATGGAATGTTTGTCTATACTTACGACAAAGAGCTTGAGGACGGGAGCCATGACGTATACGTGGCAATGACAGACAATGCCGGGGAGATTGTAGCGCAAAGTAATCCTTTTTCATTTATTAAAACCGCTCAAGCTTTTAGCACTTCAGACGCGGTGAGTGAAAACATAACCACCAGTGAACATGAAGAAGTTGTTATACAAAAATCTAACAATATAGTAATTGGCTTGGGTATACTTTCACTTGGCCTAATTCTTCTAATGCTTGGTATTAGATTCAGACCAAGGGAAGAAAAAATTGTAGCCAGCGAAGATGAGACTGGCAGTAGTAAACCTGCTGAGTCTGATTCTTCCAACACCTCTGGCAAAAACAGTATTGAAACGTCATGATAAAAAAAGTACTAAAAGTGTTGGAAAACGGTCTTATGGTAATGAGACTGAACTCCGGAATTCTTTTGGTGGGTGTGTTGGTTTTTGCCTTTCCCCTACTTTTTTTGTGGGTCACGCAAGGTTTTTTAATTACTGCCTCAAACAACATTGAAACAATTGAGAAAAAGCGTGTTAATAACATGCATTTTGCTTATTCGTCAGCCTTAAAAAACCACTTCACAATTGAGCAATTAGATGCAATGACCACTGATTTGCTTTCGAGCAACTCTAACCCTGATGTTAAATCAGTCAGAATCATCAACAGAGACGAGACCGGTTATAAAATCATTACCGGTAATAAAAAAGAGGAAAGTGGAACATATCTCGCAACCACCTCATTACTGTACAATCTTGCTTTCAGCGAAAATAACGATTTTTTAATTTTGAATTACATCGTCGACAACAACAGAACCTGGCACATCTATTCAAGAGTGAAGGTTGGTAACGATTTTATGTACATTTTTACCCTGCATGATTTTTCAATCCAAGACAAAACTCTGACAAGCAGAATACAAAAGTCTTACTTCGGCCTAACGTGGATCTTCGTTTTTCTTATTGCGCTGGCATACTGGCTCTATAAACAAACTAATTGGCAGAAAAACCACAGCATTCTTGAGAAGCAGTTAGAGGAAAGAGATTTGTTCTCCAACATGATAGCACATGAGTTCAGATCACCACTAACTGCAATTAAAGGGTATTCGAGTTTTCTCCAGGAATCAAAAACATTAAGTCCCGAGGAGGTACGCTTCGCCAGTAATATAAGCAATTCCGCTTCACGGCTCGTCGTTCTGGTAAACGATTTCTTGGAGGTGGCTCGATTGCAGTCTGGAAAGTTGAAAATAGAAAAAAGCGAAATAGATTTACGAGACGTTCTTACCTCTGTGACAAGCGATCTCAAAATTATGGCTGAAGAAAAAAACTTGTCGCTTACCTACGTGACCAACAAGAAACCGGTTATGATCTCCACCGATGGTGCAAGAATGACTCAAGTTCTTACCAACATAATTAGCAATTCGATCAAGTATACGAATTCTGGAGAAGTAGTGGTTGAATGTGAAGACACACCGGGCGAAATAATTTTAAAAGTTAAAGACACCGGTACAGGAATCAGCGCGGAAGATCAGCAAAAGCTATTCGCTCCTTTCACCCGAGTGGGCGGAGTGGACCAAAGTTCAGTTATCGGAACCGGTCTCGGAATGTGGATTACTAAACAGCTGGTAACTTTATTGGACGGAAAAATAGGTGTCGAATCAATAAAAGGTGTCGGGACCCACGTCGTGATACAATTCAGAACCTAATTTGCTTGTAGAACTTATATAAGTATAATGGCATAACCTTTTAGCACACTAGGAGTGGATTGTGTTTGTTATTAACCAAATTTGCCAGAAACAAACATAGCTCCCTAAAGCCACACTTTCTACACATGGATAAAACCACTAAAGCAAAAAATAAACAAGAAAAAAAGCTGGGAGACACTTCCGAAAAAATTGTTGTGCGTGGGGCCAGAACCCATAACCTTAAAAATATAAACGTGGAAATGCCACGAGGAAAAATGATTGCCATTACCGGCCCATCGGGGTCAGGAAAGTCATCTTTGGCTTTTGATACGATTTTTGCTGAAGGACAGCGAAGGTATGTCGAGTCACTTTCTCCCTATGCCCGACAATTTCTTAATAAAATGCAAAAACCGGATGTCGATGAGATTTCTGGACTTTCTCCAGCTATTTCCATAGACCAAAAATCTGCTTCCCGTAACCCACGATCGACTGTGGCGACAATTACAGAAATTTATGACTATCTGCGTATAGTTTACGCCCGGATCGGACAACCTTATTGTCTTGACGTAGATGTCCCGATACAAAAACTTTCACAAGATGAGATTCTCGGTATCGTCTTGAAATCAATCGAGGATAAAGAAGTGAAAGTGGCTACCAGAGAACAATCGGAAAAAGTTCTTGGGATAGAAGTTTCAAAGGGACGGGTCACAATATTTGCTCCCGTCATAGTGGGTAGAAAGGGTGAATATTACCAAATGCTTTATGATTTATTGAGCAAAGGTTACGAAACGGTAAAAATAGACGGGCAGATAAAACAACTGCGAGAAAAGATAGTACTGACAAAAACCAAACGTCACGATATCGACGTACTGATAGACGAAATTTATGTCAGCGAGTTTACCAACGACCCCAAAGGCTCAAGGGAGCGTCTTTCTGAAGCGGTAGAGCTGGCTCTAGCCGAAGCAAACGGTATGGTAAAGATAGAAAGCCCAGACGGTAGCGAAAGAACGCTTTCAGCAAAGTTTACCTGCCCGATTGACGGATCTTCATTTCCGGAAGTTGAACCAAGGCTTTTCTCTTTTAATTCACCATATGGAGCTTGTCCGGAATGTAACGGTCTTGGTGTGGTCGGTATCTTCCAAAATGACGAATGTCCGAAGTGTAAAGGGGCAAGATTGCGTAAAGAAGCATTACGAGTATACCTTGGTGGCAACAAGAATAATTTAGGGTTAAATATTGTCGATTTCACGGCCCTCACGGTAAAACAAGCGGTCGATTTTATATCCGGTTTAAAGCTGACAAAAAAAGAACAGGATATAGCTTGGCCGGCGCTTCGTGAAGTAATCGAACGTCTAGACTTTATGATGGATGTCGGTATTGAATACCTCACCCTCGATAGACGAGCAAACACTCTCTCCGGAGGAGAAGCGCAAAGAATTAGGCTGGCTTCACAGCTCGGTTCGGGTCTAGTTGGAGCGTTGTATGTTCTTGACGAACCTACTATCGGATTACACCAAAGAGACAACGATAAACTTATACAAACCTTGTGCGAATTACGAGACCTTGGAAACACGATTATTGTCGTTGAACATGACGAAGATACCATTCGTGCCTCTGATTACCTGGTAGATATCGGTCCGGGAGCGGGCGTCCATGGTGGTGAAGTAATTGTCTCTGACTATATGGAAAAACTACTCTCAGCACCTACTAATACATCCGGTTCCGTTACGCTTGACTACTTGCGTGGAGACAAAACAATTGCAGTTCCTAAGCGAAGAACAGGAGAAAAAGGAGCTATCAAAATAAAAGGCGGTAAAGCTTTCAATATTAAAAACCTTAATGTTGATATCCCGCTTGGACGTCTGATTTGTGTAACTGGAGTATCCGGCTCAGGCAAATCTACCTTTATGTACGAAATACTAGACCGCAATCTGAAAGCCAGACTGGAAAAAAGAAGCAGAAGTGCCAAAACATTCAACTGCTCATCAATCACCGGTACCGAGTACTTGGGTCGTTCGATACTGATCGATCAATCCCCAATCGGCAGAACTCCGCGTTCCAACCCCGCCACGTATACCGGGGCGTTTACGCATATCCGAGACTTATTTGCCACAACCAGCGAAGCTCGTGCCAGAGGATGGAAGCCAGGCCGGTTTAGCTTTAATGTCAAAGGCGGGCGCTGTGAGGCTTGTCAAGGAAACGGTGTAATTGCCGTCGAGATGCATTTCTTACCAACTGTCTTTGTAACCTGTGACGTCTGCGACGGGACTCGATTCACAAAAGAGACACTGGAAGTAACGTACAAATCAAAAAATATCTTTCAAGTTCTACACATGACCGTCGAGGAAGCCTACGCTTTCTATCAAGACATCCCGGCTATAGAAGAACGCTTGCGATCTTTACTCGATGTTGGTCTCGGTTACTTGGAACTTGGTCAGAGCGCCACCACTTTGTCCGGTGGAGAAGCACAGCGGGTAAAAATAGCATCTGAATTGTACCGACCACACACGCAAAAAACTATTTATTTACTTGATGAACCTACAATCGGTCTACATTACGAAGATATTAAAAAGTTGATCGAGATCCTACAACAATTGGTCGATAGAGGCAATACAGTAATGGTGATCGAGCACAACCTGGATATCATAAAGTGTTCAGATTTTATTATCGACATTGGTCCTGAAGGAGGCACGAACGGCGGGCAAATAGTTGCTAAAGGCACGCCTGAGGAAGTGGCTAAAAATCCTAAATCTCATACCGGTCAGTATTTGCAAAAGTATCTTTAAATGTAAAGTAGCTGTCAACACAATGACAGCTACAATTTGAATCTATGTCGACCCTGCTTAGGCGGCCAGTGTTTCTTCCAAGAACGATCTGTCACCGTCCGTCTCTGCTTGTTTTTGACAGTTGCCGGCATGAAGGTGATGAAACGATCCCCTTTTATCAACCAGAATTACGTAATCTTGTTCACCACATACTATCATCTGACCGCAGTAGGAACATTGCTCTTGAAGGTGAGGCATTTTGACCCCCTGATTATTTGCTAGAGATTGATTAAATGTGCTTCCTGATTTTAATTGTACAATCTCTTTGTGACGATTGCTCTCACGGTTATGCACTGTCTTTAAGTTTTGCTATAGTTAGAACATGAAAAAAGAAGTTGTTAAAGGGATGAAACTTCCGGATTCCCCGGGTGTGTACTTTTTTCTTGGCGCTAAAAAGGAGATTTTGTACATAGGTAAAGCAACTTCACTGCAAGATCGAGTAAAAAGCTATTTCACCAGTGACATAGATGAAAAGCGATCAAAGTTGATTGAAAAAATGGTTCTGGAGACGAAATCAATTCAATTCACAAAAACCGATAGTGTGCTTGAAGCTTTAATTCTGGAAGCAAATCTGATCCGTACGCATAAACCGCGCTACAATACTCTAAGTAAAGACGATAAAAGTTATAACCATCTCATAATCACCAACGAAGAGTTTCCTAGAGTGTTGGTTGTGAGAGGCAAAGACGTTACAGAAAAGTATTCTACAAGTGACGTAAAGTATGAGTTTGGACCGTTCACTAGCGGACAACTTTTACGCGAGGCCTTGAAAACGGTCCGCAGGCTCTTTCAATTCTACGATACAAATTTACCGGTCGGGAAAGAAAAAAGCGGACTGGCCAAAGGCAGAATCGATTTCAACCGTCAAATCGGTATCTACCCAAAACCGCAGTCCAAAAATGAATATAGCCGGACAATTCGACATATTAAACTTTTTTTTCAAGGTAAAAAGCAGAAAGTAATTAAAGAATTGGAAAATGAAATGATGTCTTTGGCAAAAAAGGAAAAGTTTGAAGAGGCTGGTTTGATAAAACGGAGAATCTTTGCCTTAAATCACATTCAAGATATCGCCCTGATTAAAGATGAGTCCAGGATCTACAGGGACGAAAACAGAATCAGGATCGAGGCGTATGATATTGCTCACCTGAATGGTAATAACATGGTTGGGGTGATGACTGTCATAGAAGGCGGGGAAGTAAGTAAAAGCGAGTACCGGAAATTTAAAATTTCTCATTTTGACAAGGCCAATGACGCGGGCGCGCTCCAAGAGGTACTCACCCGTCGCCTCAAACACACGGAATGGCCCCTACCGCAGATCATAGCGGTAGATGGAGGGACTATTCAGAAGAATGTCGCAGAGCGTGTCTTGAAATCACACAAATTGGTGATTCCGGTGGTGGCGGTCGTCAAAGACGACCGCCACCAACCAATCCGTCTCATCGGACAGAAAAAGCTATTAGAAGTACACAAAAACTCCATCTTGTTTGCCAATTCGGAGTCACACCGTTTTGCAATCAATTTTCACCGTAAAAAACAAAGGAAAAGTAGCCTGGTATAACTTTTATGCTGTACAATGCGTTTGAAAATTAATATGCAATCAGAAAATTTAAAAATCGGTTTTATCGGACAAGGTTGGATAGGCAAGCACTACGCTGACGATTTTGAAAGCCGATCATACACTGTAGTTCGCTATTCACTGGAAAAAGAATATGTTGGTAATAAGGAAGAGATTAAAACATGCCGGATAGTTTTCGTCGCTGTTCCCACCCCGACCACAGAAAAAGGTTTTGACTTTAAACCAGTAACTGAAGCTCTTGGTGTGGTAAGCACCGGTTCGACAGTGGTTATAAAATCAACCATTCTACCGGGGACCACAAACGAGTTACAAAAGCAATTTCCGGAATTATTTATACTTCACAGCCCGGAGTTTTTACGAGAAGCAACCGCCGCTTACGACGCGTCGTACCCGGACAGAAACATAATAGGTATTCCCGAGAATAAAGAAGAATATCAAGAGCGAGCGAGCGAGGTAATGAAAATTTTACCTAAGGCCAAGTACGAGACTATTATGTCCGCGCCTGAAGCGGAAATGGTCAAGTACGTGGGCAATTGTTTTCTCTACTCGAAAGTCCTTATGATGAATATATTTTATGATTTGGTTGTAACTGAGGGAGGAAATTGGGAAACTGTCAGGGAAGCCATGGTTCATGACCCCAGAATTGGCGAAAGCCACACCACGCCAGCTCACAACAGTGGACATGTCGAATCTAAAAACAATAAACACCGAGGAGCCGGAGGGCACTGTTTTATCAAAGATTTTGAGGCTTTTAAAACTTTATATGGGGAAAAGATTGGTCGCGACAAAGCTTATACTATGTTGTCGCAAATGATTGAATACAACAACAGTTTGTTGATTTCAACCGGTAAAGACCTTGATTTACTAAAGGGTGTTTATGGAGATAATGTTACCGATATTAAACCCAACAATAGTTAAGTCACTTGGAAGTGTTATACTTGAACAATCATGAAAAGAGTCGCAGTTTTAAGAGGTGGTCCGAGTGAACAATATGAAACCTCAATGGAGACAGGCAATGTTGTTTTAAATGCTCTCAAACAACGCGATTATACCTGCAAAGATATTGTAGTCACAAAGAAAGGGGAGTGGCTTGATGGCGGTTTTGTAAAATCACCGGGTGATGCCCTCAAGGCAGTAGACACTGTTTTCGTTGCTCTCCATGGACAGTACGGAGAAGACGGCAAAGTGCAAAAGATTTTGGAAAATGAAGAAATACCTTTTACCGGTAGTCGGGCATTACCATCCGCTATCGCATTCAACAAAGACCTTACTAAAAGAATTATCAAATCACACGGTGTAAAAACTCCGCAATATCGCTTGGTTAAGCGTGGGGAAGAAGACAGTATAGAAAATGAAATTCCGTCAATATTGGCAGAATTGGGGAGCGAACTGTTTATTAAACCAGTCGCTGGTGGGTCGTCAATCGGAGCAAGTTATGTGCGGAATGATGAAATTTTATTTAATTCCCTTAAAGAACTTCTCCAGCAATACAAACAAGTTATGGTGGAGGAATTTATCCGCGGTAGGGAAGCAACTGTTGGTGTGGTTAGTAATTTCAGAAATGAAGATTTGTACATTTTGCCGGCGGTTGAAATTGTCCCTCCTAAGTCAGATGTTTTTTACTCTAATGAAAATAAGCAAAACGCCCTCTCTGACCAAATCTGTCCCGGCCGATTTTCCTATCACGAGAAAGCCAGATTGGCTGAAATATCTGAAACCGTTCATAAAGCTATTGGCTGTCGACACTATTCCCGAAGCGATTTCATCATCAGAAACGGGGAAGTGTATTTTCTGGAAATAAACACACTCCCCGCCTTCACCGACAATTCAAACTTCCCGAAGGCTTCCCGCGCCATCGGCCTCGATTTTCCCGACCTAATACAACACCTTGTGGAAAATGCGCATTTTTAAATTTTCGATCACCCTTCGACCGATTCCGATTGGACAATAGTCGTAATTTGTAGTATATTTGTGTGCAGTTTAATTTGAGGGAGGATGTTGTTCATGGTAAAGGGTAACAATGTATTAAAGTTTGGATCAAGAGGTAAAAAATCTGATTCTTCAGATAGGGAGAATGAGAACTCTAAGGACTCGATAGAGGGATCTCCAGATTATGTTAGCGCCAGTAGTTTAGATGTTGGTGAGTACTTCTGGGATGTTGATCTAAGTGGTATTGAGTTTGTGGATGACAATGTTTTCGGCATAGGCCCTGACTGCGTCACGCTTGAAGACGAACTTTGGAACTGGTCAAAAAAGATCGAAAAGTTACTCGATGGATATGAAGGCGGTCCATCAAACAAAAACACCATTGCGACGATGCAGAAGACAGTGGACAATTATACTCCCGAAGAACTTCTCGAAGTAATGTCAGAAGCAACCGAGAGTAAAGTCGGTATCCACAGAGCCTTTTACTATGTTCTGATGATGAAAGCACGAGGAAGTGACACACTTGATTTTTAATCATTGGTTCATTCAAAAAAAAACAGTTCCACAGACTTAGCCCGATATTTCATCCGGGCTTTTTGTTTGGAGCTAGATTGGCAATAATTTGTCATGTCACAACAAATTTATATTAAGTTGTTACCTTGATATTATGGGCTTGATATTTATGTTTCCCATAAGGTCTCTAGAAAAAAGTGGGATAACGTCACCGGCCAAGGCACAACTAAAGAGGCGAGAGTCACGCGTTTTGAAAAATTTCTCGAACTGGTAAAAAACCTTTATTTATCCTATGAAAGGTACCCCATTCATTGCACACTCTTTCTAAGGTATTATCACTTTAGTTAAAGAGAAATTATGACTAAGAAAAACCAAAAGATCTCCGCTGAGATCAAAGAAGAAATAGTTAACAAGATTAAACACGAAGGCATCAGTGTTAAAGAAGCGGCTGGACTATATGCTGTCAGTGACCGAGCGATTTATGATTGGCTTGGTAACAAGGCTAGAGGATCAGTTAGTCTGCTGGAACACAACCGTTTAAAGCGTGAGAACGAACAACTTAAACAACTGGTGGGTGAAGTAACACTGAGGTTGAGTACTCAAGAAAAAAGGGGTTAAAGATGTCAAACAAAACTGTTCTGGCCAGGTCCTTAGGGGTCAGTCGGCGTAGTTTGTACTATGAACCAAGACAACCAGAGAAAGACTGGCAGACTAAACAATTGATCGAATCGGCTCTCAGAGACCACCCGAGTTATGGTCACAAACGTTTGGCTATACACCTTGGTATTAACAAGAAACGGGTATTACGAGTAATGAAACTGTTTGGCCTCAAACCCTACCGTCGTCACACCAAGAAGTACCCAAAACGACCTAAATACAGCGTTTTTCCCAATCTTCTTCTCACTGAGTCACCCCGAGGTTTAGGAGACATCTGGGTTAGTGATTTCACCCACATCGTTAAGTATGAAAATCGATGGGTCTATTTAGCCACCATCCTTGATCTCTGGAACCGAGAGATTGTCGGTTGGTCAGTCTTAACTAACCATAGTACCCAGTTGGTTATGAATGCCCTCCTGAACGCCATCCATGACCACCCACCACCACGGATTATTCACTCTGACCAAGGGAGTGAGTATAATTCCGTTGACTACACCACTTTGGTACATGCACGTGACACCTTGATCAGTATGAGTCATCCCGGTTGTCCGTGAAGAAACGGGGACAGTCACGGTTTATCCCTGGAAAGAAACGCAGAAACGGGGACAGTCACGGTTTATCCCTGATCTCTGTGGTATAATATTGCCATGCCACGTCTAGCTAGGGTCGATGTAGCGAACAATATTTATCACGTCATCAATCGTGCAACCGGTCGTCTGCAGATCTTCAGTGAACGTAGTGACTATCAACTCTTCACAGACCTACTACTTGAAGCTAAAGAGATCACGGACATGCGTGTTCTAGGGTACACGATAATGCCAAATCATTGGCACTTGATTCTTCATCCCAGAATTGACGGTGACCTTGGTGCTTTCATGCATCGACTCACAAACTCTCATACAAGACGAGTGCACTCTAGAACAAAGACCATCGGCCACGGTCCTCTCTATCAAGGCAGATATAAATCATTTATGGTTGATAAAGATGACTACTTTCTAACTCTACTTAAGTATGTGGAAAGAAACCCTGTCAGAGCTAAGCTGGTTAAGACTTGTGAGGAATGGCAGTGGGGAAGTGCGCAGTTGCGAAAACGGGCTGATACAAAGCTACTGAGCGAGTCACCAGTGCCCCTACCTGAAAGATACTTTGAGTGGATCAATGCTTCCGAACGAGAAGACTCCTTGTATGCTATTCGTAACTCGGTGAACAAAGGAGCTCCTTACGGTAGAGATAGGTGGGTGGACGCCATGGTCAAGGAGTATAGTTTGGAAACCACCTTACGCAGTGGAGAGAGGCCAAAGACAAAGTATTAGAACATATGAATTGGGAAAAAACCGTGACTGTCCCGGTTTACCGCGTGCTGGTAACAGCAGTTCAGACAACTGGCGGAGGAGGTCATGTTTATGTTTCTACTAATTCGGGCGCCACCTGGACTGAAACACAACCCACCACCACAGCAGAATGGATCGCAGTGACAGTTTCTGCCGACGGATCAAAAATTGCTGTTATCGATTTTGATTTTGGTTTTGTTTACACCTCAACTGATTACGGCACTACATGGACAGAAAGATACTACGACTATGTTTGGTGGGACATCGTTTCTTCTGCTGATGGGTCGAAACTATTCTTAAATGATATGTGGGACACAATGCACGTATCGGTTGATAGTGGTGCTAATTGGAGCACATCGACAGTTTCTGGTGTCGAGTTTTCGTACATGACAGTTTCATTCAATGGAGAAAGAGTTGCTGTTTCTGACTACTACGACGGAGTACTAACATCAACCACTACCGGAGCAACCTGGACTGTGGAGACTGATATGAGTGGTTGCTCTTGTGACTTTATCGCCGGCTCAGACGACGGATTGGTACTTTATGTATCCGATAACACAACCGTCTGGCGTGGTGTCGCCGGTGCTCCGCAGTTCAGTTCAGTCGCTACTTCGACCGGCACTTCCACTGCCACGATTACATGGTCTACCAATCTTTCAGGAACTTCAATTGTTAACTACGGTACTACCGATTCGCTTGGCATCAAAGCAACCGGTGTTGGTACCACCTCACACAACATAACTCTTACCGGACTCGACACCTGTACCACATATCACTATCAATTAGAATCCACTGAATCTAACTACTCCCAGGTCGGTACATCTTCGCTGGCCACTTTTACCACCAGCGGAGATTGTTATGGCTCAACCGGGGCGGATATTGAGCTAGATATCGACGGGGGACAAATCACAGTAACCGGTGGTAACCCGAACAACACAACAGCAGTTACCTTTAATGTTCCATATTCAGTTGTGGCTGGTGGTGCCTCAATCACTTTCCCAAGCGGTACCGTATTAACAAGATCTGATGCTGGGGCAATGGACTTGCTGAATTTTACTATCAACAACGTTACTTCGGCTCTCCAAAGTGCTTATGTCGGAGATATTGCCGGAGCGATCTCGGTTGGACTTACCAACCTCAATCTTTCTTTTACACAGAATGCGACACTTACCATACCTGTCAGCACTACTTACAACGGACAGACACTTAACGTGTACTCTCAGCAAGAAGGTTCGTCAACTTGGGATCTTGAAACAACCTGTTTAGTCACCTCTGGACAGTGCGTTTTTCTAGCTAATCATGCCACTACTTTCAGCGCTGGCGATGAGCCACAAGAAGCGGTTTCTCAATCTTCAGGAAGTGGTGGGGGAACTCGTATTAAAACTATTCCAAGAGAAGAATCAATAGTGGGACCAGTACTCGCAAATATCGACCCTGATTCAAGAACAGGCATCTTGTTACGAATTATTGAAATACTGAAACAAGTGATAGAGCTACAGAAACGTCTGTTGAAAAATTTTTGAGCGTGTGAATCAAGGTAGGGAGTAAGCCGAGGAAAACGGTGACAGTCACGGAAAACGGTGACAGTCACGATTCCGTCCCCAGTTTCGTCTGTCCCGGTTTCGTCGGTTTCCCCTGTCTCTCACAACCATTCGCGTGTCTGCTCGGTGTTGGTGAGTGTTTGAACACCTAAAGAATATCCCGATATTCTGGATAAGTATCTTTCACAAGATTAGTCCACCATGCTGTCTCGTTTTTCCCGTCAACATCTCCCTTATTGTAAACCAACAACACATTCACGAGTTTCTTACTCTCGTGAATAGCTATAACGCAACGACACCCGGAGTCGTGACGAGACACTTGTGTTCCAAGGATTTTAAACTCTGTTTTACAAATTTTTATATCATTATCTGGCGAGACACAAATAATCTCAGCGATGGTTTTTTCAAACAAGAGTTGAACAAAAGTAAACTCAATCGTTAAAGCCTTTAGTGTTTTACCCCATGCACCTTGATATTTTTTAGCGAATGACTTGATGTGGTGTCTTTCGGTGAATGGTTTGAAAACTACTTGATATTTCATACGAATCAGTAAATTTCATCGGGGTTTTCTTGCCCAAAGACTTCATATGAAACTATTTCATTATCATCGGCAAACATGTACGGCATTTGCTTGTGCGTAAAAGAAACAATTTCAGCAGTTCGTTTGCCTTTCCATTTATTGTTAATTTTCTTCATAAGCGCGGACTCTTCTTTACTGATCTGATCAACTACATACTTTTTACCTGCTTTTGTTTCGGAAATGTGCATCGCACCCTCTTCTGTAAGCTTGATATTTATCTCCCCAGCATCACTCATCTCATCAATGAGTCTAAAGTAGGTGTCAGCGACAGGTCCGTATTGAATTTTTCTGTATTCCATCCCACTCATGCTTTTGAGATGGTTGTAGTACCAAGCAAAATCAGCAAAGTAGAGAAGCTTGGCAAGCTTTGTTTTAGTAAGGAATTTATTCATTCGTAAGTACAGCAAAATCATCTGCTTATACTTCTCGTAGTTAGGAATCTCTCCTCTCTCAATATCGTTAATAGGTACACCCAAAACTTGTGAAAGCTTCTCACATTCACTAAGTGTTAGTTCACGTTTACCTTGTTCAACCGCTATGTAAGAGGCACGTGAAAGACTGAGCTTCTCAGCTAATTCTGACTGCGAGAAGCCCTTTTCGACACGAATACCACGCAATAGCTCTGCGTATTGTGTGCTCATAAGTATTATCAGTATACTTTATTGTGTACATAAAATCAACATACCTGTTGATAAATTTGACACTCGTTGTGTATCAATTAAAATACCAATAATTTCTTCGGGAAGCAAAAATGAAAAATGGGGTCAAGAAAATGGGGTCAGCCACCATTTATGATACAATCTACATATGCCCCGCGCACCGCGAGTTGATGTTGGAGGACACGTGTATCATGTGTTAAATCGTGCAAACGCGCGAGCGGAGATTTTTGATGATGCAAACGACTATAAGCTGTTTGAGCAACTCCTTACCGAAGGTGTGGCGGAGTATGACATGCGACTTCTTGCATACTGCCTCATGCCAAACCACTGGCATCTCGTACTCTTTCCACAAGATGATGCTGTGCTTTCACAATTTATGGGGTGGTTGAGTAATGCACATACACGCAAGTGGCATGTCGCAAAGGGTACTGTAGGGCAAGGTCACCTCTATCAAGGCAGGTATAAATCATTCTTATGTCAGCAAGATACACACCTACTCACCCTCATACGCTACGTGGAACGAAATGCACTTAAGGCAAGCCTGGTGCGACACGCAGAAGACTGGCAATGGTCAAGTGTCTGGAGAAGAGAGAGGGGGACAGTACAACAAAAGAAACTATTGTCACCATGGCCTATAGAGGAACCAAGAGAGTACCTTACACTCCTTAACACCCCACAGACTAATGAAGAGGAAGTGACTCTTGAACGTTCTGAATCAAAAGGTGTACCATATGGTTCAGAGGCATGGATGTTAAGAACAGTTGAAAAATACGGACTTGAGCAGACACTGCGTTCTGTGGGGAGGCCAAGAAATGGTGGCTGACCCCATTTTCTCTGTCTAACAACCATCTTCTCTCCGCAGACCGGACACTTCCTCGCTCGTACAGCTGAGAAATCGTGTTCCGTACCACAATAAGGACATTTGTGTTCAGTGGCATCTGGATTAACTTTAGTTAAAAGCTTCTTCACATCAACCTCGTCCTCTTTAGGCAAAGTTTTGTAGATAGTCAACAAACTCTTAAAGTCAGATTTTGCATCAAAACGATTATCTGTTGGAATAGGACTGGGTACTTCATTTGTCGATGATGTGGGTATTTCTTGACCTACAGCAGAGGCGACAACTTTGTTTGAACTATCATCTCGTTTTTTATGAAGGTACACCATAACTAAAATTGCCAGCAAGGCCAAAAGTGGACCTCCAACCAAGAAACAGACTAGGGTTATTGAACCATATAAAAGGAGTTTTATCTTTGACATAAAATTATTCTATCAGCTGTCCCTTTAAATTAGAAACTTTCCCTCCTGGTGTTAGACACTCAAAAAGACTTATATTTTCAACATATTATGATATCTTTCTTATTATGGAAGAGGAAAATATTTCACAAGTCAAGATTGAAGAGGTATTTATTAAGTCTCTTCTAGATAAACTCAAAGTTGGTAACCGGAGGGGTATTCACTTGAATGCAATTCCAGGTAGAGCGAGGTCACGTTTAGACCTTGCAGAACTTGATGAAATAAGAGATGGGCTCAGTAAAGAATTTTTAGATAAGCTGCTTAACGAGGAGTCATTCGAGTTTGCTATAAACTTCGAGGGTATTAATTTTACGGAAATAGAAGAAAAACAAAAGGAGAAACTTGATTTTATTGCAAGAAAACTAAACAACATTTCGATAGATGACGAGGACCAATACCTTGAATCGGGAATAAGAAATTTTGGTTTTGGCTACCCACTTTTAATAAGACGTGACCAGACAGATCCTGAAAAAGTAGTAAAAGCTCCACTTTTGATATGGAATTTAGATATTGAAAAATCTAACCGTAAACAAAGTCATTGGACTGTTAAGAAAAACCCCGAAAGGTGTGCTCATATAAACCAACTTTTACGGTCTCATGTCCTTAGGGATTCACAGATATCTATAGATGCATTGGACGCAGAATACTTGGACGACAATGTGGTTGATGAATCAGAGTTGTTTGAAATTTGTGAAAAAATTCTTTCTCAGATTAATACCCAGTCATCATCAATAGACATAAAAGGTCTGAGGGTTGAAAAGTGTCCAACCGGTAATAAACTAGATGGCTTGGCCACAGACGAAGCATGGATCCAGTGGTCAGGTGTTTTTGGTATTTTTACCTCCCAGAAAGAATCAGTTATTAGACAGGCAGAAAAGATGCTCAAGGAGCTGCCAGCCTTTCAAGACCAAAAGTTAGTGTTGGATAAGTTTCAAACTTCAACAGTTAGCTCGGTAGCTACTGACCCGAGTAAGGAAGAGATTATAAATACTCTGACTGATAATGAAGTAAAGCTAATTCAGGGCCCTCCTGGAACCGGAAAAAGTCAGGCGTTAACGGCGATAATTACGAACGTGCTAGAAAATGGCGGTAAGTGTCTCGTTGTGTGTGAAAAACGAACAGCACTTCAAGTGATTCATAGAAATCTCTCCAAGCTGAAGCTAGATAACATGTGTGCTCTTATTGATGATGTGAGCAAGGATAGAACTACCATTGTAAAAAAAGCGAGAAGTGTGGTCGAAAACACCCAGGATTACGGAACAGGCCTTTTACACGGTGAGAAGAAAAACTACGAAAATAAATTTCAGGAGTTTTGCAGGCTACGTGACTCCTTCAATAGAAAACACACTAATGAGAGAAATGCGCAGATTGATGAGGTCTCATGGAAAGATAGCATTGGAGAATTCCTGCATGCATCAAATGAGGTCTCATGGGATGGAATCAAGAACAATTTTCCAAAGAAATTTGTTCTGGCAGATGAGGAATATATTGAATTTGAGACTGTCATTAAGGACGCATCGCATGCGTATGTAAAGTTGCAAGGTGGTAATAGCAGTGCGTTTTTATCTTTGGATAAAAAGATTTATGATAAACCATTTTCTCGTCAAGCCTCTGATGAGTTACTCGAATCTCTAAACGACACTGATATTTTAGTTGATGAACTAAGTGTAGAAATTGACGATTTAGATAATGATAATATCGCTGTTTCAGGCGAGAATATCTTTGATTTAGATGCTCTAAATGAAGTGAAGAACAGAACAGCAGTCTTATTGGATAGGTGTAACGCATCTGCTCCAATTGTCAGTGGCTTCTTAAAATCGTTACAGTCAGTAGAATTGATTGTAGATAAGCCAAGTCTCTTTGAAGACACTCTTTCTTTGGATGACATAAAACCATCAGAGATTAAACCGGAGCTCAAAAGGATGATTGAGGTAGTTAGTAAGGACCTTGAATATTTACGATCCATGGAGGAATTTGGCTACAGGCTCGTAACCAGTGTCAATACCGACAGGGGTGCTAATTTTGAACCAGTGGATCGCCTGGAAACCATCGTAGATGGTAATGACACAAAAGCTTCACTAAAGATTTGTGATGAGATGAAAAATGCTCTTGAGGGCGTGGAAGAAAAACTCACCTTACTACTTGAAGAGAATGGAACAGATAGTTTGGCTCTAGATTTTTCAGACAAAACAATAGGTCTGTTTCGCAGCTCGAGATCATCCACTAAAAGAAAGAAGGAGCTTAGAGCTTTGATTCCATTGTGCAGCAAACTCCTTATAGGGTATGAACCTATCGAAACTTCTATAGAGACTGTTCTTTCTGAATCGGGACAGCAACTTAAGGAAAATATTGACACACTAAAAAATGACCTCGCTTTGTCAAAAAAGCTCATTTCTTCACATAAGAAAATACTCAAAGTAGAGAAAAAACTAAACAGAGAACTGCAAAAATTTATAGCGGATGAACCCCTTGATTTTATTGAGGTAGACAGTATCGAAGAATACAAGGAATATGTTAAAGCTATCTCAGACAAGATAGCATTGATGAAAAATGAGTTTGGACTATACCAATCAGTGCATGAGTGGGGATATTTCTATAAAGCACTTAAAACTGAATATAAAGAGGTCATCTCTGGGATAATAAAATCCCAAGTTGATACTAGCTTATGGCTATCAGCAGTACGAGCCTGGAGATATTATTACTTGCTACAAAAACTAGAATCAAACTCAGATGGATTTAATACAGACAACAGCGAACTAGAGCGTTTGCTTGAAGTTTATAATGAACTTAAGCGTGAACAAGTCAAAATACTTCAGTATCAGTGGGCTCAAGATATCAGGAGAAATGTCGGCACCAACTTTAGAATCCTCTACAACCTTAGAAAAAATAATACTCATAGCAGAACAAACTCTCTACGGAAAATAATCCATGAAGACTTTGAACAGTTCACATCAATCTTTCCGGTAATTCTCACAAACCCTTTGGCTGCTGACTCTATGCTTCCACTTGAGTTGGGTCTTTTTGATGTGGTGATTTTTGACGAAGCAAGTCAATTACGTACAGAGGACACATTTACATCATTTGTGCGTGGTAAATACAAAGTGATTGCGGGAGATAAACACCAAATGCCACCATCAAATTATTTCCAAAGAGAGGGAGACGTTAAGGATAGTGAGGATTATACTGACGAAGAGTTGCAAGAGAGTGAGCGTGCACGCAGTGAATCATTGCTGGATTATGCTGAAACACTTGGATACTCAAGCCAGTCGTACCTAGACTTTCACTACCGTTCACAACATCCAGCACTGATTGATTTTTCAAACGTAGCTTTTTATGGTGGCAACCTCGTACCTTTCCCTGAGAGATTTGCATATACGCCGATTAAGTTCATTGAAGTAAATGGGGTTTTTGAAAAAGCTGAATCTCGCCAAGGAAAAGTAAACTATAGAGAAATTGATGAAGTTGTTAGAATTTTGCGAGAAGAAATTACATCTAATCCTGACGGCACATTCCCATCAGTTGGTATTGCTACATTCAATATTTCACAGAGGGATAGTATTTCAGATAGGATAAATGAGGAGATGATCAAAGATAGCTCATTTGCTACTAAGATTGAAAAGATAAAAGAATCAGACAATGGTCTGTTCATCAAAAATCTAGAAAATATACAAGGTGACGAAATGGATGTTGTTATCATTTCTACAACATACGGCAATGACCAGAATGGAAAATTTTATGAACGATTCGGGCCTTTGTTGGTGGAAAAGGCATATAAACTATTGAACGTACTCATAACCAGAGCACGCGATAAAGTTTATATCTGTACATCAATACCGCAAAATAAGTACTCAAGCTATTCGGAACTTCTCGACCAATATGGCAATAACAGACGTGCCATACTCTATGCTTATCTTTCGTATGCAAAAGCAATTTCTGAATCTAACCTTGAAGATGCAGACAGTATAAAAGAAGATTTACTTAGACACTCGCATGACCAGCCAAGAACAAGGAATTCAAAAGAAGGTCTCATCGAATCACCATTTGAACAAGAGGTGTTTGAATGCTTGATAGAGAGAATTGATGAAAAATTTGTTACACCTCAAAAAAGAATTGGTGGTTTCCGAGTTGATTTTTTGGTTGAGATTGGTGACAGGAAAATTGTTATTGAGTGTGACGGGAAAACATATCATTCATCTAACGAAGCCTATTCATATGATATGTTTAGACAACGGGAGTTAGAGAATTTGGGATTTGATGTTTATAGAATCTGGTCAACCAAATGGTGGCACAATCACACACAAGAGATAAACAAGTTAGTGACCTATTTAGATACAGTTAGCTAACTGTTTGTACCAAAACTTCCCAGATCTTCACCATAGCCAAAGTATCCAAACTGCAGTATTCGCGCAGTCCGTTTATGTGTTTTTGTGCTTCTTCTTCAGAAAATTGTCCTGTAACAATGCGATTCCATGTATCGGCGGCCATCCCCCCGTCTTGCACCAAAAGTTCTTTGTAACTCATATCAGGAACTAGTGCCGGTAGAACGTACTTAATCGAAGACTTGCCCATAAAGTCAGGGTGCCAATATGCTGCTTTGTTTCCATCGAATGGCTCTATGAGGTCAATTACTCTGCCGTTCACATTCTCTACAAACTGGCTATATGCTGGATTGCGTTCTGCTAGTTGCTGATTAATACCTTTTTCAAATCTTTGATTCCATACCAAAATGCTCCCAGACGCTGGTAAATTAACCTGTAGCGCCTCTAAGAAAGATTCATCAGGGTTTGTGTTGTCAGTATGTAAAAAGTCAGTATGGACCATTTCACCCCCTGGTTTTTCGATAACATGAAGTGAAAATTGAAATGGTATTTGTTGATATGGCTTATATCCAAGGAAACGTGGAATTGCAGACGGATATGTTTCGTAATCAATAAATGCTAATGGGTATTCTAATTGGTCTAGGAACTTAGTAATCTCTTCCTCATCAAACTCAACCTTGCCACTTTGGGCAACGTTCACTTGTTTTTGTTGGATATCAGAAAGTGTCTCAATTTGTTCATACGATAATGCTTGAATATCTAGAGTCTCACTTTCAACAAAAGCACTGAGCTTTGTCTTGTGGATACGTGAAATACGGTGGACCGAATATTCTGGCAATTCATGTAGTGAATACCATGATGTGGTGCAATGGTTTCCTTTAGTTTTATAGATACAGTCACAGTAACCAGCTGGTTCGTCTTCCTTTAGTAAATACTCACGTACTCCAGCCATTTGTGATGCAATATCTGCCATCACTTTATCTACTTCTTCTGACAGGTCTTCAATTGTAAATAAGTCTGGAATTGATAGCTCTGCTCCTCGTACGTACTCTTTGTTTAAGCGGACAAGGTTGTATGAGTTCACAGGTACACCTAGCATCTCGATAACTTTCTTTTGAAAAGCTAGGTCAATAACATATTCATTTGTTCTCCGTCCTTCACCATCAGAACCAGCTGTTGAGGACTTAACTTCATATAAGTCGTATGCATTTTGTGTATCATTCCAAACGATGATGTCGGCTACCGCCATATATTCATTTGTAGAAAATACTGGCTGATAAATAACTGATGTGTGTTCTGAAATCAGTTTTTTGGTTAGCTCTATGTCATCACGATTCTCAACTAATGCACCATCAGGAAAAAGCTGCCGTGCCAGCTCGTCAATCTCATTGCCAGTTTCAATAATGTTTTTGTCAAAATCAGTCAGTGGCTTTGCTTTGTATATATCTGGTTTATGCAGCTTTAACCATGCATTCTTGTTGCAGTCTTTTGCTATAAGAAAATCGGTTTTGGTAAGTCTCACATTTTGCATATTTACTTTACATTGTACTAATGTGACATATCTATTCAAAGTTTATTTTCAAGCAAACAAAAACAGTCTCAATCTGAGACTGTTTTTGTTTGTCAGATTCGAGCCTTCTCGAGTGCTCGAACTGACTCTCTAATTGGTGACCCATTAGCTTGGCTTTCAGAACTCTATAATAGCAGAGAATACATCAAATCAAACGTTATGGAACTGCAAGAATTGATTGGTTAGTCTGCTTATTGCTCGTCATCTATCGGAAAGTAATCTCGTGGCTTGAAGTACTGTCGGATGATATCTCGCTGTTCGGGTGTTGTTGCATAACTCACCACACGGTCCCATTCTTCCTTGAATAAATCATCATCACCATAGAGATTGATAAGGTGAAACACCACTTTATCGACAAGATATTTACGGTCTATTAGCGTGCCCTCAAAAAGTACTGGCAATGCGTCATCGTCTATAAAAAGTAACTCATATACGTTTGCACAACCAGTTCCGTTATTTGTTTTTACTTGTGCTTCAGCTTGACCAGAAAAAAAGCGATGCTCAAAATCTTCCCAAGATGACGGGACCATAGTTCGTTGCTCCATTTCGACAATTAGAACTTCTCCCATAAATACAGACAATGTGTTGTATGCGAACGCAACCAGCTTTTCATCACGCTTGCTGTCTGGGTCTTTACCAGCGTGAAATAGGTTGTTTCGTACTTGATACCAGAACTCAACCACATTTATAAAATCAGTATTCGTGACGAGAACACCACGAATGCCTTGAGTGGCACACAGACCGTGTTCATATGCCATACAGCTCCACCAGTTACTAGATGTTGCCAGTGGTTCGTTATTCAAAAAAGTAATCAATTCGTTTACAGTTTCTTGCAGTCGCTGGTTTGACGTAACGAGTTCTGACCACTGGGTAGCGTAACTCACATCATTCTTGAACGCCTGTATGTACGAACGCTCTCTAGTGTTATTGGCTAAATTGCATATATCGTCTTCAGTATACTTATATTTCTTCAAGAACGCTTCAAATGCCATATACTCAAACACAAAGCGTGAAAAGTAGTCTTCTTTCGCTTTTTCGTGCCAGTTTTTGATTAGAGATAGATTTGCCATAGTTATTGTTTGTACATTGGGTACACCTTGTTTTCTTCTGGTACATCTGGGTAATCAGTGTGTTCAGAGCAAATACGGGTCCATTCCCACGCATCCATTACCGCATCACCATCACAATCTTCATACGGACACATCTGCATCAATCCAAAATCAATATCAGACATCACTCGATACTTATCTTTTGGGTAGGCACGTTCACAGTGAATACAGTACAAATATGCACCTTTTGGCAGTTCGCCAAACATCTTTTCTCGTTCAGTAAGCATTGAGAGTATTTTACAGTTTTTAGTCATAGCTACAACATAAAGAGGGTCTAACCTTGCTTTTTATCTAAAATATGTTATAGTTCAGACCTCGTTCTTTCTATATTCAAGGTTCAATGAAACGAACATTTTGCATATCAATACTGGTATATAAAATGTTCGTCTCATTCTGAACGGACATAACACCAACTACATAGGAGAGTATTGCGATGACAAATCGTGTAGCTCACAGCAAAACGAGTGATTTTTCGCTCGGTCAAACCAATGAGTTCATTGCCGAGTTTGGTCGCCAAGGCGGAACGCCTGACCTGCTCCAAGAACTTATTGAAAACAAAGCACGGATGGTCCGTGCGGTCGCTATCGCACGGGGTGACGAGACACCCAAGGGATTTGCCTTGGCAATGCTCATTCTCGGCGATGATTTCATTTCGCCTGAAGATGTTGCAAACGCCTATGGGTTCCACTACTCTGACGAGCAGATAACAGCTTTCGCTGACACCCTGCCCGACGAAAAGACCTTGCAGTGGCTTCGCACAAACGGCTATATGCTGTTGGCGACACCGCCGACCGACCACAACCTGCTTCAGGTTCGTGACCTCGACAACCAGCTGTTTTACTCCAAGTCGGAGGGCTGGTACGCCGAAAGTCAGCACACGTTCTCTCGTGAGGATGTGGTCTCCGCTTGCCAATGGCTGATGGTTCGCAAGGAACCGTACCTCAATTCTCGCAAGAAGACGTGGGATAAGCAAAAAGCTTTGCTTACGGATGTCGAGCACGTCCCGAACGCTCCCGAAGTCAGCTACGCTGTCACCGCCTATTACAAGGTGCGTGGCGTGTATCTACTGAAAGGTGTCTATGTTCGCACTTCATCTGTCGATGCGGACGGCAGCCGTGTCATCGTCGGCAACTTCGATGCTGGCGGTCTGAATGTCAGCGTCTACTGGGATGGCTACCGTGACGACAGCCTCGGTGTTTCGTCTTCTCGGAAGAACCTTGATGCCTTGAACGCTTGATGTTCTTGCGTTTTTGACCCTTATCTTGGGCGAAGCCCTCGCTCGATTTAGGAAACCTTGGACCCCTTGCTCACGCTTGGGGTCCTTCTTTTTATGCTATTATCTGACCACTTGTTCGTGTAGGTGTGATTACGGTTGCATCTCACAAGTGTTTCTACTTGAAGCGGTGCCAGAGTGCGTATGTCTACTTGATATACGTAGTGAGCAATTCAAGATAAGGATTATATTTCTTGTCTGTTTCTACAGGAGGTCACAGTGATACTTGCTATGTGCTCTTATATAAAATACAGGAACGAGAAGATGTCTTATTGCCAATAAGGACCATACTCAAGTTCTGGTGGTACGGACGGAAACAGACATATTCTGCGGACGGCAACCGTGTCATCGTCGGCAACTTCGATGCTGACGGTCTGAATGTCAACAACTACTGGGATGACAACCGTAACGACAACATCGGTGTTTCGTCTTCTCGGAAATCAAATCTTTATTACAAAACGCTCCCAATCAAGGAGCGTTTTGTTCAGCTTTTTACCTGTTTTATCCAACCGCCAAGCATTCTGCCAATTTCATCGACTTGGCTCTGAAAATGCTCGTATTTAGCTATGTCAATAACTTTCGTATCTTTAGCCAGACGAATGAATATACGAGTAACGTTGAGATTATGACTAACTTCTTGCAGTACTGGCAACTTCTCATCTTTAGTCATTGAGCTGGCTCGTAAAATACCCTCAATTACTTCAAGCGTGCTGTTCTCTAGTTTTTGCCAGAGTGTATGTCTATCTTGTTTGGAAACTTTTATTCGTAGCTCGTGCAATTGACGATACAGGTCATAGCTTTTCTTGAAAATTGGTATATCAAACTCATCCATAATGAAAACATTTACTAACTTATATACAGAAATAACCGACACCAAAAACCTCTTTTTGGCGTGGAAAGTATTTCGTCGTGGCAAAACCAAGAAGAAAGACGTCTTGCGTTTTGAGTGGGAGCTTGAACAAAATATCTTTGCACTGCATAGGGATTTGAAAAATAAGTCATATCGGCACGGTACGTACAAAGGGTTTTACATCACTGACCCAAAACGCCGACATATTCATAAAGCAACGGTACGTGACCGAGTGTTGCATCACGCCATATACAACAAGCTGTATCCTTTGTTCGACCCATTGTTTATTGCAACGTCTTTTTCTTGTCGAGTGAACAAAGGCACGCACAAAGGAGTGCTTTGGCTTGAAAAAGCAACAAGAAAAGTGAGTAAAAACTACACCAAACCGTGCTTTGTGCTGAAGTGCGATATTAGACGATTTTTTGACAGTGTAGACCATAGTGTTTTGATTGGTATTTTGAATAGAGTGATTGATGATGTTGAAGTAGTGAGTTTGTTAGAAGAAATCATCGGTAGTTTTTCAGCTGGAACTTCCAATCTGTTTGAGCGAAAAGGCATACCAATCGGCAATCTCACCTCGCAACTGTTTGCCAATATCTATATGAACGAGTTTGACCAGTTTATGAAGCACACTGTGAAAGCAAAACACTATGCACGCTACACTGATGACTTTGTGGTGGTTGCTGATAATGAGCAGTATCTTATTGACCTATTGAAGCCAGTATCTGACTTTCTTGGTGAACATCTAAAGCTATCTTTGCACCCAAATAAAGTTTCTGTTCACAAACTTCATAACGGTGCAGATTATCTTGGCTATGTTGTTTTACCGCACTACAAGCGATTGCGAACCAAGACAAGACGACGAGTGTATAAAGGTCTGATGAGGAAAGTTAGAGAGAGCAAATCGAACAGTGAGACAGCAGAGCAATCTTTGAACTCGTATCTGGGTGCTTTGTCTCACGCAAGTGAATACAAAGTAAGTGAAGATTTGAAGAACTTGTATTGGTTTTTGATGACTAACTAACCACGCTTATTTTTCACAATCTTTTCGAGTACTTCTTGCTGATTAGATGCGACAGTACCGTTGAATACGATGTGGTACTCAAAGTTCTTGTTGAGGGCTTTGAACTCATCAAATCCCACTTCTTTTGCATAGACAATGCTTGAAAGTTGGTCCTTTGTAATACTGCCTTTGCGATAGCGTTTCTTGTCGTTCTCATATGCCAGTTTAGTTTCAGCACGGTCATCTTTCACCTCAAGGACCAAGTAGCGACCGCTGGTTGTCTCAACCAAGAAATCTGGAAAGTACTTTGATACTCGTTCTTCAGCTGGGTTCCAGTATTCAAAGAAAAACTCATTATGCTTTTCATTGGTGATACCGCCAGTGAAATAAACGTCTGACACGGCTTCATTGTCTCGTAGTCCTTGCCGTAGATATTTGAATATCTCTAACTCGTCAGTGCTGTCAAAGTTGTACGGATTGACGTGAAAACCAAACTGCGATTTGTGACCATTTGCTTCTTCTTGTTCACGATAAATCAGTAAACTACGTGCAAACGCTTCAGTATCAGTTTCGTGCAACTCTCGTTTGACATTGATTTTGAACGGAAACGCTTTGGTTAGCTCAAGCAGTTCGGTCTTGATGGTTTCTTTTTGTTCGTAGCTGATAGCTTGTTCGAGTATTTGATTGACGATACCGTGGACCACCAAGTAGTTCTTTTCAACTGCTTTTACCAGTGCGTCACGGGTTATCTTGTTGGCTTCAAAAATCTCATTTATAGCAGTGAACGACAAGTGTGTTTTTTGTTGTAGCAACGCAACAATGTCGTAATACCCAAATGAACGTTCTTGCGTTTCAGTATCAGCTGACTGCACAGAAATAGGGTCACGGTACACCGCTTTACCATCATCACTCAAGCTAATCTCTCGTTCTTGTATCAACGGTATGGTTTTCTTGGGTGGGGTCTTTTTGAGGTCAATCTTTATATTGCTCGGCTTTATATTGCTTGATGAGAGTATTTCAACTAACTTACGATTTATCTCTACCGTACGTCTTTTCTCAACCACCAAATCAACCTGTACTTCATTTTGTACTTTGCCAGTCAGTTGCGAGATATCAGTATTGAAGTTGTTTTCTAGCTCTCGATTGAGCACTTTGTAGTTCTCATCTGACAAGAATACTCGTGCTTTCACGCTATTGTCACCAATACGCCGTAAACAGCGACACGATGCCTGTAGTACGAAGTTATTACTGGTTGAGTTCTTGTACAACGCAACCGCTACCAATGACTTACAGTTCCAGCCCTCGGTCCCTTTATTTACCAGCAAAATGAACTGTTTTTCACTTTCTGGCGTATCTAGGCGATTGAACTCATAGTCAGCGTCTTTCTTTTTCTCACCTGTGTACGTTGAGTGCCAGACAATCTTCTTTGAGAGGGGTATATGAAGCCGCTGGAGGGCTTTGTCGAGGTTTTCTTCTAGCTGTTCGAGCATTGTTATATCTGTCGTATAAAACGCAATCTTGGGCAGTTTTTCGGCAATCCGAGTATCGCCATATTCTTTCCAGAACATATCTACGACCGAGTTCACAAAGTCCTCTGATTGGACCTCGTTGCTACTACCGTGATTACTGACCGTAACTTGTTTCAAGATGCCTTTCTCAATACCGTGTTGCAAGCTGAACGTGTATACCGTATCTGGCAACATCACGTTCTTCACATACGGTGTACCAGTGAGGTTGGCGACCGTCACTACGTTAGTGTTTTCAGCAAGGTGGTGAATGGTTTTACGAGATTGGTTCAGCTTCTTTGACACATCTTCACCATAAGAGTGGTGGGCTTCATCAACAAAGACCGCTAGATTTTCTAGTTGCTGGATTGCTGTCAGGCGTTTGTTGGCTGTTTCTTTGCGTAGTTCAAAGAGCCGATTACCTTTGTTTACGTCACTCCAGTTACGCAAGATGATTTTGGATGAGTTACTCACTATCACGTTGTAGTTGCCAAGTGGGTTGAGTGGCGTTTCTGGCTTCTCCAAGTACCAGTATTTGATGTTGAGTAAGATATCTTCATATTCTCGTGGTATCACCGTGCTGTAATCAAAGGTCTTTATTTCCTTGAGCACCTCAACGATACCCGTATCAGCTGGTCCAAACACCAACACGTTCTTGGCAAAGCGGGTGTCGTCAGGGTGATTGAACGACACAATAAACTCATACATCATCAGCGTGCCCATCAAAATGGTTTTACCAGAACCCATTGTGAGAGCGAGTACAAAGTTAGCATAACCATATTCAGCAAAGCCAAGTCCAGCTAGTTGCTTTTGTATCCGCTCGGTTCGTTTCTCTGGCGATAGGTCGCTCCACAGCTCAATCACGCCTTGCTCAAAACCAAGGACTTTCAAAAAGTCAGTGTCACTATCAGCGTACTCGGCGACTATCTGTGGGACCGAACGATTATCGAGTACTTCTTTGAGATAAATGTATGTTTCAAGGGCTTCACGCTGTGGTTCGTGCAAAAAGTTGTTGCTCTTGATGTGAGCGAGAATGTTTCTAGTTTCAGGGTAGATGCCTGCATAACCAGCTTCTTTCCAGCTGGTCACTCGACTTTGTAGGGCTTGAACGAATAACTGCATATTACTTCACGGTTATTTCTCTAGTTTCAAAGTATTCTTCACCCAATACATCCACAATCTTGACTGCTATCGTGTATGTTCCTTTCTTCTCGTAGGTGTGCTCGTGGGTGACTGACACAAGGTCATTCTTTTTGTCTTTATGTAAGAACGCTTCTGCGTTGAACGCAATATCGTCATTCTTCTTTTGACCCTCGCCGTAGTTGATATCTATCACAACGTGCTCAATCGCTTGGCGGAAATCAAATACGTTTACACGCTCTTTCTTTGAAAGCCGACCCTCGTTCTCTAGCTCTAATCGCTTCATCAAGAGCGGTGAGTAGTAATCTTTCACCTCTACGTTCAGTTTCTTGCCTTTGAGAACATATGAGATAGATGCTTCAGTTGGCTTCTTGAAGTCCAACTCACGTTTATCTGATTGGATATCACGCACCTCGATATCGACACCTGTTTTGTTCTCTTGCTTGATAAAGTCACGCACATCTAACTCGGTTCCACTACAAATCACAATCACCTTGTTTTCAAAGACACTTTCTTTTTGCTTGCTAGTAGTTTTGGCAGTAAAGAGTGTTTTGCTTTTCTTGATAGCGTCAATGACGTGTTGAGCGTCCAACTTTGAAAACACTCGATTGGGTGAAATGATTTTTACGAAATCAACCCCGAGCGTACCGTCAAAATCACCTCGTGAGAGTTCATCTATCTTGTATGTCTCAATGAGTAGTTGCTTGGCTTGGATATCGTTATTGAACACATCGTAGTGATTGACGTTATAGACCTTGAAGCCAGTTTTATCACCTTTTTCAGAAACAATCTTTTGCAGTCGCTCGGTTGAAGTAATGATAGCTCCTTTGTTGATATCACAACCAATCCAGCGTCTACCTAGCTTTTCAGCAACAGCAATGGTGCTCCCAGACCCAACAAAGCAATCCATCACTAAATCACCCTCGTTTGAAGATGCTTTGATTATCATCTCAAGTATTGTTTGGGGTTTTTGTGTGGGGTAATCAGTTCGCTCAAGTGCCATTACGTTGATATCTGGCAGGTCCCACACAGAAGTAACTGCTTTACCTTTCGACTCGGATAGATATTGTTTTCTGTTATCTGAACCTTGCAAACGATATCTACCTTTCTCATCAGTGTGAGTAAAGCGTTCGTTGATGTATTCTTCAGAATACTCGTCGTATTGTTTGTTGAAAGTAGATGTTTCTTTATTTTTTGCGTAAAAAAGTATCGTGTCGTGTGTATGTATCCAGTTTCTTGCACCAGCTTTACCTCCAGAGGCATTCCCTCTGTTCCATATAACTTCTCTGACCAAGTTATCTTCTCCAAATACTTCATCCATAATCAAGCGTAAGTGCGAGTTTTTATGCCAGTCACAATGTAAGTAAATAGACCCCGTTTCAGACATCAGTTCACGCATAATGATGAGCCGTTCGTACATAAACTGTAGGTACTCATCTTTCTCCCACATATCGGTGTACTGCATTTCTTCGAGCACATTTTGGTCCACACCTTGCAGTTTTTGACCGTTCAGCTTCACTTTTTTGACGTAATCCGCCTTGCTATCAAACGGTGGGTCAATGTATATCAAATCAACTTTGCCACGATACTCCTTGAGTAAGTGCGAGAGTACTTGTTTGTTGTCACCCCAAAATAGCTTGTTCCAATCCTTGGCTTTGAGATTGCCGTACACTTCTTTTTCTTGAGCTGGAAACCAGTCAATACTTTTGGGAGCACGCTTGCCATACCACTCAAGCATTGCTCGACCTTTCGTTGCAGAAAGTTTTTGGGTTGGGGCTTTATCACCACCATTGGTGGCTTTCTTGGTTTTTGTATTCATACCTTGGTCGGGATTTTATGAATGGATTTATAAAACAGAAAACTCCTCACCAGAGTTGACTGCGACAGCTGTTTCCAACTGCCCGTAGCCCTTTCGAGCTACGACCCGACCAAGAGTGCAACAACCTGATGAGGAGGTTACTATCTTGGTCGGGTATTTTATGCCGTGCTCACATTGTGAGGTTAGGCGGATTGTAGTGTTAGATATCTATCATATTTTTTCATCCAACATCTTGATGATGTCTTCTTTGCGATACCTACGTATTCGCTTTGTGCCAATCCTAATGGCAGGTAACACACCTTTTTTGTCCCACTGACGTAATGTATTGGGATGCACTTTCAATAGCTCACACGCTTCTGAAAGAGTGAGCAGTTCAGGCATATTTACGTCTTTTTTAGGGTTTTCGCTCATTGGTATTTTACCTAACATTTGGTAACATCATTATACACAACAGTTTTGTCTGCTCAATGTTGACGTTGTGCAATGAGAATGAATATGAAAATCAGTAGCCGTGTCAAAGAGCAGATAGCTCGCACCATTGGAGAATACTTCACCACTAACGAAATCACGACCGTTTTCAAGGATATTGGTGTAGAAACTGACGAGAGTTTGTATGCCAAGTGGCGTATTACTCTTGATGCCTTTTCCAAGTTTGAGAATAAAGAAAATGACATCCCAGAAGCAATAGCGGAGTTTTGTCATCCGCTCTCTTTTCCTGACCCAGAACGCCGTATTGCGTTTATTCAACGGCTAAATGAAATACTGTCGTACGACGATATTGAAATCCAGCACACCGAAAAAACTGCCAAGCTGGTCCCAATGAGTGAAGCTGAAGCACCGAAACCAGCAAAAGTATCAAAAGGTAGTCCCGTACCAAAAAATGAAGTAGGGGTATTTGACCCACCAAAAGCTGATGATTTGCCAGACGTATACAAGTGCTCAATCAGCTCCAAAGCAATCAGCTTGATTGCAGGAGAAGTACCACTACAGCGTTTTGAAGTCATACGGATAGTTGAACCAATCCTCAAGGAGATAAAATATATTTATCCTCTTTCAGTGGTACAGGATTATCTGGACAGAAGTCAGGACTACACATTCTTTGATTTCAATGACGTTTTGCAGACAATGCGACAAAAAGACATCAATGCAGATAAACATATTGAAACTATCCTCTCGGCTCTATTGCAACCTATCAACTACGAGCCGTACCTAGAAAACCTTGATACGTTCAAAGAGAAAATCGACCGATTTTTAGCGTATGACAAGCTGACATTGATAGAAACTGACGGTAAATACACCATCGAACCAATACCCAAAGAAATCAATCGACCAATCAAACCAAAGCAGACAGAAGCGGAAATCATCCAGAGTTTAGTTGATAGCTTGAAAGAGGATGACCCAGTTATCATCAAGAATAAAGGTCGATTGATGAAAATACGTGAGTATCATCAGGCGTATATGAATATCATCGAACTGTTCTGTGTAGACACTACCAAACCAGACCCAGAACTGAATGATGCTTATGTAAAACTAGCTGACAAAATCCAGTTACTGATAAATGCAATACCACTCAAACGGCACAAGATTGAGTTTTATCGTCCGTTTGATGATTTCTATTCAGCAGAACACTACTGGAAGTCACTGGTCCACACAGACCTTGATGGTGAGCGTGCAGAGTTGAGTTGGGAAGCTATCCGTCCTCGTCTGTATAAAGCCCATAGTGATATCACAAAACTGATTAGCAAAGCTGAAGCAACATCAGATATGACTGATGATGAAATCGCACTTGAAGCCGTCAACTCACTGATTGCTAACAAACGAACTGCTACCGATGAGCCAGAGCCGACGGAGAATATCCAAAAACTTCATCTTATTCACGAAAATCTGGACACTAAAAGTGAACAAAAGAAAGCAAAAAAACAATCCACGTATCCTAAAACTATCCCAGCTGGCACTCGTTGGGAAAATATCACGATGAGATTTTTAGATGATGAAACTGTTGAAATACGACTTGCTGGTAATGTTCATAACACTGGTTATGCTGATATGGGCTTTGCAGACAATAGAAAGAATGGACAACCGCCAAATCTACAGTGGGCATTCTTGAAAGCACTTGCTGAAAGTAACGGTTCTATGAAAGCTAGTGATGGTAATGCTAGCGATAACTACAAGCAACATAAACACCGACTATCTAAACGTCTGATGGCGTACTTTTCGTTGGACACGGACCCGTTTAGAGAGTACACACCTCAAACTGGCTACGACTTGAAAATGGATATTTTTTACAATAAAGATAGTAACCACCAACCTACAAAAACTCTACAAGACCCACTTTTGGAAGAAGTTGACGACATCTTCAGTGACCTAGCACGGTAACAAATCGAATAAAAAACCAGACCCCTCCTGACCCGACAGTATCGGGTCTTTTTGTATTTGGGTGACTTTTTGCCAGATGCCTATAAGAGACACCTCGTCTCGATTAGCAACTAGCAAATGAATATGAAGAAAGAAACTACAGAAGAACAATCTAACGTCTTCACCACCTATGACTTGGGTGTATCAGCGTCACTTTTGACATCAGGATACAAGCTCAAGACACTAGACCGCACCAACCGCCGTGCCTTATTTGTTTTTGAATACAAGAAAGGCATTGAGCAATCTGCCAATAAGTTTTATGCAGATGAACTCCGTGTCAAAGCTCGGTCGTACTTTGACAGTTTGAAAGCCCTCAAGAGCAAACTCTACTCTGATTAGACAGACACAGAGGTTTCCTTGAAAAACACCTACAACAACAAATACACCTATGGATACAGTTATTCTCAAACTATACGGTCCTCACAAGTTCAAAATCCAAAAACACGATTTGTTTTTGCCTGAAATAAATAAACGTGAATATAAGGACCTGACACCAAATGAACAAAAGCAACCACCAGTTCGTAACTACCTACGTCGGTTTCATTTACAAGCCCCACCACAGGGTAAATACATCCCACAAGTGGATGTGCTTGAAACGCTCGATAAACCAAACAAACAGGTCAAGTACGTGATGATTATCACATTTTCAGTACCAAAGTTACTGTACGGCAATAGCGTGCAGGAGGTGTGCGATGCTGATTTTGCTAAAACAATCGCAGTACTGCAACACACATTGTCACAAGCTGGTATTCAGATTGAAAAGAAGAACCTAATGGATGCTCGTGTGTCAGCGGTCCATTTTTGTAAGAACATATTTTTACCAAAACACATTCTATTGCAAGACGTGTTAGCTGACCTACAGCGGGTAGACATCAATCGAACGGTCGATGTGACTACTAAAGAGACAAAAAATGGTGGTCAGATACTACATCTATATTCTGGTGTTGTTGAACGAGTATTCTATGACAAAGTCACCGATGCTGTACGAACCAAGAATAAACGTAAGGACAAAGGTCAGATGGATTATGAGCGTACCATCATTGACGAGTACGGTTTACACAACAAAGAGATATTTCGTTATGAATATCGCATCAAAAAGACCCAAACAGTAGAGCGTATCATCAATGCTACGCTTGGTCAGAAACCTAAAACGTACATAACGTTTCGTGATGTGTTCTCACCAGAATTGAGTAAGCAGGTGTTGTTGCAATCTTGGCGTGAGTTGGTTGGTCGACCCGAAAACCAACTTGCTCTCATTGGTCCAACGGATAGTTACAAGCTACTGCAACACATCGTTGAGAATGCAAAAGCTAACGGTGGGGCACACAGTATGAACCACGCTCTGATAGCGTACGGTCTGACTTGTATCATTCGAGACCACGGAGCAAAAGAGTTCAAGCGTCTGATATTCAATCATTGGAACCCAAAACACCCAGAACGGCTGAACAAGAAAATGCAGTCAGCTTCAGAACTAACTAAAGAGCTACCGTACTCAAATGGAGTAGCGTTTGTTGATGGTCAGCTTGAAACGTACGAACTGATTACTAGACAGTATTTGCACAACCTCTTGTTATAATGAAGGTACTACATTCCTCATCATCGGAGTTAGACGCTACTCTGTCTAACGACACACTTGATGCGATGGAAGAGCTTGGTAGTGTGCTGAAAACAATCTATCTACGGATGAAGTGTGAAGGATACGCTATGGTAGACGGTAAGATTGTGAAGATAAATGAAAATGAAAATGAGTAAAATACAGTCAGAAAAAGACATATTGAAAGATATAGTAAACGGTAAATATCGTGACTGCTATCTGGTTTATAATCGCAAAAGTACTGACGAAGCAGATAACCAGAAAAACTCAATTTCATACCAACGTACAGAAAATACAGATTTTGCAAAGCGTAACAAAATCAAGCTTGCACCTGTGACCCTGACTGGCTTTTGTACCAACGGAGTTGTATCTGAAAAACATTCTGGTTTCAAAGAAGATGATGAGCTGTATATCTCTAACGGGATGGTCCAGTATCGTATTGACCGACCAAAGTTTCAGCAACTACTCCAACACTTGAGCAGAGGATACTTCAAAGGTATCGTCTGCCTTTGTTGGGACCGCATCAGTCGAAATAAAGGAGATGACACTATCATTCGTAAGCTGATGCGTAATGGTATTGATGTTCGTTTTGTATACGCTAACTACGACAAAAGTAGTGCTGGTGAGTTGCATATGGATATCGACAGTATGTTCTCGCAACATCACTCACGAGTAACCAGTGAGAAAGTTACGTTGAGTACCAAGAATAGCCGTCAGAAAGGTAAGTGTACTTATCGAGCACCGATTGGTTATTTGAATGAGGGTAATATCGACCATAAACCATTTGACCCTGTACGTGCTCCTATAATCAAAGAAATGTTCGAGTTGTATGCTACTGGCGATTGGAGTTTAGCTGACCTTGCTCGTCACGCAGTTGCACAAGGTTTTACAACGGTCCCAATGCGTAGACGTCGTTCTAAAGCTGAAATACTTGCTGATGATAGTGAGGAAGTTGAAGTAATAGAGAAAACATCTCGACCCGTAACTGAAAATCACATCAGTCGTATTTTGACGAGTAGGTTTTATACTGGACGCACTAAAGGTCCCGATGGAATATATATTGAAAGCACCAGTCACGAAGCTTTGGTAAGTGATGAGGTCTTCAATCAAGTCCAAGCTAACCTAAATAAGAAAAAAGTGAGCGTTCACTACACAGAGAAACTAGACCATCCTTTGCGTGGTGTCGTTCGCTGTGCCCATTGTGAACGTGTCTATACGCCATACACCAAGAAAGGTATTTTGTATTTCAATGCTCGTTGTTTGAAAGGTTGTACCAACACGATGAAAAACTGTAACTTTGATTACCTTGCTGGTGAAATAAAAGGTCTAGTAGAAAGTTTGTATTTCACAGACAATGAGCTTGCACAGCTTGAAGCTCGTGCTAGTACTGACATTTCGTTACTCGAAGAAAAGCGTCACAAGTCACTCAACGTGGTTGAGCGTAAAAAGAAGAAGATACGTGAGAATATGGCATACCTACGTTCTAATCGACTGTCTCTGCTACAGAGCGGTGTCTATACACCTGAAACGTTTATGGATGAAGAACAGAAACTTGAAACTGACTTGAAGCAACTCAAGACAGATGAAGAAGTGTCTGACGTAGCGATGCGTGAATTGATGAAAGATGTGGTGACACTTTCAGAACTCCTAAAAAACGTTGTGCCTGTTTACGATTTTGCCAATCCACACGAAAAAGAGAGGATTGTAAAAGTTATTTTTTCAGAACTTTTTATCGCTCAAGATACGTTGGTATATAAGGTCAAAAAGGGATTTGATGCCTTTGACGACCGTATGTCTGCTATTTGTGAAGAAATACTAACCCTTGCGCGAACTTACTTTGAACAGAACTAGCAACGCGCGGAGCGCGTGGTGGCTTTGTACTTCTGCGTACGCATTCGGGTGCGTGGTGATACGCCTCGGGGCGCGCTCGTACCTCGCACGCAGCAACCCTAAAAATTTCCTTACCTTTCTAAAAGCGGAAGGGGGTGCAGGGGGAAGCCGCCAAAAAGAAGAAAGGAAATTTTTGGTTTGCTCGTCACTACGACCTTTCAAAAAGCTCATTCAAATCTCCATCTACTTGAGAGATTTTCATGTCGCTTTTTTACGGTCTTGTGACGCCCGAGGCGCTTCGCGCGTTGGAGTATGCTGGGTACTATCAACCACCGCTCACAAACCCAACCAATATCTCGCATAGGCACACTCGCATTCGCTCGCGCCGCCTGCTCGGTGCAGGTGGGTGTTCGCTCAATTTTTAATTGGCGTTTATGTATGCTCGTGTGCTTGGTCCAAAGTAGCCAGTTCCACTTGTAAGTCCAACAGGGGTCAAAATTTCGGCTACATGGGCGTTCTGAAAGCGAATTAGGGCAGTTAGGGTTGCATTTCCAAAGTAGGAAGTCTCAAGTCCTATTGATCCAGCACCAGTACTTGAAACTATGAAGCCATTGCTATTTAAGTACTGTTGCAAACAGAGAACATCACTTCCGACACTGTGGAGTTGAAGGTTGCGGATAAAAGTACACGATGAACTTGCACCCGTTTGTCTTAGTTTAAGCTCTTTAAGAAGTGTTTGTAGTTCTGATATGCGAGCCAATAGTGCCGCACGTTCGGTAGGTTCTTGAGTAGTTTGACGACTTGTACGAGTTCCAGAAGACCCGCCGCTTGAACTTGAGCCCTCAGATACAGTGATTGTACTTGTTGATGTGTCAGTTGCCCCGTGATTATCAGTAACAGTGAGAGCTGCATCGTAGGAACCAGCAGTAGTATATGTATGAGATGGATTCTGAGAAGCAGAGGTGTTACCGTCCCCGAAATTCCAACTCCATGAAGCTATGGAACCATCAGAATCACTTGAAGTGTCAGTGAATATTACAGCAAGATTAGAAGCCGATGATGTAAAAGCAGAAGTAGGTTCTATCCATTGATACTCGTATGCTCCTATGTCAGGGGATCCAATAATTAAATTTTTAACATAATCATCTGTTAGACCGACATCAACACCGCCGTTGATTGCAGGGGAAGAAGAGA
This sequence comes from Candidatus Nomurabacteria bacterium, assembly GCA_023898585.1. Lineage (GTDB taxonomy): Bacteria > Patescibacteriota > Minisyncoccia > Phycocordibacterales > UBA918 > OLB19. Next base: position 806,587 of record CP060229.1, on the reverse strand, counting down.
GTAAAGCGAAACTTGTGGTGGGACTTGATAATTGAGGATCTCCATAATTTGAGTTGCTTTCGTTACTTGCACTATACGTCGCCCAACTTATCGCTCCTGCATCTATGTCCGCGAAGTTCGCTTCAACAGTATTATTTCCGACGTGGTAGTATTGGTTGTAATCGAATGTGGACGCTAGGTAGGCTGAGTTCTGTTCTACTTGAACTTCATAAGGATAATTGCCGAAGAAGATATTGTTTCTTACATCAAAAACTCCACCTGTTCCTGAGTTATAGAATCCTCCCCGAACACCCATATTGACACTTGTCGAGTCGCCGTTGAAATAAACAGTGTTGTTATAGATATCTGCCGCTGAGTCTGAAACCAGAGCAAAACCAGCGTTTCTATTACCCCAAATGAGATTGTTGTGGAAAGTGAATCCTGTTGAACCTGTATGGGAAGTTATGCCGTCTCCGTTTGAGACAGTATCTGTCTGACCATTCCCATATATCTCACTGTATTTAACGGTTCCATTTGTTACTCCATCACCAAATGAAATACCGTCTCTACCGTTATCTCCAACCGTGACGTCAGAAATCACCATTCCACTACTTGTTCCTTCAAAGAAAATACCATCAGAGGTGTTATTAGAAAAAGTAGAGTCGGAAATATCAATATTATTAGTGCTGGTGGCTCGTAACCCGTGAGCAGATTCCGTAATAGTTACGTTTGAGATACTTGCTCTGTTCGTCTCAAATGGAGCTGTAGTAAGGTAGATACCTCCTAAGCCGAGAGCGCCAGTTATTGTTATGTCATCTATCGTTAGATCAACCCCAGTGACACCTGCCCCACTGTAGTAGATACCCGCACTTGTTGCACCTCCATTTAACCCTACGTCTTCCAAAGTCGTTCCATCTATCGTGACTACTGAATCGTTCGCATTGGTAACTCTGATGCCTTCAAAGGTCGTGTCTGAAATTGATCCTCCTGTGATGGTCACTCCGTTTATAGATTCTAGATAAATGCCGTACCTCCCTGCTGAAATAATCGTGGGATTAGTGATAGTAGCGCTGGTTCCAGCGACTCGAATACCGTCGAATGTACTTGCTGTTGAAGTAATGTTTTCAAGAACCGGCGCAACACAAGTTTGTACGTAAATACCGCTCGGAGCAGTAGACGTAATATTCCTCAAAGTCGAGTTATCCGTTGTTGTCATCTGAATCGAATAACCTGATGACGTGTTATTAAGCGTAATACCGTCGATGACTAGATGATCTTTACCGTTAGTATACCAATTTCGTGAAGTCATGCTCCAAGTTGGAGTACTAGTTCCAATATACGAAATGGGTGACCCAGAAGTACCTGAGGAAGGGTTAATTAACTCAGTTGTAAAAGTCCCTCCATTACCGCAAATGTAGATAGTGTCACCAGCAGAGAAAGTTTCTGAGTTGTGAGTAGTGACACTCATTGCTGTTGAAGCATCATCACATGAAGTGGCCGCTGCTTTATTTGCTGCTGACCCGTCTGCCCTCATATAATAATCAGCCGCAAATGCAAAAGTTGTTGGTATGAAAAGAAATGTTAAGAATACTACTGCTACCCCCCCCATTCCAAAGTTAAAGTTTTTCATACCTATAAAATTTTAGTTTATAAACCAAGTAATATTCTTATTATACAGCTTCGCAAATTTATGTAACTCCACAACGTCAACCCTTTGCTGCCCTGATTCAATATTAGAAACGTAAGACTGTGGGCGCTTGAGTTTTTTAGCAACTTGTACCTGCGTGAGACCAGATTCGAGTCGAGCAGTCTTAAGACGCTCTGTAAAATCTCTGTACTCTTTGCTATGAAGCAACCTTTTCATTATAGAAGTATGTATCTGGAAAAGCAATATTCATATTTCCGATATAGTGGTAAACTGAACCTGTGTGCCATTGACTCGCAACACCCAAAAATTTCCTTTCTTCTTTTTGGCGGCTTCCCCCTGCACCCCCTTCCGCTTTTAGAAAGGTAAGGAAATTTTTAGGGTTGCTGCGTGCGAGGTACGAGCGCGCCCCGAGGCGTATCACCACGCACCCGAATGCGTACGCAGAAGTACAAAGCCACCACGCGCTCCGCGCGTTGCTAGTTCTGTTCAAAGTAAGTTCGCGCAAGGGTTAGTATTTCTTCACAAAACGAGACTTCGTCTCTAGATAACGAGCGCGGCGAAGCCGCGCGAGCAGAAGCCAGAGGAAACATAGCCCTACGCTCCGCCACCAAACCAAAGGGTGACGGGACGGAAAAGCACGCGGTTTTGTCCTTGTTTCGTGTCTAAAATCATTTGTATGTTCAAACCAAAATATTTTCTATACGCTCGCAAATCGACAGAAGATGACGATAAGCAAGTTATGTCTATCGAATCGCAGCTTTTTGAAATGAGAGAGTTTGCGCGTAAAGAAAATCTTGAAATCCTAGCGGAGTTTCAAGAGTCAAAAAGTGCAAAGACACCCGGACGTCCAGTATTTAGTAAGATGATGGAGCAAATTGACTCTTTGGATGGTGTGGGTATTTTAGCGTGGCATCCCGATAGACTGGCACGCAATAGTATAGATGGTGGTCGTATTGTGTATGCAGTTGATACTGAGAAAATTGCGTCTTTGCGCTTTCCAACATTTTGGTTTGAACCCACCCCGCAAGGGCTCTTTATGTTGCAAGTGGCGTTCGGTCAATCTAAATATTATTCAGACAATCTAACGCAGAATGTGAAGCGAGGGATGCGCCAGAAAGTTCGGCGAGGCGAGTGGCTCACCAAAGCTCCCTTTGGCTATGTGAATAATCCGCGTACGAGGAATATCGAACCGCATCCAGTGCATAGCAAGATTATTGTGAAAGCATTTGAGGAATACGCCAAAGGTGAGCATGGATTGGTTTCGCTCGCCGACTTTCTGGCGCTTCACGGTGTAACGACTGGCAAAGGAACGCCACTTGGCAAAGCTTCCATAAAACGCATGTTGACGAACCGCGCCTATCTCGGATTTGTTTGTCATCATGACGAATGGTTTGACGGAAGCTTTGCGCCAATTATTTCCCCGAAATTGTTTGAAGCTGTGCAAAAAGTATTGTCGGCAAGAGAACGTCCTCGCAAACGGAAGGCCAAGCATGACTTTCCGTTTGTGGGCATTTTTGCGTGCGGAGAGTGTGGGAGCATGTTTACTGCACAGTGGGCTACTGGCAAATGCGGAGGAAAGTATAGATATTATCGTTGTACTAAAAAGAAAGGAACATGCTCCCAAGGATACGTGCGCGAGGACGTTCTCGCCGACCAATTAAAGGAACAGCTTCAAACAATTTCGCTTTGCGATGCGTACACCGATTACATGCTCACCAGGGTTGCTGAGTGGGAGCAAGAAGAAAAACACTCATCTCAAAGTGGTGTCCAAAATCTTTCCGATAGTATCAAAGCCAGCGAGGCACTCATGGATAAGTTAGTCGGTGCATATCTTGATGGCGACGTACCGCGAGAGATATACACCAAGAAAAAAGACGAGATCATGCGTGCCACCCTTGCTTTGAAGGAGAAAAAGAAAGATTTTGCACACCAAGGAAATAATTGGGTCGAACCCCTGCGGGAGTGGATTTTAGATACGAAACAAGCCACCTTTTTATCCTCATCCAGCAATTTCCCTGAAATTGCTTCATTCGTCAAAAAAGTTGGAACGAACCCATTGGTTCGTGACAAATCCGCGCGCTTTTCCGTCCCGTCACCCTTTGGTTTGGTGGCGGAGCGTAGGGCTATGTTTCCTCTGGCTTCTGCTCGCGCGGCTTCGCCGCGCTCGTTATCTAGAGACGAAGTCTCGTTTTGTGACCCTACGGGGAATCGAACCCCGATTTGCAGGATGAGAACCTGCTGTCCTAGCCGTTAGACGATAGGGCCATATGAACGAAATGAATTCATGGAATACAAAATCTCAAATTCGGCTTTATTTATAACAGAAAAAAGTATCAGTGGAAAGGGTCTAGTGGACTGATAAAATTATAAATGTGATATCCTGTGTCATATATAAACATGAACATTATCTCTAGATTTTTTAGGAGGAAAAGTAAAAAAGAGCAGTCTCCAACTTCCGGCGGGACATGGTCTGCAGATGAAGATATGTCTGTTCGATCAGTAAAGGAAAAAGATGACGACACAGGCTTTGACTGGCTTGATAGTGCTGGTGCAAGCGGTGACGGAGGTGGAGACGGGGGCGATTAATACCATCCCCAATTAGCGCTCCAACATTAAAACAGGGCAGAATTTAGAGCGAAAAATGTAGCTGGAGTCCGAGTTTTATCGAGATAAGACAAGGACGAAGCTACGTTTTGTAGCCGAAATTATGACCTGTTTGTTGGATGGTTAATTGGGGATGGTATAATTACAAAAGCGACGCCTTTACGGCGCGCTTGTACCTCTCTATTATGTGGCGATACTAATTATTAGTCCGCATTGTCTCCTTGATGTCGAAACGGGGATTTACTTTTTTCCCGGGGTTGAAAATGTCATCGGGATCAAATATATGCTCTGCTTGTTTGAAGATGTCTAGCATTTTCTTTGAGAAAATCTTGCTCAAGTGAGGAGTTCGTATAATACCGTCATTGTGCTCACCACAAATATTACCCTTGAACTTTACAGCTGTCTCAAAAAATTTATCCGCCATCTTTTCTACCAGAACAGGAGTAGTCTTGTTGGTAAAATCTAGAAGGGGATAGAAGTGAAGATGACCATTTCCTCCATGACCATGAATGGCAGCTGTCACATTAAATTCTCTCAGCAGTCTTTTAATTTGGACAAAAAACTTAGATAGGTTTTCAGGCGGAACCGCCATATCTTCAAGGAATGCAGCCGGTCGCTTAGTAGGATCTTGCATTTTTGAAAGAGTATAACTACCACGCCGTACTTGCCAGTACATTTCAGATTCAATAGAACTCTTTACTACTCGTGCTTTAATCTTCTGCCCGCTTATTTCTTTTGCAATGACTTCCGGTTGGTGTTCACTGGCAGTTTCTTTGTCTACTGTCACCAGTATCGTAAATTCCGGAATCTTACGCCGAAACCGTACGTGGTAGGTTGTGTATAGTGAAAACATTACCCGATAGTAAATTGATTTACTGATGCGATTTTTGAAAAAACCGGGATTACGAAGAGCGAGATCGAAGGTGAGAGCGTCGAATATTTCTACGTTTAATGGATTGTATTTGAGTAATTTAACAATGCTATCAGCAACATTTTCGAGATCAAAAATTGACACAGCGATGAGAGTGGTATCACTTGGTATTGGCTCGGCACGCATAGTTAAACTGGTGATGATTCCAATCGTTCCTTGACTTCCCGAGATCAATTTTGTCAGATCAAACGTCCCAATACCTTTTTTAAATTTAGCCACCCCTTCCGGCATCACGCTCCAAAGTGGGTAACCGGCAGTGTTTTTTGCTGTTTCTGGTTTATTCTTCTTGATTTCTTTTTCATTTTTACTTATCAAGTCGAAAATTTCTTTCGCTATTCTAGAGTGTCCATGATCTTGCTTTATCAATATTTTGTACTCGCGAAGGGTGAGAGGTTTGATCGTGTAGGTGTGACCATCATGAAGCACAACATCAATTGATTCAACCCAATCAGCACAATGTCCGTAGCGAAGAGAATCGGGGCCGGCGGCGTTGTTCGCGACCGAACCTCCAACACTGCATATATCTTTTGAAGCAGGGTAAGGCGGGAGATAGGCATTATGCTTCTTTAATTTTTTTTCTACATCACGCCACATCGCTCCGGGCTCGCACGTGAAAGTTATTTTTCCTTTCTTTTCAACCACCTCTCCTATTTTGTTGAGATGAGCACACACATCTATGACCACCGAGTCGGTGAGCGAGCCACCGCCCAAACCGGTTCCAGCTGCTCTTGGCGTTAACGAAAGGGAAGTGAAGCGCTTGGTTTGCTCGGCGATTACCTTGGTGGCTATTTCAACATCTCCCCGATTTTTAGGCTGAACCACAACTTGCGGTCTGACTGAAAAAATACTTTCATCTGTGCTGTAGGCATCGAGAAGTTTTTTATCGGTGGATATACCCCCGCGAAAGCCAGCCTCACGAAACATCTTTTCCATCAGAAGGTGACCGAGTGGATTGCGCTTTATAGTGACCGTTGGTTTGATTTGGCTGGCAATTTGTTTGATACTGATAGCCTTAATGGATTCATTTTTCTTACTTTTTACAGGCTTTTTTCGGACGGCTTTTTTAGCGACTTTCTTAACCGTCTTAACTTTTTTAGCGGTCTTGCTCAAAGTAGCTTCTCGCTTTAGCGTAGTGGAAGAACGTGACATTACTTAACAGTATACATGATTTCATTAAATTGAAATTATGTTTTTCACAATTAGGTTTGTTATTTTTTTCTCGATATAAAAGCAAAAGTCACCGAAGCGACTTTCGCTTGGTGACCGGATTCGACCCTTTACTTCTAAGATTAAGTGTATGATCACTTCTGAATCGTTGCCATAACAATGCATACCATGGCACCCAAGAACCATAACACTTGTTTGATATTGATAGGTTCCCGAAGGATTAGCCAGGCAACTACCGCTGAAGTAATCACCATCCCCACCGCCAATGAGGGCTGAAAAATGACTTTTCTCACAGATGGGTCTGTCATGATGTTGGAGTGCAGAATAATACCCACACCGTTAATTGCACCAGCAACCAGCATTACAACTATACTCGTTTTGGTAGGCACGGTAATAAAACTGCCTTTAGTGAGCCCGTACCCGAGAATAACGATAGTGGTTCCGAACATCGCGAGAAAACCGCCCCATACAGCGCTCATTCCTGTCTTGGTGATCGTAACCGGCCAAATCGAGTAAAACGTCGCGATGAAGGGAGCAATAAAAAGTAATTTGATCAATGTACCACCTCCTAATCCACAGCTAAAAGAACCGCGTAACAATACGATGTTCAAGGTAGACTGTCAATAATCAGAAGAAGAAATATTTGAGCAGTGATGAAACTGTTAAGTGTATGCAAGCGGTGTTCAGGCTTATATCCCAATCAACACGGGAATCACCATCGGATTTTTTTGTGTTTTTTGGAGCAGGAATCCACTCACTACATCCGCTAATTCATCTTTAACTAATTCCAAATCCAATGGATGCATGTGCTCTGTCTGTTTTTCCACTGTCTTCTTAATCAAAACGCGTGCCTCAGACAATAGTTGTTGGTTTTCTCGCAAGTAGACAAAACCCCTGGAAATAATATCCGGAGATTTTCTTAGTTTGCCGTTCTTGTTGTTAACGGTGGCAATAATTACAAACATGCCGTCCTCAGCGAGACTGAGTCGATCTCTTAGTACCACCTCCTGCTTAGTTCCGACCGTAAAACCATCCACCATCATGAGTTCGGTGGGAATTTTCATGGGGAGAACTTTCATTTCTTCACCATTTTTTATATCAATGATTGTTCCATTGTCAGGGACAGCGACATTTTCTCTAGGAAAACCGTTTTCAACAGCAGCCCACATGTGATTCTTAAGGTGGTAGTGGTGACCATGGACAGGGATGAGGAATTTAGGTTTAACCGCCTGATGTACCCAAACTAGCTCACCGGCATTACCATGTCCCGATGAGTGAACGTGAGAACCTTGATAATTGATAACTTTGACATTCTTTCGGTAAATATTGTCCTTGAGTTTTTGAACAGCAATTTCATTTCCTGGAATAACAGACGACGAAAGTACGATAGTGTCTCTCTCTGTTAAAGTGATAAACTTGTGTTTATCGGTGGCCATACGCATAAGCGCAGCAAATTGCTCACCCTGAGCTCCGGTTGAAAGGATCACTATTTTGTCAGCAGGGTAGTCAGGAATATCACCGGCGTTGATAAAAGTGGTCGGTTTAACTTCCATTAACTTGGCCTGAATTGCAATTTCGATATTGGTTTTTATACTCCTACCTTCCATCACAACCTTTTTGTTCATCTCTTCACAGACCCTAATAACATTCGTTAAGCGGTCGAATTGCGACGCAAAAGTACCGATTATCAGACGTCCTTTTGTGTTCTTGATAATGCTTTCCAAAGTATCGAACACCAACCCTTCGGAAGCGGAAAAACCTTGTCTGTCGGCATTGGTTGAATCACAAAGAAGAGCTAAATTTTTGTTTTCACCGACTTTTTCCCAGGAAGACCTCTCTTCAACCACTACCTCGCCGTCTTCATGGATAAGTTTTATGTCGCCGGTTACGACAATGTCGCCGTGTTTTGTTTCGATCTCGAGACCCATAGCATCAGGAATGGAATGAGTGACGGGGAAAGTTTTAATTTTGGTTTTTCCCACCGTAAAACTTTCTCCTTCTTTTATAACGTTCATATTGATAGGATCCATGTGCGGGAATTCCTCTTGTCGCTTCAAAATCATTAATGACGTCAAATATTGAGTATAAATGGGGGGATTGCCAATTCTTTCCATAATGAACGGAATTCCTCCAATATGATCGAGGTGACCGTGAGTTACAACCAAGGCTCGAATTTTGTCTTTTCTTTCCTCTAAATACTGCGTGTTGGGCAATATATAATTTATTCCCGGTGCGTTGCTTTCCTCGCTGACAAACTGAAAACCAGCGTCAATAACAATAATGTCATCCTTAGTCTCAATTATGTTCATATTCCTACCAATCTCTTCCACTCCAGAAACGGGAATAATCCGAACGATATCTTCGTCAAGAACTTCCGGGATGACCGGTGATTTGTTATCGGAGATATCGAGTCTGTGAGTAAGGACTGGAGCGGTATTGGAACGCCTGCGGTACTGACTATTACGTCTGCTCCTCCCGTTCTTTCGCGCTGGATTTGTTCCCGGATTTAGTCTATTTTTGTGATAGCCACGACTTCTCCCACCCGTTACACCGGCTCTCGGTTTACCATCCGTTTGGTCTGTTGGCTGACCACGACGATATGTGGCGTTTGACCTAGCCTGACTGGTTGTGTTACTGCTTGTTGTCGATACCCGTCTTGGATATCTGCCGTGCCGGTGACGACTATTGCTTCCTTCTTTGTTCGAGTAGTTTCTATTCTTGTTTGAATTTTCAGTTGAGTTCATAAAGTAAAATCTGAATAATTTTTAATATAAATATGTTGTTGTTTCATTGCACAGCATCGTCCCTAAAGATTGGCCAAAGAAAATCACTTTCGGTATGCCATTCTGAAACATTGCTAAACCTGTCTGATGGTCGACCCGGATTATTAACCTCAACGACCGTAACATCACTGCTGACTACGTAGGTAAGTGTTGGTTGGAAAAGGAATATGGCGGGACTTTCCTCGGCGATGATTTCGCCAGCCTCTATTAGTGTTTCGTGTCTGACAGATTCAGATTGCTCGATTCGAGCGGTTTCCAAGAGATCGTCAACGTTTACGTTGGCGTACTGAGCGATATTAAGACCCGGATCATCTTGTTGCGAAGAATGCCAAAAAGGGTACAAATCATACGATCGACTCATGTCCAGCCCAAAAAGTAACGCTTGAAAATCTCTAGGACGGATGACAGATTGAATCAACCCTGTTTGCTCAAATTGTTCCACCACCACTTCAACACCAATCTCTCTCCATTGTTCGGCTATAACATCAACCAAAGACACAAAAAGGTCGGAATTACTCGTTCTCAAAACAATACTGAGAGTAACCGGCTGTTTATCGATTTCCTTTTGCCAAATACCCACCTCATTAAGCTTCCATCCGGCCCCACGAAGAATCTCTTTTGCTTGTTCTTGTTCTTTTTCTCGGGAGACTTGAGTGACCGTACCTTCTATGTCGTCCTCGGATTCTATATCAGGTTGCGCGATTGCGATAGGTCCAGCAATGGGGACACCATATCCAAATAACGATTTTGCTATCAGTTCATCGCGATTTATAGCTGTCGTCAATGCCTCACGCACCTTTTTGTCGCGTAAAGCTACTGAATGATTCTGATTCAGAAAGATGCCGAAGCTTCTCGGCAACGCTTGTTCGACAAGCTGAAAACCATCGTCTGTTAATTCTTTGATGCGAGAAGGTGAGACATAAGCGGTTGAATCGACTTCCTTACTTCTCAAAGCTGAGAGTAGCTTTTCTTCATTCTGAAAGAAGACCAATTCTAAAGTATCTATTTTGGAATTAAGATCGTTTCTTCTGAAAGCGGAAAGCGTGTAGTGATTTATCAAACCGGAAGTATCGCGCTTGGCTGAAGTCAGTGAAAAAGGGCCGGATCCGATGGGTTCGGTATTTAACTGGCTGAAAGGGAGTTGTTCTATCGGTAAATCACTCCAAGCGTGTGACGGCATTATACCAAGGGTGAAATTCTCAATGAACGGGGCATACGCCTCATCCAAAACGATGTTTAATTCATATTCTCCCAACTCTTCCACCACCACATCATTCCAATTACCTCTAAGCGGACTTTTCAGATCGGGGTTTTGAATCAATCTGATAGTAAAAGCAACGTCCTTGGCTGTTAGTGGGGTACCGTCATGAAACTCAATATTTTTATTAAGAGTGATGTTGTATGTCAAACCGTCTTCAGAGACATTCACTGATTCAGCGACATCATTAACCAACGTGCCGTCGGAAGCTATCTTCATGAGGCCATTGTAGATTAAAGCGGTCACATCTTGATCAGCCCTGGTTGAGGCGAGAGCAGGATTTATAAATCTGGGGGTTCCGATGATACCTTCAACAATTGAACCGCCTCTAGTGGGTGTGTTTTCAGTATATTGCTGATTTATTGTCAGGATCAACCAGACACCCGTTCCGATAATGGCAAAGAAAGCAACTCTGAGCAATAACTTATCGCTTCCTGGCACTGATTCTATTCGATCCATAAAACGATCTATCAATCTAGGAGAAGATTCTGTTGAAGATTCCATATTCTGTGTACAAAAACATTTATTAATAAGGTAGATTGTATTTAAAAATTATTTTACAGCTATTAAGTCTTCGGACTTATATATTCGTGCCTTTAAGACTTAAGGACACACAACAAAATGAGCAAAGTAAATCAAGCGACAGTTTGGTAGCCACTTTTTTGTTACGCGAGGATATTTAGGAAGGCTGAAATTACAAAAAGAATTGCAATACCGATTGAAAATTTAAACAAGAAAAGCTCCGCTCCACGACGCTTATGAAAGGCTGAACTGAAATTGTCGCTTCCAAATGCTCCTCCCAGACTGGAACCACGTTGTTGCAAAAGAATCGCAGCGACGAGAAGAATGGAGAGAATTATCTGAATGACAGGCAGTACGGGCAGTACTGATTGGATAATATTCATGCCGAGTGATAGTAGCAGAAAGTGTCGGCAGATGCAAATGAAAAATTTTGACATAGCTCATATTTCCATTTATAATGCACTCGTATGGTGAATATGGATAAAGAAAACGATGAGGTGGATTTAGAAGTCACCGACGAGGAACAACAAATGAAAAAGGAGGATTCCGAAATAATTGACATCGAGGAGGAAACCGGAGACAAATTGAAGAAACTGCGAGACAAGCTGGCTCATTGTGAAAAAGAAAAAAAACAAATACTTGAAGATTCACAGCGGGCAAAGGCGGATTTCCTTAATGCCAGAAAAAGACTGGAAGAAGAAAGAGTCAGAGATAGAGCCTATTACCGAAAGCAACACGTTATGGAAATGTTGCCACTTTGCGACAGTTTCCAAATGGCAATGAGTAACACTGAGGTCTGGGAAAAGGCCGACAAGGTTTGGCGAACAGGAATAGAAGGTATTAACAACCAATTGTTGAAAATACTTGAATCTTACGGGGTGGAATCGATAAATCCGAAAGGGGAGCATTTTAATCCGCACAGACACGAAGCAATAGGAACTGAAAATGTGGAGGATGAAAAAATGAAAGATGTCATCCTATCTGTCGTACAAAGTGGGTACGAGATGACACACGGGACCGACACGGAAGTAATAAGACCGGCTCGTGTTATTACCGGAACATTTAATGAATAATGAGTAACTGAAAAATATAATATGGCTAAAATACTTGGTATTGATCTTGGAACAACTAATTCAGCGATGGCTATCATAGAAGCCGGTGAACCGGTTATTGTTGAAAATTCTGAAGGAGCAAGGACCACGCCGTCAATCGTAGCAATATCGAAAACCAACGAACGTTTAGTTGGACAAATTGCTAAGAGACAGGCGGTGACTAACCCTACCAACACCATTTACGGCATTAAACGATTTATGGGTCACAACTTCGATGAGGAAGTTGTTCAGAAAGACAAATCTATAGTTTCTTACGAAATAAAAAAGGGAAGTGACGGAGGTGCGGTAGTTGTAATGGGTGGAAAAGACTACCGCCCCGAAGAAGTGTCAGCCATGATTCTCGCTAAACTGAAAGCAGACGCCGAAGCTAAATTGGGAGAAAAAATTACGGAAGCTGTCATTACCGTGCCGGCTTATTTCAATGACTCACAACGAAAAGCTACGCAAGACGCGGGTAAAATTGCCGGACTGGAAGTTAAGAGAATCATCAACGAGCCTACCGCAGCGGCATTAGCTTACGGTTTCAATAAAAAGAAAGACGAGAAAATTGTCGTTTATGATTTTGGCGGAGGAACTTTTGACATCACAGTACTTGAGGTAGGGGATGATGTTGTTGAAGTACAATCAACGGACGGGGACGCTCACATGGGTGGACGTGACATCGATCAAGGAATAGTCCGTTTCTTGATTGACCAATTCAAAGCCTCAAACGGTGTTGATCTTGGCAAAGACAAGCTTGCTCTACAAAGACTCGACGAATCGGCCGAGAAAGCCAAGCTGGAGCTCTCTTCAACCAACGAAACTAACATCAACATACCTTTCATTTCGCAGGGCTCAGACGGACCTTTACACATGGATATCAAACTAACCCGTGCCAAACTCGAAGAAATTGCTCACGATTATGTAGACAAATCCATTGAAATCACCAAACGAGCACTCGAAGCTTCAGGCCTAAAGAAAGACGAGATCGACGAGGTGATTCTTGTTGGTGGCCAAACGAGAATGCCGGCCATACAAAACGCCGTTAAAGCACTCTTCGGAAAAGAACCCAACCGCACTATAAATCCTGATGAAGTGGTAGCCCTCGGAGCAGCGATTCAGGCCGGAATATTCCAAGGTGACGTACAAGACATTACCCTTGTAGACGTTATCCCTCTTTCTCTAGGAATAGAGACTATGGGTAGCGTAAACACAAAACTTATAGAAAAAAATACCCACATCCCGACAAAAAAACAGCAGGTCTTTTCGACTGCAGCGGACAATCAAACTTCCACGGAAATACATGTTGTTCAAGGAGAACGTCCAATGGCGAACGACAATAAATCACTTGGTAAATTTGTACTCGACGGAATTCCACCGGCTCCACGGGGAGTACCTCAGATCGAAGTGACTTTTGATGTTGACAGTAACGGTGTGCTCAACGTAACAGCAAAAGACAAGTCAACCGGAAAGGAACAATCAATTCGCATCGAGGCGAATTCGGGACTTACCGAAGAAGATATTGAGAGAATGAAAAAAGATGCCGAAGAACACGCCAGTGAAGACGAGAAGAAAAAGGAATTGATTGAAGCCAGAAACAGCGCCGAGCAAATGGTATACACAGCCGAAAAAGCCCTGCGGGATCATGAAAAAGATGTCCCTGAAGACACTAAAACTGAGATCAACGAAAAGATTAAGTTGGTAAATGAAGCTAAAAACAAGGAAGACAGAGATGGCTTGAAAAAAACTACTGAAGAGCTGTCAGTTTCTTTACAAAAAATTGGCGAGATCATGCAAAAAGCAACCGAAGAGGCTGGGAAGAAGGCTGAAGAGAAAGAAAGTGAAGGGTCATGGGACAGTGCCGACGAAAAACCAACCGTACACGAGGCGGACGAAACTGACTCAAAAGACAAAAAAGACACTAATTAAATGATGAAATTTTTGAGTTTTTAGAAAACATTACTCAATGATGTTTATCAAAATCACAACATGAAAGATTATTACGCAACACTGGGTTTGCAAAAAGGAGCTTCCAAGGAAGAGGTAAAGAAGGCTTTTCGTCAAATGGCAGCCAAATATCATCCGGACAAAAAAACCGGTGATGAGGAGAGGTACAAGGAAATAACCGAAGCCTATGCTGTTCTTGGAGATGAAAAAAAGAAAGCCGAGTACGACACATACGGACACTCTTTCGGCGGACAAGGAGGTGGAGGGTTTGGCGGTTTCAACGCTCATGATTTTGCCAGTGGTTTTGGTGGACAAGGTTTTGAATTCGACTTAAACGACATTTTTCAAAATTTCGGTTTTGGAGGAGGACAGCGACAAACACAACGTGGTCGCGATGTCTCGATCGATATAAATTTGAATTTCGAAGAATCTATTTTTGGAGTCACACGCAGAGTCTTGGTAACAAAGAATAATTCCTGTTCTTATTGCAACGGAAAAGGAGCAAAGAAAGGAACAGCGACTGAATCTTGTAGCACCTGTGGAGGTCAGGGAAAAATTCGTGAAAACCGACAAAGCATTATGGGAAGTTTTACCACGGTCCGTGAATGTTCAGCTTGTTACGGTACAGGACAAATACCTAAAGAGAAATGTCCGCACTGCGTTGGAGTTGGTGTGTTGAGAACAGAAGAAGAAATTACCATTAAAGTACCTCCAGGAATACAAAACGGAGAAGTAATCCGCATGACCGGAAGAGGCGAAGCTTTACCCCACGGCGGTCAACCTGGAGACATGTACATAAAAGTTCATGTCGAACCGCATAAAACAATCAGACGTGAGGGATCAACTCTCAACACAAAGCTTCCAGTCAAGCTCACTGATGCACTTCTCGGAGCTACTTATAAAGTAGAAACCCTAGACGGACCGGTTAGTATCAAGATTCCATCTGGAATAACGCACGGTGAACTCATTCGTATTAAAGACAAGGGGGTTCCAATGGACAGGGGACGTGGAGACTTTATGGTGAAGGTTTCTATCGAGACACCAAAAAAACTTTCACGCAAAGCGCAAAAGTTGATAGAAGAACTGAGAGAAGAGGGTATTTAGAACATATGTCTTACGAAGGACGGTCTAGAAAAATTTATTTTTCTAGACCGTTACTTCCATTCCCAACTGCTTAGCACCCAAAGTTCAGACACCGTCTCGAAGATAAAATACCCTGTTATTGTTACCGGAACGATCATGATTACTATGAGCATTTTCCAGCCCTTACTACGCCACAGTAACATGATAAGAAGAACGCTGAGTAAAAGCGAAATGAGACTTAATGGTAAGGCGATTTCCATTTTCACTTAACTTTCCTCCAAGAACACTGAAAGCAACCAGATTTAATTAAAGCACCTTTTATCCATGACGCAACAAGCCACTCGCTTTGACTTTGAAAACAAGAAAATTCCCCGAACGGATTTCGTACTGTTTGAAAACATAATAGAAGACCGAGGCAGTCGCTATTCTGTGAGCCTGGGCCTGGTACGAGACAGAAACGACATCAAACGATTTCTTCGACGTTTGAAGGAGAATAAGAAGTATCTCAAGGCAGATCACAATACTTGGGCCACCAGAATAGCGAAAGACGGGGCGATATTTGAGACAAAGTCAGACGATGGGGAAGTCGGTGCCGGTATGGTTATACTTCGTGTCATGCAGAAGGAAGAAGTCAGTGATTGTGTTATATGTGTCACCAGGTGGTTCGGGGGAGTAAAACTGATGGGTGACAGGTTTAAACACGTACAAGATGCGACCAAACATGCTATAGAACAAATGTGAAAATAGATCCGGTGTTTCTCATCCCCAATGTATCAATCAACATCTATACACGAAAAGTGGAGAAATTTACACTTTAAAGGATGTCGTGCACTATAATGAAGCCATGGACTGGGGATACATATTAAATTTCATATACGAAATCGCATATTTTTTAGGGGTTTTCGGATTATTCTTGATGTTTTCAATCTTCAAGGGACGACAGTCCATTATGAACGTAATGGTGGGACTTTATTTGGCTCTCCTTATTTCGATAGAGTTCCCAGGCTACGACAAGTTGTTTGGTGGTCTTGAAACTGAACAATCTATAGCTGGAGCTAAATTAGTATTCTTCTGTTTCATAACATTTCTTACTACCATGCTCTTTTATCGCATTATGCCAAGCGAATTCAGAGAAAACCGTTTCGAGAGCATGGGTAAAAAAATACTACTAGCAACCGGGGCAACCATCATAGTCATGATTTACAGTTTTCATGTTTTGCCGGTTTCTGAATTTCTTACTCCGGGCACACCCCTGCAATTACTTTTCGGCCCTGAAGTTTATTTTTTCTGGTGGCTATTGGTGCCATTAGTCATCCTGTACGTGGTTTAGATATGATGTTCAGGTGCAATTAAATCTTTCGTGGTACAATCATAACCTATCGCGACCTGTGATACACACCTTGTTACATTATTAATCAGTCACATAAATTAGCTCTTAAATTTATATAAAATTTAAGGGCTAATTCGTACAATAATTTTGTGTAAACAAATATTTTTTATTAATTAAAAAAGCTGATTGAGAGCGAATATACATGTTAAATATGAAGAAAAGTGCGTATTCACCTATACAATTCAACGAAATTGATGTAACAGCTAAGGAGCTTGCAAACAAAATCAGATTAAATCTGGACAAACTGAAAGACGTCCTGATTCAATACGAAAGTTTCGAAGTGGTCGATGACGAAATCGGGAGAACTCTGGATCTACTTGAGAACCTTCATGAAAACAGAGAGTATTTTGATTACAGGGTGGGCGAAATAACGGTTTTTCTACCTCGTAATCAGCCACTCTATTCCTTTACGTGTTTTGTCATAATTCCTTCCCTTATGTCGAGTGCGGTCCACTTCAGAATACCAGAGAGTACGAAAAATCTACTGCCAAAAGTTTTCAAGATCTTGGACATTACCAATACATTCCCCAACATCAACGCTTCCGAGAAAGGCCGGCTGGAGTTTCTCAAAGAAAGGTCAGTTTTGTTATCAAACCCAGCGACCGGAGAAACCCTTCCGCTCACAGAAGCGGTTATTTTTACCGGAACTCCCAAACACGCCGAGCAATTGAGATTGGTTTTTGACAAAAGAACGCTTTTCATAACCAACGGAGCAGGACACAACCCAATAATAGTCGCTGATGCTACGAACCTTGCAAAAGCAGTCGACGCAACCTTAACTCTCACCTTATATAATCAAGGACAAGACTGTGCTGCACCAAATTCGATATTGGTGCACGAAAACATATTTGAGGACTTTGTGCACAAACTTACAGACAAACTAAAGTTAGTTAATGCCGGAAATTTTGACTATAAATCTTGTAGAGTCGGTCCTATAAGCAATCCTGATGACCTACCCCGAGTTCAATCTGTTTTTGTAAAAAACAGAGACTACCTTCATAAAGATACTCCCGGGGTGATAAGAACCTACAGTTCTGTGGTCGAACCAACTGTAATACAGAAACCACTTTCACGAGGAGGAAATTATGAAGAAATGTTCGCTCCCATACTATTTATACAAAAATACGAAAAGGACGAGAATCTAGCTAGTTACTTTGAGACAAAAGAATACCAAGACCACGCCATGTACATAACACTATACGGTGAAAGCGAGTATGTGAAAGGGCTAATAAATAAAAAAATTGATGATGTAGTTCTTCATACGGACGAAACATTTCTACACAATAAACATCTGCACGAACCAGGTGTGGAAAGAGGAACAAAGCAGTACGGAGGCAATGGAATCGGTGCTTCAAATCTAAGCATCAACGGCAAAATCATAGCTAAGCCCACATTACCGCAAAGAGATATTTACGAACACCTAATCCTCAAGAAGCAAAAAAACGGTACTCTGGCAAAACATATTTCGAACAGAAAAAAATTAACCAAAATTATTCCTAAAAACGTAGAGAAAATCTTAAAGCTACAAAATATTTGTCGATCTTGCGAAGAAGATAACAATAGGCGCGAAACAGGGAGACATTTTTTTATAGAAACCGATAAGATAAACGCTGATCGGAAGTTTATCAAAATCGATCAAGAAAAAGTACACACCCTGTTACACTCGCCGAATATTGAAGCAATTACCGATCTATCACCGAGCGAAATCAAGCAAGTAATGGAACTGAAGGAGTTGATTATAAAGAGAGAGACATTTAAATACGAGGATTTTAAAAACAGTGTGTACGCAATACCCAAAAAAGATAATTCCACCAAAAAAGAAAACTTGGTTTATCAATTTGTTTTCTTTAAGACGTTGTACAAGCTACTTTTCAACAAAGACAGAGGACCGAGACTGATTCCTTTCTTGTGGGAGGTGGAAGTAGGACACGTGGACAAGTTAATCGATGTATGAGGTAATGTGTTGTAGAATGTTATAGAAAATGAACATTAAAAAAAGTTTTTTTGCTTCTCAAGCGACACGGCCGGTGTGGTTTGGGATGTTCGTGTTTGTAGCTACGCTAATAATCATCGTCTTGTCTTCTAGAATTCTATACAACCAGACAGTAGATCTACTGACGGAGAACTTGAGACAGAGATTGTTGACTATTTCTATCACCGCGGCCAGCAGTATTTCCGCCTCTGACTTAGACCAACTCAGAGTCGAGGGAGACTGGAGAAATCCCGCCTGGGCTCGCGTTGTAAATACCCTAAACAGAGCAAAGTACGACAATGATGACGTTGTCTTCATGTATATCTTCCGTAAAACGGAAAATGACGCTACACAAATGGAGTTTGTCGCGGACGCCGACTCAATAAATCCCTACGCTAATTCGGGAGAAGAGGGGACTTGGCTTGTGGATGTTAACAGAGACGGAATAATTGAACCCGAAGGGCCAGACAAACTACAATGGCCGGGTCAACCATACCCTGAAGCGGTTGACATACCGGAAGCTTTTAATGCATATTTTGGACCATTAACAAGCGTGGAGTTGTACACCGATGAATACGGAACGGTCCTTACCGGTTATGCTCCCATATACGATGACGAGAGAAACGTGGTTGCTATTTTAGCTACGGACATTAAGGCTGATGATTTTTTTACAATAACTACTCAAACGCTCAGACCTTTTATCGTCTTTATTTTATTCCTGGTCGCCGTAATCGCTCTACTGACCTTCGCTATAGCGTACACATCGAGAACGTATTCCAAATCCATAGAAGAATCGGCAGAAAAACTAGAAAAAGCCAACTTGCGACTACAAGCACTCGATAAACAAAAATCAGAGTTTGTGTCCATCGCTTCCCATCAACTGCGTAGTCCTTTAACAGCGATCCGTGGTTATGCTTCTTTGATGCTTGAAGGTAGTTACGGAAAGATTTCCGCGAAAGCACGACAACCGATTGAAAGGATTGAAGAGTCATCAAAATTAATGGCTATTGCGATAGAAGATTATTTGAATGTTTCTAGAATTGAATCAGGCAATATGAAATACAATCTGACTGATTTTAATCTTGCTGATAAGACCGAGGATGTATGTGATGATTTACGTTCTGACGCTGTTAAAAATGGTCTGGCACTGATCTTCAGAACTGAATTAAACAGTCGCGGTGTGGTTAACGCCGATCTTGGTAAAACTATTCAGATTATTCAAAACTTGATAAACAATTCCATCAAGTACACAGAAAAAGGAACGATTAAGGTTTTGGTTAGGGACGATATTAAAAGAAAGCGTATTTACGTCGATATAATTGACACCGGCATAGGAATAAGCAAAACCGACCAAGCGACAATCTTCCAAAAATTCGAGAGAGCCGAAAACGCCAATTCGGTCAATGTAAATGGTACGGGACTCGGCTTGTATGTAGCTTTAAAAATGGCCGAAGCGATGGGTGGAAAAATAACTGCCAGTTCCGAAGGAAAAAACAAAGGTTCGGTATTTACACTAGAACTACCACTAGCTCTTTAAGTCAAATTGTCCTTCGAATTTTTTCTGGTAGTATTGCTCTATGTCTACAGAAATAAAACGTCTGCTCACAGGCTTGCAACCATCAGGAAATTTACATATTGGTAATTATTTTGGTGCTCTAAAACCTTTTTTAGATATCTACGAAAATTATGAGAGTTATCTTATGGTGGCCGATTACCATGCTTTGACGAGCCTTCGAGACCCCGAGTCACTCAGAAGAAATACACTAAATATAGTGCGGGATTACTTGGCAGTTGGACTTGATCCTGATAAAGTCGTGATTTTCCGTCAGTCAGACAATCAAGACCACATGGAACTGGCGTGGATTTTAAACTGTATGGTGACTGTTCCGTTTCTTCAGCAAGCTCATTCGTACAAAGACAAACTGGCTAAAGAATTGGAACCAAACGTGGGACTGTTTACATACCCCATGTTGCAGGCGTCCGATATTGTTTTGTACAACACCGACCTCGTCCCAGTTGGTGAAGATCAGCGCCAACACATAGAATACACGAGAGAAGCGGTGGGAAAATTTAACCGGACATTTGGTGAGACTTTGAAAGCTCCACAAGAAATGATTCTCAAAAGCGTCGGGATTATTCCCGGGACAGATGGGGAAAAAATGAGCAAGAGCTACAAAAACACTATTCCACTTTTCGGCACTACAAGTGAGATTGAAAAAGCCGTAATGAGTATAGTGACCGACTCGCAGGGAGAAAGGCCGGAAAATGTCTACGCTATTCACAAACTTTTTAGACAAGAGAAGGAACTTGAATCGATTTATGATGAAAATAGAGGCCGATACGGAGATTCAAAAAAGCTACTCATTGCCGATATTGAAAAATTTATCTCGCCATTACGGGAAAAGCGCTCATTAATCACCGATGAAGATGTAAAAGAAGTGCTCAAAAGCGGGGCTGAAAAAGCTAAATCGGTATCTTCAAAGACACTTGCTACAGTAAGGAAAGCTATCGGAATTGACTAGAGCATGTTCCAAAACCCCCAATTTCTGCGTTGTCTGCATCTCGGTATGCTCACCGTATGTCCATATACGTCTCACATACCTCGATTTGACGTCTTGAAATTGTGAGTTCGAAGACATGCTCTTGCCAATTTACCTTTGAAACCGAACACTCTAAGATGAACAATGATGAATCATTTAGAGTATTGTGAGCGAAGAAGTATTGCGCGCTATCTCAAAAAGAAACAAGGCGTGCGGTGGATAGCACGAGCATTAGATCGCAGTCCAAGCACGATAAGTGAAGAGATCAGACTCGGTAGTGTGAGAGGAATCTACCGGGCGGACAGGGCACAGAAAAAAGCAGACCGACGCAGGAAACAAGCGAAACAAAAGTGTCTTAAAGTGGCAATGAATCCAATATTGAAAGAGTATGTCACTAAAGCACTGGAAGACGATCAGTCACCTGAAGGTATATCAGGCAGGATGCGGGAAATAGATACCCACATACAATACGCAAGTACCAAGGCGATCTACCACTTCATAGGCTCTAGTCATGGCGGCCCACTTGAACACCATCTGTATCGCAAACGGGTAAAGCGCAAAGGCGGACCAAAGAGAGGAACAAAAGCAGCTGGTGACACCACCAAGGTTAGTATTGAAAAGCGATCAAGAAAAGCCAATGAACGACTAGAATTCGGTCATTTTGAAGGTGATTTCATTGAGAGTGGCAAAGCTGGATACGGATCACTCCTGGTACTCGTAGAGCGCAAGACGCGATATCCCTTTATCATTTATACTAAAAACAGGACGACACTCACCGTAAATGACCTCATTGCCGGATGTCTTGGTGGTATACCGGTCAGAAGCATTACTCTCGATAACGACCTGTCCTTTCAGAAGCACGAGGAACTATCAGCTCTGGTTGAAGCGGTGGTGTACCTCACACACCCGTACAACTCAGCCGAGAAAGGTACGGTCGAGAACCGAAATGGCCGTATACGTGAGTTTGTACCAAAAGGGTGTGATATTTCACAGATACCGCCAGAGGTTATTTTGCAAGCAGAACAGCACCTGCGTACCCGCTTTATGAAGTGTCTTGGATTTCGTACACCAAAAGAGACATGGGTTAGGGAACTCAAAAAACATACGTGTGCTAGAATCAAAAAAACCACTCCAGTGGGACTGACGAGTTAGCAGAATAAGTGTTCGGATATTGGGGTTAATATGGGTCTTGCTCTGTTGCAACGTTACACAATCATACCGCTTGGTTGTACAGGGTTTTTGGACGTGCTCTAAACAAAACTTGCGTTATAATCTATAAAAGCCGTAGAAGCAGATGACACTGTGGAGGTTTTTAATGATTAAACAAGCCCAGCCCTACTTTTGAAACGTAAGCATTCAAAAGCAGGGCTGGGGAAGTAGGGTGGCACCGCGACTTATCCCAGAAGATAGGAATCGCCCCTGCGGATATATTAATTAACTAATGTATTTGCAGGGGCGTTTTGTATCCTGCACAGAATTATGCAAAGAACACTAATTGGTTCACTTGGTGAACAAAAAGGGAAAGAAGTTCAAATCAAAGGCTGGATTCACGTTGAAAGAAATCAAGGTAAAATGGCTTTTTTCGACATCCGAGACCGGTCAGGAATAGTGCAGGGAGTTGTTTTTGGCAAACCTGACGTGCTTGAAATTGCCAAGACTTTAAAGCCGGAGTACGTAGTTTGCATGACCGGTGTTGTCAACGAGCGACCGGCAAAAATGGTAAAAGAGGGGGTTACAAATGGTGATATCGAGCTCGAAATAACTGGCATTACTATTATTAACGAGGCTGAAACGCCACCCTACGACGTAACTGAAGATTCACTTGGCAAGGATGAGGAAGTGCGTCTTAAACACCGTTCTATCGATTTGCGTACCGAAAGGATGCAAAAAAACATCAGGGTTCGCAGTGAATTTGTAAAACGTTGCCGTGACTTTTTAATGGAACGCGATTTTGTGGAAATTGAAACCCCACTATTGACCGAATCGACTCCCGAGGGTTCACGCGATTTTGTTGTTCCCAGTCGACATAACCCGGGGAAATTTTACGCACTCCCGCAATCACCTCAGCAGTACAAACAACTTCTGATGAACGCGGGTTTCGAGCGATATGTTCAGATTGCGCGGGCTATCCGCGACGAAGACTTGCGGGCTGACCGAGGTTACGAACACACTCAAATAGACGTCGAGATGTCATTTGTCGAACGAGAAGATGTTATGCAGGTTATCGAAGAAATGGTCACTTCAGCGGTTGAAAAAATGGGCTACACCATAAAACAAAAACCTTTTCCGGTAATAACTTATCAAGAAGCAATGGCTAAATACGGGGCTGATAAATTCGATTTACGAACGGAAGAGGATAAGAAAAATCGAATTTTAGCTTATGCCTGGGTGGTGGATTTTCCCTTTTTCGAGAAAACCGATAAGGGCACATGGACCTTCACACATAACCCATTTTCGATGCCTAAAAAAGAGTTTTTGGAGGATCTAATGAAAGGAGAAAATATCGAAAATATCCTAACTTCTCAATACGATTTAGTATGCAACGGATTTGAGGCCGGAGGTGGAAGTATCCGCGCTCACAAAGGAGAAATTATCAAGGCCGTATATAAAGTAATGGGTAATACCGACGAACAAATCGAAGATAAGGTCGGACATATACTTGAAGAATTTAGATACGGGACACCCCCACACGGTGGTATCGCTCTTGGAGTGGAACGCAACGTTATGAATTTAACCGGGGAGGAATCACTGCGCGAAGTACAAGCTTTCCCAATGACTAGAAGAGGACAAACTGCAGTCATGAATGCTCCCAAACCACTTGAAATTGAACAGTTGATAGAATTGGGTATATCAGTTAAAAAACACTTAGATGACTAAAATAACACCAACCAATAAATCCTTATCTGACACTCCGAAAAAGTATTGCCGGGTTATCTTAACAGAAGACAAACCGAGTTGGCACAGATTAGTCGAAGCTGATGATGGTCATCTCGAATACCGTATGGGAGCGGGGAAAAGAAAAAAAGCCACTCCAAGAAGCTTCCGAACTTTGGTGCGGACAATTGTTCAATCAGCCAAAGCGCACCAACTTGAATACATCGCTATTCAAGTTGGTCCTATGGGTAGTCCTGAAATTGAAGAAAAAGGCGATACGTGGTTTTTTCGAACCCTAGCAGAAAACCTGCAACTGGCTCAATATGAGTTCAGGAAATATAAAACTGAGAAAAGAATCGAGAAAGAATTGAGGGAAATTTTGGTTTGCGGAATCGTGAGTCCGGTCGAAAAGCGAAGCTTTTCGACCGGACTCACCGTCGGAGACACCATCAACACCACCCGCGACATAGCCAACACAACCGGGGAACACATGACACCAAGCTTGTTGGCAAAAACAGCCAAGGACGTAATGAAAGGAACCGGAGTAACTGTAAAAATTCTTGATTTCACAGGTATTAAAAAAGAAAAAATGGGTCTTTTGGAAGCTGTCGGGAAAGGAGCTACCGACAAGCCCCGTTTGATTGTCTTGGAATATTGGGGAAGAGGCAAGACAAAAAAGGGCAAAGAGGAAGCACCGATCGCGCTCATAGGAAAAGGTATCACTTATGACAGTGGGGGTCTTAATGTCAAACCGAGCGGGTTCATGCATGATATGCACCTTGATATGTCTGGCGGAGCGTCCGTGATTGGCGCCATGCGGGCAATCGCAAAACTGGGTGTTAAAAAAAATGTCATAGCGGTGATAGCGACTGCAGAGAATTCAATTTCAGGCGACAGCATGAGAGCAGGTGATATTGCGACCAGCATGTCAGGAAAGACTGTTGAAATACTCCATACTGACGCTGAAGGAAGGATGGTCTTGGCTGACGCTATGACATACGCCGAAAAATACTATTCGCCAAGAGTCATACTCGATATCGCTACGTTAACCGGAGCGTCAATTGTGGCCCTCGGTCAGCATGCTTCGGCCGTGCTAACAAAAGATGTTGAGCTACAAGAAAAACTCGTAGCACTCGGTGAAGATACTGGTGACTTGGCGTGGCCACTACCGCTTTGGTGTGAGTACAAAACTATGCTCAAAAGTCACAGGGCTGACATCAGCAATATTGATGTTAATTTTTCCCGCTATGCCGGATGTATCGAAGGGGGGATATTTTTGTCATTTTTTGCTCCAAAGAAAAAACCTTGGGCACATATTGATATAGCACCACGTATGTCCAGCATCCCTCATGACAAGTTAGCCAAGGGAGCAACCGGGGAGCCGGTACGGCTGTTAATAAAGTTCGTCGAGGAATATTAAAACCACCTTTAGCGTGAGGTTAACTTCACTTTCAACAACTCTGTTAATCAAACATTAACAAGTATTTTTGTTTTTGCTAGACTGTCAGAGTGAACTTGACAGAAACCAGACAAAAAATTTTTGATTCGAATGATTTTGTAATATCTGAACTCAAAAAAATTCAGATCCTATATGAACTAAAAAGGATCATTCGCTATGACCACAAACGAAATCACGAGGAACACACCGAATCAGACGCGGAGCATATCTTTGGTATGCATTGTCTTATTGACTTTTTTCTCCCCCTTGAAGACACTGAAGAAAAACTAGACGCTAACCGTATTCGTCTCATGGTCCAGTATCATGAAATCGATGAAATTGTCACCGGCGATAAAATTGGATACCAAAAGACAAAGGCTGAGGTGGAGAACGAACGTTTTGTCGCTGAAGACGTTATAGTCAAGCTACCAGAAATAATGCAACAGGCAATCAGAGAAGCGCTTGACGAGTATGACAAACAAACCACAGTTGAAGCAAAATTCGCAAAGGCGATCGATAAGATTGAGCCGGTCTTCCACCTCTATAACGAGACGGGAAGAAAGACTTTACATTACTTAAAAACAACCAAAGAACAACACGACCGGATAAAGCTTCCTTACCTCGACAACTTTCCTACTATCAAACGTTTTGCCGAAGTAATGAGTGAACAATTCAAGAAAGAAGGATTTTATACTTCTGAGTCATGATAAAATGTCCTCGTGAACGAAACGAGCGCATTTGCCATCAAAACAGAACACTTTGAAGGTCCTCTGGAGCTTCTCATTGAACTTGTCGAAAAACGGAAACTTTTGATTAACGATATTTCACTAGCAACGGTAACAGATGAATACATGCGAACAGTAAGCGCCATGCAGGAGCTTTCACTACCCAATACGGCACAGTTCGTGTCACTAGCAGCGACCCTTCTTCTTATAAAATCAAAATCGCTTTTACCTGTCCTTGATCTCACTGAAGAAGAGACTTCCAGCATTGAAGATCTGGAAGAAAGGCTTAGACGATACCAAGTCTATCGTGATGCTTCGTTGGAAATTCAGTCTCACTTTGGTAAAAAAATGATGTACGAACCGGAATACGTACCACCCCGAGAACCTCTCTTCACTCCGGACGAACATTGCACCATTCCCGAACTACAAAGCGCTCTTTACCGAGTTTTAAGCAGTCTACCTAAAACAACGCCGAAACCAACTGCCAGAGTACGTCCGACGATATCACTTGAAGAAATGATGCTTAATCTGCAAAAACGCATTGAACGTCAAATAAAAATCAGTTTTTTCGACATGAAAGCCAACGAAACGGAGCATAAAAACACTATCGTTAGTTTTCTAGCAATTTTAGAGCTGTTTAAACAAGGCAACATAATTGTTACCCAAATCAGCCGATTTGACGATATCCATCTTGAATTGGAAAAAAGCGGTACTCCTAAATACTATTAACAACTTAAGGTCGACCTTGATCAACAACGAATTTGGTGAACAACCGGCTTAAATTGGCTATATTTTGTGCTAGTATGGTTTCATGTCTCTAGATGTTCTCATTGAGGCGTTGCTTTTTTATAAGGTGGCGCCACAAAATAAAAAGAAATTGCTTAAGCTTTTTGATGTGAATAATGAGGAGTTGTCTACCGCCATAGCAGTACTAAAAGCACGACTTGAAGTCGGCGCGACCAGACTGATAGAAACTGAAACCGAAATCCAACTCACGACCGCTTCAGAACTTTCAGAGTTTGTTGAAACACTCCGCCGACAAGACCTAACTGGTGACATAGGAAAAGCCGGTGCTGAAACACTGGCAATCATTCTCTACCGCGAACCAATAGCCAGGGTTGAGATTGACCGTATACGTGGTGTTAACTCATCATTTATTTTGCGAAATTTATTGACTCGTGGTCTTATAATCCGTGAATCAATAACTGGTAATGGATTTCAATTTCGTATCAGCCCCGCCTTGTTACAACACCTTGGTGTATCTAATAAACATGAGCTTCCTCAATTCTCTGAATTTATGAACGTAATAGATACTTTTGATACGACAGAAACATGAGTGAAGATATTGATTACATCATCGAAACCGATGAAATAAACACCAGAAACAAGTTCCCGATCATAGCCCAATTGGGTATTTTGGGAGTAATTTTACTTGGTCTGTTTGGTAGTTTATTGTGGGGGAAGAACGACACAGAACCGGTATTAACTCCGGAAACTCCGGTAGCATCGGCATTTGTGACCCAAGAACCAATAGTACCGGAAAAATTGGAAGAAATTGAAATATTCGCATCTTCAGCCTATGTCTGGGACGTAAAGGGACAGCGCGCTCTTTACAGTAAAAATGCTGATGAGCAATTACCGTTGGCTTCAATAACAAAATTAATGACCACTCTGCTAGCCTACGAACTGGTAGAGGAAAATACTGAAGCTTCAGTTTCACTAAGCGCCATCATGCAAGAGGGAAGTAGCGGTTTGGTAGCCGGAGAAAAATTCGAAGCAGAGAAATTGCGAGAATTAGCTTTGATTTCTTCGTCCAATGACGCAGCTTTTGCTCTAGCTGCTAGTGTTGGAGCCCTATTGGGAGACAATGACCCAACCTCTCAGTTTGTTGATGGGATGAATATCCGAGCCAAGGAACTGGGTCTAGAATCATTACAATTTTGGAATACAACCGGTTTAGATATTTCAACGACAAAACCGGGGTCGGTTGGTAGCGCGAAAGACGTGTCATTCTTAATGGAATATATAATAACCAACCACCCGGAAATAATCTCGCCCACCCAAAAATCAACCGCCAGAATATACAATACGGAAGGAGCCTACCACGAAATTTCTAATACCAACGAAGCGGTTCTCGATATACCCAACATGATCGGCTCAAAAACCGGTTATACAGATTTGGCGGGAGGAAATCTAACCGTCGCTTTCGATGCCGGTTTAAATCGCCCGATCATAATCACCGTTTTAGGATCTTCAAGAAACGGTCGTTTTACCGATGTTCTTACCTTAGTCAAGGCCGTCCAAAAGTCTGTCGGGGCGCAACAATAAACCAATATGGGATCAACACTTTTAAACATTCTTATACCGGCTCTGATTTCTTTTGCTGTTGGGATCATTATCACACCAGTTGTAACCCACTTTCTTTATAAATTCAAAGTTTGGAAAAAACAGGGTGGCAAGCTGGCACTAGGGGGCAGGGAAGCTGTTGAATTCAATCGCCTTAAAGGTGATGAAGAAACCAAAACACCTCGCATGGGAGGCATTGTTATTTGGGGAAGTGTTTTACTAACACTTTTAATTACAACCTTTATATCAACACTATTTCCAGGAACGTCATTAGCGGAATTCGATTATTTGAGTCGGTCACAAACACTGATCCCTGTAGTAATGTTGATTGCGGGAGCGTTGATCGGTTTTTTAAATGATTTCTATGATGTCACTCACGGTGGCAAGGGCCTTAGACTTAGCGTTCGACTGCTTATTGTAACTATCCTTTCCGGTTACGTGGGTTGGTGGTTTTTTCACAAACTTGGAGTTACAGGAGTAAATATTCCTTTTGACGGAACACTCGAACTTGGATTTTTGATTATTCCATTTTTCATACTGCTTACTTTGACACTTTATGCCAGTGGCATAATCGACGGTATCGACGGTCTATCCGGGGGCGTCTTCGCGGCTATTTTCACCGCCTACGCCGGTATCGCGGTCATTCAATCACAATTTCAATTAGCGGTATTTTGCGCGACGGTGGTTGGTGGAATAATGGCTTTTTTGTGGTTCAATGTGCCACCGGCTCGTTTTTGGATGACAGAAACGGGTTCCATGGCTTTGACCTTGTCTTTAGCCGCGGTTGTTTTTATGACTGACAAACTAGGAGACGGCAATGGTATAGCTCTGCTTTTGATCGTTGGTTTACCACTCGTTGTGACCGTAGCATCAAGTGTCATACAAGTAATCTATAGAAAAATGACCGGTGAAAAACTTTTTCGCATTGCCCCCCTTCATCATCACTTTGAAGCAATTGGGTGGCCTTCCACAAAAGTGACGATGAGGTATTGGATTATCAGCATTTTTTGTGCTGTTATCGGTGTGATTATCGCAAATGTCGCATGAGTATTAAAAAACCGAAATCCGTAGACACAATTTTACTTGCTCTTATCGTTCTGATGGTGGCAGGCGGTTTTTTGATTTTTTCTTCAGCCTCGCTCGGACTAATGGCACGTGACGGGGCCAGTTTTGGATCGGTGGCATTCAATCAGTTTGTCTTCGGTGTAATAGGTGGTGGAATGGCTTTACTGATAATGAGTAACGTCTACTATAGAAATTGGCGAAAGTACGCCTTTTATTTTTTCATTGTTTCATTACTGGCGACCTTGGCTGTTTTTATTCCCGGAATCGGCATGTCCCATTCCGGTGCAACGCGCTGGCTTGATCTCGGTATTATCACCGTACAACCTTCTGAATTTCTAAAAATTGGTTTTATAGTCTATTTGGCCACTTGGTTCTCGGGAGTGCATAACAAGATAAGTAATTGGAGATATGGACTTCTACCGTTTGTTACAATCGTTGGAATAGTCGGTGCTGTCATGCTCGTCCAACCCGACACTGATACGTTTTTAATCATGACGTTTGCCGGCCTAGCTATGTTCCTTTCAGCCGGAGCGAGATGGAGGGACATGACTGTGATTATTGTGGGTGGTTTTATACTACTCGCTTTAATTGCTGTGTTTCGTCCTTACATTATGGATCGTCTCACCACTTTCCTCGATCCGAACGCAGATCCCCTGGGGAGCGGATACCAAATACAACAATCCCTGATAGCGGTCGGATCGGGCGGGGTTGTGGGTCGAGGTTTCGGACAGAGCATACAGAAATTCGAATACTTACCCGAACCAATAGGTGACTCTATTTTTGCGGTCTACGCTGAGGAGTTCGGATTCGTCGGTGCAATCTTTTTAATCATTAGTTTTATTTTTTTGACACTGAGGGGATACAAAACCGCCACTGAAGCGGAGGACATTTTTGGCACATTACTGGTAGTTGGATTTATCACCATCATAGTTGCTCAAGCATTTCTAAATATGTCTGCTATGGTGGCTCTTGCCCCACTTTCGGGACTACCTCTTCCGTTTGTCAGTCATGGGGGTACTGCGCTTATGTCCACCTTAGCCTCACTTGGCATCGTCTTAAATGTGTCAAAATATCGCTCGTTCAGAAAAAGCTCGTGATACACTATTAGGATATGAAAATCGGATTCGTAGGCGGAGGCACCGGCGGTCATTTCTATCCACTCATGGCGGTAGCGGAGGAACTGAATACTCGAGAGGAGAAACCTGACTTATATTATTTCGGACCTTCTCCGTACAACAATGAACTGTTGGAAAAATTTGGAATAAGACACGTATACTGTCCAGCAGGTAAATTGCGACTGTACTTTTCTGTTCAAAATGTATTAGATATCTTTAGAAATTTTTTCGGAGTTTTCATTGCTATCTATAAACTTTATATTATTTATCCTGATGTTATCTTCAGCAAAGGAGGGTACACGAGCATACCGATTCTGGCCGGGGCTCGTTTCTTAAATATACCGATTGTCATTCATGAGTCAGATGCTGTACCGGGTCGCGCAAACAAACTGGCTATCAAAAAGGCGCGCTACATAGGTATAGCCTACGATAACGTAGCGCGGTTTTTTCCTTCGGAAAAAACCGCGCTAGTCGGCATACCACTCCTTAATGACATCAAACAAGCTCCGGCCAATCCACACGAGCTATTGGGAATACCGAATGATAAACCCCTGATTTACGTCACCGGCGGTTCATCCGGTGCTACGAGAATCAACAATCTAATATTGACTTCGCTCGATCAGCTACTCCCACGGTACAGAATCTTTCATCAAGCCGGAATGGCCAATCTCGACGAAATGAAGTTGGTAGCACAAGGGTTGATTGAAGACAAATCACTTCTCGATAACTATTATCTCGAAGGGAATATCGGTGCCAATACGATTGCTTCACTACTGACCGCATCTTCGCTTGTAATTACACGAGCAGGTAGCACAACTCTTTTTGAAATAGCTTGCCACGGTAAACCATCTATTGTAATTCCGATTCCGGAAGACATCAGTCGCGACCAGAGAACCAATGCTTATGCTTACGCCGAAACCGGAGGAGCTACAGTGATTGAAGAACACAATCTATCTAAAAACTTGCTTACACAGGAAATTGACTCTATTATCAATGACTCAGCCCGTCAAGCGAAAATGTCACAGGCCGCAAGAGGGATGTTTTTAGACGGCGCGTCTGAGAAGATTGCCAGCATACTTATATCAATCGGAATTGAACATGGATCATAAACCAGACCAAAAAGTTGTAACTCGTTTCGCCCCTTCACCAACCGGCTTTTTGCATATCGGAGGTGTCAGAACGGCCCTATTCGCATACCTATATGCCCGCAAACACAACGGCACCTTTATACTGCGCATTGAAGATACTGATAAATCGCGTGAGGTGGCAGGCTCGATTGCTCACATTCAAGAGTCTCTAAAGTGGTTGGGTATAAGTTGGGATTTTGGTCCCGATAATCCAGGGAAATTCAATTCTTGTTTACAATCGGACAGACTTGATATTTACAAAAAATACGCGGAGAAATTGATCGAAAAAGGTCTAGCTTATCCCGACCCCTACACTGAGGAGGAGACAGAGGCATTTCGGCAAGATGCTATAAACAGCAAAAAACCTTTTCTTTACCGCAATCATCGCCCGACGACAGAAGGGAAGTGGGACGGCACCAAACCACTACGCTTTAAGGTACCTAAAATAAAACGTTACGAGTGGTATGATCAAGTACGAGGCACGCTGTCGGCCGGGGAAGAAATGTTGGATGATTTTATCCTCATAAAGACCGATGGATATCCTACATATAATTTCGCACATATTGTGGACGACCTGGAAATGGGAGTGACTCATGTTATGCGTGGGCAAGAATTTATTTCCAGCCAACCAAAATTTCTAAGCCTTTATGACGCACTCGAAATTCCTTACCCAATATTTGCCACCCTACCACCCATCATGGGCACGGACGGAAAGAAGAAACTGAGTAAACGAGACGGTGCAAAGGACCTGCTCGAATACAGAGACGAAGGATATTTGCCGGAAACAATGCGAAATTTCCTCGCTCTAATCGGTTGGAATCCCGGTGGAGACAGGGAATTATTTTCAACCGAAGAGCTCATTGCCAATTTTTCCTTGGAGAAAATCCAGAAATCAGGCGGGGCTTTCAATGAAGAAAAGTTACGTTGGATGAACAAGGAATACTTAAGACTCCAGAACTCGGACTTTCTGAAGAATTACCTGAGCGACTCATTACCAGATAAATTGAAATCATTACCTCAGTACAACGACGATAAATTAAACAAGTTAATCACTGTTGTTTTTGAGCGAGTGCATAATAAATCAGAGATCAAGGAATCGGCTGAAGCAGGGGAGTTCGACTTTGCTTTTGTCAAACCGGAGTTTGAAACCAATCTCATGAAGTACAAAAACGACCAGTCAGTCAAAGACGCCTTAGTTCGTTTGCAAATGGCTTCAGAACTGCTTGCAGAGGCTGATTTTTCCAGTGCCGAATCGATAAAGAAATCGCTATGGGGCTACGCTGAAGAAGTAGGTAAAGGTGAACTATTGTGGCCACTTAGAACTGCTTTATCCGGCAAAGAAAGATCGCCTGATCCATTTGTTATCGCATATGTAATAGGAAGAGAAGAAACCCTCTCCCGTATCAAAACTGCCTGTGATAAAATAGCTCCGTAATGCCGGATCTTATTAAAAATTTCTTCAAAACCAAGACTTCAGCACTCACATTGAATAAGTGTAAAAATCTGCTGATTGTTTTCTTGGTATTGTTTGCTTGTTCACAGTTCATTTTAATCACGCCGTCAGAAGTTTCAGCGGAATCGGAAATTGATAAATTACGTAATGAGATCGACACTCGAAGCAATCGTCTGGCAGAAATAGAAGCAGAAATTGCACAGTTTGAAGCCGAGCTTAAAAAAGTAGGAGCGGAGAAAAAAACTCTACAGTCCGCAATAAACCAGCTTGAACTTGAAAGAAAAAAAGTCAACTCGGAAATATCAAAAACAGAGAATTTGATAACCTCAACCGATCTAGAAATCAACAAATTGATTCTTGAAATATCCAAAACCGAAAAAGATATTGAGGGGACGGAGGCAGCGATCGGTTCTATCATCCGAGCGGAGTATCGAGCTGAGGAAGATAGTCTTATAGAAATATTATTGCGTCACGATAAGCTTTCAGAATTTTGGAGCACTTTTGAAGCTCGTGAAAATGTTCGCGATACCATGGCGGGCAAAGTATCTGAACTGGACACATTTCGCTCTATTTTGGTGGAAAAAAGGGAAGAAAATGAAAGCAAAAGAAACAGATTAAGCTCTCTGAAGAATCAATACTCTAGCCAAAACCAAGTCCTGGAAAATAACCGAAACGAGCAAGCTGAATTGCTGGCGGTCACAAAAAACGAAGAGAGGAACTATCAACAACTTCTAGCCAGCAAGGAAGAAGCCAGAGACCAGATAGAAAGAGAAATGAGAGACTTTGAATCAAAGCTTCAATTCATACTTGATCCAAATACCATTCCAGCCCCGGGTACGGCAGTTTTTGAGTGGCCACTTGCTAACGTCATAATTACACAACTATTCGGCGGAACCGAATTCGCAGCCAGAAATTCTTCTGTTTACGGCGGTCGAGCATATCACCCAGGTATCGACATGGGTGCTCCACGAGGCACCGCTATCATGGCTCCACTCACCGGTGTAGTGCGTGCAACAGGGAATACTGATGCTGTGCCCGGATGTTATTCATGGGGTATGTGGACACTGATTGACCACGCTAACGGACTTTCCACATTGTATGCTCACCAGAGCAGTATCGCTGTGACAGCAGGACAAAAAGTCACTACTGGTCAAGTGATAGGGTACGTGGGGAACACAGGATACTCTACCGGCCCTCACTTACACTTCACCGTTTACGCCAAGAAGGGAGTTACCGTTCGTAAGTTTAATGAAATAAAAACTGTCACCAGTTGTGGACCAGCCTCCACACCGGTTGCTGCTACAGACGCCTATCTCGATCCAATGCTCTACTTACCAGCAAGGTAAAATAACAAACCCGCTGTTGCGATAGCTTCTTTGATGACTAATCTGCTTACTACCTACTCCTGACCAGGTCTTATGAATAATGACAGGATCGAATGTCGCACAATATTTTGAAAGGGAATTTGATCTGAATAGGGGATATTAAACTTAAACTGGATGGGACAATATTTTTGATTGCCATGCCATCCTACGTAAAGGCGTAGGTATGATCGTGGGGTCACAGTCAATGAATCGCAAATAAAACAAATTTTGCGACACTAAACACAGTATAAATAATAACGTCGCCGGTAGCGTGGAATAAAATTTTAGAATTAAGCACAGAATAAAAGACCAAGAATTTGAACCTGGCTTGAGTATAAAGAGACCGAAGCACTCACTACGGGTCATTTAGCACTTAGAAATGCAACTTTAAGCTAATCTAAAGGTAAGAGTGCCAAATACAACCATGTCTTTGTTATTTAATTTTAATGTCGCAAAAGATATATTGTGCGACATATGGAGTGGTCTACATCAAGCTGTTTAGATCTCTTCCTATTTCCGTCTCTTTATCCAGATAAACTCCCCCGAGGAATTGCCCTATCAATCGGTCGTAGTCCGGTCTGTGTTTGGTTAGATATATCTTTCTCTCTTCCCCGCGTGTTAGCCTGCTGGTAATCTCAGGATGATTAAAAAGATAACTTTCCAATTTTTTCGGAATTACTTCGTCTTGCGCTATGATCACTTTTGTCTCCCTGAAGTACTCTCTTAGTGAGTAACTGATTTGTGTGTAGTGAGTACAACCAAGAACCACAACCTCGCTATCCCCTGCTTCCGCTTCTATTCTTGATATCGCCCGTCTCGTTGCCTCATCATTATTCCCCGCCTCAATAAGCGGAACCAGCTCCGGAGTCGAAACTTCGATCAGAATTACGTTACCGTTGCCTTTAGAATCAAGTTCTCTCGGATACTTCTTTGATTCAATAGTTCTTTTAGTAGCCAACAATGCCACCTTGGTCGGTTGACTGAATTCGAGCAATTCTATGGTGGGCACAATCACGCCAAGCAGTTTTCTATCGGGATATTCCGTCGGCAACAATTCGACCTGCAGTCTCCTCACCGTCTCCGCCGAAGCTGTATTGCAAGCAATAATCACAAGAACACAATCGTTTCTATACAAATACCTCACTCCCTCTACTGTGAGACGGTAAATTTCTTCCTCAGTTTTATCACCATAAGGAAGATTGGCTGTGTCACCATAGTACACATATTCATATTCGGATAGTTCACGCGCCACGGATTTAAGTATAGTGAGACCCCCTAAACCCGAATCAAAAAATCCAATTTTCATAAATGAAATTATACTGCATAAAATAATAGCGCGCCCCATATTTATTATGGGTTACGCGCTAGATACGTCTTTCTTTAAGAATATTCAAATTGTTCTTATGAAGGACAAATACTTCTTCTTGGCTGTTTTTTCACAAAAAAATTCAAACTCCCGCGGTTGCCATGGCCAAGACCGTGCGCACTTTCGGACGAGTTTGTATTCTTGTCCTTCCTTGGTGTCTGTCAGCATTTCGACGATAACTTCGCCTGTTGTTTCGTCGTATGAAATACCACAGTACGCCGTAGTGGATTTCTTTCTTCCCTTCTCTGATCCCGTCGTCCTCACGCTCACGTCAACAAACCCTTCTACGTCAAAGCGTGAAATTCCGAACAATTCACAGACACTGTCCTTTGTGGGCAGGTTCATGAACTTTCGAACCCCCGATTCTGCATTACTAGTTAAACCTAGCATCATAAAAGATCTCCTTTATCTAAAATGAGCAACATTAAATATCCTTTCAGATGCTAATACAATATGACAAATTATTAATCTTGTCAACGGCCAACAGTTAGCTTGCGTGTTTTTGTGGTTACCCGTTTCGCAACATCTTTAAGGATCCTACAAATTCTGCATTCGATAAACGAAATTTAGTGCGATGGAAGCAACTGCAGCGATCACGAAAGTCCAGCCAATCGGAATGAAAAAAGTTAAGATGGAAATTACAGTTAACGAAAATGCCCTGCCGAAGTGGGAGGCTATTTCGCGCAATACTGTAAACTCATCAACGTACTTCCCCTGTTCCGCCGACATATCATACAAAATCGCACTGAAAGGTGTCTTGGTAAATATTTTTACAATATTGTGATACAAACCAACAAAGAAAACATGAACGGCTGATAAAACAAAAATTTTCAATATCCAGCCCAAAGCGTAGAGTGTACTCCCTATCCGCAATGTCTTCTCCTTTGTGGAGTAATCTTTGTCCAAGTGTTTACCGACGAGAAGCTGTAACACAATGGTAACCCCCACTACCACAGTGGAAACCGCTCCAATACTGAAGACATCGCCGTTTAAGATTTCGTACAAAAATATCGGCCAAACTATGACGTTAACAATCGTCTCGGCTCCGTTAGCAAACTCCCCCACCACCACTCCTCGCATATCCTTGGAGAAAAATTTTTGCCAAGTCTCTCGCCAACTCCAATCAAAGTGAGTTTTTGTCTCCGGCACAAAAGCATAAGAAATGGTGGCGAGAATCAAAAGTAAAACTGCTGTGCCAAAGAGGGTCTCATACCCCGCCTTCGCAATAATAAAACCAGCCAGTATCGGGCCAACCACCCCCATAAAAGCAATTGTCGCGAAGGACAAACTAATCAATCTTCCCCTCTCACCGCTTTTTGTGAATAAGGTAAAATCTACATGAAAAGGAACCCAGTGAAATATCCGAAAACCAACGATAGCGATGGTAAGCGGAACTATCAAACTCCAGATATTCTCCGCATTCAAACAGTACATGATTCCGTACAAAACAACACTGAAGACACCACCAAGAACTAGGGAACGACTGAAACCGAGCCTATTTGTGACATACATGCCGGGAACCAAAAACGCTACATACAACAACGATAACAAAGCGTAATAAGCACCGACCACGTAGAACAATTCACCCGACACTTTATACAAAAAGATTGGTACGAAGATACCGAGTAGCGCTGAAGCTGCGCCGTGGATGAGTCTTTTGGATATGAATAATTTTATGAAACCATCACTGTTACTATTTTTATCGGCTCTATACTTGCCCTTTCGCAGAACAGAAATCATATTTCATGAATTATTGTTAAATTGACTATACCTCATAACCTGTAATTATACCCCACCGACTGCTATAATATCGTCAGATTTATTATTTACTGGAATAAATTTAATTCATTATGTTAATGCTATCTGAACCACAACGTGATTTGGTTCGCGACAAGGGAACAAAGTTTGGAAGAATGTTGATCGGGTTACTGTTTGTGCTTAGCGGTATTTTTATGCTGATGAACACAACAGGAACGATTTCGTATTTTGTTAATGTCGGTGTTCCTTTAGCAGAATTTACAATCTGGCTCGTTATTTTGGTTAAGGTTGTCTGTGGAGGGGCTATTATTATTGGAAAAAGGGTCGGATTGGCTTCGGCAATTTTAATCGGTTTCACTGTCTTAGCGTCAATAATTGGTCACAGTACTATCATGGACCCCGGTCTATTGAAGAACTTTGCTGTTATCGGTGGTTTGCTTTACCTTATGGCATTCGGTCCCGGTGGTACAAACATCAAACTGGCCCCGGTGGAACAGACGGTTAAATAAAGTGAGAGTTTGGTCTGAGTTGAATTTTAAAAGCCGGCCCCACGGGGCCGGCCTTTAAAATTCAGTTTAATAGTTTGTCGCAAGGACTCCTCCCCAACACGGCATTGATGCCTTCCATGGTTGAGTTCCCTTTCTCTCGTAAAGATTTCGGGCGTAGGCCATGTTGTCATGAAGGTCGTCGAGGTCAAGCTCCATCGCTATTGCTGATGATTCGTGGTAACGCTTGTTAATTTGCATCACACCTGTATCAGCAGGATCAACTCGTCCGGCCAGAACCGAACCGTCTTCCAGTTCATGACGAAAGGCAGATTCACATCTAGCTACCTCAATCATGACGGGAATATCCGCAAAATAAGATCGAACTATTGCTTCTGTATTATCTTCCTCTTCAACCTCCCGCAAAGCAGCTATCTCTTCGCCGTTATTCACAATGTGTCCGTACGCTGTTTCAGGTAGTGATACTGACGATACAGTGGACGCCGTAAACAGAGTGAGAATCACAGTCGATATAATAAGCCAATGGTCTTATTGAATAAATATCAGTGAGACAAAAGTCGTATAAGTGGAGATCATCAATAGATCAATACCCTACTGCGACACTGATAACCGAAAGACTATAACACAGTCTTTGGATTTTTTTTATTTTAACATACTTAGGGTATTTTGTCAATATTTGAATTGACTAAACAAAAAGAATAACGTATCATGCAAGTGCTAAATTTATTAGCGATTTGCCCATTAGGGCTCGTAGCTCAGCTGGTAGAGCGCCTCATTTGCACTGAGGAGGTAGCGGGTTCAAGTCCTGTCGAGTCCACCAATATAGAACTTGTCGGCTCAAAACCGACTTCACATACGATAAGAGGTTATACGGCACTTTTCTTTACTTAGCCTACAATTCGTATAAGATATATTTAGAAGTTGTTTTAAACTATCATTCATGACTAGGGAGTAGTGATAATGCAACATCCGCTTGAGAATCCCTCTTTAACTCCAGTAGGCTTTACTTTTAGCGGTGGAGCCACGAGACTACAGCACGGAACGTCACCGGGATACATAAATCATGACCTTGTTTCAGCAGAGTTTTGGTCGAATGCCAATTCATTAAAGGCTAGCCTTCCGAGGCCGGCAGAAACAATAATTCACGAGCTTATGCCCAGTATCGCGACTATCGGCCGAACTACAAAGGGTGATTTCGAGTTCGCTGGACGTCCATATTTGTCCCGAGATATTATGATCTTATCACGTTTCGTACAGTGGTTTGGTTCGAACTGCGGTCGATCATTTCTGTTTTACAGCGACAATCATGTCCCCGAAGGAACACCAGCCGAAAAAGTTTTCCTGTTTAAGTTAATGGACGAGAATACTAAATCGAACACCACCAGGTATCTGATACACGAGTGCTCGGAGTCATGTAAAAGGAGTCGGGGCTGGTTTGGTGAATGTGTACCAGACTCTGATTATGTGACCAGACGTGACGAGATTGTTGTAGAAGCTTTAATGCGCTGGCTTGGTAAAAAGGCTGGGCAAGAATATATTTCTCGTTTCAAAGAACACTTTACTGTTTTGAACGAGTCTGTTCGTAGAGAGACAATAAAAAAGTACAAAGAGGAACAAATTAGACTCTAGTTTGAGAGATTTTTATAAACAGGGCCGGTACAGGATGTGACCGGCTCTTTTACACTACAAAATCGGTATGCAACAGAAACACACCATTCGAAAAGTCATCTCGAATTCATAATTAAAGAAATGTTGTTTAATAAACATCGTTACTTTTTTACACATCTTCAAATATGGTACAATTTCGCTAATATTTTACAGGTAACAACCGATTTCATGTCTTTATTTCTGAACCCTCACCGGACGGTCAAGTTTTCTTTCGTAATTGTAATTTTAGGCTTTTTGGTTTACGGAGATAACCAAGTTGAAGCTCAAGTTAAAGTGCTGTCTAACTCGCGACACGCTTACGGCGACATTACCAACACCATAGATCAATTACTCGGCGCCGGACATGTGGGAACCGACATTATTGTCGATAGTACCAGCATGTCAGGAGACACTTTTTCGGGCGGACCGGCAGCAGCTATAAATCCAAACGCGACATACTACGACCATACCGGAGCGATGGTATCTTCTTCTGCCCCATACGGTATTAACACTACTTCCTACACAGGGTATACAGGGGACAATGTAACCATCTACAACCAATATGTCAGCTACGACATGACTTACAACTATGCTTTTACCGTGAGTACCAACAGCCCACCTCCTA
This sequence comes from Candidatus Nomurabacteria bacterium, assembly GCA_023898585.1. Lineage (GTDB taxonomy): Bacteria > Patescibacteriota > Minisyncoccia > Phycocordibacterales > UBA918 > OLB19. Next base: position 766,263 of record CP060229.1, on the reverse strand, counting down.
TTTTTCACACCGCTCCCGGAAACGCCGGCTGGGGTAGCAGTCCCGGAATAGAGTGGACAATACCGGATGGCCCGGAAATAACTTTTGGTGGCACATCACTTTCTGAACTCACTGCCAGAAACGCAGGGTTGATGGCTGTAATTAAGTACAATCATCCAAGCTGGAACTGGCTTGATGTAAAAGCTTCCTTAAGACAAACAGCTTCAAATTGGAACACTGGCTATAATAGTGCGACCTATGGGTTTGGCGTGGTTTCTTATGCTTCCTCTACAGCCTTAACAGACGGCGAGATTAAGTTACAACCTCCAGTTGCCAGAACGACAACCAATGCTTTTGGTCAAAATACTTTTACCCTTTACCCGTACAAACAAACTCGTCGTGTGAAAGAAGTGCTTTTTCAGTTTGACAGCAATCCGGGCTTTCAACCAGGTGAACTTTCACTCAATGATGTTATAACAACCCATGGCGGGACAAAAATAATGGAGTACTCTGATTTGACAGCAACCAGTACTTTAGCCCCAATTATTACAGCGTTTTCTGACAAATATTTTGCCTGGTTCACAGCGGATGACGCAAACGATAACACTGCTGACTTCTCACGTATCGATACTTATAGCGTTTTAGGTCCTTTGAGCCAAAACCAAATTGAGTTTCACAGTTATTTTAACATCTTGACTCCAACCAATAACAGCGTTACCTCCGACCTGCCCACTTTCACTTGGAGCGAGCCGAGTAGTTATTTCGGCATATCAAAATACCAACTGTACATAGACGGATCACTTCATACAGACAATATAACCGGCACCACAACCACGATTGTGACTCCTCTTTCTGACGGATCACACACCTGGTATATAGTGGCGGTAAATGGTAATGGTGCTACATCATCCTCGCAATCAACCCGCACGATTCAGGTAAATTCCGGTTACACCGAATCACAAATTTGGTATGTAGATAATGTTCTAGGAAATGACTTAAATGACGGGAGTGAATCTTCACCTTGGGGCACGATTGCCAAGGCAGTATCTGTAGCCCAACCCGGCAACACGGTGATCATTGTTAAAAACGATGGAGTGCCATACCGAGAAGATATATCCCCAACCCCAGTTGCTTTGGGTGACCCAAACATCACATTCCGAGGCATTGACGCTCAAAACAAACCTGATATATTGGGGTCTCAAGACGTATCGCATCCAAGTGTCGGTGGTTGGACAGCGTACGGAGGAGGAAACCCTAACACTTACCAAAAATCAATCATCAGTGCAGGTGTTTTGGCGACCGGCCCGTCCATCAATTCACTTGAAAAAAAAGTTAGGAACAGTACCAGTCAGAATTCATTGAACGAAGGTGAGTGGTACAGTACAGGCGTAACAGTCTACTATAGATTAGATACTGGTGAAGACATAAACACTTTACATATTGAGGCAGGTAAAGAAAACTATGGTTTGTTCTGCTTGTCAGGTAATACTTTTAAAGATTTGGTAGTCAAATACACCAACCAGATAGGGGTACTTATTGCTGACCGGTGTATCGGTGAAGGGTTAGAGGTTGCAGATAATGGCGCTACCGGAGTTTACTTTTATAATTCAAGTCCATCTACCAACACAGACTCAATTCTTAGATACTCGACCATCGAAAACAGCTCAACCAATGGTGTTTACATGGCTAGTCTCAAAAATGCACAATTATACAACAATGTAATACGCGACAATGGTATCGGGATCAATGTAAATAACGGAACGAATGACACATCGGTACGAAACAACATCCTGATAGACAACACCAAAAATATTGAATTCAATATAGGTGGTGCTTTAACTAATTTTGTTGCATCTAACAACAACTGGTCAAACGGAACGGTTGATAGTCATTGGATAAATACTTTTCAGGGCACAGACAATCAAGCTTCCACTTCCCCATTGTTTGTTGATTTGATAAATAGTGATTTTAGTCTCCAAAGCTTTTCTCCCAATATCGATACGGGTATTGACGTTTCACTCACTTCAGACATATTAGGGAACCCGATTTATGGCACCCCCGACATCGGCGCCTACGAGTATCAACCACCATTTACTATTGGTAGCGATAACATCAACGTCACCAGTGAAATAAGAATTTACGCAGACGGAAAATATCGACATACTACTGCGACTTCGAGTTCAGAGACCGCCACTCTTTCCGTCTCGCCAATAGGAGGATTCGGGGTCAATGATTATGCCGAATACATGGACATTTCGATCAACACCTGGGAACCTGATTCTGAAGACGCAATCAAAAGCTGGACCGCTACTTCCAGTTACGCAACTTCGACAGTGTTTACCATATCCGGATTAGCAACAGATACAGACTACGATATAAAAATTGACGGTTCTGATTCATCAGAGATATCAGGATCAAACTGTGATTCAAGCACCTGCTCAACCGATAGTGGAGGCACTCTATCCTTTACTTATACGGGTAGTTGGTCAACCCACGTGTTTTCAGTCGAACGTTCTGAGGTGATAGTGCCTCCCGCTCCGGACAGTGGAGGTGGTGGAAGTGGTGGGGGTGGGGGCGGAAGTTCCAGTCGCAGTAAAAAAGAAAACACTGAGACTGAAAATGTCGCTAGCTCAACTCAAGAAACTAAGGACTTGGACAAAGAGAAGACCAGAGAAACGTTATTGTTAAAGATCGATGAACTCAAGAAATTGATAACTGTGCTAAGAGTTCAACTAACAGAAAGAACGCACGCGACCACTGGATACGTATTCACAAAAAAACTGGAAATCGGTGATGACAACAACGACGTTCTAATGCTACAAAAGAAGCTCAATGCACTGGGCTTTCATGTCTCCCCCACCGGTCCTGGCTCCTACGGTTTTGAAACAACATTCTATGGGTCGAAAACAACTGAAGCACTTAGGCGGTTTCAATGTTACTACAATATTATTTGTTTTGGAACAACGGGAAGTACGGGTTATGGTAGTTTTGGTCCACAAACCAGAGCAAAAATGAACGAGATTTAAATAATATATTGGCGTAACTGAACAGAAGGCATTAACACACAACCTCAGATTCTCTGTTGAAAATGAAGTTTATTTATGATATTAAATGTGTCAGCTGTACACACTCAGGTATCAAAAAACACATTAGGAGGCTAGTAGGTGAACCAAAGCGCAAATACTGAAAACACAGATAATTCAAAATCCACTACAATGGGCGATCGTCTAAGAAGCCAGCGTTTAAAGATGGGTCTGACTCAGGAGCAGCTAGGGATCGAGACCGGAACCAACCAAGCTGTCATACAAAAAATCGAAAACGGTAAGAGTCTCAGACCAAGAAAGATCAATGAGATCGCTAGTATTCTTCAAGTTGACCCGGGTTGGTTAATGTTCGGTGAAGCACCGTTCTTAAGCGAGGAATCAATAAGTATCGCCAAGGCGTATGACGGACTGACCGAGACCGGTAAACAAAAAGTTAAAGACGTTATGGGGGCAATGATGGAGTAAAATTACTTATCATTCATTGCGCCAAAAAGTGTCACGGCATTTTTTCGTTGTGACACTTTTTTGATTTTACAATTGTGAAATCCGTGTTATCATTCGAGTCCGCATCAAGGATAGATTCGTGTTCTTTTTTGTGCTTGATTAGAAAGGAAGAGTCATTACGCGCATGTTCAGAGAAGAGGTAAGAAAAATGGTAGCGAGGTCTATTTTTTTCGCGGTCATGCTGATCTTTATCGGCAGTGCTACGGCTGTACCGGTTAAAGTCACCAATGCCCAATCGACGGGAAACTTCACGATAAATGATGGTGGTGTGGTTACCCAGTCGCTCGGAGGTAAGTTCACTCTTGAGACGATGCTTGAGGGATGGAAGAACATCATAGCCTATTGTATCGACCCCTATAAGTCTTTAGGGGTCGGGACGTACGAAATGGAGGTCGTACCGTTCGGCGATTTTATGGCTCAGTCCGGAAAGCTAGCGGAAGCTAAGGGGATCATCGGTGGGTTTGCTTCTGCGAGTGACGCCCTGATACAGAAAGCAACATGGGAGATAGGTCTGGAGACAGGGGGTGGAAACTTCAACTTCCTGACAGACAACCTGAGTGTTTCGGGGCCAGGCGGATCAACCATGCCCTGGAATCCCAACCACAACATCGAAGCCGTTGTATTTGTGGGTCAAAACACCCAGAATGTGTTGGCTTGGAAAACGGTTCCTGAGCCGACGGCATTTCTTATGACCTTCCTTGGGCTTGCCGGGTTGGCAGTAACTGCAAAAAAGCGATTTGGCTAAAACCTAATCTCAGTCACCAACCGAACTGAGGTCGTCCAGGTCTTGATCTGACTGGACGACCTTTTTTATCCTTTGATTATCCTACCATCCACGTTCTGTCAAACCACTTTTTAATACCTCGAAGGCTATTTTTGGCTCCCCATCATACGTTCGTATTCCAAGTGATGACAAGTACGACAGAAATCTCTTGTCGTCCCATTTATAATAGTTCTTATAAAAATTTACTTTTTCGCTTGAAATGTCATGTAGCCATACAACATTCAATAAGGGAATCATATCCTTGTTGTTGTCCCATGCGACAAGTACTTCTTCATAAAAATGCGCTTGCTTTGTTTCTGAACTTCCATTCGTATTGCTCGAAGGATACCCAACTTCCAGAAACAATATTTCTTTGTTCGGATACAGTTGGACAATTGTTGCAAAATCAGCATGGACAACGGTCGGTATTTCCACCATTGTTTCTTTGGTGAGAGGATAATATGTTGTCATGACAGCATCAGCGCATTTGTTGATTTCTTTAACAAAGCCTTTTTTGTCATTAACAACGGAATCGAATGTGATTTTGACACCGACTTTAGCGTTTGGAAATGAAGTACGAACATGTGGAGCGACAGCACAGAAGAATTCTGTGTATTCTCCCCATTTTTGCTTACTGTCCCCTAACCAAGCGTCAATTTCATTTCCTACAGCAACAGAGACGATCGTTGTGTTGGGAACCAGTGTGGCTAAATACGTGATGTACTGCTTGTAGCTCGCGATAACATCAGGGTCGTTGAAATTCTTATTATCTAGATGGTCGGGAAGCTTGTTGTTGTTTGTGTCTATCGGGTTGACTGAGAGCGCAAGCGACACATTGTGTGGTGGATAAAACGAATCGGCAATACTGAGCCATGTGTCGGAATACTTCTGTTTTTCCACTTCGCCCTCGTCCCAATTTGAGACTATTTCAACCACCTCGACACCAAGCTCTTGTGCGTTAGCAAAAGCCGTGCCGAAGCCCTTAGCGCCCTCAGTCATACCAACACCGAACAACCTATTGCCTTTTGCGACTGTAGGATGTTTGGTGGATAGTAAGTTGTTTACATATTCCGTGTCTTCCAACACTTCCTTAACATCGTCAGGAACACCAGTATTTTCACCTTCATTTCCAAATAGCGAGACAATAAATAATGCTAACGACACTAACAAAAACCATTTAACGTATTTCATGGGAGCTAATCTATACCTTTTTGCGTACTAAATAATCGAGACTTCAATTTAAACAATCCTTCTACGTAAAAATTTGAACCGACTACACCACCCGCGGTATTCTTCTCGTGATAATCAGCCAATCCACCATTCTCGATAAACTCACCCAGAATTTCAGAGAAAAGTGGTTTACCTCCTTTGTCCCTCTTTAACAAACCTTTGCTTATATCTTCAAATTCAACAACATACACACCATCGTGGTTTTTGTCTTTCTTGTTCATGGCGCCGGAAGGTGTAAACATAAGAAACTGCACGCCATCTTTTTCAACCAGACTTGACGCGGTAAAGACGAAATAGTTGAGAGATGACGCGTCATCGAAATCAGTCAGTGTATTTACGAACCTCCATGTGATACCGTGATCTTTTGATGACAAAAGGACTATCTTACGTGCCTTAATCTCGTCAATAGTTCCAAGCCCGGTGTTTGACGGGCTCACATCCGCACTCATGTAAAGGGTTCCTTTCACAGCGATACTCCCAAGCTCATTCATCAAGACCATATTCTCAAGACTAGGGTCGAGTTCAGAAAATTCTTGCTGACAACCCTCATCTTTGTTACCAAACAAACACACTTCCTCCGACCACACTCCATCCGGCGAACCAGCTGTTTTATACCTAACTGAACTGTGCTCGAACGTCAGATTTCCATTGACTTTTTCATACGGTAAAAACCAGGTGGCATAAAAAATTTTCCACTGACGAGAAGGGATGTCGCCGGGATCAAACACCAAGCTTGACGTTTCATTTTTCCAGATACCCTGCTTTGCCTCATCATTCTTTGTCTCATTAAGATCCGTGACATACTCCCAAGTATCTCCACTGTTGTCACTCCGCGCCAAATGAGTCTCAACATACAAATGATTTTTAATCGTATTCATATGAGAATATGCCATCCACCCGGTCGAATCAGCTCCATACTCAATAGAGGGATCTGCCAGGCCGGTGGTAACGTCTTCCCCATTAACAATTATCTCAGATACTGTCACTTCAGCTTGATTGGAAATCGGATCATCTTTACTATCGTTAATACTACCAACCACGATAAGGATGATGAGTAAAAATACCGCCCATTTAATTAACTTCAGCATGAATTGATTCCTTAACTAATAACACACCCTATCAGGATAACATGAGTCAGGTTTAATTATTGACTTTTCCCTTTGTTAGGGGCAGAGCGCAAGACTGCCAACAAAATAATGTTAAAATAACAAATTAATTAGTGAATGATATAACCATGAATAAGATGTTAAAAACGAAAACAAAGATTGTCGGTACTCTGGGACCGAGTTCCGGTTCGGCTGAAATGATCGAAAAGATGTTGCAACAAGGGCTAAATGTAGCGCGAATTAACATGAGTCACGGAGATCACAAAAGTCACGGTGAGACAATCAAAAATGCTCGACTAGCATCAAAGAAAGCTAAATTGCCACTTGCGATCTTACAAGATTTATCAGGTCCAAAAATTCGCATTGGTGATTTTGATACTGATGAAGTAACCTTGAAAGAAGGTGAGAAATTGACTCTCACCACAAATCCATGCGTGGGAACTGTAAAAAAAGTCTTTGTTAATTATGACAAACTTCCCCAAGAGGTCGAAGTCGGTATGAACATTTACCTTAACGATGGTAAACAAAAATTATTAGTCGAAAGACTTACAGACACTCAAGTAGAAACTACAATTTTGTCGGGAGGAACTATTAAAGGTCGACGTGGGGTTAACATTCCCGATGCAAACCTCACTATCTCATCACTTACACCCAAAGATAGAAAGGATTTAAAATTTGGCCTGGCTCAAGACGTAGACTTTGTAACACTGTCATTTGTTAGAACAAAGGATGATATCCTCCTCCTTCGTAAATTACTCCGGAAAAACAGTACTGTCGCGATTATCGCAAAAATCGAAACAAAGTCAGCTATCGAAAACCTGGAAGAAATAATGAAGGAGACGGATGCAATAATGGTTGCGAGAGGCGACCTGGCGATAGAAATGCCACTTGAAAAAGTACCCTTGTTGCAGAAAAATATTATTCGCCTCGCCAACAAACACGGCAAGCCGGTAATAACCGCGACTCAAATGTTGGATTCCATGAAAACTTCAGCCACTCCAACCAGAGCGGAAGTCACAGATATTGCGAACGCTATCATTGACGGCACCGACGCACTGATGCTCTCAGACGAAACAGCTATTGGAACACATCCGGATAAGACTATCGAGGTGATGTCTAAAGTAGCATACGAAATTGAAAACGACCCTTATTTCTTCAATAAAAAACCAGCCTGGGATAGTGAGATTTTAAATTCCTGCGATGCAATAACTCAATCGATTGCCAATAGCGTGAGACCAACTAACGCACGTGTAATAGTAGCCCTTAGCGAAAGCGGTCATACAGCCAGAATGATATCGAGACATCGTCCTAACAAAACTATTTTGGTTTTAACACGACACCAAAAAACCTTCAATCAAATGCTGATTGTGTTTGCGTGCGAACCGGTAATGATTAAAAAAATCAAAGGTTTTACCGACGCAAAGAAATTAGCAAGGAAGATCGTGTTAGAGAATGACTTGGCAAAAAATGGCGACATTTTTATTCTTGGCGCAGGTATTCCTTTCGGAATTTCCGGCACAACCAATACCATGTCGATCGAAAGGATATAAAGTCGTCAAAACTTTGTATCAACAAGCAACCGTGCCTGTATTTATAATTTAACTTACGATCAGGCTATATTTTAAATTTTAATTTGCCCAAAACTGCAATTTATCGCACCGGACTCATCCTCTACCGGACCGGGGTTATCGATATACAGGCTGGCAAAAAGTTCCCCCGGGTTTTTGGCAAAGTGTTCTCTCCATTCGTCAAAGCTTCTATTCTCACCAGTCGATGCATTCATGGTAGACTCAATCCCGCAAAAAGTGACCAATTCTTCGTCACCAAAAGTAAATCCAAAACCACACGAACCATCTTCCAAAGCAGAAACATAGGCGTGTCCATGAAAACCTAGATTGATTATGTCTATTTGTGCGGTAGTGCAATTATCAGCAATCGCCTTCCCCATACATTTTAAAGTTTCGTTTTCTTCAAGCTCTTTAAGTGTCTCCTTTGTGGCAGACTCAGTACTTGGCATGACAAATCGACCGCAATCCAACGAATCTGAAGTATCGATGGTTGGTATTCCCGGTATAGAACTTAAATCGAGTTGTTGTGGCGTAAGACTAGCCAGTCTTTCCGAAGCAAGAAATAATGCCTCGAGTTCATCTTGTGAATCTGATCCACTCTCGATTCCGGTTGAAATGAACGTGTCTCCCTTCAGTGTATCGTCTCCGTTTTGCGAAAGTTCAATCACTTCATCTCTCCAATCGGATTGAGTTTGCAACGAGCCTTCCTGACTGCCCTCACCTTCGTTATTCTTCAGATCATCTTCCGAAGCCATTGTTAGAGTCTCACTTTGATTGACAACTATTTCTCTCTCGCCACCCTGCGGGAAAGTAACGCCTATATCGACTGAGGGAGTCTCTTTGCCAGCATCTCTGCCAGTTAACCAAAAAATCAAAAAACCGGTCAGGGTAAAGACCAAGAAAACTAGAATGATTATATTTCTGATTCCGGAATCCAGTTTCATCTGTTATATTCTACACTATCCATAATGACACATACGCAGATTTTTGAAGTTTTTGTGAAATAATACCTTCCCCCACTAACCATTGAAAGAAAAACCTCAACAATTTTCTGTTGTTCAAGCGTTAGTTGAGGATGATATAAGAGTTTAAAGTTTCTACTAGCACTTTTTTATTTAATCAACATCGAATCTTTTGCTCTTCACCTCATCATCATAAGTGTTATTGAGGAAAAGTCTAAATTCATACTCGCCTCTCTCTGACACAGTGAACTTTACCGTTCCGTTCGTATCATTTGCGATATAACGATATTGCCTATACTCCTCGTCTTTGTCACTTTTTTTATACAAACCTATCCAATTCGAAGGGCTTTCGTCCCCTGCTGGGACTTTCCAATCAACTGTTATTTTATCTCCCCTATCAATCGCTGTGTCACTGATTCGTAATTCATAACCGTTATTCGAGCCGGTATTACGGCTCCTACTACCATCGGTGGTAAACGACACTATTGAACCGTAGGATTTCTTACCGTCAGTATCTGATCCTACCGCTTGATAATAATACTTCTCCCCCTCTTCCAAATCATCAATGTTCACAGCAAAAGTCCGCACCTCTCCATCGCGATCATACAATTTTCTTTTACTCGTACTTTCTTCCAAATCATATTTATTATCACCATACTCAAACCAGACGTTAGCGTAACGCTCGTCCTCCAAATCTACCCGACCGCGCAGATCAGCTTCATCATCACGGACATTTTTTGGATTCAGAGTATCAACATCAATATTTTTTGAGGACGACTTTCTAACCACACCAATCTCTTCATAAGAATCACCCGAACTTCGAGAGTCTATAATCGCTTGTAATTGGGCGATCATTCCGTATAGATAGACAATCATTTCTTCGACTGTCTGCGGTCGATATTCGGTTTGATAACTAGTTGCCTTGGCAGACGAGGGAAAGACCAACAAGGTAAACAGGAAAAACACCACGGTAATATTTTTCGCGCCACTAGCTACAATAAACTTAGAGATTATTGGCATAATTAATTGCATTTATTATACAACAATAAATGCAATTAAGCAATTTTCATCCAGTCTTCATCGTGTCTCACCAGAAGTTCTTTTGCTTTGTCCGGTTCAGCCATTACTTCTTCGACTATTCTCTCCGCTCTGATTCCTTGCGAGGCTTTTATCAAAACTACATCACCGGGGTGTAGCAACGCTTGCAATTCCCTGCCGGCTCTTGCCACATCGTCATACTGAAAAATGTGCTTCTCCGACATACCGACCGACATAGCGCCTTCGGCCATCTGCCTCGCTCTGACCCCAACCGTGAATAGTATGTCAGCCACACCGGGAACTAAAGTACCCACTCTTCTATGTTCGGTAGATGAATATTTTCCCAATTCAAGCATGTCTCCCAAGACAGCGATTTTTCTTTTTGCATAAGCAATTCCCTGCAAGGCCAATAGTGCCTGTTCTACCGCCAAAGGAGAAGAATTATACGAATCATCAATCAAAATAGAAGACTTGAGTCCGGGTATTATTCTCATTCTGCCGTTCGGAGTTTTTAACGATTGAATTGATCCCACCGCTTCTTCTATCGGTATATCCAACTCATTAGAGACGGCTATGGCAGCACAGCAAGAATACACATGCTGTGTACCGACCGTGTCATTGATAAAGATTTTGTAGGGTTCGTTGTGGTAAAAAACCGAGAACTCAACACCTACCGGCAGATCATCTCGGTAGACAATTCTGTCTTCTCTCGCTGTAATATCCGTTTCCAGATAGCGACCAAAACCGACGCTTCTTTGTAGCACATCAGGTAACTGTGACTGAACTATAGCATCATCATTGTTATATATCAGCACTCCATCCGGTTTCATTCCACTTACCAACTTCATCTTTTCAGCCACAACAGCTTCGGGAGATGGGAAAAATTCAACATGGACCGGTACTGAGGGCAATCTCGTCAAAACCACTATATCGGGATGAACCCATCGAATTAGTTTTGACATGTATCCCGGTCTGTCAAAGCCTGTTTCGAGCACCAAGACTTCAGGATAATCACGGGCAAAAAAGGCGGTGAAAAAACCATCAACTATGTTACGAATCCAGAGAAACGGGTTATTCCACCCATTAGGCAGACCGAGGACAGTCAAAGGCACACCAATATCAGAGTTAAAACTCTTTTCACTTTTTCTGGCGTAGGTATTATTCTTGATGGCTGAGTAAATAGCATCCTTGGTTGAAGTTTTTCCCACACTTCCTGTCACGGCAATGATTTTGGGTTGTTTCCTTCGTAGCAAAAAGGCGGCTTCTGCCGTAATGATAGCCACTATAATTGATTTTAAAAAATTCTTCATATTTAACGGTCAGGAGGTACCGAGTAATAATTAATCAAAAATCGGGTAATGTCCATGAAAGGTTTCGTCAGTGTTTCTGAAGCGTAGCTAACACCTTGTGGTTCTACAGTATACATGAAAACTATAAATTTCGGATCGAAGGCTGGAAAGTAACCAAAAAACGAGTGGAGAAATTTATCTTCGTAATACCCTCCATTGACCGGATCGGGTATCTGGGCGGTACCGGTCTTAGCGCCAATTGTGTGGTTGGGAAGAGCCACTTTTCCTCCCTGAAGGGCATCGTCAACAACATTCACCAACATGCGAGAAATTTCTTCACTGGCTTCTTTTGACAAAACTTGATTGCCTTCTGGATATCGTATTTCTTTGGTTTTTCCACTTTTGTACTTGATCGTTTTCACCAAGTGCGGTGTCACCAACTTACCTCCATTTGCCAGAGTTGCTAATGCTCTGGTGGTCGCAATCGGGGTCATTGCTATACCTTGACCAAACGAGGCGGTTGCGTATTGTACATCACCCGCTGCGTAGAGATTATCTACCAAACCAAAAGCTTCATTGGGAAGATCAATACCGGTTTCACTACCAAGTTTGTAATTTAAAAAGTAGTCACGGAATTTTTCCTTGCCCATTTTCTGCACAATGTGAGACACACCAGTATTTAGAGATTGATTAAGAATTTCCTGCATCTTGACTTGGCCACGACCTCTACCGTCATAATTCTTGATTGTAAATCCATTCAACTCGATTGAGCCAGCATCATAATATGTCGATTCGGTTGTAATCGCACCAGAGTCTAGTCCGGCGGCCATGGTGAGAGCTTTTATGGTAGAGCCGAATTCATAAAGATTCTCCACCAACGGATTTTGAAATTGCTCTATAGTTGCCCCACTACGGTCGTTCAGGTCAAAACCAGGTACAGCATTCATGGCCAGTATTTCTCCTGTGTGTGGATCCATGATAATAGCCGCTGTCAATTTGCTTTGGTACTCATCATTTGTTTCTTGCAAAACTGAGTCCAGCATGCGAGAGACGGAAGGTTCTAGAGTCGTTATTAAATCACCGTTACTTGAGTCATCTTTATCATAAACCAATTCACCGAGGTTGCTAAATAACTCGGCAAAAAAATTGACTGATAAGGTTTGTCTTCCTTCAAAAAGAACGTCGTCGTATTGTCTCTCAAGACCATACTTTCCTCTCAGCTCGGTTTCATCATCTGTATAACCGACAAACCCAATTGAACGAGCAGATAAAGAACCACCGGGATAATAACGCCACTGGTTCTTATACAATAAAGCACCATCGATCCCTGATTTAGCTATTACGTCCGCATCTTCGTCACTGATACGCATGGCCAGCTCGACGTAGGTTCGACCCGGTGTAGAAATACGTTCAACACACCTTTCAACGGGAGATTCAATATAGTCTCTTAATGAATTGCAGAATTCTTCTTTCGGAATTGTAATATGTTCAGGATTGGCAGCTAAAAGAAACCCCGACTGGATAGCCGCGGCCGACAATAGCTCCCCTTCTCTGGTTGAAAAAAAGATTGAACCTCTGGAGTATAGGTCGGTTTTGGTGTGGACATATTGACTCTCCGCGCGCTCTTGGTACAGCTTTGCTTCAATAACTTGCACCTGGTACAGACGACCTATCAACAAAAGAGCGAACAAACAGACTATCCCAGACAGCAACCTGATACGAATAATTAGCTGTCTACGCTTCATAGTTTTTTAATTGTCTCGCAACACCAGACTTCCTTTATTACGAGACACAAAAACTTTTTGTGAGTCTTTATTGTAGCCATCAAGAGAGGCAATTCTACCAGCGATGACGTGTTGTGCTTCTATATATTTCGCTTCCAGTGTGGCAATTTCCATATTAAGTTCACGCTGTGTCTGAACATTTTCAGTTCTCAACACGACTTCAACCACAGACATGTTTAGGAAATACAAGTAAAGGACAACTGTAGCAACAAGAAGACAAAAACAACCTAGTGTGGCTTTTGAATATTTTATTGTGTCGCGACTATTTACCATGTTTCTATTAGAATTTTTTTATTATTCTTAGTTTCGCGCTTCTCGCGCGAGGATTTGCTTTTAATTCTTCTTCACTTGAAGTAATGGGTTTTTTGTTTTTTAGTTCTCCCAACCCCGCTTTCACCAGCTCTCTGAACGAGAGCTTGACAATTCTGTCTTCAATACTATGAAAAGTTATAATTGCCATATTCCCCCCTTTTGCCAGTCTAGAAAATCCATCTTTGATGAATTGCTCCAATACCCGGAGTTCATCGTTCACCGCTATACGAAGACCCTGAAAGGTCTTAGTGGCCGGATGAATTTTTTTATTTAGCGCTATCTTCGGCAAGGAATTTTCCACTATCTTTACCAACTCGAAGGTCGAAGTAATTCGCTTGACTTTGCGAGCTGTCACTATTCCCTTTGCGATCCTCCTTGCAAACCTCTCTTCAGCGTAACCAAACAAGATGTCAGCGATTACATGTTCGTCCCAGTCATTGATAATATCTTCGGCTGTGAAATCGTAATTCTTTGGATCACCGAAGGTCATGTAGAGTGGTCCATCGCTTTTGAAAGAAAATCCCTTATCTGTGTCCGCGAACTGTTCCATCCGCCAGCCTAAGTCGGCTAAGATTGCGTTTACTTGTCTAATGTTCAATGAATCAAGAATGGTTGATACGTTCTTGAAGTTGTCATTAACCAAGTGAATACGTGGGATGACTTCACCCAGTTTTACCTGATTAAAGGCGGTAGCATCGGTATCAATACCGATATAGCATCCTTTCTTACCAAGCTTTCCAATTATTTCTTTTGCGTGTCCGCCACAGCCAAACGTTGCGTCGACAACGATGTCATTTTTCGACACCCGAAGACCATCTACTGCTTCAGACAGCAATACAGTTTTATGTTGCATGTGATTTGGTTGATTAGAGGACGCCAACTTCTCCAAGTTTTTCGGCCAATTGATCGGCCTGCTTTTCGATAGTGCGCTTATAGGTCTCCCATCGTTTCTCATCCCAAATTTCGATACGACTATGGATTCCAGCTAAAACTACTTTTGAGTCTAGCTGTCCAAAATCTTTCAAAAAGTCTGGCACGAGAATACGTCCAACTGAATCTACCTCCACCTCTACAGCTCCCGATAAGAAGAATCTGTTGAAACTTCTTGTATCCGCTTGTCCGAGTGGCAGTTCACCGATTTTGTCAGTGATTTTCTGCCACTCCTTCAAGGGATATACAAAGAGACAGTTATCAAGTCCGCGCGTGACGACAAGCTTTTTCCCAAGTTCCTTCCGCCATTTCGACGGCATGGAAAGCCTTTTCTTAGGATCCAACGTATGCTTGTATTCGCCAATTAACATATTGATAGTCGCTGAGCCAGTCTGGCAATCCCCCACAATAATGTGGAGATTTTGTGGCGGATTGCCAAACTAGCTCCGGTACACCAGTTTTACTAGTATACCACTATCTCCCACCACTCGCACATTATATACCACTTCGCCCCACCAGCAACCACTTTATACACAGGTAGTTGTTACACAAAAAAACCAGGTGGAATTATTCGCCTAGTTAAAAATCATCTATATTAATCAGTGTGATTATTATGCGGGGTTAGTTTAAATCAAAAAGCGATTGGTTGGAATGAATAGAGCGTGTCCAAAAACCCTACGCAAAAGAATAAATTCTCGTCTAATATTTTATTCCGGCTCGTCGGTTTGCAAAATTTGGAGCCCGGAGGGTTTCTGAACAAACTCTAAATAATTTTCTTACTTATTTAGCAAATTCAACAGATTGACGGTCATAAATTTGTTGTCTTATCTATAAATTTCCGAAGATTATTGGCTAATTTCTGCAGTTGCGAAATGGACGTGTCCGGTCCAATAGTAAAACGCAAAGTGGATGATGCACGAACAGAATTATTTGAAACCACTTTCACCACCACACTCTCACCCCCTCCCGCTCCGGAGCAAGCAGACTTGGTACTGACTGAGAACCCTTTGCTGTCGAGCCAAACCGTGGCGTATTCGGTATCAAGATAAGGTATAGAAATGTTTATATTGTTAGCAAGTCTATATTCACCTGAAGGGCCATTTAGGATTGCTTCGGGAATATCTTTCAGTAAGATTTTTATTCCTTCATCACGTACTGCTCTCGCAATTTGGGCTCGCTCGCGCCAATTTGCTTGTGCATCGGCCATGGCCGTACCGGCTCCGACTATTCCGGCCACATTTTCCGTTCCCGGACGTAAACCGGCTTCTTGCCCACCTCCGTATATGACATTTTCCACTTTTGCGCGTTTACTAGAGACCAACAGACCTACTCCCTTGGGACCACAAAATTTTCCCGAATCTAATGACAACAAATCCGCTCCCGCACTGTCCATTTGACAATTCAGCCAGAGTGGAGCTTGCGCACCATCAAGGTGAAACATTATTTTTGAACCAAATCTTTCTTCAGCTTCACGTAGCACTTTCTTTAGTCTATGTAACTTCTGTACCACTCCGATTTCACTGTTAGCATAGGCGACTGAGAAAAGCACTGTGCTTTCGGATAATAATTCCCTCAAATGTGCCAGTATCACAAAGCCTTCTTCATCAACATCGACATACTTTACCAAGACACCCAAACCAGACAAATATTCTACAACCCTACTCACCGACGGATGTTCAATCCGAGTCGTAACAATCTCCATCTCGGAATAATTCCGCTCGTTATGGTGTAGGTAATTAACTGTACCCAAAATCGCTAAATTGTTGGCTTCGGTTCCGCCGGCGGTAAAGGTGACATATTCCGATCGGGTCTGTAGGGCGCGCGCGACTCTGTCGCGCGCGCCCTCAACCGTCTCCCTCGCTACCTGTCCCTCTTTATGAATGGAACTGGCATTGCCAAAATCACTGCCTAAAAATGGCTCCATCGCCACTTTCGCCTCCGGCAAAAGCGGCGTCGCCGATGCCCAGTCCAAGTAGACTCGCTCGTTTTTCCTGTCCTTATCACTGCCCCACCATTTCATATCCAAAAATCATGCCATATCTTGCTTAAATAGACAAAAAGAAAACCGCCTCCGAAGTATTAATCTCTTGGAAATGGTTAAGGCCAATCTAGTATATATATCAGCGTTTAAACCTTAAGCTTCTTTAGGGCATTTTTTGACCAGTTATATCTGTCGTCAAGTTTAAATAGCACAATAATAATAGTGAGCTCTGCAACTATGGTTATGATCGACCAGGTGAAACTACCACTTACCAATCCCATCGCTACTGGCCCAAGGGAAATTGCCACAAGAAAAAACAAGATAAGCGAAAAGACACAACTCTTACATTTCTTCGGCTTACCACTGGGGTATTCTACACTCGAATCTGTCATAATTTTTTAACCTCTGCTAGCATATTATAACACTTGTGTGTCGCAGTTTTTATTGGGAACAATGTATATCCGAGACTAGGTATACGTGTTTATGGTCTCTGGCTTATTTAGCCTTTATTTGCTATACTCCGGACTAATTATTAGGAGAGAAAAAGCGCTTTTTCGGCGTTTTGTTATGTACGCGTCTAAACCAATTATTAATATGGCTAAAAAATCAAAACAAGCTGTTTCAAATATCATAAAACGACCACCGATAGTGGTGGTAATGGGCCACATTGACCACGGCAAATCAACTCTCCTCGACACCATTCGAAAGAGCAACATAGTGGACAAAGAAGCTGGTGGAATAACCCAACATCTCTCCGCCTACGTGGTGCCCCACACTACCAAGGATGGTGTCGAAGAAAAAATAACTTTTCTTGACACCCCGGGACACGCTGCTTTCCAAAAAATGCGTCTGCGCGGGGCTGATGTAGCTGATGTAGCCATACTGGTGGTGTCTGCCGAAGATGGAGTCAAACCTCAAACTCTCGAAGCGCTCGAATCAATAAAAACCGCGGGGATACCGTATGTTGTTGCTATAAACAAAATAGACAAGCCGGGGGCTGATATCGCCAAGACTCAAGCCAGTTTGATAGAAAATGAAATCTACATTGAAGGCATGGGTGGAGATATACCATGGACACCTATCTCAGCAAAGAAAGGAGATGGTATTAGTGATCTTTTAGACTTAGTTGTATTAACAGCAGATTTGGCCGGGCTTGAGGGTGATACTAGTTTATTAGCCACCGGAAAAGTCATTGAGGGTAAACTCGATCCTAAAAGAGGCAATACTGCAACCCTACTCATAACCAATGGTACATTAAAAAGCGGTCAGGTTGTAATTGCCGGGAAAGCACAATCGCCGGTTAGAATCATGGAAGATTTTCTGGGCAAACCCGTCAAAGAAGCAGGCCTATCAACGCCGGTAAGGATTGTAGGTTTTTCAGATATTCCGGAAGTAGGGGTGTCTTTTTCAACCGTAGCCAACAAGAAGGAAGCCGAAGCGATTATCGCAGGATCAAAAACTGTCGAAAACGATACAACCAAAACAACAAGCGATTCAAGTTTGCCGACTATTCCCATTCTCATCAAAGCTGACGTTCTTGGAACAATCGACGCGATCAGACACGAGTTGGATAAATTTGAATCAAATCGTGTAAACGTCAAAGTGATTGATTCGGGAGTCGGTGACATCACCGTAAACGACGTACAAAATGTTAGCGCCACTAAAAACGCTATTATTGTCGGCTTTAACGTTAGAGTCGAAAGACCGGCAAAGGACCTAGCAGAACGACAAAATGTCGAAATCGACACGTTTAATATTATCTACGAATTATCCGAGTGGCTCGATTCTGCTCTTAAAAACCGCACTCCCAAGAAGGAAGAGGAGATTGAAACCGGTAAAGTTAAAATCCTTAAACTTTTCAGTATACAAAAACATACTCATGTGCTTGGCGGACGAATGGAAGAAGGATGTATTAAAATGAACCAGCACGTGACTATTCTAAGACGCGATATAGAAATCGGGAAAGGTGTCGTCAAAAATCTTCAACAAATGAAATCGAATGTGCAGAAGGTCGAAGAAGGTGAATTCGGAATGCAATTGGACACCAAAACAGACATTGCTCCGGGTGACCACTTAATACCTTTCGACACAGTCGTAACATAGACAAACATGAGTGACGATCGACATGTCCGTCGGGCCGGATTGATAATGGAGCTGGCGGCAAAATTCATTCGCAGTGAAACAAACAGTAATCCTATGATTACTGTGACGTCTGTTGATTTGTCTCCTGACATGCGTCATGCCATAATTTTTATCACCACCATCCCCAATGAGGGTGAACAAGAAGCTCTCATTTTCCTAAAAAGAAACGGTACGGAAATTCGGGATTACTTCAAAAAACACGCCCGTATGAAACAAATACCTCATCTCGATTTTATGATTGATGCCGGGGAACGTCACAGACAACAGATTGATGAGATAGTGAAAGGACTCTACCCTAAAGAATAATAGCCAAATCCCCTATACTCTTTTGTTAACTTCTTCGCTCGAGACCAGCTTTTCTTAACAAATTAAAACCAGTTGTTTATAGCCACCAAAAACACAGTTTTTGGTGGCTATAATGTATTTATATGCCACGTGCTACCCACTACAGTATTAACCTCAAAAAAAAGCCGAAACGTCACTTGATTCCGATATACATTGCTTCCCTACTTCTAGTTTTCCACACTTTTGTTGTAGCTTATATCAATTCATCATTCCTTAAAGAGTTTATCTCCGAGGAAGCGGGAGTAGGTACAATATACACTGTTGGCTCTGCCCTTAGTGTTTTGATTTTCTTGTTTATTTCACGCGTTCTTCATAGGGTCGGTAATTTTAAACTGACCTTAGGTCTCTTGCTGATTAATTTTTTAGCTGTCGTTGGAATGGCGTTTGCCGATAGCCTGCGCGTGGCAGTACCTCTTTTCCTCGTGCACATAATTTCTGTTCCTCTGATTATCTTCAATATTGACGTTTTCATGGAGGAACAGATCGGTAACAACGAGACAACAACCGGTGGCAAACGTGGGTTGTTGTTAACTTTAACCAGTCTCGTCGGTGCCGTAACGCCACTCATTAGTAGTTTGTTGGTTAACGGTTCGAACGGCACTTTCACCACAGTTTACCTTGTCAGCGCTTCAACATTGATTCCGATAATCATACTTTTAATATTCTTTTTCAGAGACTTTAGTGACCCGGAATATGAAGAAATTGACCTTTTTTCCGCCATTCGAACCTTTTGGGAACAGACGAACATTCGCTTTGTTTTTTTAGCACACTTTACGTTGCAGATGTTTTTTATGTGCATGGTGGTCTACGCACCGCTGTATCTCACCGGCAACATAGGCCTGTCTTGGACGGAGTTCGGTGTGGTTATGCTCTTTGCTCAAATGGCCTATGTGATACTTGAATATCCCATAGGAATTATCGCCGACAAGTATATTGGTGAGAAAGAAATGATGGGATTCGGGTTTTTGATAATCGCCGTCTCAATATCATGGATGTCTTTTGTTACGGCAACCAGCATACTGGTATGGTCGGTAATAATGTTTGTAACCAGAGTTGGCGCCAGCCTCGTAGAAGTAACGACCGAAAGTTATTTCTTTAAACAGACCAAAAGCAGTGATGCTCAAATAATCAGCTTCTTCCGTATCACAAGACCGTTAGCCTACGTTATCGGTGCTCTGCTTGCAAGTGTGGCACTTCTCTATCTGCCATTAAACTTACTTTTTATTGTATTTGCCGGTTTGATGATCCCGGCTATGTTTTTCACTCTTAATATTGAAGACAGTAAGTAGAATTGGCTGATTTAGCCCGGGAGACGAACTGCCTTGCACAACAAAATAACAGAATTACTCAACAATTTCATAATCAAATTTACTTTTGTCTTTTTTGGGCATGATTATCCAAACTGCCAGATACACCAATAGGCCGGGGAATATTCCGGTTAAGATTAAGAAAATAATCGCGACGATTCGAAACAGCGTCGGGTCCTGATCAAAATAATTCGCCAAGCCGGCCAACACTCCTGAGATAATAGCTTTTTCTTGATCACGTTCGAGTCTTTTTTTGTTCATAACAACAGTATACCAAATTTATAAATTTACAGGTGATAAATTACATCTTTTCTTTCAACCACCACTTTCCAACCTTCGCGTCTCGCAAATTTGTAGAGTTCTTGATTGGGATTAAAGCAGATCGGATCAGTGACTGACTCCAAAAGCGGTATATCGCTTTCAGTATCACCAACAGCAACAGAATGTTCATGGGTTAGATTGTGATTCTTATCGAAAACACGTTTGACGATATTGGCTTTGTTTTGAATCAGGTGTTCGTCGATAATTCCCCCGGTAAAGCGATCCTGCGGGCCGATCTCATAATATCGACCATAGACCTTATCAAAACCATATTGGCCACAAAATTCATCAAGGACGGTTTTGGGAGACTGAGATATCGCAATAATAAAGTAACCATCGCTCTTTAAATTTTTAATCAGATCACGTGTGTAACGATAAACATATTTACTTTGCACTGCCACCACTCTTCTACCAACATCAGCAAATTCACCATAATGAACACCTTTGATGTTATTCAAAAAAGCTTTTATGACGGCTTCTATGTATTCTTTATAGGCCCCCTCCCTTGAGCGCCAAGCCAAAAACTCCGCCTCGAACTCTTCTTCAGCATAATCAGGGAAAACACCCTCTGAAATCAACTGCTTAACCAGTTCAATCAAAAGGCTAGAACGAAAAACGGTTCCGTCTATGTCAAAAAATGCCACTTTTTGCTTCATGTCTGATTATTGTACCAAGATTATGAGAATGAGATAAATACCGGACGCCATTCTTTCCACTGTGATTGGGTAAAATCTTCTTCTCTATATTCTCCTTCTTTTAATCTTCCAATACTTTTAATAGTTATGGATAGATCCGGGTGAACCGCGACGACGTATGCCAAAAAACCATTTACACCGTCATCTCCGGCGTATTCAAGTATCGAACCGGTTTTAGGCTCGAGGGTCATTATTATTCCCGGCACACCACGCAAAATAGATTTCCAGGATCCGGGTGTGCGTGGTCGCTTCTCTGGCCACGGTATGTTTACACGAAGAGAGGCCAACGTGTACAAAATAAACTCCGTAGTCTGAAGAGGAATCTTCAGTTCGCCACCCAATGCAACATCTTTAATATATTCTCTTAGTTTTGCAGTTTGATCATTGTTGGCATCATAAACGTAAGTCGGCCTAAATTCTGGCAAAACTAGAGTTGGATCTTGTGTCAATGAATCGGCTTTTACCCAACCGTTTGTGTGTCCAAAGCAGATTTGCGCAAATGAACCATGAAAACGCAGTACGCATAATTTGTCTCCGTAAGACAACTCCCAGACTTTGGTATCAAACAGAAGACTGGGCTCGGAAAAGATAATTGATTTTTCTGACAAGACAAAAGCTTCATGCTCTTGAGTAGGGGTATATTTTTTGTCGTCTTCGGACAATACCTTTCTCTCAATATTTGGAGAGAAGACTGGTTCATATTTTTTTTCAGTCGAAGTTGTGGCAGTACCAACATAACCGGCC
This sequence comes from Candidatus Nomurabacteria bacterium, assembly GCA_023898585.1. Lineage (GTDB taxonomy): Bacteria > Patescibacteriota > Minisyncoccia > Phycocordibacterales > UBA918 > OLB19. The sequence continues at coordinate 744,219 of CP060229.1, read as the reverse complement.
TCGTCCCTTTTTCTATGAAAAACAAAACTCCAAAGGTCTTTTAACACCTCCCATAATACTTGCAACATAGAGAGAGGTTAATCCAGAGACGGCCTCACAAGCAAATCGACCATTGCTCCTAAAGAGAGAATCATGACACCAACGAGAATCAATTGTCCGATAAATGTTAGTAGCATTAATAGTACAACACCCACCACTCCAACAACCAGGGTTATGAGAGATAATTTAGCATTGGGCTGATTAAACGCCTTCATTAACAAGTGCCCTAATACGGAAGGTACAGCAATCAAACTGAGTAAAAGAAGAAGCACATAACCCACAAAAGTAACTAAACCAACCGGCGCCCCAATCATACTGGCTATAAGAATACCGGATGCGAGTGGCGTAAAAAATAGAGTTGCAAAACCAAGCAAAATCGGACGTGGACTTTTCACAAGAGCACGACCAACAATTGAATTTAATGTTCTTCGAGACACTAAGTACCAAACCAAAACTGAAAAAAGCAAGGATAATGCCGGCACTAAAGCTACCCGAAGATCAACCTCGACTGTTTCCGCTACAGGGTCGTTTCTGACCAATTCGCCGGAAATATTAGCGTCCAATGATTGGACCACCAAGTTGTTACTGACATAGCGAACAGATCCGGTTATCTCCGCCCTGTCGCCCAGAGTAAAATCTGTTACTTTTACATCAACATCACCACCGACCATTCCGTCTACTCTCAGCAGTTCTACGGACCCGATAACATTTCCTTCCACTGAACCTTCTATCGTCGCTTGACCGGCGTATAAGACAACGTCTCCAGAGACAGTAGCTGTGGAAAGAATATTGACAACACCAGCAATCACAAAAACATCGCCGGCTACCGGCTCGGCGATTGTCACTTCACCGGATATAATTCTTAAATCATCTCCAACAGAGCCGTGGACATCCGTCCTCCCAGAAATCAGGAACACGTCTTCGTTAACCGGTCCGTTTATAGTTATCTGTCCGCCGGCGGCAACTAAATCCTCGGAAACCTGACCTGATATATTGATAATATTTGCTGCTGTGTAAAAATCTCCCTCAACACTTTGCTCTTCAGCAATAGAAACTGTGTTGCCTGACCGGACAACCGTTTTTGCTTCAGTATAAGAAGTACTAAGAGCAAACACGATTGCTAATAACGATATAGGGATGAATTTACGTGCAATAATAGAAGTCATTATTCTGTTTTTATATCTTCTCTGATAACAATCTTTTTATTCTTCTCTTTACTCACCGTAATTTTTTCCGCCACTTCGGCAATGACTTTGTTTTCCGATTCAATCTTTTTATCTTCACGCTTAACAGTTGATTCAGCAACATTTTCCTGCTCTGACAAATTCATTAAGAGGAAAACAAAAACCGCAACGGCTATTATACCAAACAAGTTTAGTAATAGAATCATAGTTGCGCCAGAAATAACCGCAACATCAGCTGCCGCGATCCCTACCCCAACAGTAGCGAGCGGAGGAACTAAAGCGACCGCAATCGCAACTCCAGGGAGAGCATCCCCCCACTCAGGACGAGCTAACATGTATGCAACCGCGGCGCCGGCGACGATGGCTACCAATAAATGAAGGTGGTTGGGTGTTGTACGTGACATCACCTCGGCTGTTTGATAGAAACCTTCATCGCCATTACCAAAAAGAAGTGCCGCTATTATGGAAAGGCCAAGACCGATTGCTAGTGACTTGGTCAAGGTGTTCAAAGCACGTTGCAGTAAGGAAGTGTTATCGCCCATCATTACAAGACCAAGAGATACTCCAAGCACGGGGTACATAAGTGGCGCAATCAACATACTACCGATGACTATCGAACCACTATCAAGAAGCAATCCCAATGTCGCCATCAGTGTCGAAAGCCCGATCAGATAAAAATAATCGAAATCGGGTGTGCCATTTTCAACAAGCTTCCTGATTAAAGAAGCTTTATCTTTGTCGGGTAAGGCACGAAAACGAGCGAACACGGTCATAATTTATTCTTTGTCAGTTTAGTATACTTTGTTTTGAAGCTGATGCAATCGTCATTTTACATTCGCACAGGATAACAACTTGGTCACCTCAACCACGTTTGGTGAACTGCCAGAAAATATCTCATTCTTACGCTCGACTCCGAGTTTATCGGCAATGCAAACCTGTATAGCTTCGGTCACAACAAATGTTTCTACATCTATTCCGGCCGTTCTTAAAATGGCTCTGTGGTCATCACTAAGAGGTACATCACGAAGGTAAACCTCTTTTTTTGGTCTTTCAACATCAGACATGATTTCATTCTTGACCTTAACCTCAGCCATTGATGGTTCGGCACCCTTTCTAATTTCTCCATTTTCGGGATTAAATGTATAAGCGGGTAGTTGGGTAACAATCAACACAAATACAACCACAGCCGACACGAGAGCCAGGAAAAGAGTAATTCCCGATACCACTAAGAAGCGTTTCATTTAGCAGTATAAACTACCGGCGCTTGCAAAAAACTGATAATGGTGAGCGCCAACATCAACAAGAAAATCGCCCCACAAAAAAGAGCCAATCTTGGACGAGAAATTTCCATCTCTCCGGTGTGCCAATTGCGCGTGTAAAGAAACGAGAAAGCAAATCTAAAGAAGCTCATGTTTAACCTAATTTCTTATATAGTGTACCAGTTAGAACCAGCGTACCAATACCTAAGGAAAGGATAACCGCCGGATGTTTTTGCAAAACATCATGCTGAATCAATAACTGCTCCATTCCCGTCACAATCGCCGTAAAACCAAAGGTAACAGCCAGTAAAAACAAAACCGGGAAACGCTTCAGAATACTTTTTCTGATAGGATCAACCGCTTTTTCAAAATGTTTATCCGCTGTATCAACCACAAGTTGTATGTCGTCCAAGGTCTCCTCCGCAACCTTTGTTACCCCTGACACCGTACTCTTAACCTCATTGTTAGTTTCTTTATTCTCCATCCTTATATTATAGCGCTTTGTCTAGCGTGACTGGGAGCGTTTTCCTCTCACCCGCTTGCAGGATTTCCAACTTGACTTCCTGTCCGACTTTTTTACTTCTTAGTACCGTAGCTAAGTCCAGCTCTCGCAAATCTACCCCGTCAATGGAAAGAATTATGTTATTTTCAGTAATACCCGCCTTATCGGCTGGAGAACCGGGCATAACAGCTAACTCTTCGACTGTTTCTCCACGAACAACCAAAGCTCCGTAGTTCACTTCCAAATTATTTTTCTTGGACATCTGTTCGGTTATCATGGCATACCTGACACCTAGGAAAGGACGAACTATTTCTCCGTATTCTCTGACCGATTCAACAACACCTTTAATTACGTGAGCAGGTAATGCAAAACCGATATTGTCGGCACCACGTGAAGTTGCTACATTCACCCCGATGACTTCTCCGTTTATATTCAAAAGTGGACCACCGGAATTACCCGGATTGATAGCTGCGTCAGTTTGAATAACTTGGTCCAATTGTTCACTCCTCCCGAGACTGTCTCTAGCCACAATAGAGCGTGATAGTCCAGACACGACACCAACCGACACAGAGTTTCTGAATTCGGCCAATGCGTTTCCGATAGCAATGGCTGTCTCTCCCAGTTTCAATGTTTCAGAATCACCAAAGGTCACAAAAGTCAGCGCTTTTTCCAGTGGTTCGGTTATCTTCAATATCGCTATATCAAGCTGTGGATCGCGAGCTAAAACTTCGACATTATAGATTGTCCCATCGTTTAGTAGAATCGTGTAATGAGCCTCTTCGTCATCAACCACGTGTCGATTGGTAACAATCATACCATCACTACTAACTATGAATCCGGACCCTCCTCCCACCTCCCTCTCTTCGGTCCCGTTTTCTCTTACCTTAGGTATATTAAAACTTCCGAAAAAACCTCTATCGTACGATTCGTAATAACGTTCATAAACAGGAACGTCTTTTGTAACAACCACTGAAACGACAGCCGGGTTAACTTTTTCAATAGTCGATACGATCAGTTCTTCACTTGAAACAGTTTTTGGTGCTTCTTTGGTAGCCGAAGGAACGGAAATTTCAGTTTTTAAGAAAGAAATCAAATCATGACGAAATAAAAAAACTGCATTGATTACGATAAAAATAGTGATGAGACTACTTAAAAGTGCTATTTTCGCTGTTTTGGCTGATTCCATACAAATATTTACTACGGTTGATTATTCACTCTCTTTCACGAATAAACGCCGACCTCTCTCCCACATTTCCGAATGACCCTGAAGATGAAGCCAATACCACCATTCACCTCCCCATAAATACTGGGTATCAAACCGAGTTTCCTTGGCGTATTCCAATATATCTTCGAACTTCTCAAGATTCATTCTGGTAAATTGTGTCTCTAACGAGACATTGTTAACAGGCTCCAACAACCATGGTTCAGCGGATAGTTCGATCAAAATACTGTTTTTTTGCTCATAGAATGACTGCATTAGATTGTCTTTAACTCGGTAAGCCCAGGCCGGCAAAACTGTTCTGAATTGCCCCAGTTCAGGATTCCAAAAGTGCACGTAAACACTGGTTCCAAAAATATCACCACGACTGTACGCTCCTTTCCACGTACCGAGATTTCCGCTGTCAGTAATCAGTATCTGTCTTCCGGGGTCAAGTTCTTTAACCAAGGAGATTTCTTTTTCAAGAAAAGCGACATCCAACTCCCCACAATGCTCAAAAGCAAAGGCTTTCAAGAACGGTTCATTTTCCACTTGCCACATGATTACGGCTTTATTGTCTTTGTAACGATTTACAACCTCTGTCATGTAACGAATCTGAGCTACTTGTCTTTCCTTCAGAGAAAGACCGCGGGTCCAATCCGGCACGTGACATTCGGGCCAGCGGGGCAATCTCCTCCCGACTGCCAGTATAACTTTCGCACCAACCTCTTCAGCACGTTCTATTTGGTAATCAAGTTCTTCAAAATTGTAAACATTGACAATCGGTTCAATCATCGGCCAGTGTGCCGATAAACGTAAATGGCGAACCTGCAAATCATCAATTATCGCGTCGTAGGTTTCTTTCCAGTCCAAACCAAGTTCTCTGGCGTACATTGTGTTAAAAGACATTCCGTAGGTGATTTGTTCTGGAACCGGCTTTTGTGCCAGCAACCAAAGCAGAAACAGAAAGACCAGAACCAAACCTACCAAACTGTACAAAATTCTCTTTTTCATGTCCCTAAACAAATTTAATCGAATCAACAAAAAGCATCATGAAACCAACCAATATGACCACGACAAAAAGTAGGCGTCTAAAGAAAGTGCTTGGTCTTGTATCGCTGTCGGCAACAGAGGCAGGAAGCCATTCGGCAAATGAAATACTGATGATAAGGATGAATATGTATTGCAGGCCACCAAGTGCTTGCACTACCGACGGATCACCAAGGTCAGTCGCTTTCAGTAGCATAAACGAAGCTACTCCAGCGACAATTTTCACCATCAATACTATAGCGCCTACTTTCTTAGTAACCTTTTTTGTTTCTGTCTTTACCTTATCAAAATAAACCGGGACCAATAAAAGTGAGAGAACAAAAACCACAAAACCGATTCTGGACCAAAAAAAACCGTCGTCAAAACCATTGGTATTGAAAAGACCTTTCATCGTTATGTAATGGAGAGCAAAAAAGAGACCGCTGTGCAGAACCTGTATCACAACATTAATCTTCGGCAGAGTTTGTGCTACCAGCATTGTACCGACAGCCAACAAAACCACACCGACAGCGAAGTTATCGGTCAATTCTTCTCCTAAAAACAAGTAGCTCATTCCAAAAGCGGACAGTGCTGACACCGAACCGATGATCGGCATAGTATTTGACGCGTCGGCTCTCTTAAGAGCGTCAAACATGGACACTAGAGCGATGAAGAAAGTATAGGCCGAAAGGAATGACATCGCCACCACTTGCAAAGAAGGAGACTTTACGTTTTCAAGAGAAGGAAAGCCGAAATCCGACAACCCAGGAATCCAGCCCAGAAAAAAAATCACAATCCATCCACCCGTCAATAAACAAGAATAAAAAGCGTACACAAAAGGACGCGGTAAAACTTTTTCATCCGAAACAATGTATTTATCGAAAATAGCTACCAGAGCGTTCAGAAACTGCCCTGCGGTTGCCAACAGAATCCATGTCATGTTAATGCACAATTAACCACGTTTCTATTCTACTATGCCGTTGTCTTCAATGATTTTTTTATACACGTAGGCCGAGGGTCTGATTTTTCTTTCCAGCGTGTCGTAATTCACTTCAACCAAACCAAACCGCTTGTCATACCCGAGTGCCAATTCATAATTATCAAGAAGCGACCAATATAAAAAACCTTTTACGTTAATCCCCTCTTTTATAGCCCGATGAACTCCCAGTAATGCATTCTTGATGTATTCAGACCGATACTTATCGTCCGCGTCAGCTACACCGACTTCGGCTACGTACATTGGTTTTTTATATCTGCTAAGTATCTTGAGAGAATTATAAATTTTTTCCGGATACAACTCCCAGCCAGTATCTGATACCTGTCTCTTCGGAGAGCCACCGAGTCGACGATAAAAATAATGATTCACACCAATCGAATCACAACGATTAGCCACTTTGTTCATAAAGCGAGTGGTCATGTTCCAAGTTTGCAATTTTGCTAAAAGCTTGTTAATAGGATTATTATTTGCTTCCCAAATAAATACCTGAAACACAATACTGACATCAACTTCCGGTCTTACTCCCTTTATCGCGTCGTACGCTTCGTTGTGAGCGTCTGCCAACTTATTGGCCACGGTAAAAAAGTCAAACAACCCCCGCCAACTACGTTTTGGCACTTGCTTAGTTGCGTTACCATTTGGAAGATCGACAAACGACATCAGTGGTACTTCATAAAACGGTGGCCAATTTCCACGCACATAACCATTTACAACGACACTGTAAGGTTCATTAATCGTAGAAAACTTAGTGGCCAAATCTCCTAGTTGCTCGACGACATACCGAGCATATCGAGCGAATATCTGTGATGAGTCTTTCCGCTTAAAACCACCACTTTCACTAAACCAAAGAGGCATCCAGAAATGCCAAATGGTTATGTATGGTTCGATTCCCCGCGCTTTTAACGCCTGTAGAACACGACGATAATGCTCAACCGCCTCCTGACTAAATTTGCCCTCTTCGGGTTCAATTCGTGACCACTCTATCGAAAAGCGGTGGGCGTTGTGGCTAAGTGATCTTGCGATATCGAAGTCTTCTTCGTAACGATTATAATGATCACACGCTCGTCCACACGGAGGCACTCTACCTTCTTGGGAAGCTTTGGCCCAATCGTTATTTTCGATCCCTCCTTCCACTTGATAACTGGAACTGCCGGCTCCCCAAAAAAAACCGTCTGGGAATTTATACGTCTGTTTATTCATAGTAAAAAATAATTATAAAAATAGTTTATCATAGTCGCCGTTTCAGAAAATGTGCAGGTATAAAAAAACCGTGCCGGTTATAAACCAGGCACGGCAATCTTTTTCGCGGAGTCGAAAATCATATGAAAGTTGCGTCCCCGCCGTGTAAAGACAGGAAGAGAAGCATTTCATTCTTACCTAATATAAGCGGTTTGTCAGATTCATCCAGAAACGCAAATTCTGGCTTATAAACATTCCCAGTGTTATCTATCGTTATCAATTCAATTGGTCTATCACCAATTCTCATGACAAACAGACGAGTCCGGATCGGTAGTAATGTTCCCATACCAAATCCGTGTTTAATGAAACTGAAGTAAATCGGCCAATATTCCACCGGACCGGCTGACTCCAAAAGAACCCACTTCCAATTTTTACGCCAATCCGGATCCTCTTTTTTTGTTTTACATTCATAACACCGTGGTAATTGTAGCGATGTGTTTATGACTAAATGGTCTAACACTCTCGGTACCCAACGCTTCCGCCAAAATGGACCATCATCAATAAGGTTTTTCAACCTCCTAAACGGATGATTCGGTATTATACCCATTTTGCATTCCTCTTATAGAACAAAGTTCACCAACGGAGAATACGATACCTCAGTTTCACAAAAACACAACTTCCCAGTTACGTTTATAGTCAGTTGGGAATAAGTGAAAATGCCCCATTGTGAAGTGAGGCATTTTGTGAAGAAAATCGAAAATCAAACCGATATTTTTATGAGTTGACGGTTTCAGTCACCTTGACTCTAGCTGGCAGACCCTCTTCTGTTAAACCGACTACACTGACAATGCTGTCCCTGACGATGATTTGGTGACTCTCACCCGGCTCTATCAGCTCGGAAAATTTAAATTCCCTATCCCAACCGAACCAAAAAATTCTCCACATCTCCATCGACTCAGTTAACAAAGATATACAAAATTCTCGTTGCTGGTAAGTAATCCTATCACCGACGACAGTTGGGATAATGCCCGAAATATGAGTGAAATACATCCTCTGAAAAGAGAATACGGTCTCAACCATATCTTGATATCCCGTAACTAAATCGGCAATCGGCAATACCAAATTGTTCTTATCTGACACAAAATCCCCCTTAGTTTCTGATATCCATAAGTGGTTAATGAAAAAGACCTACTCGATTTTACTGTTTACAAACCCGGTGTTTTATAACAAGGATATGACTACATTTCAAGTTTATTTATAAAGGCGAGCGGGGCCATATATTCCTTCCATTTCAAATACAAGTCTTTTATAGCAAGAACATCCATGGCATTATGTTCCGCAATGTGCCGGAATTTTTTCATTTTAAAAAGTTCGGAGATGTAACTACCTCCCAATTCCTGATGATAGACGGTCCCGTAACTATTACACAACAATTGTAGAGAAGGTCTTTTTTGTACCGCTCCGTAGAAAGTCATTTCGTCCAACACGTCGACATGGAAAGGTGCTGATTGCTTGGTTAGATATCGTTGGTGAGCTATTTCGACTGATGGTTTTATTTCGTTTATGACCGAACGGTGCATCAAAAAAGGCAGAGCAAAAGCCCGCCCATTAAAAGTCACAAAAGTATCGTACCCGATTGCTCCCTCCCAAAAATCTTCGAGTATTTCTTTTTCAGTCCTTTGTTTAAAAGTAAATGAATTAGATTTGAATGATTCATCTGGCAAATCAGACGTAAAATATACAGCGCCCAAATCTCGCTCAACATCGTACATCGCCACAGAGACGATTAGGCCGGTAAAGGGTGACAGGCTGAGACGCTCTTTAACATCGTCACGCTTCCTGTCCTTCTCTTCCTTTTCGTCTCCACTTTTATCAATCCACTTGGTCAAACTTTCTTTACTGGTTTCTGGCAAAGAATCCCACTCTTGACCAATTGTCTCGATATCCAAAATCAGAGTCGACATAAATTAAATTTTGACCGGTTTGGCTGAAAAACAATTCAAAATGACACTTCTTTCCTTTGAGATGTAATAACCGTACTGACCATCGACAGACGATCCCCCACAGGAATCAGCATCAACTTCACCCACTCCGTAAATAGGGAAACCATCAAGAGCATATCCCACTAAAGTACCGGAATTGAATATTCCATACAAACTAGCCTCATCGTTGCGAATCAACGAACCTTCTTTGGCAATACCGATAACATCACTGCTCAAACACGATACGCCTAGTGATTTAATACCAAAGACAGGTAATTGCAGAATCACATCTTTCCTCGTTTCTGTAGTACTCACACCCGATGATGTGCCGATATAATTAAATTCGTTTTCCAAAAAATTTTCCGTGTAAACTATCCTCGCTCCCTCCGAGACATCAAGCATAACCCCACCATTTGGCCAACTTCCCGCATATTTGGCATAATCTTGGCAATACTGTACTTCCGCTTCGGTTTTCGACTCTGACTCTTCCGATAGGGCCGGGGTTTCAATCTCGGGTGGATTCGAAACCGGAGAAGAAATAGTGACACTATTACTTTTAGCAATCTGTTCCCTCATACTAATTAAGCGCTCTTCACGAGTAACAGTTTCCTTGACGTACACCTCAGCCTTATATTCTTCGTTCATTCTCTCAGCCGGGTTTTCCGGTTTGTCTGCCATTCCTAAGTTGTAATTTTGTTTAAAAACAGTTGTGCCAATAGCCATTAACAAAAACAGTACTGTTGTGAAAACAAGAACAAAATCACGCGTTCTAAACATCTCCTAATCATACCAAAGGCCCGGTATCACCCCAATAGCTAAATAAGGTGGAACCTTAATAACTGGACGACTGTAGTACCTTTAAGCGGGAATTATTGTCTCTGTCGAGTATGTGGGATTCAACAAAATTCTTATTTCACCAAAACACCCTCCGGTATATCGGCAGGGTCGACCAAAAAACCTTCCATGTCTTTACGTCCAATAATCACCGGAAAGCGAAGGTGTCCTCGCGGAGTATAAGTAGCAACCGTATTTATTTCCTTGCCTTTCATTTTAAACTTGAGTTTTACGGTTCGACGTTTTTGCCTGCCACTTCCCGACCGCACATGAACAGTTTTACTATGCGGATCAAGCCCAAGCTCTTCTACTAAATCGCTGTCAATCGAGGTACGATAAGCACCAGTGTCTACTTTAGCCCGGACTGTCTTTTTGTTTTCGTTGCCATAGATGACAATTTTTTCTATCACTCCAAGCAAGGCGGATTTTTGTTCACTGACATCCTCAAGCGTCTCATCGGCGAATAATTTTTTTGCCAATTCAACTCCCCTGGTTACAGTTTGTACATTTAAATCTCCAATTCTTTCCAGTCTTGTGCGAAGAGAAGCTTGGTTAGCAACCTGAATACCCAAACCAGGACGAGCGTTGACTTCAAGCACTAATGGCCCTTGTTTATCATCGAGAACTATATCTATTCCAGCAAAACCCAATCTTGAACATTGCTGTGCCCGCACGGATATCTCCAGTATTTTATCCCAATCGGGAATCCTGATTCCATGGACTTTAATTTTAGTACCTGGTATGTAATAGACCGGTTGATTATGCACCACCGCTGAAGTGGTGATACCGGTTCTTATGTCTATTCCCACCCCCAAAGCTCCGAGATGTAAATTGGCCTTACCATCTGAATAAATAGTCGGTAGACGCAACATAGCCATGACCGGCACCATATTGCAAACGATTAAACGTATGTCCGCTACTCCTTTGGCAGAATACTTCTTAAAAAAAGTGTGTGGTCTGATTCTTTCTTCGATAAAGGCCGCGTCAGGTAAGTTGTTTAACGAATGTTCACCATCCAATGTGCCAAAAATCACTCTTTCGAGTTCTAGAATATCGACTTTTGCTCCCTTTCCTATCACTCCGGCCTTGCCGTCCCATTTCCTTACCACAAAAATACCTCGCCCACCATACCCATGAGATGGTTTGATAGCAAAATCAGAAGGTAAGGAACCCCAGTCAAATTCACGCACTTCCTGATAATCTGTGAATTTTGCCAAAAAGGAGTTTGTAGGTACACCGGCATTTATAAGACGTTTCTTGGTTAACATTTTATCGTCTGCCACCATCTTTTGTTTTTTGGAATTGAATTTTCTTATGTATAAGAAATTTCGGGCGTTCATCCCCAACAGTGAATTACTTACTGGCATAAATAAAATTTAATTTAGTGGACAATTAACCTTTACTGACTTTACTAAACCTAAACACCTCAAATACGCGCAATCCAAAGTACCTACCAATCAAGAGATTAGCCGGGATGACAAGTAACACTAGTTCTGGGTAAAGGATTATGGTGTTTTGGATAGCGTCACTGGTCGCCACCATGTAGCCTATCAAACCGATAAATATTGTCGTACCAGTAATCATCAAAGTCTCTGTTGGGCTTTTGTGTAATTGAACGGAAACAATCATGTCACCCAACAACAACAAAACCAAGATTGGGAAAATCGACACGCTGAGAATTTTTTCAAATTCAAAAGCAACACCGATTGACAAAGCGGCAAAAACTGAAATGGCAAGCAACACTATGGAAAGAGAACGCTTAGGGTAAAACATGATACGCAAGTGGGACAGTATCTTCTTGGATATATATGAAGCAACCAAAATCGCCCCCAAGACCAATAGACCAACCGTCACACCGACGGCAACCAAAGCGAAAGATAAAGCGATCGGGACCAGCATATCAAGTGTTGGTAAACCGACCACCACCCTAACAAAACTCACGAATAAGGCCAAAAAAGGTGTCAAGAGGATGAGGAAAATCGTGTTGGCCGGAATACCGTCACGAACTGATTCTTGAACCCAAAAAGCCATAGCGTTGATAAAGCTCAGTTCATTAACAGGACGATCTTCAAACAACGTAATGATAGCCACCTTTTCAGGTAACTCCTCGGGACGAGTCAAGTCGTTGCCTTTGGAAGAAATCGCCTGTTGACCAATGATATTTGCAGCGGTCGCGGATGCTGTACCCTCTTCGATTATGGTCGATGTTGCGGTAGAGGTACTTTCTTTGACTTCGGTTAGATCATCTCTAAAGCCAAATGTTTCAGTTTCTGATTGAGCAAAAGATATAAACGGTAAAAACAAAAGGCAACAAAACAGCGCGGGTGCAAATAATTTTGAAGATATTATTTTCATGACTACCACTCTTCCAGAATATCAAGCGTTTGTAAAGTCTTTACATGTCGGGAAAGTAAAGGGTTATATTTGCCAATAAATAGCGACTCAAAGACTTTTGGTCTTTCGGAAAGCAAATTCCATATGCCGATATTACCTTTCATGTACACGATATCCTTCGTAAAAATACAACCTGGGGTTTGCCCGGTAGTTCCCCTGAAAATGCGCACACAAATATCCCACGCTGCCTGAAAAGGAATTGAGACTGTCTTATCTTCGAGCGCGAATTTCAAAGTGTAATAATCTGACATTAAACTGAAAACGGAACGGAAATCTCTCACCTCGCCATCCATACCGACCGCCAAGCTGGCCGCCAGATACCTGTCAAACCCATAGAATTCATCGGCTCCTTCAACCTGTTGTTGCGCATAACTGGCCAACCCCTCTTCACCGGGAAGATAATTATCAAGACCAATTTCGAGCAACCTTAGAGGTCCTTTTGAAGCCTCATACGAACGTCTGACGTGAACTCCGACTTCGTGTTCAGCCAACGCTTGGACACCATGATCGGTAAGAGACTGAGGTCTAGACAACAATTCTGACTCACAAGGTATGTGAATTGTCTTACTTTGCGGACTAACCGAGAAACGTCCTCTGGTTCCTGCCTTATCGACACTGACAATCCAACCCTCAATACCACACCGACTCAACGTTTCTATAAATATACTCCTAACCTCATCCACCGATCGAATCAGCCTACCATTTGTCACTAAAGGCGGTAACATGCTGACGTCAATATCAATGCCGTTTTGGTTGATTTTTGACACAACTTTACGCAAACGGCGGGAAATAACCGGGTATTTACTTTTTTGTTCGTTACACAAGGTAAGTAACCGTTTAGCAACATAAGAAAAATACTTTTTCTGTGGTCGACCGTAAATATCAGAACTCCTTTCAAAGAAAACGTGGTCATCGCCAGCAAGCGAAGCTTCGATCAGTGCATTTCGATGTAGTTGCTTTTCGAGTTTCCTTTGGTACAGATCTACTACCACCGCCGGCACATCGGAGTCTTTTAAACACTGATTGAACTCTTCGATCAATTTCAAATAATCAACTTTGGACTTTTGGGGACTATAAGTAAAGTGGGGGTTTTCGATTTCGTTGTTTAAAAATTTTTCTCTCTCCTCGTGACGAATTCTAATATGATCTTTCAACCATTCCGCTTCGTCAATATAGGGGCTTATTTTGCAAAGCGCTTGGAAAAGATTTTCATCGAAAACTTGCTTTGATTTCATATATAAACGAACAAAATACTACAACATTTTAGCCAAAAGATATATGTCTAGATACCATTCGGGATATAAATCGCTCCTATAATCCGAATTTTACATCTGATACTCCAGTCTTAGTTTCTTCACTGCCGGATGTCGCTTTGGATTCTGGATTGACCGCGAACGCGACTTGTTCAATAAGTGATTGGTATGAATCGTACTTCATAATTTCACCATTAAGGAAAAGGGTTGGCGTGCCAGTTACTCCCGCCTGTCTACCCTCTTCAAATTCAGTGTTGACTTTGTCTCTCAATACGGATGATTTCATGTGACGTTTAAATTTGGGTATGTCTAACTCCAATTCACTGGCGTACTGTACAAAGAGAGTGTCAGGAGTCCTTGCGGAAGACCATTCGACTTGTCTCTCAAACAACATATCGTGAAATTCAAAAAACTTACCTTGTTGACCGGCCGCCTCCGCCGCTACGGAAGCTTGTCTTGCGTATTGATGAATATAGAGCGGAAAATGTTTGTATTCGAGATTCACATCATTACTGAACTCCTCAAAAATCTGGTCCATGATCGGCTGGAAACTGGCGCATGAGGGGCACTGGAAATCACTGTACTCAACCAGACGAACCCTTGCTTCGACATTACCTTTGATGTTTTGAACAATCTCCACACCTTCGTTGTTTTTATTATCGACAACTTTTGAGTACCAAAAGGCACCCCCAAACAAGATTATGGTTATGAGACAAATGATTACCCAAGGATTTTTCATATGTCAGAAGTTTAACATATTCACCCACAGCGACTCACTCTAGACAACTAAAGATTTGGTACACTTAAAACACATGATTACCTTACCTCATAGTCCGTGGGCGGACACAACAACAGATATAGAAAACCTACTACAGACAAATCCATCCAAAGGTCTTAGCGCTGAGGAAGCCAAAAAACGAATTGGTCTGCATGGTGAAAATGTTTTTGAGTCCGGTAAGGAAAAAACCTCCTTGGAAATTTTTCTCGGACAATTCACCAGTCCGCTTATTATCATACTTTGCGTGGCGGTTGTCATAACAGCTTCATTGCAAGAATGGCTAGACACTTCAATTATTGCTTTTGCGGTAATAGTGAATGCTATCTTGGGCTTCGTTCAGGAGTTTAAAGCGGAAAAAGCCATCGCTGATTTACGTTCTTACATAACATACCGGACAAGAGTAATACGGGATGGACACGAATTTGAAATAGATCCAAGATTTTTAGTACCGGGAGATATTATTCATATTATAAACGGGGCGCGCATAACTGCTGACGCGCGTGTCGTTAAAGAAATTGACTTTACAGCCGACGAGTCAATTTTGACGGGAGAATCATTGTCAGTTGAAAAAGCTATAGAGCCACTGTCTGAAACAGCTCCTTTGCCAGAGAGAAACAATATGATTTATGCCGGCACTCTCGGAATCAACGGCTCTGTCTACGCCACAGTGACAGCAACCGGATATAACACTGAAATAGGTAAGTTGGCTCGTCTGGTCGATGAAGTGAAGTCAGAACAAACCCCGTTACAAAAGGCACTTGGTCAATTAACCTGGGTAATAATTGTGGTCACCACTATTGCGGTTTTGGCTATTTTTATGGCAGGAATATCTCAAAATCAGCCGATTTATGAAATGCTTTTAATTTCGATCGCAGTACTAGTAGGTTCCGTGCCGGAAGCTTTGCCTATCGGCCTCACGGCTATTTTGGCTATCGGGGTGGAAAGGATAGCCAAGAAGAAAGGCATAATGCGTAGCCTCACAGCCGCCGAAACACTCGGTTCAACAACACTTATCATTACCGATAAAACTGGCACTCTGACTCAGGCGGACATGAAACTAATCGATATCGATACTATTTCTCAACTCACTGCTTTCGACTTTACACCAGCCGATCATCATGACAATTTCAACCAAGAACAGACCGATATCCTGACTTTGGCACGTTGTGCCTGTGATGTAACGATCGAGAATCCAGAAGATGACTACGAATCGTGGGTAATGAGCGGTTCAGACCTAGAAACAAATATTGTTCGCGCCGCCGGATCTCTGCAAGTGATTCAAAACGACGCCGACCGTTCAGAAATACAGGTGCGAATACCCTTCAGTTCAAAACATAAATTTTCCGTAACCAGAATCCCGACTCAGTATTTACCTAAACACCTAAGTCAATTTGAAGATCCCCATATCGTGATGGGAGCACCAGACATACTCCTTAACCGTTCATACATAGACCATGATTCTTACCAAAAAGTGCAGAAAGCAATCGCTGAACACAGTCACTCTGGCCGACGCGTGCTCGGAATAGCTCTCCTTACTCCACACACCGACGAACCTTCAATCACCATAGACCATGTGAAGGATATTTCATTTCTAGGAGTACTAAGTTTCCACGACCCAATTCGTCCGGAAGTACCAGAGGCGCTGAGGAAAATTAATGCTTATGGCACGAGAGTGATTATGGCCACAGGTGATTTACCCGGGACTGCTTTGGCTATTGCCAAGGAAATTGGTTGGGATGTAGACGAGACGAATGTGTTGACAGGACAACAACTGCAACAGCTCTCTGACGACGATTTAAACGCTATACTTGACCGTATTCACATATACGCTCGAGTGACTCCGTCTGACAAGCTTCGGATCACCAAACTACACCAAGCCAAGGGCGAGATTGTAGCCATGACCGGAGACGGAGTGAACGACTCCCCTTCTCTCAAGGCCGCCAATATAGGTATCGCCGTAGGCTCAGGTAGTGATGTAGCGAAGAGTGTAGCTGATTTAATATTGCTTGACGATAACTTTAAGACGATAGTCTCAACCATAGAGGAAGGTAAACAAATACTCAGTAATATTAAGAAAATGTTTGTTTATCTTATGTCCGACTCTCTGGACGAGATTATTTTAATTAGCGGAGCTATAATATACGGAGTAGCCCTACCACTTACAGCCGTCCAGATTATATGGGTAAATCTGTTTACCGGAAGTTTACCGGCCATTGCTTTTGCTTTCGACAGACAAAAAATGCGAGAATCGGAAACCACTGCCAAGAAATTCTTTGACCGAAGAGTACTTTTCTTGACTATTTTTGTAGGTCTGGTGGTTTCTTTTTTACTTTTGATCCTATATTTAACTCTACTTAAAAACGGAGTAGCAGTCGAGTTAGCAAGAAGCATCTTGTTTGCAAGCTTTGGATCATATACATTGTTCATTTCGTTCTCTTTTTTAGACTTAAGCCGTCCGCTTTTCAGTTATTCATTAACTGACAACAAGCTACTCTTGACCGGAGTCGGTATTGGAGTATTACTAATGATCGCAACCTTTACCGTACCATTTCTTAGGACGACCTTTGAAGTTCTGCCACTTTCGCCGATTTGGATCGGGTTCATTTTACTCTGGATACTTGTGAATGTTTCTCTCGTGGAGGGCGCAAAGTATTTTACAAACAGATTTATCGTCAAAACAGTGGACAAACATAAACAACTGACATAACCTTTCATTGCTATGCCAATGAAACCAAATTTTATCAAGAAGAAAAAGCGCAAAGTACACGGTGCCACTTTTTGGGATCAGGAATATACCGACCCTGGACACCTCAAACTTTCCGAAAAAGAAAGCCAGGACTTGGTAAAGTTTACCCGCTGGCTGATTCGGCGCGAGCGCGCCGATGTATTGACTCCACCGGCCAGTGTTGTTGATGTTGGGTGCGGTAACGGTCGGAACCTCATTTACTTAGCTCGGCAATTTGGCCTATCTGGAATCGGGATCGACGTATCGGGAGCTGCGATTTCTCAAGCTAAGAAGTCATCTTTGGGACTACAAATCGAATACTCTATACAAAGTGGTGGCGATGTTCTACCAACAGACAACGAATCCCAAGCACTAGCTTTGGACATGATGACATCACATTTTCTCAATAAAAATGAACGAGTGAAATTGCGTGACGAAATATATCGCACACTAAGGCCGGGCGGATTCTTCTTCATGAAAACTTTTCTCAAAGACAAGGATATTCACACTGCTAGAATGATAGACGAAAGACCCGGGGAGGAGGAAGGGAGCTATATTCACCCTGTTATGGGTGTAGCTGAATACGTGTATTCCGAAGAAGAGTTGGTTAAATTTCTAAGCGAAAAGTTTATTGTTCACAAAATCTATCGGTCACACAAACACACTTTCAAGGGTCGTGCGCGCAAGCGCCGAACTATTTCCGTTTACGCGGAAAAAGATTACCGATGATTTTAATCATGATTTGGTTAAATGACACATTAAACACTATAGGCTTAATGCCCACTTTCTAATTCTTTGATTTTATTTTTCAACTCAATCATTTTTAATTCTCTACCAATTACGATTTTGTTAAATTTCTCCAACTCAAGGTTTTTGGATTCTAAGTCATTTGTTCGCTCTGTCACCATTTTCTCTAGGTCATCACTGTAATTCTTGATTCTTTTCTGTGATTTCTCAAGATCGTGCGCCATTTTTGAAAGCGCGCGTGAAAGGTCACCTATTTCATTTTTTTCTGCTAAAGTAGCAGATGACATTTCTTTATCCAGTAAACCTTTACCGGCTGATTCCGCAAACGTCACAAACTCCTTAATGGGTGTTGTGATACTTCTGGCAAACCTGAGGCTGATTAGTAAAGTAACTAGCAATATTAGAAGCGAAAAAATGAAGATGTCTCTCCTGTATGTCGACAATAAAGAAAGAGCTTCTTGCTCATCTTGGATCGCGATTATTGTCCAACCAGAAAATAAATTATCATATTCCACATCTCCCACGCTGACCACCGAGTTCTCAATTGTTATTGAGTCTGAGCTAATTAAGTAACTCTGGAGAATCGAGTCAAGGAATGTTGTGTCTACCGCATGTTTACCATGGCCTCTGTGTTCTTCAGTCCCCCTCAGTATCCTATCTTTGTTGCGATCGGCAATAATACGTTCTTTTTCATCGAGGACGATTACCCTTCCGGTCTTACCTATCTGGACCGAATCTGTCAAATCCCAAATCGACTCCATGTTTAATTGGAGAGATACGACACCAATCACTATTCCTTCTGTTGAAAAAATGGGAGCGAAAAAATTGATGACAAATTTGGTAGGATTGGTGATTACATGAACATTTGATGCAGTATAATAACCGTTGATCGCCTCCCTGTACCAAACGTTGTCCTGCCATCTCTCACGATAATTGTAATCGGTAGACGATATGACTTTACCTTTTTCATCAATAATGGTGATATCCTCATAACGCCGGAGCAATTTTTTAAACTTTAGAAGCTCGTTCTCTTTTTCTGACCCAGAAGAATTAGTGTTTAGTATGACAGGGTTTTCTGATATAAGACGCGCGTCATTTATACCGTCGGATAATATCGCGTTAACATTATGACTAACTTCATTGGCGATTACACCCAAGTTATTTGTAGTTTCTTTTATTATAGCCTGTCTGGTGGCGTACATGGAAAGCGTCACTATCCCGACTACAGTTATCACAATGACCAAAAAAAAGTAAGTTACTATTTTTTGTAAAAGTGTCTTGAGCATAAGCGCGTACTATAAAGATAATTAGACAATTGACCATTAGTGATAAGTGTTGTTTTACTTCAGTAAATTATGAATCTTATTCAACTCGCTTAAAGGTAATTCCAACTCATGAAGGACTTCAAGTCTGGACATCGTTTCATCCGTTGGATAAATAATATGGTTACTAAATAAATCTGCATCTAATAACGTTTCCGCCTTGGCATTGGGAGTTGCGTAGTACAACTCACTTGAAATATCAGCTGCTATTTCAGGACGCATTATGTAGTTGAGAAAAACGTGGGCACTTTCAACGTTACGAGATTGGTTTGAGACAACAAAATTATCAACCCATCTGACAGAGCCTTCTTCAGGTATTACAAAGTTTATGTTTTCATTCTCTTCTGCCACAGCCATAAGGTCGCCATTGTAAGCCATAACAATCCACAGATCCCCGGCGACCAGTTGATCGAGCAACTCGACCGAATCACTAAGTACTACATTATTGTCTCTGAAGCGTTCTGCTTGCTCCATAGCTTGTTTGTAATGCTCGGGGTCTTGAGTGTTGATAGAGTGGCCGAGAGACATCATAACCGGAAGTATCGATTCCAGAGGTTCATCAAAAATGCCTATTTTTCCTTCATATTGAGGATCAAGCAAATCGTTCCAGCTCACTATCGGAGATGATACATAACTAGCATTAACCCCAAGACCGGTCGTACCCCAAACATAAGGTACGGAATAGGAATTGCCCGGATCATAATACAGATCGGTAAAATCCCGATTAAGAAACTTTATGTTTGGCAACTTTTCTTTATCAAGAGGTTTAAGCAGTCTTTCCAACACCAACGTAGAGACGGTGGAACCATCGGTTACTATTATGTCGTAGGAAGATGGGTTACCTTTAAGGTTAGATAACATCTCTGAAGCTAAATTGTATTCTTTAACAGTAACCTCTATCCCTGTTTCGTCGATGAACTGCTGAATAACTTCCATGTCCATATACCCTTCCCAGTTGTACAGAACTAAACTACCTTTACCGACTTGCTCATCCGCTTTTTCAGAGCTGTTGAATGAAGAAAAAGCAGTCACGCCTGAAGCGATAATAATAAGTAAACTGGCCAGTAAATAATATCTTCTTCGTGTAAAATTTTTAAACATAATAGTTGTCTAGAATGAAGATCTATAATTATTTACATAATATCATTACTTACCGATGTGATATGCTATTTGTGTACATAAAGTTGAAAGGCCCGGATGCATGACTGTCAATAATACAAGTACATGTTAAAAAAATATTTTAACCGTTTTCCCCACGCGATGAGAGGCATTGTTCATGCTTTTGTAAATGATTTTGGTTACCGGACGCAAATATATCTGGGTTTGGCAATAGCTGTTGTCTTATTGGCGTTCTTCAGACCAATATCCGCCTATGAGTTTCTTTTTATTGCCTTTTCCTATTCTTTGATACTGATAACAGAACTGCAAAACTCCGCCCTGGAAATTGCCCTAGACAGACTCCATCCCGAAATCCACGATGACATAAAACACAGCAAAGACATGGCCGCTGGGGCTGTCCTTACCGCCAGCATGTTTCTCATTTTAGTAATTTCAGTGATTGGGTTTGGTAAATTCTTTTAAAAACAGATCGAGTTGAGACTGTTTGTCTTCTAGACAAACTCCATTGGCTATTCTTACGGTGATTCGTAAATCGTTCCGTACTCCATATCAATCTTTGGTAAACTATCAAGATCTTGGAACAAGACACTGCTTGGCGGGACAAAAACAGTCCTGTCGACATTTTCCCACGTTTTGCAATTGTATCTCACTTTATCATCGAGAGGCACAGGTTCGTTAGTTTTGAGAGAAGCGTCTGATTCTTTTGACAAATCGGTTTTGGTGCCATAGGCCTCCCCTTCTATTTCCGTCCAAAGATACATCGTGTCGTCGACAATGATCATTGAAGAAAGAATCTGGCTAGAAAAATCCGGAGAATCAATCAGAAAGTCTCCCCGCACCCCATCTTCACTGACAAAATAAGTACCTTCTATTTCAGACTCTAATTCATTCGGTTGGTACGTGATTGTACATTCAATGTTTTTTCCAAGTTTCTGCAGTTCCGAAAGCGTTGCCAATCCGGAAAGATCCTCCGTCTCATTATCAACTTTTGCGTCTCGGGATGGGGTGGTGTCGACTAAGTTATCGACACGCTTTACCGGATCTTCAAAGGCGGGAGTCGAAAACAATGCGAAATAAGCGAACCCAGTAACAGTTAGTGCAAAAATAACAACAAGGATTAAGTGTTTCATCTTTTTCATGAATTAAATTACAAACTTAACTTTATTATATTATACCTCATTTAACTCAGTATTAATCCGAACCCCCATCTCCCGATCATTTTATTACATAAATATGACATAATTAACAACATGCCCGCCAAGAAACAAATCATTAAAAGCATTATCGCTCTAACAGTTTCGCTCGCTATAGCCTGCGTAATTGCCTTTGTTTTTATACTTGAATCAAAAGACTTGATTTTCTCGTTTGCGGTTAACATGCAAAACCAAACGGAAAAAATCGAACCATTTCCTATCAGTGTCAATCCCGAAACAAAAACTATAGTTGAGAATAATACGGTAGACTTTTATTACCAAAACTCGCTCGCCTCGGCGCCAAATTCTTCTAACAACTGGTGGAATAAAGTGGCGGCGTTTTTTGCTGATGAAACTTGGTACCAGAATCTCGCTTCACCTGTAAGCAGAATTGTCGTTATCTGGCCCGGAGAAAGAAAGGAAGAAATTGCAAAAAATATCGGTGATATTTTGCATTGGACTAAACAAGACCGGATTGATTTTCAAGAAATAATAGACACTTCCGAGCCAGCCATGAACGAAGGTAAGTATTTCCCGGGGCAGTACGTCGCTCACCGAGGAGCCACTCCCCGTGAGGTAAAATTACTTATCGAGAAAGAGTTCACTGAGGAAATTCTGAAAAGATACCCACCAGAGATTTCGGCGCAAGTACCTCTAAATGATGCTTTGATTATAGCTTCGCTACTGGAACGTGAAGCAAGCGACTTTAATAATATGAGAGAAATATCCGGTGTTATATGGAACCGTCTTTTTATAGACATGCCCCTACAGCTTGACGCGACCCTCCAGTATATAAAAGGAGGCAATCCTTATGAGCCTAAATGGTGGCCGGCTGTAAACCCCCAAGACAAGTTTATTAAGTCCGATTACAACACCTACAAAAACTCAGGACTTCCCCCGACCCCGATCGCAAACCCTTCTGCCGATGCTGTTTTAGCCGCTCTGAATCCGATCGCGACTGATTGCCTATTCTACTTTCATTCTTCGAGAAATGGTTATCATTGTTCTAAAACATACCAAGAACACGTTTCCAAACTACACTCCATTTATGGCCGAGGTTCTTGATGTCTAGATGTTACTGACACATTACATCAGACTCTATCAATTTTTTGTCTCAAATTCTGCAAACCTTTGGAGCTCGGAGGGTTTTTGGACATGCTCTAGAGTTCACAATTAACCCGGTTGAAGGCAAGAAAGATCCACCTCCAGTGCGTAAGGGTTCATACGGTACTTAAAGCTATCCGAGATACGTCTTTTCTAAAAAGAGTGGTGTGAGTTATTCGGACAAATATCCATCGGCAAAAGTCCAGAAAGCGTCATTACCGCCGAGTTTTGCGACACATTCTGAAGCTACAGCTACAGCTTTGGCGTTAGGGTGTAATTGCTCCAAGGGAAAATGTCGATATACCCACGCCACTTCTCCGTTATATTTTGCAAAAACGGAATTCATCGTTGCATGAAAACGGGTACAGAAAGGACAATCGAAATCGGAATATTCAACAATCGTAACTTTGGCATTCTCCACGTCTCCTTTAACATTATCTTCAGAAGTGACAGGATTTACTTCTTCCAGCATCTTGGCTTCCTCGGTTTGCTCGGGCGCGCTTCCAGATTCTGATTTAGCTAGTTCCACCAAACGTTCAATTTCTTGTTGTGGAACAGCCCCATTTAATGGGTATTTTTTACCACCTGGTCCAATCACAATTCCCCAAGGAGTACCTCGTCCACCGGTTGCAATCGCGTTGTCAATATCTTCCTGAACAGACGATAGTGTTTCACCGGCTTCGAAGCATTTCGTAAAATCTCCCATATCCACCCCAGCCCTCTTCACCAAATCCTCCATTGAGCTTTTCTGTTTGGAAGGAGTAACTGGAGTTGGGGAGTTTTGTTCATTTTTAGCAGTACCGGCCAACTGTTCACCTCCTCCCCCAAAATAAAGCCCCCCTCCGATAAATATACCAGCAATCACAATTGAAATTGGAATAAGTAAGTCTTTCATAAAAATATGTTGAGATTTTCTATGTTTTGATAATTAGAGTTTCGTTGCCTAGTATACACGCTTAATATGACCAGCTCTACAAAATCAGATTAAAAAAGTAAAATACCTAATAGTTTTGGACGTATGTCCAATTACTAACCGCAAATCCAACTACAAATATCAAGGTGGAACCTTGATATTGATGATTTTACCGGTGATGAAAAAATTACATCTCATCTACTGTCTCAATACCCAGTAGATTTAATCCATTCTGAATGATTATTCCAACCGCCTCGACTAAGGCCAGTTTAAAACCTTGAGCTTCCGAACCGTCGAGAATAGTCTCTTTTGCGTACCAAGCGTTAAACTCACTACTTAACTCAAGCAAGTACTGAGCTATATGATGAACAGACAGTTCCTCAACGGATTTAACTACGACACTTTCGTAGTAAAGTAAAGAACGTAAAAGCTGTGCCTCCGCACCTGATTCAGAGTTGGCTGCTGTTTGGCCGGCGCCGTAGGCGCCGGCTTTCCTCAATATCGACTGCGTCCTCACGTACGAATACATCACATACAAACCAGAGTCACCGTGCACATCCACAGACTGTTCGACATCAAAAGCGATATTCTGCATCTTATCCATTTTCAGAAAACCGAATTTCACTGCAGTCAAAGCCAGTTTTTCAGCCAGGTCTCCACTCGAAGAATTTTCCCCACGACCTTCCTTTAAAAATCGATTTATTATCGTGCCTTTAACCTCATCAATAACATTATCAGCTAATATGACGGTTCCGTCACGCGATGACATTTTAGCCACCCTGCCTTCAGCACTCTTAAGACCGACGTTACCGTAGGACACGTGGGTAAAATCTGAAACCTTTCCAATTCCTAACTGTTCACAGACTGAAAAGAGTTGCTTCATGTGCAGTGTTTGCTCGGGACCAACAACCCAAATTAGTTTATCCGCACCATACGTTTTTTTCTTTAAGTCGGTTAGAGCTATATCTTGGGTTAGATACAAAGAAGTACCATCGTTTTTCAAGACTACCGTATCTGTAAGTCCGTATTTATCTTCAAGTTTGGTAATGACCGCACCATCTTCCAATCGTTTAAATACTCCCTTATTCAGTCCTTCCTCCACGTATTGCTTTCCCCCCTGATAATGTTCGTGCTCGTACCAGATTTTGTCCCAATGACTTCCTAGACGTCTTAAAACTCTTTCGTTTCCCTCATAAGCATACTGGAGAACCAATTTCCATAATTGCCATGTTTCTTCATGATTACTCTCCCAATCAACAACCATCTTTCTCACTGTTTTCTCGATTTCGTGGTCTGAGGAAAAATCTTTTTCTCCCCAAACATAACATTCCGATACAAAATGATCCGGTTTCATTTCTTTTTCGGCCGGAGTAAACCACTGGTCTTTATGCTTTGACCAATAAGTAACATCAGTTGGAATCTCACTGTCTTTCTTACTATGAGCCAGATAACCGTACATGACTTTAGCAATCGAAATCCCCCGATCGTTATAGAGACCATCAGAAACCACCTCAGCCCCTGACGCCTTCATCAGACGAACAATACCCATTCCGATCAGATTGATTCTTAAGTGACCGATATGCATCGCCTTGTTGGGATTAGGAGAAGTGTGTTCAACTACCCACTTTTCTCCCTGATGAAGTTTATTACTACCAAAAGCTGAGCCAACCTCTATTATGTCTTCTACATGTTGCCTCTTAGCAACCGAACTGAGGTAAAAATTCACAAAACCGGGTTTGACCGACTCAACTCGGCCGAGTCCGTCAATCGCTTTATCCTGCAAAAAAGAAGCCAGTTCATCGGCAAATTCCAATGGATTGCGACCAAGCTTCTTCGCGTATCGCATCGCTGAGTTGATAGAAAACTCACCAAACTCCGGAGAAGCCGCCCGCTCCAAAACAACATCCGGCGAAACAACACTCTGTGACAAAAGCCAGTTTTCGACTTCATTTCTTATTTGTTGCAAGATATCTCGTATCATGATTTTTTAATTTACCTACCATAACACAGCTGACAAAAATCAGCTAAAACTCGATGTCATGACACCATGATTGTAAATTGCGCGCGGAGACACTCTCTAGGGCTTAATTTCTTGAGTCCCCAACCATTGTTAAAAGCATCGGTTGCGCAAGTCATTGGCTCGATGGCGATGGACCCCCTATGAGGTGGTGTATAAAGTTGTACATATTTGTATTGATTATCTTTTCCCCTCATTGAGATAGTTACATACATACCGTGTGCCTCATCAAGTAGCTGAATTTCCTTTTGATCATTCAAAAAAACAAATCCTGTGTCTAGCTCTATGTCGCCTATTCGGGTAAATTTGTCAAATCTTTTATATTTGATCTTTTCTCCGGTCGGAATCAGTCTTTTATCCACTTCGATTTTATCCACTCCCGACATTTGCATCAGTAAATTATCAACCGTCCCGGTCATTCTAAAGTAAGGGTGCCAGCCAAAACCAACCGGAATTACATTTTGCCCTGTGTTTGTTATTATGGTATCAACTTGAAGCCAAACACCACCGAACCTGTAAACCACATCAACCGAGAAAGGAAAAGGATATCCGGAAACACCCTCAACCTTGCAACTAAGGATAATTTCATAACAATCATCGACATCACCGCTCTTGATTCCCGTAAATATTTGGTTCGATAAGAAGCCGTGTATGGAATTGTTTTCTCTCGGCTTGTTGATATCAAACTGATAAACATTATTATTAAATCTATATTTACCGTCAGCGATACGGTTGGGGTATGGCGCTAAAAAAGAACTCTTTGACATCGACTCTTTAGCCAAAGCATCAGTGTCAGAATAACCGTCAATTATATCGACCGATTCACCGTGGAGTCCGACCTGAAAGTGATTTAGCCGAGCCCCCATCTCCGGCAATATGGTTATGGTATTGCCGGTGTCATCGTGTCTTATATTGAGCTTGGTGAAATTACCAAACGGCTCTTTGTTTATAGTAAATGGCATGAATTACTCATTTAACTCAACTTGCTCTACGTATTTAATATACCAGAATGAACACCATTATTAGTGATGTTGTGAGACTAAAGAAATATGTAAGGGGTTGAGAGGTCGGGATACCGCAACACCAAGTATACACTGGGGTTTCTTTTAAGACTATCGATCTGACCAGACGGCCAATTTGTTTCCGTCGATATCTTCGAACTCAAACCTCCTCCCTCCCGGAAATGAAAAAGTCTCTTTAGTAATCACCCCGCCAGCCTTTTTCACTTTTTCTTTAGTGGTTTCCAAATCTTCAGAATACAAAACAGTCAGGACACTACCTTTGACCGGCTCTCCGACACCAAAACCTCCATCGACATATTCACCGGAAAAAGCGGAATATTCTTTTCCGTAATCTGTAAATTCCCAACCAAAACATCCTGAATAAAATTTCTTTATTCTTTCTATATCGTTCGACAAGAACTCGATGTACTGTATTTGTTCGTGTTTCTGTTTTGAGTTGTTGTTTTTTAAATATTCATCCAAGAAACTGGTTTCTCTCTCAAGGATGAAGTGACCTTCAAACTTTCCCGGCTTATCTTTTTTCATCTTCTCGAAAGCGATCGCTGGTGGCATCCAGAGGGTTTCCTGACCTTCTTCGATTTCTCCTTCCTCTAGTTTAGTCTGCCCCACTTCTCCGACCATATTAGCAACAAAGCAATATGAGATGTGCAATAGCTGATACTTATTACGATATTCAATAGTCATTCCCACTTCCCGAACAATCTCACAATCACAACCAACCTCTTCCAAAGCCTCTCGCTTCAAAGCTTCTTCTATCGTCTCTCCCGCATCAACACCACCACCCGGTAGTTTATGGAAACCATAATTGCTTAAATACTGGACAGCCATTTCTCCTTTTTTATTGAGCAAAATGACTCTAGCACTTTTTCTTAACTCGTAATCACTTCCCAACCTCTCACAATCACCGGTAAGACCGAGAGATTTTTCACTTATTTCGGCAAGTATTTTCATGACACTAGTTTAGCATTATTTTATATTGAGATATTTTTTGGATAATTAGTCAGATTTTCAGAGCCTTCAGAAGTGACTACCAGCAGATCTTCCAATCTCACTCCACCAATCTCTTTATAATAAAGTCCCGGTTCGATTGTTATCACATCACCCTCACACAAAACATCAACGCTCTCGCTACCTAAATACGGAGCTTCGTGAATGTTAAGTCCGACACCGTGACCAACACTATGAACAAACCCTTCAGCAAACCTGAATTCTTCACCCTTACCTGAAGTGACATAGCCGGCCTTTTTAAAATGATCAGCCACAGCCGTATGTATTTCAGAACACTTAACTCCCGGTTTAATCATTGATATGGCAAGCAATTGCAGAGACAGAACATCATGGTACATTTTTTGTAATTTGTCAGAGGGTTGGCCGATACAAACGGTTCTGCTCATGTCCGCGAAATAACCGGTAGTTCGTGATCTTGGAAAAATATCAATCACTATCGGCACGCCTTTTTCTATTTCACCCTCCCCGATTTCATGTGGCTTAGCGCTCTGTGCTCCACCAGCCACTATATGGCCGTGCGGTGATTCACAGTCATGATCCTTCAGCACCTCATCAATTATTTTATGAGCCTCTTCGGAAGTCGGTTTTTCTGCACTACTTAAATACAGCACCACCGCTTCCATGGCCAGTTCCGTAACCTTTTGCGTGTCTTTGATATAAAGCAAATCTCTATCACTTTTTCTTCTCCCGACTGAGGTGTTTTTGTCCATAAAATTTGTTTAATAGAATATGATATTTAATGTGTGCAGACAACTTTTATATTGCCGAAAGCGGACAGCCAGCAACGCTCGACTCTCCAACCAGCACTCTCTAACAACTCTACAAATTCTCTTTCCGAAAAAAGACAAACCGGCTCGTGAATACTAAACATCTCGGCTCGCTCGGGATGGAGTAAAAAAAACCTATCTTCAATCGCAACATTTCGGCCTTCATAATCAACACCCACTTCCGATTCGATCCCTGTGACAGATATGAATAATTTGTCGAGAATTATTTCATGCAGATAGACTAGTAACTGGAAGGCTTGTGGGTATTTCAAATAATGGAGAGTCCTTTGCATATAGCCTAAATGGAAGCTTTTATCTTTTATATGCTTACTTAATTCGGCTATGTCGCCTTGAATAAATTCTACAAAACCGGCCAGAGCATCCATAGACTCTTTGTTTTGCCTGAATTCTTGAGAAAAATCACACCTATCAACCGCCGTAACAACTGCTCCTCTTCCGGCCATCCGAAATGAATGGCCACCGGCTCCGCAACCCAAATCAAGAACACGGGGACAATCTCTCATGTCAATATCCACAAGCGACATTCTATCCAAATCGTCAGCCCTACCAATCGCCACATCAATTCCAAAACCGTTGAAACTGACGTACGATTTTTTGTGTGTAGCAACATTTTTCATACTATTACGAATCTATATACCTAGCTCGCCCTCCGGTCATGTATTTCTTAGTTTATCCAATCTTTTATAGACAACGGTAATGATAAATTTAAAAACAAGCATCAACAGCGTAAGCCAAAATATTCCCAAAACAAAACCGGCCAACACATCACTAAACCAATGCGCGCTGAGATAAATACGACTGAATCCCACGGAAATGAAAGTTAAAATGACAGCTACAATAAAAGCATATTTTAAGTACTTGTTTTTTATGTCGTCCTTAAAGGCAAGTAAGAAGACGAGGAAAAAGATAGTGGCCATAGTGGCATGACCACTCGGAAAACTATAACCAGTTTCATCGACTAGAGAAAAAAGTGGCCTCTCTCTTTGTACCAAAATTTTAATGCTTATTTCAGTCAACAAACCACCCGCCATGCCGAAAATCAAAAGAAACAAATGGTACCATTTCCGCTTCACATAAAAGACACAAAGTAGGATTGTTGTGAGAAGTGACAGACACAACGGACTGGCCACATTAGTGACAACAATCATAGCGCTATTTAAATGCGACGACCACCAAGACATTACTTCGGAGCCAAGCCAGATGTCAAAGTTAGCAATTCTTCCACCCTCACCACGCGCCACTTCTTCTACCAGTTTCGAAAAAACATACAACGTGAAAATGTTCAACATAAGGATATGAAGGTGGTACCTCGAAAATATATGTCTTTTGTTGTTTATGAATCGGTAACTGTAGATAATCCCTATACTCAAAAGTATGGCACCGGTGACAAAAAATCCTATATATCTTGAAACCAACTCGTAACTATGTCCGAAAATATATCCAACCATCACAAAGGTAACAGCCCAGGCTATTCCCCCAATGACGTTAAACATCAAAAATCGACCAAAAGGTGTATCGGTCGATCCAGCGATAAACGGAGCGAATGACCGAGTAAAAGAATTAAACCTACCTATAATAAGCGATTTTCCGGTGTGATTATTCATCACATGCTTTGTTATTTCGTACTGCCTCTTTCGAAACAAGAAATACTTTCCATATTTATCCAAAAAAGAATACCCGTATCTACTGCCAATATAATACCCAATCAAATCTCCTATTGTCGCCCCCAAGGAAGCAAACAAAACCACCTCCCCGAGACCGAGAACACCCAACTTAGCCAGCAACCCACCAATTATCACAATGACCATCCCGGGAGAAAAGAAGCCCAACAACGGCACTGCTTCAAGAGAGGCGGTGACAAAAATCAAAACATAACTCCAATAGCTAAAATCGAAGAAGGATAGACTAGCTAATGATTCGAAGAAGTGCATAAACAAAAATGAAGGAAAAGGAGTTCCGACGGATTAGGTTTGAACAGACTTACTGTAGAAGATGAAGGGCAATTACTTTCCGCGACCCATACAGTGTAATGTATACTACATCACATAAGATAATTTTTACACCAAAATATGTATCAAGGAAATTGGAAATGTAGTAATTGCGGAGGGGCGATAACCGAACTCCCATTTGAACCGAGAAGCGAATCGGGATTAACCTGTAGAAGTTGTTGGAGTAAGAAAAAAGACAGAGACAATCAACACGATTCTGGCGTTGTTTCAGCGACTGAGATACCGGATGATGCGCCAGAGCATGCGGAGGTAGCGACAGAACCTGCCCCAGGAGACGATGAAGGAGAAGTCGTTACCCCGGGAGAAAAAACCAGATTCACCGGTAATTGGCAGTGCGCCGACTGTGGAGCCGAGATTACTTCCCTACCATTTACCCCACGCAGTACCAACAACTTAAAATGTCTCGACTGCTACAAGAAAAGTAAGAGTTAAAAAATAAGATAAAAGTAAGTGGGGATGATTTTGTTCTATCTCTTATTGAAGACATCGGTCTCTTAACGATGTGGACACCTGGGCCAACAGCAGGGTCGCCGTTTACCTTTGATCAGGTCTGAACAAAGACGTTCGATATGCTTTACTCTCGTTTCCGGCTTTTTAACAGAAATAACCCAACAAATCCATTCATTACGAGCCAGCGGAGTTAGACCGTTCCAAATTTCAAACAATGCAGGCGAGCACCGAAGACTCTTTTTCAAATCCGCAGGCACATTATGAACAACTCCGGAGGCGATTTTCTTCATCATCCATACATTCTAGCAGATCCTCTGCCGATTAATCCAAAAAAGAGATCTTTTTCGCGCTTATACTGAAAATGCGGTATCATAAACATAATGTGTAATACCGCATGCAGTCCCGCAGAGAGACTGGCCGAAGAGTTGAACAAAGAAAGAAAAGAGTTACGAACTGAGGTGTTTCTGACGCTACTGACTTTTATCGGTTTCGCAACCGGAGTAACACTTCAGATAATAGATGGTTCAACAATAGCCATTGGTCTTGCTTTTTTTGTGACCTACTTAACTGGGGGCTTACCTGCGGCTACAGGTGCTGTACGAAATCTGGCGAAGGGTCATCTCGATATTGATCTTCTTATGGTGCTGGCAGCTCTCGCAGCAGCCGGTGTTGGCGAGGTTAGAGACGGCGCAATTTTGTTACTTTTATTCAGTTTGGCTGGAACACTGGAAGGCTATGCCATGGGAAACACCAAACGTGCTGTGGTCGCTTTGATGCAGATACGACCCGATGAGGCAAACCTGGAAAAAACTGACGGGCAGTTGCAACGAGTAAAAGTCGAAAATCTGACCATCGGTCAAACAGTAGTCGTGAAGGCCGGGGAAAGAATACCGGTTGATGGAATGATTACTCATGGGGAAAGCGCTATTGATCAATCACCGGTGACGGGAGAATCCATCCCGGTAGATAAAAGTACCGGCGACAGCGTTTTTGCCGGATCAGTTAACGGACACCACACACTAAAAGTCACAGTTCAAAAGCTTGCTAATCAATCCACCTTGGCAAGAATGATCGACCTGGTCACTTCCGCTCGTGCCGAGCGCTCTCCTAGCGAGAGATTCAGCGAATGGTTTGGTTCACGATATACCATTGTAGTCTTACTGGGTAGTATTTTGGCTCTCGTAGTATTTATCCTAATCGGGACACCAGTGAGCGAAGCCTTGTACAAGGCAGCTACTCTCTTGGTGGTAGCTAGTCCGTGTGCCATCGTCATCAGCGTACCGGCTGCGATTCTTTCCGCTCTAGCAAGCGCAGCTAAGGCCGGGGTGCTGTTTAAAGGTGGTGCGTCACTGGAAGAATTCGGTACTGTCGACATTATCGCTTTCGACAAAACCGGCACTTTAACTGAGGGTAAAATGCATGTCACAGATGTAATTCCTTTACACTTACCTGAACATGAGTTTTTACAAATTGCCTCCTCGCTTGAGTCTCATTCTGAGCATCCGCTTGCTCGTAGCATAATTGAATACGCGACTTCAAAAGGTATCCAACAGAACGGCGCACATTCAACCAAATCCGTTCCCGGCAAGGGCTTGACCGCTAAAATAGACGGGGTCACCTACTGGGCCGGTAACCGAAAAATGTTGTCTGACTCTGGCTTAACTCTCGATACAGTGGCCAGTGAAAAACTTACAGAACTGGAGGCGAAAGGTAGAACAGCTATTATAGTCGGAAATGATTCTGAGATATTTGGTTTTATTGGTATCGCTGACACCATCCGTGACACAGCCAAGGAGACATTGATGAAGATGCGCAAGGCGGGGGTTAAAAAGATAGTTATGTTAACTGGTGATCACGATTCGGTAGCACAATCGATCGGTAAGGAACTGGGAATTTCACCCGACGACATATATACCGGACTCTTGCCGGAAGATAAGGTTTCTATAGTAAAAAAATTACGC
The DNA here is from genome assembly GCA_023898585.1 of Candidatus Nomurabacteria bacterium. Classification (GTDB taxonomy): domain Bacteria; phylum Patescibacteriota; class Minisyncoccia; order Phycocordibacterales; family UBA918; genus OLB19. The sequence goes on along the minus strand of CP060229.1, from coordinate 711,213 downwards.
GAAGAAGGGGTGGTGGCTTTTGTGGGTGATGGTGTCAATGATGCCGCCGCTTTAGTAACTTCTCACGTTGGAATAGCCATGGGCGGAGCGGGAACTGACGTGGCTCTCGAAGCATCCGATGTTGCACTCCTATCGGAAGATATGCGTAAGTTTTTGTCTGCCTATCAACTATCCCAAAAAGCCAACCGAATAATCAAGCAAAATTTAGTCTTTGCTATCGGCATCCTTTCAATCATGGTTGTTACGACCATCTTTTTCCACCTCCCACTTCCCCTTGGCGTGATTGGTCACGAAGGAGGCACTCTGCTTGTGGTCGCGAACGGCCTACGTTTATTATTTTGGAATAATCACTACACGTAGAACCAATCATCGACGACAAACCAGACATGTGAGTCGACAGCCAGACACAGGGCGCGTAACATACGATTTAATGAACTACCCCGCAGCAGAGCTGCGAAGTATTTTTACGAATAAACAAAGGCGCGCAAGCTATCGCAAGCGCGCCCTCCCTGAGCCTCCACCTCAGAGTATTTCGAAACTTCTTAGTTCAGTCAATTAACGAACATTTCAAATTTGTGGCAACTTCATACCACTGCACTGCGGTAGTGCTCTTCCAGCCCGCACCTCCTCGATCGGCGCACACTCCGGTGTGTGGGTTATGTACCGCCTATGTGTGCCGAGTTCGGTACTCGATACATGACGACCGGCAACTTGAAGTAGGCATACGGACTTATGGTTTCCCCCACCAGCACTGGCAACTCCCCCCATTCGAGAACGAGGATCAGTAAACCGGGTCCAGAAAAGTTCGTCAGCGTCGAAGGCTTCGTTGCTGAAACCCTTTCGAATGGCACCAAACTCAAACCAAGATGGGTCGAGCACATAACTGTACTCCGTATTGACAGTAACTCTCGTATCATCGCCTTTATCGTCATAATCACTGATGACTTCGCACGACGTCTGAGAGCTGATCTCATAGACCCACATCGGTTTGGCCGCTATGACAGAGAAAGATAATAGAACCAGCCCAAAAGCCAGAGCTTTTTTCTTGAATCCTTCGCTACGTAGCATCAAACCTAGTGACGATGGTATGCCGAGTCCGCCGATTACTGTAAGGATTCCGGTGAGGTTATCCTGGTGGAAAAATAAGTACAGGGTCGCCACCAAAACAAAGGCGAACCAAGCCACACCAAGATAAAGCCAGCCTCGATTGCGATGCATGACCTCTCTCACCTCCTGCAACCTAAGCACCGAACTAATCTTGTCGATGACCAGATTGTAGAACCTGGTACCCCGCCCGAAATACCAGCTGACTGCCATGGCGACTGTCAAAACGACTGTTGTCCAGGCAGTAAACTCAATGATCTCAGTCCGGTAATGCCACAGTAGCCAACCCACTATTCCGGCCACGACGATCATGATAATCAGTTTGAATTCCTTGATCCACGCCACCGTTTTACCGATGACGGTGTCAGGTGAATCAACCTGCCCAGTCCACCAACTGATAAAACCGGTGTTCCTCAAAAAATCCTGAAGCCCTGAACTCTTAACTTCCTCTTGCATCGTTCTTCTCCTAAATAAAGTGATGTTTAGTTGGAAACTATTACTTTTTAATTTGCTAGCTACTAAAAAAGTACACTGATTTTTAGAAATGTCAACATGATGCTTGACATAACATATTTTTTTTGTATTGTTTCCGCAGTTGTATATTTGTATATCTTACTTTTTGCTCTTTTGAGCTCGGACAAAACTGGGAGAAAATGATGGCGAAACACCTTAACGACCTCTTTGGCCACATAAAGAAAGACACCCTTACTGGCGCAATCGCAATCATACCGATAGCCGGAGCAATAGCGTTTTTCTACTGGCTGTTCGGGGTAACAAAAAACATGATGTCTCTTTTAAACCAGGTCTTTCTGAACTACGTGACACTCGGAGAGAACTGGCTAACCATTCTGTCGGTTACCGTTGTTCTGGCAATATTTTTCATCACCGGACTGTTGCTCCGTATCGTAGTGGTAAACAGACTCCACGCAGTGATTGACGGAGTCCTGAGAGAACTCCCCGGAATTGGCCCTGTTTACAAGGCAATACGGGAGACCATGCTCCAATTCCTAGGGAAAGACGAGATGCCGCTCGATTTAGTTGTCGGTTTTCGTCAGAACGGACACATTCGCCTCGGATACCTGACCTCTACCGACGATTCAGTAAGCACAGTTTTTGTACCCACATCACCAAGCCCAACCAACGGAATGATATTTGCAGTAGATAACGTAAATATTTTCGAACTTCCGAAGGTGTCACCGGTCGACTTCATGAGATCAATCATCTCTATGGGGGCCGGCTACTCTGAGTTTACCAAAGAGTTCGAAGCTACTGAGAAAAAAGGATATACGCTCGCCGACCGGTTATTACCCGCCTAGGCAAGCCTAGTTGTTAAGAAACAACAAGAGCCCGGAAATAACCCCGGGCTTTTTTGTTTACCAAAACAACCAGCATTTGTTATGTGAGCAATAATTTTAAAACCCGTAGTCTTTCCCTGACTACGGGTTTTGTTTACCTCCTTTTATAAGGAAGGTTAATGTACTTATGTTTCGGCCATCCGTTTGCGCGCTCGACGTCGCATCATGTTCCGATACCGACGCTTAGTTCTTAGTGTGTGGTACCTGATCATTCTTGCCACATGTCCTACCAGACCAGACTTATGAAGCTTCTTCAAAACAGTCTGGTTGGTGAAAACGGCCACCTTCTTCCACAAAAACAATCTTAAACCGTCATAGATATAGAAGGGCACCGTAATAATGATTGTCGCCGGAGCAACTAGCAGATAGATCAGAGCTCTTTTGACACGCGGGATGCGCGATAAAAAGTACAACGCCCTTCTCTTATTTAACCGCCACCGCGCCCGCATCCACCACTTCACTCGATACCACCATCTTTGGAACTTGATACTTTTTGCATGCAACTTTTCAAAACCGAGGGTGGCAGACAACAAAAGAAAAAAACGAATGCCTGCTTCCGGTATCATCCAAGCCAGAAAAATGACCACTCTCCAAACAAAACCAAGAAATGACCAAACTGCCGCAAAGACATCAAACCCCACCACTCCGGAAACAACATCATAAGCAGAAACAAGGACCTGTTCGGCATCAGGAACTACACTTTCGTAGATTTTGACCATGTGAACCCAAAGCAAAAACGTTCCATACAGCTCAGCCATAGCGAGACCAACAATAAAGCACCAGAGCAATATGTGACCCTTTCGGCTAAGCTGGTCAACCGGCTCAGGCAGGAACGATACTAAGGCGTCGGGTAAACCTGTCAGGTTCTTCCAAAACATTAGAAGTAGATACTTTCTCGCACCCAAATCAGGCACAACATCCTCTTCCCACGTCCCAGACTGGCGCATATGTACAGTCTGTAACCACCTTGGAATCGTGGAAGGAAAGGCGACAGACCCCAGACCGAAGACCAAAATTTTGGCCACCAATGGAAAAACATTTGTGCACCACTTCCAGAATGCAGAGAAATACGGAAGGGTCAGCAGAAGCAATAGAACGCTCCACTGCAATCCGTGTTTTGACATTACCGAGAGGGTTACAGCGATTACTATCGCGACGTAGAAACGACGCGCTTTCTTCCATGATACTTTTTTTACGGATTTTTCCGCAACTCCTTCTAATACCTCAGCATCTTGAACTGTCATCACAGCTCTCCTCGTCTTCGTTTATTAGGTTTTAAGTTTGGTTAGTTTGAACAAACAATAATTTTCAACAAAACAAAATTCTGAGTAAGACCATACCATTTATATTGGTTATGTCAATGATTTAGAATCTTTTTGACCCTGCTCTTCTCCTCGACAACCCACTTTTAGCTGTTGACTTTTTTCAGAAGTATGCTAGGGTTTCGCTCAGGTTTGAGCTCTTCGAAATTTTTGGACTCAAGCTGTTTTCGAAAACAGTACCAATAACCAACCGCAACATAGGAGAAAATATAATGCGGAAAACAATCATCTCGATCGCCATTGTAGCCGTCATCTCTGCTCCGGGTCTCACTATGGCAGCCAACGAAGGTGCGGTTCCCGCATCTCTCAAGGAGCACGTGAGTTCCGACAAAAAAGTCGTCTGGGGCGGTGGAGCCAAGGAAACCTCTTCCTACTCCGGCAAGATCGTACCGGTCGTGATCAACGAACTCGCCAGTGAACGCCTGGCCGGCTACCAATGGGGTGGCCCGTCGGAAGGCACGGTCATGAACGCCATGAAGGTCACGGTCAATCCGACCCACCTGGCGCTCGGCCAAGCCGACATCCTGCAAGCCCTCAACGGACAGTCGATTCCGGGCACGACGTGGACCTATCAGTTCACGCCAGTCCAGGACGACATCGCCGACGAGTGCCTCTACATGGTGACCAAGTCACCGCACTACGAGACATGGGGACACGTGCTCGAAAACGCCTGGGACATCAAGATCGCCACTGGTGGAGAACAGTCCGGCTCGTTCGGCACGCTGACCAAGGTACTGATGGACCGCTATCCGGCCCTGAAGGACGCTGAGGTCTCGAGCGTTGGCAGCTCCAGCAACATCGTCCAGTCGGTCATCAACGGCAACACCAACTTCGGCTTCTTCGTCATGCGACCGGATCCGGAGAACAAGGTGTTCCAGATGATCAACGACAACGGCCTGACGTTGGTGCCGGTCATCGATTTCGACATCGAAGACGTCTACCGCTTCAAGCGGCTGAAGGTATCCAACTCGACTTGGGGCGGCTTCGGCGAGAAGGCCAAGTACCACGAGACCGCCTGTACCCAGGTACAGCTGATCACGGGTAATCCAGCCATGCTGACCGAAGACCAGTCGCGTGACAAGCGCCGCCTCGAGGCAACCATTCAGCGTGCCTCCGGCATCGATGGCGACTCCTTCAAGCAGAAGGTGGTAGAGCAGTTCAGCTCCTGGCGTGACTACCTCGACTCTGTGTCTGACGTCGGCGCAGAGAAGCTGAACGGCATCCTCCAGGCCTCCAAGGCCAAAATCGAGGAGTTGGCCGGAAAAGTCAACTGATCGAGTCCAAAGAACCGTGGGGCGATTTATCGCCCCACTCCACTCACAAGGCTCCTGCTCTCTCACGAGAGTAAGGGCCTTTTTTAATTGTTCATCACAGAAATACCAGATATATTCAATTTGACATGGGTTTTCGCTGTGCTATTGTCCCGTCAGCAGTAATTTACACTTCTGTCGCTAGGCGACATAACATACCTTTCTAATAAGGAGACTCTCGTGTCCAGAAAAAACTTGTCCTGATCATAATCACGTTGTCTGCAACAATCCTGCTGGTTTATCATTTCGGAGTAATTGGTTTTCTTGCACTGTTAACCCCGCTCCTTAAGCTGATTTTACTTGCTTCAATCAAGCTTATCGTTCTGGGCATAGGCGCACTAGTAGCTCCTGTCCGCACCGTAAGCATTATTCAGCACGTCGCTGGGGCAATAGTTGAGAGGTTCGTAAGATTCCTTCTCTTTTGGAACTATATCGGAAACGATGAGATCAACAGCTTTACAGCTGCCTACAGGCCAGTGGACATGGTGTTGGCCGATAATTGCAAAACTCTTAAAAAAAGAGGATGCCAGAAAGTACCTCTTCCTGCTAATCGGAGACTCGATAACTGAAATTCACATCGCTCTCCGAAAGGCGAAGAAACTTGTCGCCAACTGGATTTCTTACCTCAGGCAGAGGTTCGAAACCAAAGAAGAGACTTGATGCCTGGCTCTTTTAAATCAATTTGCATCTACAGAAAATTATCAGAAGCTTGTCTCTTGGATATTTAAGAGACAAGCTTTTTCTTTGCTTAAAAGGTTGACTTTAAGACATTAGTACTGTATTACAGGGCAGTTCTTCACAACCAACCCCACAAAGGATACGAGAGATGAATCAGACAGAAAAAGCTTCTTGGGCAGGATTTGTGGCCAGATTAATTTTATCCACTATCTACTTCACGTTGGTTTTTAATCCATTATGGTCACTCTTCACACAATTGAAAACCGGCCTCGGAGAGATTGCTACTTGGATCCTGCTCGTCTTGTTGGTAATAATCGCTTTTCTGGTTTTCAGGAACGTAAGGATAAAGACGGCGAGTAATTGGAGATGGTTCGTAATACTCATTATCATGGTACTGGGATCCGTAATGTTCTTTACTTACAGCGCAGTCGCAATGACGGAAACATGGGCTGCCTGGTCAAATGTAATAGTATTCACAGTGTTATTTGGTACATGGTCATATGGACCAAATTTGCTTGCCTACTATAAACATATTGACACTAACGGGAGAAGACAACGTACCCGCCAGATAAACAGAAAAAGAAAAGCGTAAACATAGAAAGACAACTTTTCGTACTTCGAGCCGACCCAAAAAGTCGGCTTTTTTGTGGTCCGGAATTTGTTTGACTTTTTAACAAAATATGTTACGGTTGTCGCTGAAATGTGTTCCCCAGCCGAAAGGCTTGTTCAATAAAAGGAGAAGGGTGAAATGACAACAGTGAAAAAAGTAGGATCAACCATTGGTTCAACCATCGGTTTTTTCTTTAAACATCCTCTGGAATATTTCCAGATAATCTTCCCGGGTGTACTGATCGCAGCCACGATCATTGCGCTCACCTACAACCCTACCAACTACAACTACTACACCTATGCCAAGGGCCTGGAAAATATCTGGCAACCGATTCCGATGATCATGGGTGGTATACTGTTGGTGGGGTGGCTTATAGGACTGCGCGCCATCATCATGGCAACGGGAATACTAGGAAAAATCTCACTTTTCCTACTCGTTGCCCCCACAATTTGGAGTCTGTTCTATTACAATATCATCGATATCAACAACCCTAATCAGATAGTCTGGCTGGGTATTGCAGTTCTGTCACTAGTGATGGGCTACAGTCTAAGACATCGGCTAGTTCGTCGTAAGGCTCTCGGTCTCTACAGCACCGAGGAAGAGCCGGACGATTCTGACGACTAGCAGGCTGACCTGAACCTTCAACCAAGTCAACACGGCGCCCTCCCTTCGCTTCCTGCGTTGGGAGGGTTTTTACATACAAAGACAAAATTTTGAAGCTCTTTACCGCTACTATTGCACTGTCTTGATATTTATGCCATAATCAAAAAAGTTCTTTTTTAAAAACCTACGGGGAGGATCTGCGATGCTACGCGTTATCGTCGACCTCCTGTCGCGGGTGGTCAATTGGCTACTTCAGCCACAAATACTCATCTTGATATTTTTACTGGGTGGAATAGCGTTTACCATTCATCATTACTGGGACATCGTCTCAGCCCCAGCGTTGTTTAAGTCGTTTGTGACAAAGACAATCCCTGCTTGGGGAGCGGTGTTAGCCGAAGTTGTACCACGTCTGATGTTGCGAGCATTTGCTAAGCGCTGGATTAGAGCGCTACTGTTTGTACCCGCTTGGTGGTTACTAGACGCGGAAGAAAAACAAGTTGTACTAAACAGTAAAGAGGCCGCCGTGGTAGCTTTTAAACACCACACTCTTGAGCGACCAGCCACTTGGTGGAATGGCAAAAGTGAACGGCAACAGACAATCATTACCGCAATTGCCTTGACGGCAATTTTAGTACTGGTCAGTCTCCCGTTCGTAGCTACCAAAGAGGATATGATTTGGACAGTAGCAGTATTCTTGGCCTGGCCAATTTTCAAATGGTTATGGCGAGGAGTTAAATTTGTCTTTTTAACCCTTGGTCCGAAAATCCTTTCCGGCACGTTTGCTGGATTGATTGAAAATAAACTATTGCCAGGATTATGGAACAAGGCACCAGAACATATCAGAAAATCAAGGCCAGTAAGAGTAGCCCTGCTTAAAAAACGACAAGCCAAACGAGTTATTCTCAAAGTAGCCAACCAGAAGCGCGAGCTATTGAGAAAGCCGATTGTGGCCATTAAAAATCATCGGGTCACTAAAAAAGGTACTGAGGAAACTCTCCCTGAGTCAACGACAGTAGACCCCAGGGAAACAACTTCCGAAACAAGCTAACACCCCGGTATGGATGCAGGGGTGTTTTTTCTTTTTGACTTTCTCTATAATTATTGTATTATAGAGAAAGTTAGTCATTTTCCTTCCGGAGAAAACAATGAGCGAAATTAATTTCAAAGAATCTTTTCGTGGGCTTGCTTGGAAGCTGTTGATTATCTTCCTTGTACTACTGATTTTTTACGGAACTGGTCTACACCGAATAGAATTTCCTACGTACACTGATGAGCAGTTGTTGGAATTGCGTCTCAAACGTTTGAACAATCAACTTTTAACAATTGACGTAGGAAGCGTGGTCGGACTGCCGGTTACAGAAGAAACTCAAACCTACACCTGGCTAATAGTAAGCGAAAATAACACCGAAAGAAAAACTCTCTTGGTTCACGCACCGCTTGATGTCAAAAAGGAACATGGGTTTGAGGTTAGTTACGACCAGGCGATTTCTTACGGTTTAAACGGTCATGAAATCCAAATCATAAAACCACACTTCAGAGAAGATATACAAGAAAAACTACAACAAGTTTTTGAAGACTATTTCTACGCGTTATAAAGTTATAGACATTAACGCAATAGGTCGGCATCGTCTTGGTGCCGATTTTTATTATTCTTTTATTTAGCCAATGACAAAAATTGTTAACTTCTTCATTCACAGGCGGAAGATTGTATGACCACACAATAAGAAGTGTGAGTATTCGACAATTGTCTTTTGAAACCTTTTGAAAAAAGAAGATTATGTGTCCCTCGCACTCGGCCTTAGGTTCATGTCGCTTTTGAAATAATTTTCGCCGTTGATATTGGGGCGGAATTTACCATGGCCGGCGCTCATAAATAATATTTTACCTTTTCTAGAACAGGTTCTTAGTGTCATATTTACTTTATTCGGCCTCGGCGAACCGACTTCATCAAACAACTTGTACAATTCATCCAATGAGAATGCTGTGTTGCCACGCTGAGTATAGAGCCAGGCGGCTAAAATCAGCGTGGCGTCGGCTGGTTTTTGTGGGTCGTGAGTAACAAAAAAATCCCTGACACTAGTGTTAACTGCACTTCCTTTTCTTTTCTGTTCTTGAGAGAAAGGTATGCCTTTTTCAATATATGGCTTAATCAATTCAAATACCGCAAGTCGAATTTCCGGCAACATCCCCGAAAGATAGTCGTTAACCGCTGTTAAATTATTTTTCAAATCATCAACATCTTTATTTTGCATAAATAAACTATCACAAACATAAATAGCTTAACATAAGATGTTACCGGATTCACGAACCAAACACCTTCATTCTGATTATTATATAATCTTGAGATATGACGATCAATGAAAATGACATTTCGCTATCGGCAGTAGAGTCAGTGAAATCCGAACTACAAACCAAGGCTTGTTCTCAACATGCTTCGGCACTCAGTCGTTATTTCAAAACCGGACCCGGTCAGTACGGCGAGGGGGACATTTTTATAGGCGTGCGTATGCCGGATATCAGGAAGGTAGCAAGTACTCACCGTAAACTTTCACTAACAGAAGTAATCTTGCTCCTTAAATCAACGATCCACGACGAAAGGTTATGTGCACTTGTCATACTCACTGAACAATTTATCGTCTCTACAGAGAGAGGAAAAAAACAAATTTATGACGCTTACCTGTCTCACACAACACATATCAACAATTGGGATCTGGTCGATATCTCAGCTCATAAGATCGTGGGAGCATACCTCCATGAAGCACCAAAGTCTTACGCGGAAGAGACCTTACAGTGTTTAGCCAATTCAGACGACATTTGGGAAAGACGCATTGCGATCATAGCCACAGCTTATTTTATTCAACGAGATCGTTTTAACGAAACAATTAACACCGCAAAAGTTCTATTGAACGATGATCATGATTTGATCCACAAAGCAGTCGGTTGGATGTTGCGTGAAGTTGGTAAGCGCGATCAAGATGTCGAGATGAAATTCCTGCGAAGACACTATAAGCAGATGCCTCGCACCATGTTAAGATATGCCATTGAAAAATTTCCCGAAAAAATAAGAAGGCGGTTTCTCAAGGGAGAAATTTAGATGCAAAAAGCACGGACCGGGGGTCCGTGCTTTTTGTGAAAAAAAGTACAATTAGACTATTTTTTCTTTGCTTTCTTTGTTGCCATCTTAAGTTAAATGTTTTAGACGAGTTCCCTCGCTACACATAATTTTAAGACCACGCAACCTCTCTGTATAGAGAGTAAGTCGAATAACTTTTTTCACCACAAAAAATAAAATGAGTCAAAAATGACAAAAAATCTACCTTATTGCACAAAAAACCAAACTACCCTTCCTTCATCAACGAAGCAAGCTTTCTGACAGTATTAATATTTCTTACGGTCATGTTTTTGTAGACACTTGTACCTATAATGTCTCCCATCTTACTTTTTCCGTAATCCTCCTTTTTAAGATGCCAGACTATCGCACCCTCAATATAAAGTAACGTATCAACAAGCGGGTTGATACGTATCTGCTCAAGTGTATTCCTACTAGCGAATTTCGGCCATAAAAACATGACGTCAGTCTTATAATCTTTATTGTTAACCCAGTCGGCCGGTATCTTGCGACATATTTTTTCGATGTTATTTTTATCGCGGATCACAACTGAAATATCAAGTGAGAAAGCCTCCTTAATCGCTGTCTCAATTTCACCAGCCAATTCAGTGATTTCGGTTTTTGGAGATTCAAATATGACGTTTCCGGAGTTTATGTAGGTTGAGACTTTGTTATAGCCCAACGACTCGAAACACTGTTTGAGCTCGGACATACCGATCTTGTTGTTACCACCAACGTTAATACCCCGAAGTAGCGCCACGTACTTTTTCATACAACTCTCTGTCTTTATTAAACAATATACATATGTCTTGTTACGCTTCGCAGATTTCCTTTAAATATTCCAATGCCTTGGGCCAGGCTTGCATCATTTCTTCAAAAGCTTCATCAGCTTCAATGACAATCTTCAATTCGGTCTCATCTCCACTTAGTGCATTGAAGAAGTAGTCTTCTTGCGAACCGATCCATTTTTGCATCGTTTCATCGAGCCCTTTCACTTCCTTATTTCCTTCTTCAATCATAGCGACATGCTTCATTTTTATTGATACGTTAGGCACGATTTCTTCCACCACCACCTTCGTACCTTGACCTGAAGTATCAAAGAATGAGATGTGACCACCTTCTTTCCACTCCCCCTCATATGCCATTCCTTCACCCCACGCCTTAGCCCATCCTGGATAGGCTTCTTTGTCTGTCATTTTGCCAAAAACAAATTCCACCGGCTTATTGATTTTTATTGTGTAGGTTAATTTTTTCATATTCAGAAGTATACCCCGCTTATTGAGTTAAGATCAATCATTGCAGACCGTAATAGACAAAACCTCCTTACTTCCCCATTGGACAGCACTCACCTCATTCGCCAAGACTTCATTAGTAGTGACTTGGCCCCATTTCCTCTCTATTTCCTTATGACCTGATTTCCTCCCATTTCCATTTTTTCTTAATTACACCGACCATACTTCATGTTAGAATTTTGCACACATGTTACTCAAACATTTTAAGGGTTCCATATTGGTAACCATTTTAGGACTAGTTGCTCTCTTTTGGTATGGTTCGTGGGAGGCGCTCTTTATTGCCGTCTTGCTTGTCTTACTGGAAGTCACTCTCTCGTTTGATAACGCGGTTGTAAACGCTCGTGTCTTGGAAAAAATGACTCCAACCTGGCAACGTCGGTTCTTGACCTGGGGTATTTTGCTTGCTGTTTTTGTCACCCGCTTTGTGTTACCTATTGTAATAGTTAGCTTAGTGACTTTATCTTCACCTTGGCTAATTATGCAGATGGCACTTTTCGATGCGCATCATTATGGAGAACTCCTGGAAGGAGCAAAATATGCCATCCATGGTTTTGGAGCATCATTCCTTCTCCTCGTTGCGCTTAAATATTTCTTAGACAAGAAGAAGGAGTTGCACTGGATAAACATCATAGAGAAAAGGTTGATTAAATGGGGCCGAATAGAGTCAGTGGAGATTGTACTTGTCTTACTGGCAATAACTTCAATTGCTTTCCTCGTGCCACAAGAAGTCAAAGCAACCGTTATGATGGCAGGCGTCTTCGGCATAATACTATTCATATTCATGCAAGGTTTGACCAACACTTTTTCAGTGGAAACAAACCAAATGACAACAAACTGCCTTGCGTTATTTTTATACCTTGAAATACTCGATGCTTCATTTTCGCTTGATGGCGTCATTGGAGCGTTTGCGCTAACCTCTTCGATATTAATTATTGCCATCGGACTCGGTATCGGTGCCTTTTTTGTTCGTTCTTTGACTATATTCATGGTTCGGGAAAAAACTTTAGACAAACTCAAATACCTGGAGCATGGCGCACACTGGGCTATTTTTGGTCTGGCTATTTCCATGCTGGTTTCTATGTTGACAGAAGTACCGGAGTTGATTACGGGCACCGTTGGTGTTTCTTTTGTCTTAGCCGCTTACTATTCATCTCTGCGTCATAGAAAAAGTGCGTAATTTAAATTACGCACTAAATATTCTGCTCCGAACTTGGGACGACGTTCGGTCAGTAATTATGGGTAAAAATGGCGCTGGATTCTTGTGATAAAAGAAAACACCCCACCGCCATTACTGAAAGCAGGATGCTTTCTTGGCGGAGGGTGTGAGCGAGTCAGTCCATGACCATTGCCATACGTTGCATGGAAACGTCCAAGCTGCCGAAGCTGGCGTTACGACGAAGAAATTCGAGAACGAACTTGAATTTTTCGTCGTTGGTCTTTGCATTGCTGTCTGTCAATGCTTCGCCCAGGCGCCCCTTGACTGCCCAAACACCAGACAGGTACCAGACTTCCCAGTACCGCCCACTGTCAGAATCGCGCGGCGACCGCATGCAGACGAAACCCCATTCGGTCAACTTGGCCGCTTCACACTTGTAATTTTCATCCGAATAGTGGTAGCCGCACAAGCTGGTGATGTAGATGGACGGACTAGCATGCTTCAAGGCCGCTTCAGTGCTTTCGTCGAAACCGAACATGTCTGCTTGACGGGTTTCGCCATCAGTCGGCTGACGCCAGAACGGGAGCATTTGGTCGTCAGTCACAGGACCAGGCAGTTCTTCGTATGAAGGAACATGCTGCAAACGACCATCATCGCCGCGTCGAACCCAGTGATGACCTCCGAGCATGGACGCACGTAGGCGTTCCATCTCATCAGATGTCAGGCCCCTGACATCAACATGCAGGCCGTCTTTGGCCGACCCAGTTCCGCCATAGGATGGAACAGAAATCTTGGCGATATCGTTCATTTCGTACTCCTTCTTGATGATGTGTTGAACTTATAGGGCTCAAGCCCAGAAGCTGGACGCAGAATATAATAAGAATGACTGTTTGTACAGGTCCCTAGCTTTTTCTTTAAAGAGGTATATGATTTTTATATATGAAATACATTATCACTATTCTGCTCTCATTTGGGGTCATTTTTGGTAGCTTCGGCACCGTTTTAGCCGACCAATACGTCAACGGATACTACCGAAGTAACGGGACGTACGTAAATGGCTATTGGCGTTCTACCCCAGACGGTAATCCATACAACAATTTCAGCTTCCCAGGAAACACCAATCCGTACACTGGAGTTACAGCAGGTGGTAATGCAAGCACCTATCTCAATAACTACTACAACAATAGTGGTTCATCAGGATTTTCGCTTCCAACATATCGCTCCTCATACACATTCCCTTCATATACTCCTAGCTATACGCCATCATATACACCTTCATATAAATCATCGTACTCATCGTATGTGCCAAGTTATTCAGGGTATTCTAGCTTAAGTTCAGATTACATTTACAAGGAAATTAAAGGTGGCTGGAAGTCATACGGAGTTACCTACTGTGACTCTGGATATTATGAGAAAAATGATAAGTGTGTGAAGCAACCAAAGAACGGGTATGTGATTGGCGACACTTTATATTGTGATTCTGGCTACATCGAAAAGGGTGATAAATGTGAAAAACCGAATAATGGAAAGATTGTTGGTTCGACCCTGTACTGTAACGATGGTTTCTTTGTGCTAAAGAATTCTTGTGTGACTCTGGAGCGTATTTGCAAAGCTGAATTTGGTTCAAAATCAGCTCCGTATGGAGAAGACCAGTGTACATGCAAAGACGGCTATAAATGGAATACCAAACAAACGGAATGTGTAAAAGACCGCTCAAAAACATCCTCAACAAAGTCATCAACTAAACAGTAAATTATCTATTCCACCAAACTCCAAACTTTCCAACTAGGTAAGTGACTACTCCAAGGAAGGCCAGCGAAAAACCTAGCCCACTATAAGGGTTATTAAAACCTCCAAGTGGATAATTATTACTGAATATAACAGCACCTCCCAGAATCATTAGAATTCCAAAAATAATTGCCAGTTTCCATTTCTTTGACTGTCTTGTTCTAGAAACAACTGTTACAGTCCTATGACCGCCACCCAACCCAAACCACCCGAGCAGCACGGTCCCGATAATCATTCCAACAACTTGTGTAAAAATATCACTCATCAGTATTTGTCTTAACAATGAACCTATACAATGACCTAGTCAACTTTTTTGCTCCGTCACTCAATTCATCAAATGATTTAAGTTGCTCGCATACTTCTTTGGCAAAACTAGCTTTATTTTTAATTGTTTTTGATGTACTTGAGCAATACCGCTTCTTTGGGTCACCAACTAGTAACTTGGACTCTATATAGTGTCCAAGGTACTCACTCTTTAATTTTTCTCGGACTGTATCAAGCTTTAATTTTTCTTTAAGTGAATCTCCTCGGCTTGCAATAACTTTAGACAGTAATTCAAAAGTTATGAGATTTTCGGTTTCTCTAACCGGTAAGACGGTACTATTCTTTGGACCTAAAATCTTTTTTAGATGAGCAAGTCTTTTCGCTTTTGCAGATGATGTATTAGTTTCTGTGTCATCCCTATCTGCGACAAGATAGATATTTGAAACTATCCTGCTAACATCTATGGAGTCATCATCAGAGCCATCCTCGTCAAATGACCAGTGCGGTAGATTGCCGCCACCGTATTCAACAAAGGAATAGTGTGTATCTTCTAAATATGTTAAAGACTCGCCTTTCTTTTTTAGATATAGTTCTAGAAACTTTCTAAAATAAATTCGGTCAGAGATGCCTTCCACCCATATCGTTGCATTTGAGAGGAATACTGAAGAATTCCTAACACCTAGAGATTCAAGCAAACTCTTATCACCCGAGCTTAAATTTTCGACCACAAACTCATTTTCTTTATAACTTTCGTTATATCCATGTAAAGAAATCTTAAAAATAGACATGTCACTAAAATCTATCGTCATGTCAAGGAAGTGATTCGAATGAGTTGTAACAAAAAATTGCACCTTCTCATACCCCGATTTTTGCCATTGTTCCAACAGCTTTCTTTGTAAACCTGGATGCACATAAAGCTCTGGCTCTTCAATAAAAACCAACAGTGAATCTTTTGGCCTGCTTCTCACGAATTCAAAAATTGGATAGTTGAGGATTATAAGACTCTGTATACCGTCACCCAGCTCATAAATTCTCTTGTTTTCAATTTTTCCGATACTCACTGTCAACACATCAGCATCATGAGCTGGGATGAGAGTAATAGGTTCTCCATCAAAGAAATTTTCACTCAAGAAAATCTCGAAATCTCTAACTAACTTTCTTTCTTCCTGCGAACCAAGCAACCGTTTTCTTATATTCTCATACAAAGACAGGCCTGAAAAAATTTGATTGTTTGTTAAATCACCAGAGCCTACACTACCCCCATAATAATCAGAGTTCGTTCTATTAAAATAGTCATCATCATTATGATTACCTACTCTCGGGGGGCGTAAACCTCGCATAACAGGAACATACATCCTCACATACTTTCCAGAATCTTTATCTTTTAATTCTTCAAGATATTTATTCAAAGTCTCCCTTTGACTTGTTACATAAGTTTTTAAAGTTTCTACACAACGTTCCATATTTTGACCGTTATGAGGGACATTGTTTAGAGTTGTTCTAGAAATATAGCTAAATAGCTCATCTAGTCGATGTAAACTATTATTTTTCGGCTTAAAAAAACTGTTCGGCTGGACAGCGGATAAAAACTTGCTTTGAATATCGCCAAGAGTGTTTGAATTATGATTTTTTAGTATCTCGTCAATGCGTTTAACTGCTTCGTTGGCAAATTGAGTTGCGCCATCATAATCAAAATCTTTTGGAATAAACTCATATTCTTCAAACATTGATAGTCCACGTAAAAATCTACTCTTACCTGAATTATTTTGTCCTACAAATATGTTTATTTTTGAGAGATTTTTTAAAATTTTTTCATCACTACTACCTAAAATAACGTAATTTTCAAGACCTCTTGAAGACAATTTTAGTTCTTTAAAAATCATTAGCGTGATTTTACCATTTTCTAGGAAAACTGGCACAATGTTGATGATATAATGCTTGAAATGAGCGTAAAAAAATTTAACTTTCAAAACCCAGAAATCCGCAAGAAAGCTAGTCAGAAGGCTGCTGTTTCAGAGCGTCCAACGACTTACCGTACAAGGCGTAAAAAGGTCGAGGAGGTTGAAAAAGAGCTGATTCGGGAAGAACTACTGAAACAGGGTTTTGTTGAGCAAATAGGTGCAGTTTTGCCACGAATAAATGATGCTTTGATTAAGTCTGCGTCTCGTCCAACATCAGCAGGTTCGGCAGACCGCCGTATTATTTATACAGCTCTAAATATTCTTACTAAAGAGAAGGAATCTGGAGTAAACATTACAATCGGCCAACTCCTTGGTGATTTGGCAGAAACTAGCTAAATCTAGGAAATTTGAAGCAGAGACAAGTTGTTTGCGTATAGTTTTCCGTTCTCTGATTTAACATCTGTCATGACGATACTTCCTCGCTTAAGACGGTCCCAATCTTCTGTGTTTTCTTGGGTAAAAAATATAAGTTGATTGTGAGCACCGACAAGAACATTTGGCATGACTGCTCCATGACCATCTTTTGTATTTAAAAACTTCACATGGCCAGTGATGTCGACATATTTAGCCATAGTTAACCTTGGTTAAGCTTGGTTATCCAAGAATAGCAGAAGCCCCGATTCCAAAGATAATCATGGCTAAAAACAACACAAAGATAGTGAGTGTTACCCAAGACAGAGCGCCAAGTTTAGATTGCTTCACTGATTCAATCAAAGTAATACTTGATTGATTTTTCATCTTGATAATTTTAGAAAACACCGCAAGTCCGTGGACTATAGCGATAATCAACAGTCCACTCAATCCTGCTATTAGTATTTGGTCAACCATATAGTTTAGTTATATATAAAGAAAACGCACCCCCGCGAGAGGTGCTGACAGCAACTAGAAGCTTTCGCCGCTAATCGTGTTTCCTCAAGAAGCGAGAGTGCGTATTCCGCACACGATTAACGACAAAGCTTCCTTTCGGAAACTTATACTTATAGTTACTGTCAGCGTTTTGATTATACTCCATTTTTTGTATATTTTCTTGGTTTCTGTTTTGGTAAATGCTATAATGAGCAAGTCAAGAAATTGGCGGAGCTCGTGCTCCAAAAGACAAAACAGTTCAGTTTTGCTCGAACACGTTGAATAAATAAATGAATTTCGTTTGCAGAATACTGCAAACATAATGTCTTATTTATTCTTGGTGTTTGAACAAAACCTCGAGTGAATAAGGCGACATTAGGTCGTCTTTTTCTTTTTCTACGCTTCAGAAAAAGCACACTCTTGTGACTCAATTTAGAATCAGTAATAAAGCTTTGAACGAGCTTCGCTCTACTCTCGAAATCACTATCGGGACTGATTTTGTAAACTCAATTTCAGAAGATGAACTCGAGAAAATTGGTCACCTATTGATGAGTGGGCTACTACTATCTATGAAAAAAGAAACTGTTTCCGACAATATTGAGAAATATATATAACAACGTAATTACGAAACTCTTTTAGGGGCAGAGAGACAAAGAAGCTCCTCTCAAATAATAAGGGTGAATTAAGGTGTAGATGCGAAAGCTGGGCAAATGGTTTACCGCTCCACCCAGCCATTGAATCTGTACCGTAATCACTCCGATATGGATTATGTGTTCAAGGTCACATAGTCGCGTATCCAGTAGTTACTTCATAAAAGTTTTTGACTAGTTCAAATACCTCAAAAGCCTTTACAGTTCAAAAGGTAAAGCGGGGCTAGTGGAATAATATGAGTATTGATAAAATACTTAAGCTACACCAAAGGAATTCACAAAAGACTTCATAGAAAGTTTTTTGTTAATAAAAACGAGGAAATGAGTATCCTTTGGTGTAGCAACTAAAAGTCATCTCGTTTCCTCATTTTTGTTTATGGAAAAAACACTAGATTTTACAAAACTTAAACCTGCAAATTATCATCGCAAATCTACTGAAGGGGAAGATAGGCAGATGCTTTCTTTGTCTTCACAAGAAGATGAATGTAACAATATTGCAGAGTATTACAAACTCAAAACACCTTTCATAAAATTTCAAGATGCAAAATCAGCTAAAGAAGCTGGTTTGCGTCCACAATTTAATGAAATGATGCAAAAAATATTTAAAGGGGAAATAAACGCTATTGTATGCTGGCATATAAATCGTCTTGCTAGAAATATGACCGAGGGTGGTATTTTAATTGACCTCCTAGGTGCGGGAAAGTTGGTTGTAATAACTCCGACCGAAGTTTATGACGAAAATTCTGACGCTGGAATTTTGTCATACCATTTTGGAGCTTCAAAGCAATATTCAAAAAACTTGAGTAGGGACGTAAAACGAGGACAATTCAAAAAAGCACGAATGGGAGTACCCCATGGTGTAGCCACGCTAGGATTCCTTAATGATAAAAGTGAAGAAAAAGGAAATCGTAAATGGTTGGTTGACCAAGTAAGACTTCCACTGATTGAGATACTTCTAAAGAAGTTTCTCACTGGCACATATTCAGCAGGCAAACTGCACAAGTACGCAGTTGAGGAACTAAAATTGACTACTGTTCCAAGAAAGAAGACCGGTGGCGAACTAATTGTACTTTCCCGAATGTATGAGATTTTGAAAGACCCAATCTATGCTGGTTTCTTTTTCTATGGTGGTGAAAGATTTGAGTTGGATAAATCACTACCACGACTCATCACAGAAGCTGAACATAACAAAATAAAGATGATTCTTTCAAAGGCACATATTCCAAAAGTACAGCATCACCAGACCACATACTCTGGATTCATTAGTAGCCACGATGAAGGCACTATTGGTCAGGATGTGAAGTTTCAAGTTATCTGTGATTGTAAACACAAGTTTGCCTACCGAAGCAAAACCCACTGCCCTAGTTGTGGTGTTGAGATAGACAAAATGGAGCACCCAAAATATCTATCCTACATCTGGCACTACAACGTCAAAGCAAAGAAAGCTGGCGAAACATACAAATCTATTGCTTCGAGTGACATCGACGTGTATATGGCAAATTTTGCCCTTGAGAACCTACAATTTTCACCAGAGCTAGTTGAGTGGTCAAAGAAGCATATTCATGAACTCAAGGGGCAGGAAGCAGTTGAAAAGGTCGCGATGAGCAGAAACCGAGAAGCACGTAAGCAGGAGTTTGAAGAAAAGAAGGCGAAACTCCGAGCAATGTACCGAGACGGTAAATTTACCGAGGAAGAATATAACGAGGACTTGAGGCGACTCAATGAATCATATGCTGACGTAACAGTAAGTGACGAAGAAACAGTTGATTGGTATGCACGAATGATGGAGATTACAGACATCACTTCCACCATTGCTGGAGTCTTTACTGAAGACGATGTTGAAGCAAAAAGAACGATGCTTTCAAAACTTGGTTCGAACCTAGTTTGGAACAACGAAGAACTCAAGATTTACAACGATATTGCTATTGAGAAACTGATTGAAGGTATTAAACGAGCAAAAGCTGTAAATCCAAAGTTCGAACCTAAAAATTATGTTGTAGATAAAGGCTCAAATGAAAAAACAGAGCCAAAAGACCCTGTTTTTTCTATTATGCTCCGCAGGTAGGATTCGAACCTACGACCAAGTCGTTAACAGCGACCTGCTCTACCACTGAGCTACTGCGGAATGAGAAAGATTATGAAAGTTTATTTTCATGTGCCTTTCGAATGAACACAGAAAGTTTTCACTTACTGCGGAATATATTTAGTTGTACGCCATCATCATATTCCTGTCACCTTTCAATCAGTAACAGATGGAAAGCATTGTACCGAAATATAATGATTATTCAATAGCCAGACCTTGATTTGCTGGTACAATTTCGTCATGCCAGAACTTCCGGAGGTTGAGACCGTACGGTTACAACTCAAAAGTAAAATCGTAGGCAAGACAATCTCGAGTGTCGAGGTTTTTCATGATAAGAGTATAAAAGGAGACAACAATATCGAAGACAGATTGAGAAATAAGACTATTTCCAACATCGACAGAATTGGAAAGCTGATGATTTTTTCATTTGTTGGTGAAGATGATCTATTTCTCTTGGCACACTTGAAGATGACTGGGCAGTTTTTCTTTGTCGACAGAGAGGGTGGTATCGCGGGTGGTGGCCACTCCGTGGCCGCCACCGACCTCAACCTCCCCGGCCGACACACAAGAGTAACCATCCATTTAAAAGACCGCACTTCCCTACATTTCAATGACATGCGGATTTTCGGTTATCTCAAACTCACTAACAAGAAAGGTTTGGAAGTCGCCAAAGCTCGATTCGGTCCGGAACCAATTCACCCGGAGTTTGACAGCGAGTGGTTTTATGAAAAATTAAAAAAACGCAAGGCTCCGATAAAAGCGGTTTTGCTAGACCAGACCTTCATTGCTGGCTTGGGAAATATTTATGTCGATGAGGCACTGTGGCGGGCTAAAGTGAAGCCGACGCGAAGGTCTGACAAGGTTACCAAGAAAGAGGCGGTGGCTTTAGCCACCGCCTCCGGAGACGTCATGCGCGAATCTATAGCCGTCGGTGGCACCACTTTCCAGCACTTCAAAGACACCGATGGAAGAAAAGGCAATTTCACCCAACATCTAAAAGTGTTTGGCAAGCAGGAACAAGCCTGCGAAAGATGTGGTAACGCCATCAAAAAAATCCGAGTTGCCGGTCGCGGGACGCATTATTGTTCGAGGTGTCAGAAATAAATAGCTACAGTTCTTACTTATTCACCGACATTACCGCTCTACCCCAGGCCAGTCTCCCCCAAGCTCGTTCGTGTCCGTAATAGAAGAATAGTTTAATAACAACATCAGCAATCCCTACATGAGCCATCAAAGTCAAATCACCTGTTCCTATGTACACCAGCGACATTGTCGTGCAGGTGGCAATGACACGCCACGTCAAGCCCTTCACAACGCTTCTCATTCGTGAATCTTTCATATTCTTAAGTTTACTTGATATACTGCCCGCATGGAGGTCAAAATCGAAAAATCGTGGAAAACTGCTTTGGCGGAGGAATTCGAGAAACCCTATTTTTCCGAACTAACAAACAAGATTAAAACAGCCTATATTGAGAGAACCGTCTTCCCTGCTCCTAAAAATGTCTTTAACGCTTTTAACCTTTGTCCGCTTGATAAAGTCAATGTGGTCATTCTCGGCCAAGACCCTTATCATGGCCCAGGACAAGCGCACGGCCTTTCCTTCTCGGTTCAAGACGGAGTACGACAGCCACCATCCCTCCAAAATATCTACAAAGAGATAGAAGCTGACATTGGCACGGAAATTCCGGAAAGTGGCAATTTAGAAAGATGGGCCAAACAAGGTGTCTTACTTCTTAACGCCACACTCACAGTAGAAAAAGATAACGCCGGGAGCCATCAAGGGTTGGGCTGGGAAACTTTCACCGACGCGGTAATTAAAACCATCTCCGACCAAAAAGAACATGCAGTATTCCTACTCTGGGGCAACTTTGCCAGATCAAAGGCAACATTGGTAGACAAACAAAAACACTTGGTACTCGAAGCACCGCACCCATCACCTTTCTCGGTACATTCAGGTTTTTTCGGTTGTAGGCACTTCAGTAAGACCAATGAATATTTGAAA
Source organism: Candidatus Nomurabacteria bacterium (assembly GCA_023898585.1). GTDB lineage: Bacteria > Patescibacteriota > Minisyncoccia > Phycocordibacterales > UBA918 > OLB19. Next base: position 689,080 of record CP060229.1, on the reverse strand, counting down.
ATTAATGGTTTAAAAATGATCATGTGGTGAATAAAAATTCCACTTTTTTCATCCCCTCAGCCAAAACCTTGGTGTGGTTCGTTTTATAATTTTATAAAAAATTTATCTTTGGTTAAGTACAATTAATAATAGAGGGTGTGTTATGACCACTTATAAATAAAATAACAAAGAACGTACATGATACAAAGCCCAGTATTACCAAACGAAAGCGAACGTTTGGCTGTAATGAAGCAAAAAGGGTTAATGTCAGTCGATAGAGATGATCGATTTGACGAGATTACTGCTGAGGCAATTGATAAACTGCATGTTAAAATCAGTGTCGTCTCACTTATAACCAGTGACGAGGAAGTCTATATTTCATGCCAAGGTGAGCACCGTACTTGCGGACCACGAAACATTTCGTTTTGCGGACATGCGCTAGCACAGAAGGATGTTTTAATAGTAAGAGATACCTTGAAAGACAATCGTTACATAGATAATCCCTATGTTGCTGGACCACCATTTCTTCGCTTTTACGCTGGAATGCGTCTAACTGACCATACAACAGGACAACCGCTTGGTGTGTTTTGCGTAAAGGACGATCAACCGAGAGATTTTAACATTGAGGAACTTGGTATCTTTGTTTCTTTAGCCAACAAGGCTGAACTCATTCTTCAAAAGTAAAATGACAAGTAAAACAATGGGCATCATCAGCTCTGTGATATAAATTTTGAAGATGTTTCACTTACCCATTTCCGCCCATGTTGTTTTTGGTTGTAAGTATTTCAGTAAGGCCAATGGGTATTTGAAATTCCACTACAAAAGTGAGATTTACTGGTGGAACGACGATGAGTTTAATGGTAACAACAAACGGTCGAAACATTCAGTATGACAAAAACAAAAGGCGACTAAAAACTTGTCGCCCCTTTAAAGACATCTCGAAATTGCTTATGTTTACGATCAATCGTGACTGCTGAAGTCACCGCCGATCTTATGCACTTCTTTGGAATAAAAAGTGAAAATTGTTTCACCGGTAGACTTTTTCACCTTCCATTCACGCTCTCCCTTTCCTGGAGGTTCAACTACATAGTACGTAGTCTGATCTCCCCTTACATGAAGATACTGTCGATCACAATCGCTAGCGTACCTGTACTGCCACAATAGATATACGTGATGTAACCAGTCTAAGACAGTATGACTACTGCTGAAGTCACTGTTGATCTTGCGGACTTCTTTGGAATTAAAAGTGAAAATTGTTTCACCGGTAGACTTTTTCACCTTCCATTCACGCTCTCCCTTTCCTGGAGGTTCAACTACGTGATATGTAGTCTTGTCTCCTCTCACATAAAGATACCGACGATTACGAAAGCGAGTAAGTATGTGGTATTCAAATAACAGATACCTATGATACAACCAATCAAAAATGGTATCGAGCCAGTCAAATAACACGCCAAACCACCCTTTTAACACAACGACCAGGCCAAAATTGCTCATGTATTTTTACTCCCCAGATTAAAACCGAACTTTCTGCCAGCATTTAAGCAGATTGGATGTGATTGTCAATTGTAAAAGTTGGTTGGCGCCGTAGGCGCCAACCAACTTTTACAACCAAACTCTTAATTTCAGATCACCCTCCCTCTTTCGCCATAATCATAGCCTTTACGCGCATAGTAGAAACAATAGCGTCACGCCCACGTTCGTCTAGTTGCATAGTGATGAACTTAATAGTGTCATTTAAATTGGGGATGCGCACATTCTCAAGAGCCGACACGCGACGCCGGGTTTTTTCAATTTCTTCGGCCAGGTTCTCGGCTGTCTTTTCCAGTTCAGCCAAATGCAAAATATCGACAAAAACTTCATCGAACTTTACCATCGCATTATCGAGATCGCCGGTCGTTTCTAATTGCCCATAGGAAAAGGCCGTGCCTGTTTTTTGAATTTTGAATTCGGGAATTTTAACCGACATCACACTGGTCACTTTAACATCCAAATCTATTTTAGCGTTAGGAACCATAAAAGCGGTGTCTAAAGCAACCGAAGCAGTCATTCCACTAGCTCTGGTGTAGGAGTCGAAAGCAGAACCAAGACGTTCCTCAACCGATTCGCGCAAGGACTTGGCTTTGTAAATAACCACCATAAATTTCTTAACCAAACCGTCTCGTTTGTCCTTAAGTAATTTATGTCCCTTCTTGGCCACTTTAAGCTCCTTCTTGAGACCAAGGAGTGCAATTCTGGTGGGATTTACTTTTAGTATCGCCATAGTTGTCTCTGTTAATTAATGTGTCTAAACAAAGTTCACCCGGTTTACTTTTTAACCGCTTCTGTTTTTGGCATGTACTTTTCGATTTGCGCCGGTTTGACACGCTTCAGTGATGTTTGAGGCAAAAGCGTCAACAATTTCCAACCCAGATCGAGAGATTCTTGAACCGACCTGTTCTCGTACTCACCTTGTCCGACGAATTCAGACTCGAAGGCATCAGCAAATTTAAGATGAGCGCGATCAGCATCGTCGAGCGAAGCTTCCCCAAGCACCACCGCCAATTCACGCACTTCCCGACCAGTCGCGTATGATGCGAAAAGTTGGTCCTTTAAAGCCGAGTGATCTTCTCTGGTTTTTCCTTCACCGACTCCGGCCGACCAAAGTCGCGAGAGTGACCCTTGCACATCAACCGGAGGGAAAATACCCTTTCGGTAAAGCTCACGAGAAATCACAAACTGCCCTTCAGTGATGTAACCTGTGAGATCGGGTACCGGGTGGGTCTTATCATCATCAGGCATGGTCAAAATCGGAATCTGAGTAATAGTTCCCTTCTTTCCTTTCACTCGTCCGGCCCGTTCATACAAAGTTGAAAGGTCGGTGTATAAGTAACCGGGATACCCTCTTCGACCAGGAACTTCTTTGCGGGCCGCGGATACTTCTCGAAGAGCTTCGCAGTAATTGGTAAGGTCGGTCAGGATAACGAGAACATGCTTACCTTTCTCGAAGGCTAAATATTCTGCCGTGGTCAAAGCCATACGTGGAGTGGAAATACGTTCCACCACCGGGTCGGCGGCAGTGTTGATAAAGAGTACGGAACGTTCCAGCGCACCGGCTTCTTCAAATTCCCTGCGGAAATACTCGGCTTCTTCAAAAGAAACTCCGAGGGTAGCAAACACGATAGCGAATTCTCCACCGTCATTTACCTTCGCTTGTCTCGCAATTTGAGCCGCCAGTCTGGCATGTGGTAGTCCCGCTCCGGAAAAAATTGGAAGTTTTTGTCCACGAACAAGCGTGTTCATCACATCAATGGAACCAATTCCGGTTTGGATAAAATCATTCGGGAATTCGCGACTGTATGGATTCATTGGTTCTCCACCGATATTAAGTCGCTGTTCTGGCACTATCTCAGGACCACCGTCAGCCACTCTACCGGCGCCGTTAAACACTCGACCGAGCATGTCTTCTGACACACCAAGTTTGAGGGTCTCGCCACGAAAACGAGCGCGAGCACCGTCGGCCGTCATACCACTGGTATCACCAAACATCTGCACAACCGCCCTACCCTTGGAAATATCAAGCACTTTACCAAAGCGTGGTACGCTTTCACCGGTTACATTAACCTCCACCAATTCTTCATATTTTGCTCCTTCAACCCCTTCCACTATCACTAGCGGTCCGGCAATTGAAGAAATGTCTGTATATTCTTTTTGACTCATGGTAAATGATTGACTAAAACTATCCGGCTAAAGCACCTATTTCATTTCGTACTCTGTCTTGGAATGTCTGATAATCTTCTTCCGTCCACTTAAGTTGATTTTTCAAGTTCGCCACCTCCGCGTAGCATGGCATTTTAGTGAAGTCAACGAAGTTGAATTCTGGCAATTGCACTGCATCGAGTCCGGCATCATAAAATGTCACGATCGACTTCAGTATTCCGTATTGCCTTTCCAAAGGAGTATAGGCGTCGTCCTTGTCAAAAGCATTTTGAAACAGAAAATCTTCACGAATCATTCTAGCAACCTCAAGTACTAGACGATCTCCGTTTGACAACGATTCCATACCTACTAAACGTACGATTTCCAACAACTTCGATTCTTTTTCCAGCAAAGTCATAGCTGTTTTTCGTACATCAGCAAAGTCGATTGCAATTTCTTTTTTCCAGAACTCCTCAAAGTTCTGTGCGTACAGTGAATAGGAGTTCAACCAGTTAATTGAAGGAAAGTGTTTCTTGTAGGCCAAGTCAGCGTCGAGTGACCAGAAAGTTTTTGTAACTCGTAAGGTCGCTTGCGAGACCGGTTCAGAAAGGTCTCCACCGGGAGGAGACACAGCGCCAATCACCGTCAATGAGCCGGTTCGATCATCACTACCGAGAGTTTTCACGATGCCGGCTCGCTCATAGAACTCCGCAGTTCGTGATGAAAGATAAGCCGGATAACCCTCTTCTCCCGGCATTTCTTCAAGACGACCGGAAATTTCACGCATTGCCTCCGCCCAGCGAGAAGTCGAATCAGCCATCAGGGCGACATTGTATCCCATATCGCGGTAGTATTCGGCGATAGTGATTCCCGTATAGACAGATGCTTCTCGCGCCGCAACCGGCATGTTTGAAGTATTAGCAATCAAAATGGTTCGTTTCATGAGTGGCTCACCGGTATTAGGGTCTATCAAGTGCGGAAATTCTGAGAGCACTTCCGTCATCTCATTACCACGCTCGCCACACCCAATGTAAACAATAATTTGAGCATCACAGTGTTTGGCGATAGACTGTTGAGTGACGGTTTTACCAGCTCCAAATGGCCCGGGAATACATCCCGCTCCCCCCTTGGCAATCGGGAAGAAAGTGTCAACTGACCGGCCTCCGGTACGGAGTGGTTCACTGGGGAAAATTTTATTCTTCTTTGGCCGTGGCTTACGAATCGGCCAGTACTGTAGCATTGTTATAGAAGCGATCGAATCATCTTCTCGCTTTAAGGCTACAATCTCATCAGTCACTTTAAATTCACCCTCCTTGATGGAAGCGACAACCCCTCCTTCATTGGGTGGTACCATGACCTTGTGTACAATCACGGAAGTCTCTTGCACCTCACCGAGAACATCACCGGATTCAACTTTATCACCGACTTTTACGGTTGGTGTGAATTTCCAAACCTTCGACATATCAACCGCATCGGCTTCGATACCACGCTTGATATAGCAGTTTCCCGAGGCAACCTCAATCTTTTTCAGCGGTCGTTGTACCCCGTCATATATGGACTCAAGAAGCCCGGGAGCAAGTGCGACAGACATGGTTCGGCCGGTTCTATAGACAACATCTCCCGGGCCAATACCGGCTGTTTCTTCATAGACCTGAATAGCGGCAATGTCACCGTGAAGCTCGATTATTTCACCGAGTAATTTCTCCTCAGATACTTTTACAACTTCATAGAGCTTGGCGGATGACATCCCATTGGCTCGAACCAACGGTCCGGTCACTCGCTCAATTACGCCGGTTGCTTGGTCTTCGTTGTTTAGTGTTGTTGTTTCCTGTGAATTTGTCATGGTAATCTTGTAAATGAATAAATTATTAAATAATGGCTGAGCCAACTGCCTGCTCGGCGAGTTTTCTCAATCTATTTAGAGCAAAGCCCTTACTCCCTTCCGGACCGGGTAAAATCACGACAGCCGGTAACGGACCTTCTACCACCTTTGAATATTCGGACTGCTCAACTGACGAGACCAGATCTTCGATAATACAAACGATGGCGTAATTGGTGCCTGACTGTGAATCCAGTGTTTGTTGTTTAATCTTTTTTAAGACATTAAGAGCATCTTCGGCATTTTGCGCGTCGAAGCAATCGACCCCGAGTGCCTTAAATCCCGAAACCGTATCATTAGGCCCGATAATGGCTATTTTGTAATGATTAGTCGTTGACATAGGCCATGCGTAAATTTGCTCGAATTGCAGACTCCTTCATACCACTGTTTATCCCTACCACAATAATGCGGATATTGGCTGCCGCTTGTCTACACTTCAAATAATAAAGAACTAGTGAAGCAGGCGAGAACATATCGTAACTTCCCTCCTTTGCAAAAACAAGCATAAACTCGCCGGAGCGGGCGTCGATACTTGTTGTATTGCCAGTCGCTTGGTAGTACTCGATAGCCTCCTTCCAAAAATCTGATCCGCCAAAGCGAGAAAAAATAGTATAGACATCTTCTGCCGTTTCAATTTTGTCCGCAGTAAAGCTTCCTCCGTCCACAAAGACCGGTTTGAAATCCACTCCTTCATTTTTGAGATGTCGCAATCGACTTTTCAGATTATAAAGATCTATATAAGTTGACAAATAGGACTTCATGAACTGATCACCGACGACATTTAAGATAGCTTTACTGGTGGTAAAATAAAGTTCGTCAAAAATTCCATCCACGACATGAATATCACCGACAGCTACGGTTTGAAGGGCTTTTTCATAAGCTTTTTGCCAACCCGGCTGAAGCGAGTCTAACGATCCTTTCTCCACACACGAATATAAATATTCGGGATCATAAACTCCCCGATGAGACAGAAAAGCTCCGCATTCTTCGTAAGCCAACTTACTCGCCGTTGCCTTAGCGAACACACGCAAGTTGTGAATATCATATTGAATCCACATGATACGAAACATGTCGCTATCGCTATTGGGTGACAACCTGTGCACGAGGTGTTTTGCGTCTATAAGTGTTTGCTCTATCGCCAGAGAGACATCCTCATTCGGTACCCGTACTATATAGGGAGCCAAATATGTTTCTTTCAAAGCTGATTGCATATCTTCTCCTTTGTCAGCGACTAACAGACGGTCAATGTCAGTCTTGGTTAACAAAAACTGCGATAAAGCATTGACTCGACTGACACTATAGATATACGAGGTCTTCATATCGATAATTAAGACATGACCTTACTTACCACCAACATTTCCAAATCCGCTCGCCTCTCACCCATAAGACGACCAAGGGTCACGTCGTACACGCCATCTTTTGCATAGACGACCAGCCCGGCCTTAATATCCGAATCAGCGACAATCTCTCCCGTCAAACCGAGGCTCTCAAGAATTTTACCGGTTTCTTCTCGCCTCTTTGCGGGAGCGTGAATCTTAACAACCTCCACTGTTTTCGGAACAGTGTCTACTGCATGCTTCTTAAAGAAAGTCACGTATTCATCGGCGGATTGTTCTTCCAATTCTTTGCAAACCTCATCAAATATCTCATTGATACAGTCTCTTTTTGCGCTCTGAATGGAAATGTTGCCGGTTTGTTTTGCTCGTGAAATCGCCACCAGTTCCATTTGCGCTTTCTTTTTCTCCAAGGCGATATTTTGTGATTTGTTGAGTTCTGCAATCATTCTCTCAGTCTCACGCTGAATCACTTCGATTTCAGTCGCTCCTTTTGATTTTATTTCCGCAACCGTGTTGGATGCATCCTGTGCGATTTTTTCGATCAGCGTTTTTTGAGACATGAGTAATTAAATTTAAACGATTGAAATAAGAAGAATGAAGCTGATGAGAACTCCGAAGATAGCCCAGGTTTCCACCATAACCGCGAGGACAATCGCCCTTCCCATATTACTTTCATCTTTGGCAATAAGTGAAATTCCCGAAGCCGCTACAATTCCCTGATAAATACCGGAAATAAGACCGGAAATACCAATCGGTAAACCGGCAAACAAATACTTCATACCGGTGGCTGTGTCTATTACCAGTGAAGCGTCACTGCCGAGAACTCCGGAAAAACTCAGAATTAGAAATGCTCCAACCAATCCATAAATACCCTGCGAACCGGGCAAAGCCTGCATCAGCAACATTTTACCGAAGAGACTGGGTTTTTCTCCCACCACTCCGGAGGCTGCTTGTCCGGCATATCCCATACCGATAGCTGATCCGGCGAATCCAAGGACAGCTGTGATAGCGGCTCCGATAAACACTAATGCGATTCCAATTTCCATAAAAAATTTATTACTTAATTTAAATAATTGACGATATTGCCCTTAAACTCTACGATCAATCATCTACGATCGTGAGATGTTTTTCCGTACGAGAGAGCGGGGCAAATTCTTTCCCGGTTCCAGCGATGAACTTACCAAAAAATTCAACGAACTGCAATCGAGCGCTATGAATGAAGGCGCCCAAGGTATTGACAGCCAGAGTAAATAGATGTCCTATAATCAAAATAATGCCGGCGATAACATACGTGATATACGATTCCTTATCAAAAACCATTCCGGCTATCATGTTCACTGCAAAAGCGAGAGCAGTAGTGGCTAAACCGAGGGCCAACAAACGCGAGTAAGATAGTATGTCCGAGAAGTATCCGATACTACTGTAAAGCCCTGACAGAGCATCTTTGATTTTAGCAAAAATGGTTTCCCCTTTTCGACCACTTGAGAGTATGATCAAAACGATACCGACGTAAATCAAATTGGTTATCTGTCCGAGAGACAAGAAACTAACATACTCAAGACTGGTAGCCAAGTAAAGTAGGGCTAAAGAAAACACAAGCAACCACGGACCCTGATCCATAACACCCTCCACCAATCGGCCTTGCTTGTGATCACTGTAGATCTTCACCAACATGCCGACCATTACTTGAAACACTCCAAGGCCAAGAGCCAGGTAGAACACAGGCAGAGGATTCCCAATCGGGTCGAACATTTGAATTGCCTTCAGAGATTCCGGCAACAACTTAGGATCAATACCGAGATAACCTCCAAACAAAGCCCCGACCAACACCGTGGCAAAACCGACAAACAGCAATAATTTAGCAAAGAGACGAATAGGTTGAGTGACCTTAAACCAGGTCAAGATGACAGCCGAAGCCACCATCAAAAACAAACCATAGCCCACATCAGTCAAAGATAGACCGAAGAAAAGAAAAAAGAAACCGGCCAAAAACACAGTCGGGTCAAGATCTCTGTAACCCGGCATTCCGTACAATCGAGTCACAGCTTCAAAAGGCTGAACAAAAGGTGAATTGACTATATCAACCGGTGGTTGCTCGTCTTTATCGAGTGCGCGTTCGATAAACATCGCGGCGACATTCTGTCTTTCAAATTCAGCTTCAATCGCTTCTCGTTTACTCTCGTTAAGCCAACCGTCGAAAACTACTGTGTATCTTGTAGCTCCCGCATCATGCACAATATCAAAACGCGCTTTTTGCCAAGAAAGAATCTCACCGGCTATTTGTAAAGGCTTGATATGGGTCATAGCAAAGTGCTCAGCCTGATCGTGCAAAAGGGCTAACTCATTCTTTACCTTAGCCAATTTGTCTGATACGGCCACAAACTCTACATCCGGCGTTTCTTCACCCTGAGGCGGAGTGATCACCTCGGCATTAAGCGATGCTATCAGTTTCTCCACTTGAGAAATAAGCTCGTTATCTTTCACTAAGGTAACAGCAACCGCGTTGTCGGAAACTTCAGTTATTAGATTCGGTATCGATTTTTCCAGCAAAGCTGTTTCCAACAGCTGTTTGAGTGAGTCTACCTCTTTGGTTGAAAAGTGTTTCTCAACCAACAACGTCTTTGTTCTCTTGGTGTTGAGCTTGCTCAACTTGATAGGCAATTTCTTCCAGACAAGCAAAAGGTCGTGCTGTTCCTCCAATAAACGCTTTTTTTCAGTTACTTCAGCAAACTCTACCTGCAGTGTTTCAAAGTCTTCAACCAAAGGCAACATAACGTCGGTGTTCTGTATTCTTTTTTTTATATCTTTTTCAGTCAAATCCGTTCTTGACCCTTCTCGCAAAGTACGCCAAAGACCCACTTTTGGTGCGTAAACTTCAAGAAATTGCACTGCGTGCTGAATTCTGGGAAGCAATTCAGCATAAGGAAAACTCAATCTGATTTCCCGCATGTCTCCCATTTCTGTTGGAATGAATTCAACCGCACTAACACGCTGGACTATACCAAGCGCAACGTCCACATCAGCGGTGTGTACCGACAAACGGACTTTTTGCATTGGGACAACAGACATAAGTAATCAAAAAAATATTATGAGAGACTTTGCTTGACTATAGTCTTCAAAGTGCTTTTCTTGGCATCAAAACGTTGTTTAACGACATTAATTTGATCCTTTACTCCAGACTCGATATCGACAGTTGCTTTTTTGGTAACAGATTCGTGGGAATCGAGAATACTCTTTTCGAGCTCGGCCAATCTTGTTTTTTCGGCTTCAAGTCGTTTTTGTCGTTCCTGACGAGCAACAGAAACAGCTTCTTCTGTTTCTTCCTTGGTAACACTGATTAATTTTTCCGCTTCTTCCTCAGCAGTCAGAACTTCATTGAAGGCTGTCATAAAAAAATAAAAAACGTTGTTAGATTAACGAATACTGAGAAACTTTTGGAGGAGTTAAAACAGTATGCAAACACTTTTTGCATAAAGAATCGATAATACCGAAACACCTATGCGACTGCATACTACTACTTTAGAAAACACAGTCAAGGGGAAGGGTCTTGATAAAATACATAAATTTCATCTTGTCACTAATATATCGTTCTTTTGATATAATATGAAAATATGAAATACGTTGTTCTAGCGATTGGAGCATTTATCTTGCTACTGATTGTAAATTCTTTTTTAGGCGGAAATCCACTGGGTTAGTGGTATGGAGAAATACATAACTTTAGAAAAAAGTATTGGTGAGACTCCCCTTTCTTGTGCCGAAGCTTATAGAGCTAAACATCCAGAGCTGGAAGGCGTAGCGATGGCTTACGCCGGAAGACTCGACCCGATGGCTTCCGGCAAGCTGTTGATTTTGCTCGGAGAAGAATGTAAAAACCAAAAAGACTATCACAATCTGGATAAGGAGTATGATTTTTCCGTATTATTGGGGATTGAGTCTGATTCACTCGATGTATTAGGGCGCCTAAAAACATGTAAGGCTGATATTACGGTTAATAGTACTATTATATTTGACGTGATTGCTGGTTTGGTGGGAGAAATAGAGCTTCCTTATCCTCGTTTTTCTTCCAAAACCGTTCGGGGTAAACCCTTACATACCTGGACTCTCGAAGGCAAACTGGATGAAATAGAAATACCGACCAAAACCTCAACTGTTTACGGGTTGGAGTTTTTAAAAGCCGAAACGCTAACCCGGGAAGAAATTTACGATCAAGCACGCGCCAAAATCGACACTATTCCCCCGGTTACTGATCTAAGAAAAGCTATTGGTAACGACTTTCGTCGCGTCGACGTAAGAGCAGACTGGGAAAATTTTCGCGTAAATCCACTACTCCCCAACACATACTTTATCTTAAGCTTCACATGTACAGCCTCCTCAGGCTCGTACATGCGTTCATTGGCTAGCGTGATCGCAAAAAAATTAAATACTTGTGGTTTGGCTTGGCACATTCACCGAACCAAAATCGGGGTTTTTAATGATAACGACAAAGCTTGGAGGAAGGAATTCTAGAGCATGTCCAAAAACCCTCCGAGCTCCAAAGGTTTGCAAAATATTAGACAAGAATTTACTCTTTTGTGTAGGGTTTTCGAACATGCTCTAAACTACTCTTTCCCTTTCAGCTCCTCAACCTTACTCAGATAAGCTCTGACAGCTAACACAAATTCGGCGTGACTCCAGACCAGCGGTGAGGTGGAAAGCTGTTCTCTCGTGTTGGGATGCATTTGTTCGGCCAACATACCACCATTATTCGCGTGCGAACCTGTCCAGTTGAGAATTTCTAATGGGTACTTCAAATCTTTCATTGCCTCAGCCTTTTCTGTGTAATAGCGAGCGATCCAAAGAGTAGTAATGACCCAAGGATTAGGAGTCTCGGCATTGTGCATTCGGTAATAGGCATCTCCTTCATAACGAATGAATCCTCTACTTTGACCACTAATCTGCAACTTTTCTTCTACCGCCTTGACCATTTTGGTCACTCTCTCATCATCTACATCAAACACCCTGAAAAACAATAGTCCGTACAGACTGCTACTATCAATGGTATTGTCGTAAGTCAATTCACCATCCGGGGTATGAAGTACATGCTTCACAAAAAATCCCCGCTCTTTATCATACAAAACATTACCGATGGCTGTTCGCATTCTTTCCGCGATAGCCTGATAAGTGCGAGAAGAGTCTTCCTTACCAAGAGTATTGGCGAATTTAGCGGCCGCCATCAATCCACCATAGACCGAAGACGCTGTATACGTCGAAGTGCCGTACTTCTCTTCCCATAAATCAAAAGAAGCTTGCGGAAGGCCAGTGGTCGATTCGATGTATTCACACATAAATTCGGCCGCCGGTTCAATAAATGAGTTGTACATTGATTCTATAAACTCAATGTCGCGATATTTCTCATAATGCTCCCACAGCACAAAAACGACAGTGGCGGTTTCGTCTTCTTGAATAGGCAGTTTAGGTTCGCCGTTTATTATCCACGGGTGCCATGAACTACCAAGTACTCCGTCACTCCTATACTTATGCATCAAGTAGCCACTTGGGTCCAGGCGTTCGGACGCAAACTCAAAAAACCGTCGAGACGCATCTCTGTAACCGGTTTGATCGAAAGTGTAAGCAATAATCGCGGCGTCTCTCGGCCAAACGTAACTGTAAGTGTCTCGACCATGATGCAACATGTCAGTGTCACTGGAAGCGATGATACCTCCGCGGTTGTCTGTGTGTACACGCAAAACCATCAACGATCTTCTATACAAGGACTGAAGCTCCGCCGGTAAAATAGACAAGTCCGTCTTCTCCTTCTTCAGCCAAGCTTGCCAGTAAGCCTCGGTTGAAGCGATCAACCTATCTGGTTTTTCACTTAAAACCAACTCGTCCAGTGTGTGCACCTCGGCTATCGAAGAGCCACACACAATCCAGTAGTAAGTATCGTTGGAAGCATGTCCAGCGATGGAAAAAGTGAGGCCTATAACAGAGTCAACCGAGCCGTGCTCAATCGGGTTTCTTTCAAGAACACCATCAACCGCATCCAAGTAAGTTCCTTCCTTGCCCTCAATACCAAATAAGCCGATGTTGTATTCTTGAAATGGTTGCTTACCGGTCATGGCGTTTACCAAGATAGTCGTATCACCTTTGTAGTGAATAATAGCGTTGACTCTCGGGTCATAAAATCCAGTGTCCCCCCGCCTGGACTCAAAGATTCTGAACTGTTGTGACAAAAATAACTTTACCGTGCGAGTTTCACTTCTGTTGTTATGGATTGTGAAATGTCTTAAAAAAATATTTTTTTCATTATGTACTGCGTCACGGCTGGCGATAGCTATTCCCAGTTCAAGGTTCTCCGCAAACATCGTTCCTATGCAAGAATTTTCTTCCGAACAAATCGTGATTTTCCATTCCGGATCATCTAACCATGATATTTTTCCATCAACAAAAATACCGATGCGATGGACATTATTTCCACTCGCACCACTGACATGGTTGGCCTCTCCGACGTAAGGAAAGTATAAATCTCTCACCTGCCCTCGCGCATCGAGACCGACCAGCAGATTGCCATTTCCAATTGTTACAGATCTGGCCATACTAAGGTCCTAAACTGAGTAAGATTTAAGATGACGAACTATAATGGTTTTGGCGGAATTAGGAGTTTTGGCTTTTTCCAAATCTTTGGCGCATACACTGTCACGCAAAACCGCTTCCACCCAATTAGCAAAATCATTATGTTCGCCAGTTGCGTGATAGACGTAAACTTCTTTTTCCATCTCATTAAGTGCATCACGAAGGGCGATCAAACTGTTTAAGATTCGCCCGTCTTTGACCCAAAAGGAAGTTTGATCATTAGCAAAAATCAAATCTTTCTTAGACGATCTAGTCTTTCCTGTCGCCTTTTTAACCGATTTCTTAGGTGTAGTTTTTTTTGCCACTTTTTTTACCGTGGCTTTTTTTACTGTGACTTTTTTAATCGGGACTTTTTTGGCTGTTTTTTTTGCTATTTTTTTTATTGACATAAAACTAAGAACTTATTTCCCCACGACGGAGGCTATTAAAGAACGGTAAAGCGTTAATGATTTTCTCCCACCAACGACGTGGTGACGGGCGTGAAGGAGGAGCGGCTTTTTCGGTCTTATCGTCAAAAGCTGAATCATTGGAACCGGAGTCCTCTTCCTTCTTTCTTTCATCATTATCTTTTTCCTCCTTCCCTACTTCTGAAGCCAGTGAAGCCTGTTCGGCTTTTTCTTTAGCTTCTTTTTCATCCATAACGTGCTTCACCCTTAATTGTAAATCACTGAGTGCATTCATGAAAGCGATATACGCATCATATGGGGATTGGTACGGACTGAAGTAAGCGTGCACATCCCCATCGTTGGACCACTTGGTACACATGTAATAAAAATGATCAGAAGTTTGAAGCTTACGCCAAGTCTCGATCAAGTCCTTTTTACGAGTCGCCATAACATCTTTCTCCATGCGGTATATAGTAGCGATTGCATCTCGCTGAATATCGTTACCGGTCCAAGCGGTCAGGTCTCGGTCTGTATCGGCCCAAGTGAGCACCTCCGGAACATCATATTCTCCGGTCACATTGTAGCTTTGAACAGTTTCAGTCGCTGTTTTAAAACCCGTATCAGGATGACGCATTATCATCTCCGGTATAGCTCGAAGGAAATCAAAAATTCCCGTGTCTTCCCACTGATGTTCGCCGAAGCTCTCATAATCCATAAACAAATTTACCGTTTCCCCATCTCCGTGGTGCGCATGAATCCAGTTGGCGTAGGTGTCGGCCTTGAGTGGGTAACTCGACCATTGTTTGTTGCCGAAACGAAAAGCGATGTCATCCGATAGCTTATAGTTTTTCAGCAAGACTTTTATCTTATTACAACCAGACGGTCGGTATAAGTAGTTGGGACTTCTCCACCCCAGATACTTATCCCAACCCTCAGCCATAATGCCAAGATAGCCGTTATCTTCACACCACTTCGCTAAGTCGTTGCGGTACGAAAGCTCCGTGTTGCGGAATACTCTGGGCTTCACTCCGAACAACTGCTTGATTCGACGTTCGTGTTGTTTCACTTGTCGCTCAAACTCGGGAATGGAATAAAAGAAAGCCAGAGAGTGGTGGTAAGTGTCAGCCAAGATTTCCACTCGGCCGGTCGCCACTAATTCCTGAAACGATTCCAATACGTCAGGCGCATATGCTTCAAACTGGTCAAGGACAGTTCCGGAAAAAGAAAGGTTGAAACGAAACTCCGGATGATTATCCAACAATTCCTTTAAAATTTTGTTGGTGGGTCGATAAGACTTATGGGCTACTTTTTCGACAATTCTCCTATTGTTTAAGTCAGTTTCGCTATTGTCATTAAAATACTCTGTGTCGTTACCGATATCAAACACGCGATAACGCTTTATTCTGTATGGTTGGTGAACGTGAAAATAAGGACAAACTGTAAGCATAGACTAGGTTGTGACGTATTGTACCAAATTTTGATAAATCTCACGTATCTTTTCCGCGGCCCGCCTCCACGAGATACCTCTCATCTGTATCTTACCCTCATTTACCAATTGACTACGCACGACCGGGTAGCGCAAGCTGGATAATATTTGGTTCGCCATTTCTTCAATGTCCCAAAAATCAACCTTGAGAGCATGAGTCAGCACCTCAGAAACCCCGGATTGTTTACTGATCACTGAGGGTGTTCCCTGTTGCAGAGCTTCAAGAGGAACGAGGCCGAACGGTTCCGAAACGGAAGGCATGACAACCAGATCGGCACTTTGGTACATACGATCTCTGTCTTCTTCCCAAAGAGCGCCCGCAAAAAGCACATTTTCGGAAAGACCCATCTTTCCAACCAGTTCAATTATTTCCGCTTTCATATCGCCCCAGCCAGAGATAACAAAGACAACATTCGGATCTACATCGACAACTCTTCGGGCCGCCCGAACAAAATAATCTACTCCTTTTTGAATACTGATTCGACCATGGTACAAAACTATTTTTTTACCTTGCTGTTTCAAGGTCGATAAGACCGGCGGTAATCTATCGGGCTCATGTGCGTCACATCCGTTGTACACTACTTCAACTTTTTCGGCCGGCACTCCATGTTTGTGGACAACTATATTTTTCGTGTAACCACTCACTGTCACAACCTTATCGGCCATCGCTAAGCACTCCTTCTCAATTTTAAAAATGGCAGGGTCGACATTATTGCTAGCTGCTTGATCGAAAGAAGTGGCATGCACGTGAAGGATCAATTTTTTTCCGCTAGCGATTTTAGCAGCGACTCCGGCCAAAAATGATGTCCAATCGTGCGCGTGAATGACGTCGAACTCCTCCTCTTTTGCAATAAGGGACGCCTGATGAGCAAACCGGTGAGCCTCCTCGATAATGGTTCTGGATCTTATAATCGGAGTGCCGTCTTTTTCATAGCCAACAATAATATTTATAAGGTCGTCCGCTTGGTGATACGGCTTGAGAGAAACGTCTGTGTGTCTAACTTTGAGCAGTCTTTCCTGATCGGCAAACAAAAATCTCGCGTCCCCGCGAGTGGTTTGGGTTTTAGGTAACACAAAAATTACCTCTACGCCACTTTGTAGAAGCTCACGAGTAAGGCCGTAACAAGCTACGCCTAAACCACCATTTTTTGCGGGCGGGTATTCCCAGCCAAATGTTAGTACTCTCATGTATAGCTGTACACTTAGCACCCCAAATAAGACATTACTCGCGCCAAGCTTAGAACTTATGATAACATGGGTAATGGGGCAAGTGACATTTATTGTGGTGTATAAATGGCGATTGTGTATGTCTAAATTTACAGTCAGCTCAAAAAACGGTAGTCTATGTATTGGTCGCTGTTTGGTATGGTTTCTACTAACTTTCTTGGTTTATAAAGAACATACTTTTGCTATTGACGATTAGAGTCAATTTGGTATGCTAGCGCCACTATGTCACAGGATTTACTAATCAAACTGGTGTCAGTCGGCGACAAAAATGGCGTTGGTAAAGGCCATGTCTATTACACCCGGTATAACAACAAAAACAAGAAAGATCCAGGCAAGAAATACGAAACCACGAAATTTAATCCGATTGCCAAAACGCACACAGTTTACAAACAAAAGAAGTAGAAAATGCGCTCATCTTCGAGCGCATTTTCTATTTTCCACCAGTTTCTACCAAATCTACAATTTACCAAGGCTCGCCAGACTGTTTTGCTTACTTACTTCCAACAATACTTCTTTCGCCTTACCTTCATTCTCTTTCTTTCCTTCCCAGGCTTTTAAGACTGGCTCTTCAATGGCTCTAGAGAATGAAAAAGTGATTGGCCAGGGTTGTTCACCCATCTTACCAATGGCGTTAAGGTTTTTGGTTGACCGCTCTGGGGTCTGTCCTCCGGATAGGAAGACAATTCCGGCACACTCATAAGGTACGCTCATATGGAAAGTGCGTAATGTCGCATTCGCTACCTCTTCGGGTGAAGACTGCTCAGAATACACGTCCCCCGCCAAAACCATTGATGATTTGAGAATAAGTCCGGCCAAATCAACTTTGTATTCCATTAGAGTCTGAAAAAGAATTTGCAGTGTTCGGGTCGTCACCAATTCCGCTCTCTGAATAGAATGATCTCCGGCATGAATAACTTCCGGCTCAACAATTGGAACAATGCTCGACGTTTGGGCGATTTGGGCATATCGAGCCAGCATTATGGAGTTGATTTTTATCGCTTCGTCTGTCGGTGTTTTATCTTCATCAATAGTGATAACCGCTCGCCACTTAGCGAAACGAGCCCCCATATCGTAATATTCCTCAAAACGATCAGTTAAATTATCCAGTCCTTGAGTCACCACCTCGCCTTTAAAGCCTTGCAATTCGGAAGTGCCTAAATCAACCTTGATCCCTGGCACGATACCTTTTGCAGTGAGCACATCCGGAAAAGGAGTGCCATCATCGGTCGTGTTACGGATCGATGAATCGTACATAATCACCCCAGAAAGATATTTCTCTATATCGGGAGCTGTAAATAATATTTCTCTGAAATCTTGTCGGTTCTCCGGCTTGTTAGGTAGATGCACCATGGCCAAACGCTTGCCGGCTGTTGGATCACTTTCATCGGCTGCTAAGATACCTTTACCGGGAGACAACAGAGCGGCTACTGTTTCATATAATTTGGTGTTCTTTTTCATACTTCATTAAGTTTAACAAAGAGTGGCGCCTTCGGCGCCACTCTTCTGTAGACAACTATACTCTCATGTTCGTATCTTCCATCCCGACCTGAATAAATACGTAACCAAAAGTGCCAAAGATGCAAGGAGAAACAAAATAATAAACACCCCAACCATTAAGTTGGACTCACTATACCCAATCATAGTGCTTCTGATTCCATCAGCGAAATAGAAAAATGGGTTGAGACGAGTAATAGTAGCGACCAGATCGGGCAAAAACGATATTGAATAAAAAATTCCTCCCAAATAAGTGAGTGGTGTGATGACGAAGGTGTTTAAAACTTGCAGTTGTTCAAAGTCTTCCGCCCACAAAGCCACTATTATTCCCAGCATAGCAAAGATGGAAGCAATGGTGACCACGTAGAAGATAAAACCTAAAGGGTTTGACAATGTCACCGCGCCAAAGAAAAATCCTACAATTAGAATCAGTACACCGACAATCACAGATCTTGCAACCGCACTACCGACAAAACCGACTAACATCTCAAAATAAGATAAGGGAGCGACGAGAATCTCTTCGATTCCGCGAGAAAAACGCATAAAGTAAAGTCCTGAAGAAGCACTGGCAAAAGACGCGTTGATAACTGACATCATGAGTACGCCGGGAAAAACAAAAGAAATGTAGGGGACTCCGGCAAAATCATCTATTTTGGTTCCCAATACCGTCCCAAATATAAAAATGTACAGGGTGGCGGAAACTACCGGCGCAGCTAGTGTCTGTATGGCCACGGCCAGTGTTCTTTCTACCTCACGTCGCAACAATGTATACAGTCCTATCCAATTCATAAAGCATTTTTGTTATTGTTGCTTTTGGTAATTTCAAGATATTTCTCTTCAAGGCTTTTCCCGTCTCTCATGAATTCCGCTTTCGTGCCCGAAGCGACAATCTTCCCATGGTTGATAATCGCTATCTCATTACAAAGATATTGCACTTCTTCCAGATAATGTGACGTCAGAATTATTGTTTTTCCGCTCTTGTTTAACTCTTTCAGATATTCCCACAAGCCACGTCTTTGTTCAACATCCACTCCGGCTGTCGGCTCGTCCAAAATCAACAAATCCGGGGTGTGGACCAAAGCACGTCCGAGCAATACTCTGCGCTTTAAACCACCGGAAAGCTTTTGAAACAAAACATCTCGGTGTTTTTCCAAATTGAACCTTTTGATTAACGAGTCTATTTTTTCTTTTCGAGTAGCTTTGGGAATTCCGTAATAACCAGCCATGTAGTCCATAATTTGCGCAGGCGTATTGAATATATTTACGTTGAATTCTTGCGGAGAAAGGCCCACCTTCGTTCGGGCGATTTTATAATCTTTGACCACATCAACACCGTCAATCAAAATCGCACCCGAAGTCGGTTCCGTCACGCCTGTAACAGAGTGAATCAAAGTGCTTTTCCCTGCCCCATTCGGACCAAGCAGACCGAAGAAAACTCCTCTTTCAACATCGAGTGAGACATTATTCAAAGCTGTCTCTTCTCGTCTACCATTACGGTAGATTTTGGTTAAATTTTTGATTTCCAAGATTGGACCGGGTGTCATGATTGTTATTGTAGCAAAAATAATAGCCGGCGGTTAATGGCCGGCTACATAAAAAAAATCGATAATCTGAGAACTAAGCCTTGACAGAGAGAGAAGCTAGAGTATTTTTCTGACTGATCAGCTCCTCTCGTGCCAACTTCAGAGCTTCGCACAGGAACTGACGATATACCTGCTGTAAAGGTCGGAAAAAGTCTTCAGAGGCCGGTTGTGTTACCGGAAAAGAATCTGATATTTCCAGCTGGAACGCTACCTTGTAAAGCTTGACGCCGTCGAATGTACCCACGCTCCGCAAAGCACTCCACATCTCCAAGAAGGTGCCGACATCGAGAAAATAGATCCTCTTGAGACGCTGGTCTATTTCAGTACAGACATATAGTTTATGTCGGACATCTTCCAGTGTTCCAAACGAATCGGAAATTCTTCTTTTTCGGAATGCGTCGCATTCACTAATAGATGCGTTCATTAACACTCTCCTGTTTTTATCAGACAATTTGACGAAATAACTACTGAATTGCATAATAGTAAAAATATATGGAAAGTCAAGAGATGGAGTGGTTATTAGAGGAGAAGTACGGAGGCGAAAAAAGCGAAGCTTTTTTCGCCGACTGCAAACGCCTCGCCCTCGGTGAACCACTTGCTTACCTAATCGGCCACACACCCTTTCTTGGCTGTAAAATTTGCCTGGACTCAAAACCTTTGATTCCTCGCCCCGAAACAGAGTTTTGGACTGAGGAGGCAATAAAAGTTATCAAAGGGAGAGAGACTTTATCTCTCGGCCTCGGTAAAGTACCGCCACGCATCTCGATCTTTGCGCCGGCAGTGGCTGTATCGGTATCGCGGTGGCAAAGGCAATTCCGAGGCGCGCGTCGATTTCTCCGAAATCGACGCGCGCCTCCTCCCAACTATAAGAAAAAATCTCGAGGAGAATAACATATCAGAAGACCGGTACAACATTTTTCACACCAGTCTTTTTGGTGGTTTGACTGGAAAATATGACTTTATACTTTCAAACCCACCGTATATAGACCCTTCCCTCAATCGCACTGAAGAGTCAGTTAGAAAACACGAGCCCTACGTTGCTCTCTTTGGTGGTGAGAAAGGCATGGAAGTAATTACCGAAATCATTAACCAGACTTCATCATATATCGAACCAACCGGACAACTCTGGCTCGAACACGAACCTGAGCAGTCCGCTCTGATAATGGAACTGGGGCACAAAAATAATTTTTCTGTCACTACTCATAAAGACCAGTATGGTATCGAGCGTTACTCGATTTTAGTGCTACAATAACCTAGCTGTGAATTTCATTAGTCAAACACCACCAATTGATCTTCCTATGGAAACTTTACTCTTGTTGGTTTTTTATTTTATTCTAGCCTCTTATGTTATCTTCACTGCTATTTTTTATTATCATTGGACAAACTACAGCACAGACACCAAGGTGACAGGTTTGACTTTCTTCCTATATTTCGCAACCACATTGCCACTATTAGCAGTAATGGGTGTAATGACTGTCATAATATAAATACAGATTCATGCTATTTGAAAAAATACAACTTGAAGAAAGTGAGAAAATTCTTAAAACAGTAAGAAAACATTGGTTTGTCATAGTGGCAGAGCTTTTTGGTTTTTTCTTAATGCTACTGTTCCCCTTTTTCCTATTGTTTATCATCGCTCTTTTCCCAGACACATTAATAAATTTTGATTTTAATTTAGGTCACTACACAGCCATAATCACTTTCGCCGTTGCCGGTTGGTCTGTCCTTTGCTTAATGGCGGGATTTATGACTTGGACTCACTACTATCTTGACCTTTGGATCATCACTGACCGAAGAATAATCTTGGTGGATCAAATTCATTTTTTTAACCGTAATGTCAGTATATTTCGTTTGGAGAGACTACAAGATATAGAATTCTACATAAAAGGAATCATCCCTACCTTATTGAACTTCGGCACACTACAAGCCCAGACCGCCGGCGCGCATGAGAGCAATTTTAAAACCAACGGTCTTCCCGACCCTAAAGAACTGCAAGCTATTATTCAAAAGGCTATGGACGATAGACTTCGGGTCTTGCACATCAATCCTGATTCGGTTGAATAATCACCAAAAACATTTTGGTACGTGGAATGTTGCTGAGCTTGATAATAAACTTTAATTCCCCTACAATCACAACACTATGTCAGACAAAAAACTCTCAACTGATTCTTATAAGGGTGTGCGGGACTTTTATCCGGCCGACATGGCCGTACAGAAATACATCTTTGAAACTTGGACCAAAACCGCAGAAAGTTTTGGTTTTGAACGATACGACGCATCTATTCTTGAGCCGGCAGATTTGTATAAAGCCAAAGGAGCCGAGAATGAAGAACTTGTCAATGAACAAACCTACACCTTTACCGACCGAGGCGGTCGCGAAGTGACTCTTCGTCCCGAAATGACACCAACCGTTGCCCGTATGATAGCCGGTAAACAGCGTGAACTTGCCCTTCCCTTGCGCTGGTATTCTATTCCCAATCTATTCCGTTACGAACGCCCGCAAAAAGGCAGGCTTCGTGAACACTGGCAGTTTAACTGTGATATTTTTGGCGGTGACGAAATAACGGCGGACATCGAGCTGATTGCTCTGGCGTATCAGACGATGATTAACTTTGGCGTTAATCCACAAAAATTTATTATAAAAATAAACCACCGTACATTTTTACGCGAATTATTGAGAAAAAATGGTAGCAACGACATTATCTCAGCAACCAGAGTAATTGACAGAATGGACAAATTACCGGTTGAAGAATTCAAAGAATTATTAAAAGAAGTGGTGCCAGAAAACAATGTCGAAAAATTTTATACCGAGCTTAACCAGGCAGACAAATCTTTAATTGACTCAGTTGACACAAACCTCTCTCTTATGAGAGTTATCGACGGTCTGCGAGAACTGGGAATCGAAACTGCTTTTTCACCTTCTCTAGCCCGTGGATTTGATTATTACACCGGTACCATTTTTGAAGTCTTCGAAGTAGACCAAGGCGGGAACCCAACCGGCAGAGCAATGCTAGGAGGCGGACGTTACGACAACCTCACGATGATGTTCAGCAATGAACCCGTCTCGGGAATCGGTTTTGGCATGGGAGACGTCACTTTGCGTGATTTTCTGGAAGAAAACAACCTCATTCCGGAAAGAGTCCGAAGCACAACCGCTACAGTCACGGTTATTCCGGAGACTATCGAGCAAAACTTACCTGCTGAAAAAATAGCTTCTGAAATCCGCCAAGCAGGAATTTCCGTTGCAACCGATATCGGTTCTCAAAAAACAGACAAGAAAAAAGCCCGCGCCTCCGACCGTGGAACAAAATTCATCATCGTCATCGGTGAGACTGAAATCACTTCCGGAATCATAACTGTAAAAAATCTAAAAACCAGTGAAGAAAAAAGTGGAACACCCAGTGAATTAACTGATTTCATAAAACAAAATACCTCAGTTAACTGATGTAATTTGTTATTTACTTTCAATCAAGCTTAAAGTTCACTTGCCCCTAAGCTTCGATTATTTGGAGTATGCTACAATCATCCCCATGCGATATATTGTTTTTGATCTAGAAACTCAAAATCTTTTTCAAGATGTTGGGTCCAATGATGTGACTGCGCTCGATATTTCGGTGGCCACTGTCTATGACAGCGAAACCAACCAGTACACTACCGTTACCGTGGACGAGATTGATCGACTCTGGCCGATCATTGAAAAAGCTGACGCCCTGGTCGGCTACAACAGCAACCACTTTGATATCCCATTACTTAACAAATACTATCCGGGGGATCTTACCCAAATAAAAAGCATTGACTTACTTGAAGATATTAAGCTAGCGCTAGGCAGGAGGCTTCGTCTCGACAGCGTGGCTCAAGCAACCATCGGGGCTAAGAAGACGGCGGACGGTCTGCAGGCCGTCCGCTGGTGGCGCGAAGGAAATATCAAAGATATAAAGAAATACTGTGAGCAAGATGTAAGGGTGACCAAGGAAGTTTTTGAATACGCTCGCAAACACGGACATGTTAAGTTTAAAGACGGCCATAAGAAAAAAGAAATTCCTCTCGACACCAACCACTGGGAAATAAAAGAAGAAACAGCGATGACTCATTCACTATTATTCTAAAAAATTTACCCGCCGATTTGCAGATTGGCGGGCAATAAAATTGAATTTGCATCTTTATTAGCACGATCAAAAAATCTTGACGCACTGATCGCTTCTTACTGGAACCACTCCGTTGTTATCGATTATAGCTTGTTTCACAAGTCCTTTCCATTCCTCATACGTAACTTCTTCATACGTATCAGATTCACTTACGACCGGTGAACTAATGTAAGCTCTGATGAGAGTAGCTCCCCTCTTTGAAAAGGAAGTCATTACTCTTTCGCCGTTGACATACAAATCAACCCGCTCCAGTTTGCCCTTCAGAGAACTGACCATTGATACTTGACCACAGTTTACCTCACCGAGTTTTTGCCACCGGTTAGAGTGATACAACAGTGTGTGAAAATCTCCTTTAGGAACATATGCTGTCACGTCAGACGAAATAAGAAGAATTGTAATTATGACAACAGACAACCTAGTTTTGATCATTTCAAACCTCCAGTTCAAGTCAAAACTTCCAAGAAATTTATACTATCCCCAATTTTTTAGTCAAGAAAACAGGACCGGTTAAGTAAACAATGTCACGTACCCAACCATACCAGCCAATATTATTCCGTACCAAACAAAAGGCCACAATGTGTACTTACGAATGAAATTCAAAAAGAAGTGTATGACAATAAGCGCTGTAATAAAGGCGACTCCGGCGCCGGCGCCGATGAGTAGCCAATCGACAGTCGCTCCTTGTTCCAGCAAATCCAAACTTTTCTTAGCGCCGGCGGCAAGGGTGATCGGTATAGCGAGAAGGAAAGAAAAACGCGTGGCTTCATATCGAGACAAACCAAGTAACATTCCCCCAGCAATAGTTGCCCCGGAGCGCGACATACCGGGAATCAGGGCCAGGGCTTGAAAGACCCCGACCAAGAAACCGTGTTTCAAAGTCATCTCCCCGTGAGCTGGCGCCAAATAATACCGCCATTCAGCATACATGAAGAATATCGATACTAAAAAGAGAACAATTGCCACGAATACCGGTGTGCGCAAATATTCCGTTATAACGGATTCCAGAAAGAAGCCAAGTATCGAAGCCGGAATAGTACCAATTACGAGAGCGTACAAAAGTGTGATGTCTCTTTGATTAACCGGCAAGCGTCCAAGCTTACGTAAAGCAACCTGAAGCAGGTTCCAGATATCCTGCCTGAAGTATAAAATCACCGCTCCGGTAGTGGCAAAATGCAAGACGGCATCAAAGGCCAAGAAATCCATTTCCGCCCCTGTCGATAACCAGTCTCTTACCAAGACAAGATGTCCGCTCGAAGAAACGGGCAAAAACTCAGTAATCCCCTGAACCAAACCCAACACGATTGCATCCACCCATTCCATAATTGCAGAGTATACCACGTATATCCTTGTGCTATACTTTTCATATTAAGAATAAGTTACCAACGTCGTATGGAACCATCGTCTCAAGATTCATCACCAGCCATCCCAATCGCCATCATTTGCGGATTCGCAATGATCGCTCTGGCAATTTTTTTTACAAACAAGGACGGAAACGCACCGAGGCAATTAAGCATCACTCAACTAGAATCGGAAGGGTCGTCAGAGTCTGATGTCTCAAGACCCGTAGACAAAACCGATTACATAAAAGGAAACCCGAATGCTCCAATCCTTATTGTCGAATACTCTGATTACGACTGTCCTTTCTGCGGTCAATACCACAATACACTAAACCAAATCATGGATGAGTACGGCGTAACCGGTAAACTGGCCTGGGTCTATCGTCAATTTCCACTGGCGGAACTACACCCCAATTCTCCCAAAATCTCTGAAGCCGCCCTTTGCGTCGGAAACTTAGGAGGTAACGAGGCTTTCTGGGCATTCTCCGACAGGATATTCACCGATAGAGATTCAAACGAATTGACCAATGTTACCAAACTGCAACAATACGCCGAGGAAGCGGGTGTCTCGAAGTCAGATTACGTCTCTTGCGTTGAAAGTGGTCGTATGGAAAGCGTGGTTGAATCAAGCATTAGAGACGGCTTCAACTCAGGGGCACGTGGCACTCCATACACTGTTCTTATTGTTGGCAACAAACAGGCTATCATAAACGGGGCTCAATCTTATGACGTGGTTAAAGGTATTATCGAAAATCTAATTGAGCAACTGGAAGGTACGGTAGAAACGGAAACTGCTGTGAAAAGTGAGGTTCCTCTTAACGAGGCCGGGATTCCCATTATCGAGTAGAGCATGTTCCAAAACCCCCAATTTCTACGTTGTCGACATCTCGGCCAGGTTCACCGTATGTCCATAATACGCCTCACCTACCTCGATTTGACGTCTTGAAATTGTGAATTTTGAAGACAGGCTCTAGATAGCATTACACGTAAGGGTGATTTCAGACCTTCAGTTTCTTATACAACAACCCGGATCACCTCCTTAACAATTCAACCAAATGACAGTAATCACTGATTTTGTCATCACAGGGATACTCTAAGAATTTACCGGAAATGATATCTTTGGTTGCAGAAATGATAGATGATTTTAATTCCTCAATTTCTTCATCAGTAACTATAAAAGTCTCTTCTCTGACACGTCCCTTTGCGTCTCCTTGAACAAAAGACAGAACTCCTTCCCTGCACAAATAGCGCTCATCATCGTGCAAACTAAGTAACAGTGCATAAAAAACCAACTGTCTCTTATAACCACCGTCGGAATTTTTAGTTTTCCCTTCGATCTCGTTCCGGGATTTCGGTTTACCTGTTTTATAGTCAACCACTCTCTTTGCGTAGCCTCCTTCATCCAGATCAATCCGATCCAGCTTTCCGGTTAGTGGCAACTCCGGCAACTCGGGTATTCCGGTTTCAAGTAGCACCCTCAATGAAAGTTCCTCTTTGGTACCCCGAGGTAAAACACGAAGCAGATGTTCCCTGTATATCACCAACTCTTCCAGCCCTTTCTCCAGCAATCTCACATATTCTTCAGCTGACAAAGGGAGGCGATCGAGCTCTGCTTCAAGCTTTTTCTTTATAACATTATTATCGGGAAGCTTACCTCCCTCGGTATTTTTACGCGTTATATGTTCGAGGGTGTTGTGAATTGCTGTGCCATATTGCATATGAGCCGGTTGTGTTTCAGGAATTCGCAACACATTTCGATAAAAATAATCCCACGGACTGCGTAGATAATTATTAAGAGACGTTGCGGAAAAACCTCTCTCTTCAAGGAGATGACGGAGTAACTGAGAATCTATCGAGACCCTGCCAATTGGCTTCCTTAGCGTGTCTATGGGGTTAAAATCTGATTCTACCTTTTTGGTTTCCTCTGTTTTAATTAGCCCCTTTGATATATCTTCAAGCAACCTAGAAGGAAACAATTCTTTACCCTCAGCATTAGTCTCCGAATAGGAGATTTGTAAAAAGCGTTTAGCACGAGTCATAGCGACATACATCAATCTTCGCTCGTCTTCTATAAAATCTTCTTCACTTACAGTTTGTACCGCAAACGGTATATTGAAATACCTTCTCTTGGTTGAACCGCTCCAGCCGGAATCAGTCACATGTGGCATAAACACAGATTCAAACTCCAACCCCTTTGACTTATGTGCCGTCATGACCTGAACTGATTCTGGGTTTATAGAGATGAAAGGAGCATTAAGTGCCAAATTATGATCCATTCTGGCTTTGAAAATTTCACCAACTTCACGCAGGTTACCAAAGCCGTCTTTAAGTACCAACTCTTCTATTTCATCATACAGGCGACGAACAACGCGAGTCCCCTCAAGAGGATCATGTTCCATCAAGTGGTCCAGGAATCCGGTTTCTTGAAGAAGAAATTCCACCACCCTTTGCGGTGCTTCATGCACTTCCATTTCTCTGGCTTTTACAATCACTTCTACAACCTTCAAAAATGGCGCAACGTTCTTCAGCTTCAATTCAGACAATCGCTTATTGTTGCTAAGAATACTCCAGAGTGAACGGTTATACGCCCGATGTGACAAGACCTTAATCAAGTCGTCAGGGTCGATATTCCAATAAGCTCCATGAAGAAGAGAGAATAAAGCCGATTCGCTCCTGTCAACCACGACCGCGTCAACCATACCCCTTACCACCTCAGTGATCGGGTGTCGTAAAATATCTCCGTCGGCAGAGGCAGTAACAGTAATACCCGACTTCCGCAAAAGTGAAGCTAATACTTCAACCTCTTTGTTGGTTCTCACTATGATCGCAATTTCTTTTGGTGAGATACCATCTTCGATTTGTTTTTTAATTTCGTCTACCACCCAAGAATCCTCAATCGCTTGGTGAGTGAAGTTTCGACTTGTAACAGAAGACTCCTTCACCGATTCAGCATTGAGAGGAATTCGTAAATCTTTTAAAGGTCCATCTTCCACCTCAACCAGACTGTAAGCAGGGTCAAGAATAGCCTGTCCAGAGCGGTAATTTTGAGTCAGAGAAATAACACTGGTGTCCTTAAACTTTTTTTTAAAATATAAAAAGTTTTCCAAGGAAGCTCCTTGAAAACGATAAATCGCTTGCTTCTCGTCTCCCACCACGAATATATTAGGGGAATCATGAAAAGAAGCGAGTAATTCAAGAATCTTGTTTTGAGAACCATTCACATCTTGATGTTCATCCGCCAGAATATACTGATACTTTTCCTGAAGATCTCGTAACATGTCTTCATCTTTCTCCAGAGCTTTAACTGTCTCAACAATCATGTCATCGAAATCGTAAAGATTTTGTTCCGACAATAGCGCTTCGTATTGTTTGTACACTGTTATCAATTCGCGATTCTTCTCTATATTTTTTTCAAGCTTGGTGTATTCGCTACGAACCTTTCCTTTATAAGCCCCTTTGGTGTGATATTTCTCTGTCTCAGCCAACAAATTTTCTTGCTGATTAACAATGAGAACCAACGAATCTGGGGTAATATATTCTTGCTTCATTTGACTGATGGTGTGCAAAATTGGCGACACGTAATAAGTAGTATTACCCAGCGGTCTCAGAATTTTCACTTTACCTCCTTCAAGAATCGACTCTATCAACGATACTTTCTCCAAATCCCCGGCCGGACGACCACCAATCACTCTGTCATAAGCATCAGGGTAATAAGAAATGAGCATTTTAGCAAAACCATGAAAAGTAAAAATCGGCACTTGGTAAGCAGTCGCGCCTATGTATTTACGAAGTCGCTCTCTCATAGCCTTAGCCCCCGATTCTGTAAAAGTGAGAGCTAATATGGAATCAGGAGCGGTGTCTGTTTCCAGAAGAATATTTGCGATGCGCAGAGTCAATATTTGTGTCTTTCCGGTACCCGGTCCGGCAACCACCATTACCGGACCATCTGTCGTATCGACAGACTCCTTTTGGGTCGCGTTTAATGAAGCGTAAGCTTCATTAAACGCGACCGAGCTATTCTTCTTAAAAGACTGTGTCATGAAGCTGATTATACCAAATCTTAACAGCCCACCATTCTTGATAAAAATGCTTGCAATAGAGAGTTTTCAGTTGTATAGTTTTGCTTTGCTCAACCGCAAATATTAATTCTTATGCTTACCATCGGTTCAACTTTAGCTATTTTTTTAATGCTTGGAATTTCGAGCTTGGGTCTTTTTTTGGCCAAACGCTTGCATTTGCCTCATACTGTATTACTAGTTTTAATTGGTATTGGTCTCGGCTTCTTGACACTTACTCCCGCTTTTTCGTTTATCGATGAATTTAGACTGACGCCGGAATTGCTTTTCTACCTCCTACTTCCCACCTTAATCTTCGAATCAGCTTACCAAATGAACGTGAGAAAATTACTAGCCGATGGCGGGGTTGTTTTTTCTTTGTCGATTGGCAGTTTTTTGATTTCAACGGCACTCATTACCGGACTACTACATCTGCTACTTTTACTCATAGACATAAACGTACCCTTTAGTATCACCTTACTTTTCGGGGCCTTGATATCAGCCACCGACCCGGTTGCGGTACTGGCGCTTTTTAAGGAGTACGGGGTGCCACGCAGACTGTCGCTCATCTTTGAAGGTGAAAGTCTTTTCAATGACGCAACCGCCGTGGCTGTATTCTTAATAACCTTGGAAGCGATCACTAATGGAGGCTTTACGATTCTGACTTCCCTGGCCGGTTTTCTTACCTTCGTTTCCATGCTGTTTTTTGGCGTAGTTTTCGGTTTATTAGTTGGCGGTTTTTTTGCCTATCTGGTCGGTTTCGCAAGAGAAAATGAGGTAGCCAGTATTACCTTGACCATAGTCCTCGCACACATCACTTTTATAATGGCGGAAGTCATTTCAAGCACGGAAATATTCGGTCTTTTTAACATTCACATCTCACCAATAATCAGCACCACCGTTGCTTCCCTTTTGATGGGTAATTACGGACGAGCTAAAATGAACCCGAAAGCCGAGTCATTTGTTATCGCTCTTTGGGAACAGTTTGCCTTCATGGCCAATTCTCTGATTTTTATTCTAATCGGGGTACTGATCGTTGAGACTCCGATTTTCGAACCGGTAATATTCACAACCATAATCATAACCATACTCACCGTTGCTTTGGCTCGGGCCATTTCAATCTATCCGGTCATTTCAACCTATAATTCTTTCCAAGGAAAAAAGCGCCGTATTCCTCTTTCTTGGCAACATCTCCTGGCTTGGGGATCACTCCGTGGCGCTTTGGCTGTAACTATGGTATTTCTGATCCCCGACTCAATGACTGTACCGGGTTGGAATTTGTCCGTTTCGCCGAAAGAGTTTTTGCTTTCGATCACCATCGGTTGTATAGCAGCTACCCTATTCATCAAAGCCACCACTATCAAAAAACTGGTCAAGAAATTCAAACTCGACAAATTGACCACGATCGAAGAAATAGAATATCAAGAAGCAAGAGCCTTAATTCACCACAAAGTCACCGAGAGAGTAGCTAAATACCAAGAGCGTGGATACATTGATTCGGATATCGCCCAAAAATTACTCAATGAACACACTCTCGCCTTCCACAACGCCTGTGATCAAATTAATCTGCTTTCTAAAGAAAGACGAGACGATTTGGCTTTTCGAGTCTTGCGTATCTACGCTATCGGTATAGAAAAAAGACACCTCAAAGACCTCTATGATTACAACGAAGTGACAGAACCGGTCTTTAGACGCATTCAAGGCAAATTACGCTTGCAACTGGAAGCAATTGAGGAGGGTGACTTGAAACCCGATGTTACTATTCATGACGACGGGAGAGATGTGTTCGAGATTTTCTTCCGTACGATAAAAAAATTGGTGGGACGATGTGGTGACAAACAATCTTTCGCGGAACGATACATGTATTACCGCGCGCAAGCGATTATTTCTCGCAAGGTCTTAAAAGAACTCAGCATATTGAACCAGGCCTCATCAACGATTTTCACAAGGGAAGCGGTTGATCACGTTAACAATCTTTATACCTCCTTTAAAGAGAATTCTTCCTTGAAATTTGAAAATCTAAAATCACAAAACCCCGAGGTTGCAAAGGTATTGGCTGAGTCTTTGGCCGGCCATGGTGTTCATACTATTGAAGAAAAAGTCTTGAATAACATTTTCCACAAAGAACTCATAACCCAAAAACTTTACATCACTTTAAAAGAGGAGACTTCAAAAAACTAAGGGTATTCCAAATGTACTATCCCGATGCAGAGCATACGGGATATCGGCGTTGGGTTAGGTGGTAAAAAGTGACGTTTGTTGTAGTGCGGTACGTAGCTACTGATACTGAGGTAGCCCTTGGTTTTTAACGTAGTTGGTAAAAATGGACATGTTAGCGTTGCCGACGATATTGGTATAATAACCTTGTGTTCAGAAATTACCGCCCCATAACTTTGTCTTCACCTCTCACCTCTTTATGTTCAGCAAAGATAGCTTTAGGAATTTACGAAGTTCCGAAGGGTTACCCTTCGGAAAAGATAAATAACGACTTATTGTGTGGTTTTTTGAGATGGGATAGCGTACCAGACATTACTGCCTAGTGTATAGGGAGTCTTCCCCGATGCAAGCATGCGGGGTAAAGATGGAATTTGGAGAAACTTTCAGATGTACACCTTCTACAGTTAGGTGTATGATTGTTTTATATGAAAGTCAAAGACATTGTAAAACCGGCGGTGATTATACCAGAGACGAAAACTTTTGCTTCGGCTCTTAAGTCTTTAATGACCGAGCACACAAACACACTCTTAGTAACCAACGATAATGGTGAGTTGGTCGGAGAAGTAACAGTTGCGGATTTGCTCAATGCGGTAGTGCCAGACACGCTTGACGGTAGTGAAGTTATAGGTCACTTCAATAATGACGATTCTTTTATCGCGTCCATAGAAGTAGCGAAAGAATTGCCGGTATCTGAAATCATGTCGAGAGATTATTCTGCGCTCACTTTGAATGACAATTTAATAACGATCATCGCAACGGCCATTACTTACGAAAGAGCTAGAATTCCAGTTGTCGATACTGATAACAGGCCGATAGGAATAATTTCTAGACAAGGACTAAAACAGATTCTGGCCAAATTCATGGAAGCGAGTTGACCTTGATCGCTTGTGTTAGAAACAATCTATAGCCTATCCCCTTTTGCACCAGTGGTTGTATTTATAGCCTCAGCTCTCGACGTGTTTTTTGTTACCGGTTTTATTTTCTATGGAGTAGCCATGATGAGTTCGGTGGCACTAATGCACGCGACAGGCATGATTAGTATTGAGATGATAATTGTCTCCTCATACTCCGGAACCATTTTAGGCAATGTTACAAACTACTGGGCCGGAAGACTGTTTGGAAAGACACCCGTCGTATCGCAAAGACTCAGACACCCCAAAGTCGAAAAAGCGCGAGGGTATTTAAATAAAAAAGGATTATTTATATTTATGGCGGTCAGCCGTTTTATTACCTTCTTTCGTCCTTTATATGCATTATTGCTCGGCAGTCTGGCAATAAGTTTTAGACGGTTCATTTTGTACGAATCAATAATTGCTCTTTGTTGGATCCTGTTCTGGTTGTTTATTATTATTCAGGGAGAAAATTTGTTTTCGTACTTTTTTAATTAGTTTAATACGATTTCAATCTACGTGCTTTTTCGTGTTGTCTTATCTTTTCGAGCGCCTTAGCTTCAATCTGACGGATACGCTCACGAGTTACCCCGAATTCCTTACCTACCTCTTCAAGAGTGTGGTACGTACCGTCGATCAAGCCATGGCGCATTTCCAAAATTTTTCTTTCTTTCTCGGAAAGTGTATCGAGTATTTCAGTGATTTGGTCGGTCAGGATACTGTGAGATACTTCTTGGTCCGGCGACGTAATTTTGTCATCCGAAATGAAATCGGATAAACGAGAACGATCATCATCGTCTCCAACCGGAAGCTCCAAAGAGATGGTGTCCTGACTGATCTTTTCGATTTGGTAAATTTTCTCGACTTCAACATTCATCTCAGTGGCGATTTCTTCAGGCATCGGGTCTCTTCCCAAGTCTTGAGATAAACGTCGTGAGACTTGTTTATACTTTGCCATCGTCTCCACCATGTGAACGGGAATACGAATGGTGCGTGATTGATCTGCCAATGCTCGCGTGATGGCCTGTCTTATCCACCAAGTGGCATAGGTTGAAAATTTAAAACCTTTGGTAAAATCAAATTTGTCTACGGCTTTAAAAAGACCGAGGTTTCCCTCCTGAATCAAGTCAAGTAAAGTGAGATCCGGAGATCTTCCAACATACTTCTTGGCAATAGAGACAACAAGACGAAGGTTGGCTCTCGCTAACAAATTACGAGCTTCGTCATCACCTTCAACGATTCGCTTTGCGAGCACTCGTTCTTCGTGCGCGTTCAACAACGGGTACTGTCCGATTTCCCGCAAATACATTTGGATTGAGTCATACCCGCTATCACTGCGTTTAAAAGCATTTTTCTGGGCAATGATTTCAACACTGGGATCATCACCCAACATTCCACCACTTTGAAGCACGTCAATACCAGCAACAGAAAAACGTTCGTACATCAAATCTAGAAAATCCACATCTCTCTCGATTTCAGGAAAAGATCTCAAGAGTTCATCATAAGTTACGTAACCACGCTCCTTTCCGAGCTTCATTAACTCGGCCGATTTTGCCTCCAAGACTTTTTCACTTTTAGTTAGTTTGCGTGGAGTATCTTTACCAGAGTCCTTTTTTGAAACGGTTTTCTTTGGAGTAACTTTCTTGGCCGTCACTTTTTTAGCTTTTCTGGCAGACGAAGCAACCACCTTGGTGGCGGTCTTTTTAACTGATTTCTTGACTTTCTTCTTTACCGCTTTCTTCGCTACAATCTTTTTCTTCACTGTCTTTTTTTTAGCGACCGATGCTTTGGTGGAAGCTTTTTTGAGGGTCGTCTTTTTAATTTTTTTCACGGGTTTTTTAACCGCTTTTTTTACAACTTTCTTTGTGGCCTTTTTTATAGGCATAACGTCCACCACTATACAGAAAAAACCCAAAATGTCTAGTGCCACACTTTTGCAAATACGGCAGGGTCAGTCGAGGAACGTTTCCGGGGAGTAAGCCGGTTCACGAAGCATTTCTTCGTAATTACTGATGGATTTAAGCGCCTCGGTAAATCTTTTTTCGTCTTGGCTATTTTCCGGGTCCGCCAATATGCCACGATATTCTGCCAAACGTGTTCTTATCAAATTTGTTTTTAATTGATTGAGTTTTGCTGTTATTTCACTTAAGATCGCTTGTTTGGGTAGTTCGGCAAACTGTTGTTCCAAAGTAAAGACAGTCCCCGCCAGTTCTGAATCAGAAGGTTTTTTCAGTTCCGAGATTTCACTAACATTTTTTAGCTCACCGTTTATTTTTTTACATAATTCATCTTCCACCACCAAGGCGGAGGCTGACAAAAACAACAAAAGTCGAGAAACTATATCTTCTCCATTAACTTCTTTTGTTGTTTTGTTAGCATGAATTGTTGACTCTTGTTCAGCGTGCCCTTGCGACTTCTCGATGGCACTTTTTTCCCGCAAATGATCGAGTTCATAACGCACCGCTTCAGTGGTTGAATTAATGAATTTTGCAACCCTAGACACAAAATGCTCTTGATCAATTCGACTTGGTAACAACAAGACAAATGGCAACACTTCTTCCCTAACCTTTAACTTAAAAGAACGATCGTCATCAATTTCTCTTCTTATTACATGGAGTAAGAATTCTATCACATGCACCGATTTCCCAACTACGCGTCTGAAGTCGGATTTATTTATCTTGATCAAATCAGCCGGGTCCATTCCAATCGGCAATTCCGCTATTTTTACATCCAGTCCACGACCAAGTAACAAAGTCGCTCCTTTCTTCATGGCGTTGATCCCGGCTCGATCGGCATCAAGAGCAAGTACTACTTTATCAGATAAACGCTCAAGCAACTGCACGTGGTGAAGAGTCAGAGCCGTGCCGGAGACAGCCACGGTATTGTGGTAACCGGCTTGATGGCACATGACAACATCGAACTGTCCTTCAACAATCAGAGAAAAGTCCAAGTTCCTGATTCCTGTCTTAGCCTTATCGTAGCCATAGAGCAACTCGGATTTCTTGTACAACAAAGTCTCAGGTGAATTGACATACTTGGGAGATTTATCGTCCGGATGCAGTATCCTTCCCGAAAAAGCAACAGTTTGACCACTAGGTTCAGCCATCGGAAAAACTATCCGATCGCGAAAGACATCAAAAGGGTCTTTACCGACATCGGTTGTTTTAATTAAACCGGCTTTTAAGATTTCATCGTTAACATACCCAAGTTTATTCAGGTGTTCTTTTGTCTCTCTCCAACCGTGATTTGGTGGACCGGGTGCATAACCGATTCTCCATTTTAAAATTGTCTCCTTGTTAACCCCGCGTTGTTCCAGGTAAGAAACGGCCTCTCTGTCCTTTTCCAAATACTCAGAGTAAAAAATAGTCGTCGCCTCAAGTAAAGAATACATTTTATCCCGCTCGCTTCTTTTCTTTGGATCTTCCGCTACCAGTTCGACTCCGGCTTTTTCGGCCAATATTTTTAGCGCGCCCTTAAAATCAACTCCTTCCATCGCTTCTATGAAGTTGAAAATATCTCCTCCCTGTGAAGTTGAAAAGCAGTAATACATTCCCCTGTCCGGCGACACATAAAAAGAAGGGGTCTTCTCGGCCGAAAAAGGCGACTTGCCTTTAAAGTTCTTACCGGCTTTATGTAGTTCAACGTAAGGAGCAACAATATCTATGATATTTAATCTGTCCTTAATTTGTCTCACAGTATCACTCATGATTGTGTAGTATAAGCAAAATGAGCAACGAAAGCGAGGACTTGGTTTACCTTTCCAGTCTCTCTAACCAGCCTTAGGGAAGAAAAAATATTGCAGTTTCTTAGATAAAAATTTGACTTTGTTAACAATAAAGATGTAATATACCGGCTGGGCTTTTTGGTTCAACATGTCAGTTTCGGGGAGAGTGTTGTGTTTAATTGCAGATGCAGATGTAAAGTAACAGTTCTTTTTTTGTCAGTCATTGTCATCTTTGGTGCCAGCAGTGTTCAAAGTGACGAAAAAATACTCGCTAGCTTAAAGACAATACAGGCGGTGGCAATAAGTCACGAATACAATGGTGTTCCAAAACCATTGATTGTCAGAGATGGTAATGAAAAATTTTTCACTCTCGTTTCGAAAAACGAGCTGTGGGTGATGCACAGAATGACACCTGAAGGCGAAGGAATAAGGCTGAGCGAATTACTGGCAACCTACTACGCAGAGGCAGGAAACGGGGTTTTGAAAAAAGTCTGTTTCAAAGAGTTCAAGTGTGTAGGTAAGACCCCCAATCGGGAGGATAGGGAAAAGTTTGAAAAAATAGTGACAAAAATTGCAGGGAAGATTTAGATCCTGTCTCTATCTACGACAAAAAAAAGAAAGCCTCGTCACCAACGGGGCTTTTAAAAATGAACTACCGTGCCCTGACAGGACGGGGTATTTTTGCGGAATAAACTAAGACTCAAATGCTAGGACGACTTTTTCATTGACCAATATTTCACTGAGAGTCGTTCTTTTTTGAGGGGTCATTTTCGCTTTGATATGGACTATCCTCTCCCCTTTGACCACTCTTGAACGGGTAATCTGAACAACCTTTATCTTGCACTCATCAAAAATATCCAAGATTTCGTCTTCATCTTCATCCGAATTCTTAATGGTTATATGAATCTCAATAAACTCATGCAATCGATCCAGCCATCTTTCGAAAGGCGGTAATGCCCAGAGGACAATAAGAATCAGTAGAGTAACGGCGCCGACTAAAGCAAATTCTCCCGCACCAGCCCCCATACCAAGCGAAGCAACGAGCCAAATAGAAGCGGCGGTAGTTAGCCCTTTTATCGTTATGCCATCTTTTAATATCGCCCCGGCTCCCAAGAACCCGACACCGCTTACCACACCGGCCGCTATTCTGGTCATTTCTCCTTTTGGTCCGGCGATCGTCGTTGATAAAATAGTAAACAAAGCGGAACCGACAGCAATCAAAATCATCGTCCGAAAACCGGCACTTTTGTCTCGATACTCACGCTCTATACCAATAAGACCACCGGCCAGAGCCGCTACGAGGACAGGTAAAAAATACTCCCAAAGTTCAAGTAAAACTTCCACTTCTTCCATAAAAAAGATTTTAGCATGACTCAAAAACCAACTTGTACTCGGGTGTTGATTATTATGAAAATCGGCCGGATGTTTTACATCCGGCCGATTTTCTACAGCGCTTATTGATTACTGACGAGCTTGCAACTCCTCAATCATCTTGTGTTTATTGCTTCCTTCAAAACCTGATCCGGCCGGTATCAATTTTCCAATAATTACGTTTTCCATTAACCCGGCTAGGTTATCGTTACTTCCTCTGACCGCAGCGTTGATCAAAACGCGAGTGGTGTTCTGGAACGAGGCAGCTGAAAGAAAACTCTTTCTGGAAAGTGAAGTTTCAGTAATACCCATGATGAGTCGCTCACCCTTAGCAACATCTTTTCCTTCCTCTTTAAGCTTCTTGTTGGTATCCACCATAATCCATTCTTCTACAATTTCACCGACCGTAAACGGACTGTCTCCTCGGTGAGTGATCTTAACTCTCGACATCATTTGTTTGACAATCAACTCAATATGCTTTCGTGAAATCGTTACACCCTGCAGTTCGTAAATCTTGTTAACTTCGGAAATAATATAATCCTGGGTAACTTCCTGTCCTCCGTACTTGAAGAGCTCCGGAAGAAGAGCGGAACCATCGGTCAACATTTGACCAGCCACCACTGAATCGCCTTTCGACACCATGGCGACGCGTCGATGGTTGACCTCGTATTCGGTATTATCCTTCTTTTTGGGAGCGCCTTCAGCAGTCATGTCGGGGGCAACCACAATCACTTTGTCACGACCTTCGGTTCTTATGTCGGTCACAACACCAGTGTATTTACAAATAACACACGGTATTTTTGGTTGCCTTTTTTCAAACACTTCCTCAACACGCGGAAGACCTTGAGTTACGTCTCCACCAACCGTAGCTGCACCTCCGGCGTGTTTAGTGTTCATAGTAAGCTGAGTACCAGGCTCTCCGATCGCCTGCGCAGCCACGGTTCCGACCGCCTCTCCGATATCTACAATGTCATTGGTTGTCAAATCAATTCCGTAACATTTCTGACAAACACCACGCATTGTCTTACAAGTCATCGGAGATCTAACCACTAAAGATTCACAAGTAGAATCCTCAACCGCAATTGCGTCACGACGAGAAAGCAGATGGCCTTTCTTGAATATGACGTTGCCCTTTTTATCGAGCACGTCTTCAGCCAAGATGCGTCCTTTAATCGCCTTTGAAAAAGCAATCTCTATTCCTGAAGCTGAAATGCGATTGATGTTGATTCCCGCTTTAGTCTTACAATCCGCTTCAGTGACAATAGCATCTTGAGCAACAACGAAGAGACGTCTGGTCAAGTAACCGGCTTTAGCGGTCTGTAGTGCGGTGTCGGCAAGACCTTTTCTAGAACCGTGAGTCGTGTTGAAGTACTCAATCGGTGTCATACCCTCCTTCATGGAAGAAAGTACTGGGAACTCCAAAGTTTCACCTCGGGTGTTAACGATCAGTCCTTTCATACCCGCCATCTGCGCAATTTGTCCGAGCGAACCTCTCGCGCCTGACTTCCACATTTCGTAAGCAGAACCATCTTCACTAAGTGTATCAGGAAGAACACTTTCAATCTCTGTCTTGGCGCGATGCCAGATTTCTACAATCATGCGTCGTCTCTCATCTCGGGAAATAAGACCTTCTTCGTAATGACTGATGATTTCCCTCTCTTCAACACGCGCTTCTTCTATAATCGCTTGCTTTTGTTCCGGCACAATCACATCATCGATTCCCCAAGTAACACCCGATTTTGTGGCGTATCGAAAACCAAACTTTTTAAGCTTATCTACGATTGCCGGCACGGCTTCAGCCCCGCGGTCGTCAATAATGTCAATGATTATTTGGAAGAGTGTCTTTTGTACAATCACTTCATTGATAAAAGGATGGTCACTCGGTAAAACTGAGTTGAAAAGCAACCTACCGACTGATGTTTCAAACAGTTTTTCTTCGTACTGGGCGTACTTTGGAGTATTCGTGGCAAGCACTTGCACTTTAGCGCGGAAATCAATCACACCGTAATCGTAAGCATTGATCGCATCATTTGGTGAAGAAAAGTATTTTCCTTCCCCTTTTGCACCTTTGACGATTTTGGTCATCCAGTACGCACCAAGAGCCATATCGAGAAGTTTTTCAGAAACAACCGGCTCGGAAGATCCGGGTTTCAAAATATTCTTGTTTGCTGAAATTATCTCTTTGGCTTCCATTTGCGCCTCGTCGGAAAGAGGTACATGTACCGCCATCTGGTCACCGTCGAAGTCGGCATTAAAGGCACGACAAACCAATGGGTGAACCTGGATAGCATTTCCTTCAATAAGAACCGGTCGGAACGCCTGGATACCTTGTCGGTGAAGAGTCGGCGCACGGTTTAGCATCACATATTTCTTCTTGATAATATCTTCCAAAATAGCCCACACTTCCGGCACTCCATCTTCGATCAATCGCCCGGCACCGCGTATGTTATAGGCCAGTTCTTGTTTTAAGAGTTCGGCAATAACAAACGGTCTGAATAATTCAAGTGCCATGTGTTTTGGTAGACCACACTGATCGAGCGCCAATTCAGGACCAATAACAATCACCGAACGTCCAGAGTAGTCGACTCGCTTACCGAGCAAGTTCTGTCGGAAGTAACCTTGTTTACTTTTTAGATAATCGGAAAGTGACTTCAGGGGACGTCGTTGCGCCTGACTCATGACAGAATAAGCACCGCCACCATGACGAATCGAGTTATCAATCAAAGCGTCGACCGCCTCCTGCATGATTCTTTTTTCGTTGCGAAGAATCACGTCCGGAGCTTGGATATCTATCAATTTCTTTAGTCGGTTGTTTCGGTTGATCACGCGTCTGTAGAGATCGTTTAGGTCTGAAGAAGCGTGTCGTCCACCTTCGAGAGCAACCATTGGTCGGATAGCTGGAGGAACGACCGGAATACGAACCAAAAAGAGCCATTCGGGTCTCACGCCGGCATTCAACATTCCACGAATAAGGGCCAGTCGCTTATCCAATTTCGCTCTCTCCATCGCGCCAGCTTTGGTGTACCTGTCTTCCAATTCTTCACACAATTTGGCGAGGTCGATTTGCTTAAACACTTCATAGATTGCTTCAGCCCCGATTTTTGCTTCGAACAAAGTACTATACTTGATTGAAAACTTATGGAAAGTCGCTTCATCAAGCACCACTCCTTGGGTAATGCTTTCGATCTCTTTTTTAGTTTCGTCGGCTCGTGCTTTTAGAGCGTCCCTCGCTTCCTCATTTTGCAAAGTTTTGAGCTTGGCTTTGAACTCGGTTTCCAGTTCTCCTAGAATTCTAACTCGGTCTTGTTCACTGACACTCGTCACAATGTATCCTGCAAAGTAGATGACTTTTTCCACTGCCGACGCGGTGATACCGAGGATCATGGCGATTCGGCTCGGCACACCCCGCAAAAACCAAATGTGTGACACGGGTACACAAAGGTCGATATGACCCATACGTTCCCTTCTCACAATCGAACGCGTAATCTCCACTCCACACTTTTCACAGACAATCCCCTTATATCTGATACCGCGATATTTCTTGCAAGAACACTCATAATCTTCAACCGGTCCGAAAATTCGCTCATCGAAAAGACCGTGCTTTTCCGGACGTTGTGTACGATAGTTGATCGTCTCCGGCTTTGTTACTTCTCCCCAAGACCAATCGAGAATGGTTTCTGGATTAGCCAGTTTCAAACTCACTCCTGTGTAATTTGTTGGAATTACCGGTGGTTTTTTGAAATCTGTTTTTTTGAATGTTGATTCATTAGACATAAGCACAGAAATTAAGATGATTCATAATTACGTCGGACTTCTTCTTTATCCAGTTTCACATCAAGTACCAAACCACGAAGCTGATTCAACAATACATTGAATGCTGCGGGAGTGTGCGGATGGGAGATCTTCTCGCCTCGCACAATCGCGTCAAAAGCTGCGCTTCGGCCCACGATATCGTCAGACTTGATAGTAAGCATTTCTCGTAGCGTGTAAGCGGCTCCGTATCCAAGAAGAGCCCAAACTTCCATTTCTCCAAAACGTTGTCCGCCGATTTGGGCCTTTCCGCCAAGTGGCTGTTGGGTAATAAGTGAGTACGGACCAATGGATCGCATGTGAATTTTGTCTTCTACCATGTGATGAAGCTTGAGAATATACATGTATCCAACTGCCGTCTTCTGTGCAAATTTTTCACCGGTAAGACCGTCTCGCAGTTGAATTTTTCCGTCGGTTGAAAAACCGGCTTCTTCCAGTTCTTTCTTAACATCATCTTCCGAAGCTCCGGCAAATGGAGGCACTATTGCTTGGTAGCCAAGGGTGTTGGCGGCCATTCCTAAATGCAACTCAAGAATCTGACCCAGGTTCATACGTGACGGCACACCAAGCGGAGTCAAAAGAATATCAACCGGTGTACCATCTTCCGTGTATGGCATGTCTTCCTCCGGAAGAATTCGAGAGATAACACCCTTGTTTCCGTGACGACCAGCTAATTTATCTCCGACCGAAACATTTCTAACTTGTGCGACTGTGATATGTATTTTCTTAATAACACCGCTTTCCAGTTGATCACCGTTTTCTCGGGAAAAGATTTTTACTCCTATGACACGCCCTCTCTTTCCGGCTTCCAAGCGAAGCGAGGTATCTTTTACATCTTTAGCCTTTTCTCCAAAGATTGATCTTAACAATCGCTCCTCGGGGGTAAGTTGAGTTTCGCCTTTCGGAGTCACTTTACCGACGAGAATATCGCCCGGCCTGACCTCTGCTCCGATTCTGATTATTCCACTTTCATCCAAATTTCTCAGTTTCAATTCCGAAACGTTGGGAATATCGGGAGTGGTCACTTCCGGTCCAAGCTTGGTGTCTCGTACTGCTACCTCAAGTTCATCAAGGTGAATGCTGGAGAACTTACTCTTCTTGACCAATCTTTCGGAAATGATAATCGCGTCTTCGTAGTTTGCTCCGTTCCAGCTCAGAAACGCCACCATGGCATTTTGCCCAACCGCGATCTGACCGTTATCGGTCGAAGTCGTGTCGGCAAGTAAGTCTCCTCTCTTTACTTTCTGTCCGACAGAAACTGCCGGTCGATGTTGGAAAGCGGAAAAATCATTTGTCCTTTGCAATTGCGTAAGCGGGTACTCTTTACCTTTACCACTCTTACCCTTCACCACGATCATTCGAGCGTCTGCGACAGTTACCTCACCCGCCTCTTCCGCGTAGAGCACTCTACCGACATCACGCGCAGACATTCCCTCCACTCCGGTTGCTACGATCGGTGCTTCTTGGATAACACAAGGTGTAGACTGCTTCTGCATGTTTGAACCCATGAGAGTACGGTTGGCGTCATCGTGGTTCAAGAACGGGATCATTGATGTCGCGACAGAAAACGGCTGGTTGGTTGCCACGTCGATATAATCAACATTTTCCCTTGGTACCACTCTCGGTTCACCTTTCATTCTAGCTTCGACAAATTCCTTTTTGATTTTACCTTTATCATCAACCTCGATAGCAGCATGAGCGATAGTGTGACCTTCTTCCTCGTGAGCATTCATGTAAACGATTTCATCAGTCAACTTACCTTTGACCACTTTCATGTACGGGGTCTCGATAATACCGAAACGATTAACTCGGGAATACATGGAAAGCCGAAGGATCAAACCGATGTTCGGTCCTTCCGGAGTATGGATTGGACAAAGTCTTCCGTAGTGGGAAGGGTGAACGTCACGCACTTCAAAACCGGCTCTTTCTCTTGTGAGTCCGCCCGGGCCGAGGGCCGATAGTGTGCGTAGGTGCTCAACTTCAGCCAAGATGTTTTGTTGCTGAGAAAACTGTGAAAGCTGGTTGGTGGTGAAAAATTCTTTGATAGCAGCTTGGAGCGGGCGAGGGTTGATTATTTGCATAGGGAGTGACGTTTCCGCTTCGATAGTAGACATTCTGTCTTGAATGTTTCGCTTCATGCGAGTCATTCCCACTCGAACTCGCTGTTGAAGCATTTCACCAAAATACCTGACTCGGCGAAAACCGAGATGGTCGATATCGTCGGGCAGAGCCTGATTATCATGATTTGAGTTGATGATCTGGGTGATTATCAATCGCAAGTCCTCAATCGAAACAGTTCTTTCGGCGGTTGCTTTCGCGTCGGTCGGAAGACCGAATCGTCCATTGAAGTGATGACGACCGATTTCAGACAAGTCATAACGTTCTGGTGAAAATATTGAATCAACAAATTCTCGGGCATTATCGACAGTCGCCAAATCACCATCTCGAAGACGTTTGTAGATTTCGACGTAAGCCTCGTCTTTGGTTTTAGCAGGGTCTTTTTCCAAGGTAGCCTTGATATACTCAGGACCACGCTCAACACCCTTCATGAGCTTGACCATTTCTTTGTCTTCATCAACTCCCAAAACTCTAAGAAGTGAAGTAATAGGAAACTTCTTTTTACGGTCGATTTTTACATAAATTATTCCATCGGCTTCGGATTCGATTTCAACCCAAGCTCCGCGAGCCGGGATGATTTTAGCTCCAAAGTAAGTTTTTCCTTTAGACTCATTGGTGGTAAAGAAAATACCGTAGCTTCTCGCCAACTGAGGCACAATGACTCTTTCCACTCCGTTTATGATGAAAGTTCCATTGTCGGTCATGACCGGGATGTCGGACATGAAGATTTCCTGGTCTTTGGCACTATTGAAAGTTTTGTTTTTCAAAACAACCGTTGCACGCAGGGGTGCTTCGTAGGTGCGTTTGTTTTCACGAGCGAATTCGGGTGAATATTTTGGTGCACCGAGCTCATATTTTTTAAACTGCATTTCAAACTTCTTCTCTGAATAATCAGATATAGGTGAAAACTCAGTGAAAATTTCTTTCAGTGCAGTCTCTACAAACCATTTGTATGATTCGCGTTGCGGTTCGATAAGGTCAGGTAATGGGATACGAGGCGCCGAAGCTTTCGCAAAGATCTTTTGTGGCAATTGCCCAACCGACAGTTCTTTTTTGCTCATAAAAAACAAATAATTAATTTGGATAAAACGAATTGACTACAACCCAAAAATCGCGCGGACGCGCATTTTTTTACTTTTAATTTTTACCCGATGAATAAATGCATCACGACAGTGATTTATTTGAACTGACAACAAAAAATAACATTTAAAAAAATATTATTGCGCTGGAAAGTTCATTTACCCCGCGGCAAAGTATCTCACTCCCAGAACTCATTCGAGATCGCATTGACTTGCGTTTGTGGGCGAAAGTATACAGGAGTTTATAGTTTTTGCAATAGCAACGACTGTTGACAGCAAACGTAAATTCTATTTTTTCTCAGCCACCAAGGAAAAAGTGAGAGAGACCATATCGTCAACAACGTTATCAGCCAGATTATCAAAGAAAGACCCAGAGCCAGCGGTAATTCCCCACTGGGTGCGGTCAAACTCAAAA
The DNA here is from genome assembly GCA_023898585.1 of Candidatus Nomurabacteria bacterium. Taxonomy (GTDB): domain Bacteria; phylum Patescibacteriota; class Minisyncoccia; order Phycocordibacterales; family UBA918; genus OLB19. The sequence goes on along the minus strand of CP060229.1, from coordinate 644,261 downwards.
GTAGCATCGGCTTGCAGTTGACCGTCGCTGTTCAAATAGATCTCTGCCGGGAATGTGAGTTCGTGTGTCTGTCCCTTCATGGTCAAAGCTCCTCGGACGTTGTAAGTATTGCTCTCGCCGTTCACATCTGCCGTTGCTTCAATGATTTCGAATGTGGCGACAGGAAATTCTGCCACACTAAACCAACCTTCTCCTTTCAAATGACTTTCCAACAAAGATTCCTTCCCTGGCTTGGCTTTAGTTTCGCTCACAGTTAAGGAATTCATGTCTATTTCGAATTCCCCTGTCGCTGTACCAGCGGAAACTAAAACATCTCCTTTATTCACCGCTAGAGAACCGGAATTTATATAGCCTTCAATTAAAGGCTTTTTGCCGGACCAATTGATTTCACTTTTTTCTGCCACCACTACGTAGTTAGCATCTACCGACATGACTGATGGCGTATCTCCCTCTATAGAAGACGCCACTTCTGTTTCTACTCCCGTTTCAGTGGTGACTATAGATTCGATTTCCAAGTCAGAGTCTGCATCCATATTTATAAAGACGAACAAACCTACCACCATAACCACTGCTACGAATCCAAGGATTATTTTCATATTTTAAATTTTAACTAAACAAAAACTCCATTCGGCCTTTAGCCATTATCTCTTTTACGTTGTTATTGAAGTAATATTTCATGTTACTTTTTACCTCGTCGTTTTTCAATCTCTGCGTGATTGCCCCCGAGAAAAACATCAGGGACTTTTAATTTATTCTTTTTGTATTCAATCACCTCAGGACGGGTGTACGTTTCTCCGGTCGTAGCACGATCGTCTTCCAGGGAATCAAAGGCGCCTAACACCCCTTTTACTTGACGCGCGGTAGAGTCAACGATAGAAAGGGCGGGTAATTCTCCCCCAGTTAATATGTAGTCACCGACACTCACCTCCTCGGCTTTGAGAATCTCCTTCACTCGCGCATCAATACCTTCATAACGACCGCTTATAAGAACGAGATGGTCGTAATTTTTGACATATTGTTTGGCCAGTTCGTTGGTAAATTGTTTACCGCGAGGGGACATTATGAGGGTTTTCACTTTTTTCTGATCTTTTTTTCTTCCAACTGCTTTTTGCCACGCCTTAAGAATAGGTTCCGCTTTCATCACCATTCCCGGCCCGCCTCCGTAAGGTTTGTCGTCGACCTTCTTGTGCTTGTCGTCGGTATAATCACGAGGATTGTAGTAACTGACCGAAATTTTCTTACCACGCACTTTGGCTCCTTTTCCCTTCTCTGTTTTCTGCGCCCGCCCCAGCACGCTGGCGTTCGTGTACGCTTCGCAAACTTCAGGAAAGATAGTGATTATGTGAAAATTCATATTTAACCTCTGTTAATTAATGCCATATAGACATCCTTTAAAAAACGGGCGTCGTCTAAAGCATTGTGTGTATGCCCCTCTTTCACAAGAACTCCCAAATCCTTAGCCAGCTTGGTGTAGTTATCGTATTTGTACACCTCGGGATCATAACCTAAACCAAACAAAATCGAAGCAAAGTCTAAAGGCAACCAGTAGAAGGGTTCTTCACCTTCTCCAACAAATAGCTTCTTGGTATAGATGGTATCAAACTGGTTTATGTAAGCTAGAGCGTAAGGTTTTGAATTACCGACGAACTCAGAGAGCTTCTGTCTGGCTAATTCTCTTGAAAGTTTTGGTTGGGTGAGCGTTACTAATAAGTTTTCTCTGACCCATTCACTATATTCACCACGGTATTCCAGCTCACAGTAAAACTCCCGACCATCCATTTTAACTGCTCCGATGGACAGGATTTCACCCACATATGGATCAAGCGACGAAAACTCCGTGTCGTAAAAAATTATGTTACTGGAAAATGGTATAAACCTCACTGAATTATTCATATAGAGTTGGTCAATTTCGTATCTCTTCGCGCAGTTTCATCCAAAGCTTTCCCATTTTGTTTTGACCAGTTCCATCTGAGCCAGTTCCCCAATAGTAATCTTTATCAAACACTTTAAGTAACTCTCTTTCGCCAGTAAGCAACAACACTTCTTTCACACTTTCGTGCTGTGCCAATTTTGCTCGGAAGATTCTCTCCATTAATTCATCTTTATCATGTTCTATTAGCTGGTCTTTCTCTTTACACACCTGAGCTAAACGCCACGCTTCCAAAGGACTTGAAGCATTCATGATTTCTGTTCGTGCTTCAGGGACCACACGTAAAGCATGATAAGCATGTTCAGCTGTTTTGTACCTTACTCCATCAATCTCAACTTCGAGTGCGGAAAACGGTGACAGATCGTGAAATCGATTCTCAAGAAAGTTTATTGGTGCGCTTGAATTTTTATCAAAATCCAAGCCTAAAAAAATGTCTGACATATTTCCAAATCTTAGCACAAAAAAGCGCGACCCGAAGGGTCGCGCTCTTCTCACACAATCTAGAAACAAACTACCTATCATTAATGATAGATAGACGTTTTTAAAGTTGCCACTAGGTGGTGATTAGATGAGTTTTTCTATCATTAATGATAGTCATTAGTCAGTCTTTTTATTCACTTGGTATATCAATGCAAACAAAAGAAAGTGAGCTGGATACTTTTTCCTGAGAGCAGTGAACGAAAAAGGGGTTGCGAAGTTACTGTGAATAAGTTTAGAATCACCTTTCAATCGATTTTGCTCAGCCCGGTACTCTTTAAGAGCTTTGTCATATTCAGGAATCTGGCCACTTAGCCATTTCTTGGTTCTACTAAATGTGTTCGGACTTACGTCCAACTCATAAGCAATCTCGGTTTGCTTCTTCCCCGCCAGTATCATTTGCGCAATAAGTAGTCTGCGCCCGATCAGTACTTGCTCACTCTCTGTGAGAACACTGGAAATGAAAGTAACGACAGGATCTTTCTGGGGCATACTGCGTGCTGTTTTATAGAGCGCATTGATAACGCGTTTTCGCTCACTTGGTTTAACATGTTTAAGATTTTTACTCATATCAAAATCATATCATTAATGATAGACAAAAAAGCAATTTACCTATCATTAATGATAGGTAAATTGCTTTTTTGTTCGTATTCTTTTGTTCTCCTGGATTTAAATCTTTAAATCGTCTATAGCTTGATCCAAGCTTTTAGGTTCGCTGGAAGGATTATCTTCCTTCATAGCCTCAGCTACTTCTGGATTCATTCGTTGTCCACCTTCCGGCTCGTTGATCTTGAGATTAACTCGAGCGTCGTTCTTCATTCCCACCACTCGAAGCAAAGTTCTGATTGCTTTGGCAGTGTTGCCGGAACGGCCGATAATCTTTCCCATGTCTTCTGCGTGCACATCGAGAGTAAGGAGAACTCCCATCTCGTCGACTGTTCTGTTAATTTTGACCGAATCCGGGTGATCAACCAGTGATTTAACCAAATTCTCAAGAAATTGCTTATCTTCGTGCGTATCCATACATCGATTTATGTCTATAGCTGTTAAGCTTCCGTTACAGTATTTGCAACGTGCTATCAAAATCATACGAGAGTGGCCTCAGAGAGTCAATAGCCTTAGGTGCAAAAAATCTTTATGTCTTTCAGTGAGCACACTTAATTATTGTCTATTGAAAACGGCCGGGCTTTAGCCCGGCCGTTTTTCTTCACAAACTATTTCTCGATTTTTTCTTCTTCCTTACCTGCTTTTTCTTCCCCTGCTTCCGAACTTTCTTCTGCCACTGGTTCTACGGGAGTTTCTGCTTCGGTTTCTTCCTTAACTTTTTCCTCCGCTTCCGCTTTTAGTTTCGCTTCTGCTTCAGCCTTTGCTTTAGCTTCTTCCTCCGCCTTTTTAATTGCTACCTCATCTATAATCGGTGATTTCTTCGGAAGAACATTGATTTTCTTGCCTTCAATCACCTTTTGGCTAACCAGTATGTTGTGCATAGTGTCAGACGGCTGAACGCCTTTTTCCAGCCATTCTTTCGCCCTATCAACATCAATCTGAATATGATTTGACTTGGGATTATATGAACCGAGACGATCAACATGCCTGTCGCTTTTTACACTGGTTCTTTTGTCAGTCACCACAATTCGGAATGATGGATCATTCTTGCGACCGACTCGTTGTAAACGCATCATTAACATAGAAATTTGAGAAATTTATACAAGCTTCGCTCGCTCGACAAAAGCAAAGACTTTTTTACCTGCGTTGCTCGCTCTCTTCACTTGTAGTGGACGCTAGCATACCAGATTGGAACTATACGTCAATAGCAAAAATAAAAAGCCCCGCGCAGTTCACCAAATTGTAGACGGTGAACACGCGGGACTTGTACTGCTATCTCCTTGTAGGGAGAGTTTGTTCCAGAGGGTACCCGGAACTGTTGCCTACCACTACGCCCTTTCATGACTTTGTGGTGCTGAGCATTTTAAACCCTATCATGTTTTTTTACAAGTGTTATACTGGCCGACATGTTAACAACCTACGAAGGCGCAATTATGATCCGTGGCAAAGGAACAGGTTTTGTTTCCCACCCGGATTTTACGGAAGATATTGTCATCGAGCGCGAAGCCCTTGGCTTCGCGCTCGACGGCGACATTGTCAAAATTAAACTTAAAAAGAAGGTATCAGGACGTCGCCAAGAAGGCACCGTTGAGCAAGTTATAAAGTCAGCCCACCGCGAACTTATCGGTTCGGTGAAAGAAAAACAAGAAGGGAGCAAGACGGTTTTTTATCTCCAACCGGATAATCACAGAATCCATATCCGACCTCTTTTGCCCGGAGCAACAACCAATGATCTCGATACGAAAGTAGCGGTTGAGATTTCCAGTTGGCCTAGCCCCAACATAGAACCCATCGCCAAAATCAGCGAGACACTGGGCAGGACCGGGGACCACGAAACCGAAATGCAGGCCATTATTCGCTCCGGCGGTTTTTCCAAAGATTTTCCCGAATCCGTCCAAAAATCCGCCCACGATATCTATGAAAAAAGAGAGCAGATTTTTGCAGAAGCGATAGCCGACCCGAAACGTCGCGACATGCGAGACGTCGTCACCATGACCATAGACCCAAAAGACGCCAAGGATTTTGACGACGCGCTGTCTTGTAGAATTCTTAAAAACGGCAATGTTGAGGTCGGGGTTCATATTGCCGATGTTTCACATTACGTTATCGAAGGTGAGCCGTTAGACAACGAGGCAGTAGAACGCGGAACTTCTGTCTATTTGGTGGATAGAGTGATTCCGATGTTACCTGAGGTGCTTTCCAATGATCTTTGTTCCCTGAGACCCAATGAAGACCGGTTGGCGTTCTCGGCCGTCTTTGAACTCACGCCCAAAGCCGGTATTGAAAATGCCTGGTACGGTCAAACAATAATCCACTCCAACAAACGCTACAGTTATGAAGAAGCTCAAACTACTCTCGATAAAAATGAAGGTGATTATCTGCCGGAACTAAAGACTCTAATGAGCCTGTCAAGAACTCTCCGTAAAAGACGCTACGCCGACGGAGCAATCGCTTTCGAGCAACCGGAAGTAAAGTTCGAACTTGACGAGAGAGGAGCGCCTATTAAGGCCTACGTGAAGCACCGCACAGAAACCATGCTCATGATCGAAGACTTTATGCTTCTTGCTAATCGTGAGGTAGCAACCTACATAAACAAAAAAGCCAAAAGCCAAAGTCGCGATCTGGCGTTTGTCTATCGTATTCACGATGTTCCCAATCCCGACAAAATTGAAGAACTGGCTACTTTTGTTCACGCATTGGGTTACGATTTTGAAGCGAAAAAAGGTATCGTTCACGCCAAGTCCATCAACCAACTAATGAAAGAGGTCGAAGGTAAGCCGGAGGAAAATTTAATAAAGACCGCCAGTATCCGCTCCATGGCCAAAGCGATTTACTCCACTAAAAACATTGGCCACTTTGGATTGGCTTTCAAGTATTACACTCACTTCACTTCCCCCATTCGTCGCTATCCCGACTTGATGGCTCATCGCCTGTTACGACGACATCTTGACGGCTCAAATATCGGACCGAAAGAAACCGCCAAATACGAACAAATATCAATTCAATCATCAGAACGTGAAATGGAAGCGGTGTCCGCCGAACGTGATTCCATCAAATTCAAGCAGGTCGAGTATATGATAAATAGAGTCGGTGAAGAATTTGAAGGGGTGATAAATGGTGTAGCCGACTGGGGTATCTACGTACAAGAACAAGACACTTTGGCTGACGGCATGGTCAGACTATCGAGTATTAAAAGTGATTTCTTTGAGCACGAAGCACAAAAGTACCGAATAAGAGGTCAACGTACCGGAAAGATATATCGTCTGGGAGACGCTGTTCGTGTGAAGCTGGTTCGTGCCGACAAAGACGAAAGGCAGTTGGATTTTGAACTAGTGGAAAAAACCTAAAAAATAACGAACAAAAACATACCGCATACCGAGGGAACCAAACGAAGGGTTACCCTTCGCGAAGGGTAACCCTTCGGAAAAAGGAATAAAAAAGAGCGTGTCGGAAAAGTGATTTCCGACACGCTCGTTCCATTTTTTCTCCCTAGGCAAGACCTAGGGTTACCTGGGTTTATTTTCGTCTTTTTCCCTAGGCAAGACCTAGGGCCATTGTCATACAAAGACAGTTCTCCTTCTTGAGAATCCGACAAAGCTGAGTAGGGCTGAGCCGAAGAGCCAAAACGCGGCCGGGATCGGTATCACCGAGGTGTCTACACCCGCAGTGATAAAGCTTCCACCTTCACCGAAGGTGATCACCTGATCGGTTCCGTATAGTGCCATAGACAAGTACACGTTAGTTGGCACCTCGGGCGTCGAGAGTAAGGAACCAGACATAGTAAAACTTGACGATTCTCCACCAAATAAGGTGCCATCATAAAATAACCATCCGGATCCGTAGGGTTTACTACTGGTAACGAACTCCAATCCGCCCTCGAGACTATCCGGCGCGGTAATTGTAACTTCGAGCACATACCAAGACTGAGTCATACCTAGCCCGAAGGTGTAATATTGAGATTCGCTTATCGTTCCCGAAGGGATATAAGCATCCCCAGGAACGTGAATCTTGTAAAACTCGTTGTGTGCCACATATGTGGCCGAATAGGCAAAGTTTATTCCGGAGACAAAAAGACCCAAAACCAGAAGAATGATTTTATATTTCAACGTACTATCCTCCAAAAGCCCCGTGCGGAGCAAAAAAGAAACTCCGAAAAGGACCGGAGCGCTACCAGGATAATACCACATTTACCAAGAAAAGCAATCTCGCCGGCCTTGGTTATCCACAACCCCTACTTCGCAACTTCAGCCGCTTCTTCAAACTTCACCGACAACATTTTCGACACCCCATCCGAGCCCATGGTAATACCGTACAGAATGCCCGCCCGGCTCATGGTTTCGCGGTTGTGAGTGATTAAGACCAACTGTGATTTCTTGGCCAACGCCTCAATCATGTCACCATAACGCCGACTGTTGGCCTCATCAAGCGCGGCGTCCGTCTCGTCGAGAATGATAAACGGCGGTGGATTCACCTGACTCATGGCAAAAATAAGCGCGATCGAGGTAAGCGCTCTTTCTCCCCCGGACAGCATTTCGAGGCCCTTCACTCTTTTGTTGGGTAGCGCAACCCGCAACTCCACCCCTTCTTCCCCTTCCACTTCATCATCACTCAATGATTCTTCCCCTTCACCACGTTGTTTTAATTGCACTTTTTCGAGACCGGCCGAACCGCCACCAAACATGAGCGTGAAAAAGGTATGAAATTCCTTGTTAATTTTTTCCACCCCGCCGGCAAATTGCTCTTGTAGCTTGGATTGCATGTCGACAATTAATTCTTTCAGATTGGAGACAGAGGCTTCCAAGTCTCCGAGTTCGCGCGCCAAGAATTCGTCACGTTCTTTCGCGTCGTTGTATTCTTTGAGCAGATCTTCCGTGGCACCAACCCCCAATTCTTCCAGTCTGATTTTCAGTTTCTCGAGCTCATGCTGGCGCTTTCTTTGCGCGTCACGATCTTCACTGACAATTGCTTCGTCAGCTATTTTCTCACCCTCTTCATTTATAACTTCCAGTGTGAAATAATCGGAAGCTCCTCTCCCGAGCAGAGCAACCGCTTCCTGAAGTTGAATTTTAAAATCAGTTCGGTCACGCTCCAAGACTCGCAATTCTCTGTCAATATTCTCTATACTCGCTTCCAATTCCCGCTCTCTGTTCAGAAGCGAAAACATTTCTCTTTCGGCATCGCGATTCTTCTCGGAATCCGCCACTCGGGCCAGTCTTAGAGCTTCAAGACTTTCTCTTTTTTTTCCTTCCGTTGCCAACGCTTCTTTAACCGCCTTGTCCGCTTTTTCCAAACTTTTCCACAATATCTCCAACTCCTCCTTGTCGGCCGAGGCGGTGTCGACCACCTCTCCTTGTTCGCGTCGTAAAAAAGTTTTCAGCTTATGAAGCAAATCATTCAACGCTCGCTCCAGAACGGACTCTCCGCCTTTACCAAGCGCTTTGTCGACATCGGATTCGATATCAAGCACCACCTCTTCGAGCTCCGCGCGTGAGACAAACATATCGGCCTTGACCTCCGTTCGAGCCGGGTTCGCTAGGCGTCGCTCAATAAACGAAACTTGTCCTTCCACCTTACTCAACTCGCGCTCAAGAGACTGACGCTCTTTTGTAGCTAAGCGATAGGCCTCTTCGGCCGACACCAAATCGGGCGGGGTGGCTGGTTCTGACTCGGTTTCTCTGAGTACTTCTTTGATTTTGGATAATTTTTTCTGCACCACCTCCAGCCCTTCAGACGGCTCGCGACGGCTCGTTGTCAGTCTGTCGGTATGAAAAGCAACGTAAACATCTTCCCTCTTTAAATATTCGGCGTATCTGGAGCGCAATTCTTTTTGCACTTCCAGCGAGCGTTCGGCTTTCTCCATTTGCTTCTTTAAATACTTTAAATGCGGGGAAGCTTCTCTTCGTAACGACTCCACTTGGGCAATGTTTTCTCTGGTTTTTTCCAACTTTCGCTCGGTTTCTTGTTTTTTGAGCTGGTAAACCTTGAGACCAAGCGCGTCTTCAATCATTTCACGTCGCTCTTTCGGGCCGGAAGCTAAGATACGGTCAGCCTCACCTTGGGAAATAATATGATGACCGGTCGAACCGATGTTGGCGTTCGCCAGCAGTTCATGAATATCCTTCAAGCGAACTGAAGAATCATTGAGCTTGTACTCATTTTGACCATCGCGATGGACGACGCGCTCGATTTTGACTTCGTCAAAATCGAGCGCGAACGTCCGACTTTTATTATCAAAAACCACCACAACACCGGCTCGATTACCACGCGACACTTTCTCCGAACCACCCCAAATGAGATCCTCGCCTCTTTTGCCCCGCATCGACTTCACCGACTGTTCACCCAAGACAAAACGAAAAGATTCGGCAATGTTACTTTTGCCGGAGCCGTTTGGCCCGACTATCGCGGTGATGGGTGCGGAAAATTCCAACTCGCTTTTTTTAGCGAAAGATTTAAAACCGTTGATGGAAAGTTCTTTTAAGTACATTGTTAATGATTACCAATTTTCCGCCCCCGGTGAATAGACAGCGTATACTTTTTCCGGAGGTAAATCTCCGCCACACTCACCGCTAGTATCTTTCGCTGGGCACCGAGCAAATTTATCACCGTAGGAAGTGATGGTCTTTTTCTCCACACTGCCGTAAACCATTATTTTGTAGGCGTCTCTGTTCGTCGATACTTGATAAAGAAAGCCCATATCGGCAACCGCTTCGCTATTCGGATCAGTTGGTAATTTGGCGATATATTCAGGGGCTAAACCTGTTATGTATTCATTGCAAGTCACCCCACCATCTGACGAATGGCTACCCGGCCCGGCCCAATTAGTTCCCGCCACCCCGCAACCTTGATCCGGGTACTGCCCTTTTTGCGCTTTATACTTTTCTATCGCCAACTGAAGCTCGGAGAGCGCGGTCATTCTAACGCCGTCTCTAGTCCCCTTTCTGGCTTCAGTAAAGCTGATACTGACAATTGAAATCAACACACTGATAATAGCAATCACCACCAAAACCTCAATGAGAGTGAAGCCGAGTTGGTTGGGTTGGGAATTTTTTTTAAACATATTTTTATAATAACTATAGATCTCCGACCCGTACAACGTAGGGATGATTGTGAACTTTTAAAACTGGATGGTAATTGTAGTAGCCATGATTATTACCTCCCTCGTTTGAATTATCCTTTTTCCCACACACTTCATCACGGTTGGAATTGCTTTCATTTTCCATGGCGGCATAAACCAAGAAGCCATTTTTTTGTGGAAGTGGACAATCATGTCGATCATAATAATAAAAGTATCTTTTATCATCTGGGCCTTTGGGATCGTGTGGCACTTCAGGAAAATACTCGGTTATGTATCTCTTTATTATTTCTATGTCTGCACAGCTAGTTTCTGTAAGCGGTGTTACACCATCCTCTTCCTTAAAACCGGATTCTATACGTGTTCCGCCACCACACTTTATCTCCCTCCCCAACTCAAATTCAGCCAAACTTAACACTTTTGCTATTTGCTTTAATTCTTCAATTCGCTTAACATCACGAGCTTGTTTTGAACTTTCGTTTAAAGAATAGGCGCCGATGGAAGCCAGTATAGTGATAATAGACACCACCACCATAATCTCAAGCAAAGAATAGCCAGCCCGCGAATTAAGTTTAATCATGGTGATATTGTACCACCGAGGGGAGATGGATTGTTTTACGTGTGCACAGGGGTTTCTTATAGTTTAAATATTTTATTTGAAATCTAGCGACACATGCCTGTACTGCTACTGTAGATACTGTAAGACTCATAAAAAGACTTGTCTACTTTGATCGTCGCGTAGGTGACACCATTACAGTCAGAACAACTATCCGGACAGCGAGCAAATCTGTCTCCCGGCTGAATACCTTCGGCCGGTGAAGAAGCTCCGCCGTGACAATTTTCGGCCGTCAGTTTATACCAATCACCATCAATGATATTATCACCCCAGGTACCAATGTTATCACCATGAACTTGATAGGTAATTACACAATTCTCATTGGCCGAACTCTTGGCCGAAGGTAAGCCATCAACAAAATCCGGTACCATTCCGGAAATTATTTCGAAACCGGCGCATCCACTAGCGTCTGTTTTGTGTATTTTTGTAATATTACCAGAATAAGAATAAGTGGAACAATTGCTATTAGCCTCCGGATATCTCCCGTACTTAGCCTTGTAGAGATTCATGGCCAGACGTAATTCTTCCAGAGAATTTTGAAAAGCTTCGTTTCTGGCCTTTACTTTGGAAGCGTTGAAATTCAAAGAAACCGCTCCGACCAAAACCCCGATAATCCCAATCACCACCAAGAGCTCCACCAAGGTGAAGCCGGATTTTTTTGTTTGTAAAATATCTTTGAACATACTGACTTTTATTTAAAGAGGAATACTACAGATCTCCGACCCGAACGACGAAGGGATGGTTAGCGACTCCTAGACCAGTGTTGTAATTGTAGTAACCTTCATTATTCAACCCCGCATCAGTTCCATTGACTTTTTTGCCACACACCTGGTCGCGGTTGGAATTGCTGTCATTTTCCATAGCGCCATGGACTAGATATCCTTTGCTTTGCGGAGCGAGACAATCATGATTGCTGTAGTAATAAAAATACCTCGCATCGCCCGGGCCTTTAGGGTCACTCGGTATTTTGCCCAAATACTTTGCCAAAGCGGATTGTATCTCGTCTTTATCACTACAATCAACTACGGTGTTGTTGTCCGCAGACATAAAACCCGGCTCAATCCTCACCCCCGAATCACAATCAAACGCCCGACCCCTGTCCTCTTCTGCCAACACAAATGCCTTGGCGATGGTGGTCAGGTCTTCCATACGCCTAACATCGCGTGCCTGCTTCTTGGTTTCGTTATAGGAGAATGTCCCGTATGTCGCCAAAATACCGATGATCGAGGTCACGATCATAACTTCAATCAGTGAGAAGCCGGTGGTGTTTGTTTTGTTTTTGTAAAAATTCATGTTGTGGTAAATGCAGTGGTTGTAAGGTTTGATTGAGGGGTTATATTTATGGGATGTTGCAAATAATAGCCCTGGTTCCTGTTTTAATTTTGTTTTCATATTGAGGATGACCAGGAACTACATCTGGTATAGCGTAACCTCCCCATACACCGTAACTGGTTTTAAATTGATCGTTACTCTCTTGACAATGAGGAGGCGTGTTTCCAGACAGAGAGCCTGTACAATATGACTGGCTATCATCACTAATTTCACAACTTTTGAAAGGATGGTCCCAGTCGACACCTTTGCCGTTCAAATTATCACTGTCAGGCTCAGCCTCAACTGTATTCTTGGCCATTAATTTATACACACTGCCGTCGGCGTTTACCGTATAAACATACCCCTTGTTACAAGATCCGCTCGATGGGCAGTTTAGCTTAGGATCAGTGGGTAGAACCGGAATAAACTCAGGAGCTAAATTTTTTATGTATTGTGAGGTATTATTACCACATTTATAACTCGACCCTAACTCTCCAGACCAATTACCAGGCGTGTTACACCCCTCCGGATACCGACCATTCTTATTTTTATAAAGCTCAATCGCCACTTGAAGATTCCGCAGATCAGACTGTCTTTGAATATCCCTCTTTTGTTGAGATTCCTTGGTAAAGCTGGTGGCAAAGGCGGCGGTCAAAATGGCGATTATGGTCATGACCACCAACAACTCAACCAGACTCATTCCGACAGACATTTTTCTCATGTCAAAATTATACCACGCCCTTTAAGCCCGCAATTTGGTTTTTCAGACCAGAGTAGATTTAAACATGCTTCGTAGAATATACGAACTGTTTCTAAACATCCCAACCCTTCGCCACAATGGCCTGCTCGGCGGCCTTTTGTTCGGCCTCTTGCTTGGAACAGCCTGTTCCTTCGGCTACTAAAACTTTCTTTAAATAAACACCGACGGTAAATACTCGGTCATGATCGGGACCGTCTTGGGAAATGGTCTCGTAAGTCGGAGTAACTGAGACATGCTCTTGGGCCAGTTCTTGAAAACGGCTCTTGGCGTCTTGCCATAAGCGCTTGCGGACAATCTCATCGGTTTTTTCAAACAGACGACCGGCGATGAATTCCTTAGCTTCCCTATAACCCTGATCTTTGTAGATGGCCCCGATACAAGCCTCAAAGGCATTGGCTAAAATATACTGACGCGCGCGCCCGACATCTCTCGCTTCACCCTTTGACATGAGCAAGTATTCATTGATTCCCATCTGCTCGGAGGTGGCAGACAGCGACACAGTATTAACCAGCGCCGCCCTTACAGCAGTCAGTTCACCCTCCGGTTTTTCGGGGTACTTGGCAAAGAGATAATCGGTCACCACCAACTCCAAAACCGCGTCTCCCAAAAACTCCAGGCGTTCATTATGGTCCCAGGTTGCTTCCCGGTGTTCGTTTAAATACGAACGGTGCGTAATAGCCGAAAGCAGGACAGTAGTGTCTTTAAACTGTACATTGAGTAAATTTTGCAGTTTTAGTAAATCTGTTTGAATATTTCGTTCTTCCATAGACAACGGTTCCTTGGTTATTTAACTGGCTTATTTAATTATGAGAGAGTAGCACTATTTTGAGCCCCTGCCAACCAGCACGGTAACGGCCTTAGTCACGATCGGTAAGATATCTTCGTAAAAATTAAGGTCGAGAATTTCAGCCACTTTAAACCACTTGGCGTCGTCGAGACCGCCTTTCTTGAGCAATTCGACATCTTGGTATGGTGCTTGCGCAAGGAAATACTGAACTTGTTTCCGAACCTTGCCTTTTTCCGGCTGAGAGGCTACATATTCGTTGTTTCCGAGACTATCTTCAATCTTGACCGGCAAGCCGATTTCTTCCAATAAAGCTCTTGTCGCGCCATCCTCAAATGATTCTTCTTCTTTCACTTTGCTCTTAGAGAGAGTCCAATGGCCGAAAATGTCATGTACTAAGGCGAGGTAAATTTGCCCTTCATGCACCGCGTAGACAACCGCTCCAGACAGGCGCTCAATCGGCATTTCTTCAAAGGGAACGTCTTTTTTGCGGTTTTTGCTTTGTTCGTTCTTTCCAGGCTCGCCGATTTCTTTGTAGACAGCGCCGAGGACGCCGTTAACAAAACGACTGCTATTGTCACCGCCGAATTGCTTGGCAAGTTCGATCGCTTCATTGATAGCGACTTTGGCCGGGACCTCCGCTCGGTCTGCAAAAAGCAACTCATATAGACCGAGACGAAGAATATTTCGATCGACAGGAGAAATGCGGTCGATGGGCCACTCCGGGGCCGCTTTTTCTATCACCAGATCGAGCTCGGGTTGTTTGGCCATCACTCCATCGAGTAGTTTTTCCATAAATGGCATGTCGGTCTTGTTGGGAGCGAACTCCGTGACGTTTCTATTTAAAACTTCCAGTACCGCCTTTTTTTCTAACGCGTTTAAATCCCACTCAAAGAGTGACTGAAGAACAATACTGCGCGATAAATGTCGGTTTGCCATATTAAATGTACTAAACTTTTACTAACATAAGTGTAGCACTGAAAAATAACCAAACAAACTTAAATCCCCAGGTGGGGATTTAAATTTATTTTTTCTTCTCGTCTCTTGCTTCTTCTTTCTTTCCCCCTTTCAGTTCCTTGACTTCGGCAGTAGCCGGTTCTCCTGACTCTGCAGACTCAGGCTCTTCTCCTCTTATTGCTTCGCGCTTGGCCTGCAAACGCTCCTCCCGTGCTTTCTTCTTGGCCTCCATATCAACCACCATTCGTCCATTGTAAAAGCCACATTCTAAACACATGTGGTGCGGACGATGCTTTGCTCCACAATTACTACAAATAGCTAAAGTGGGCGTTTTAAGCGCATGATGGGAACGGCGGTTCGCGGTATGTGCCCGCGTGTGACGCATTCGAATTACCATAGTGGCGAAACTATAGCAAAAAAATCAACAAATGCAATGGTTTTGCGTGGATTGTTTCTATTTGAAAAAAAGTATAAAAGAACCGGCTCGCTTACGCTTACCGGTTTTGATCCTACTGCCGAAGGCAGGGTCGAATGTTATATTATCCCAGCCCAGGAACAGTGCTCGGGTTTTTCTTGCTACTATACCCATTGTTCCTCACGCGAGCTGTCCAATCGTTCGCATGGGTTCGCTCGCAATCTCTGGGATTGTTTACTCCAGGTATAGGTTCCCAGTTACAAGAAGGCGAACCCTGACAAAGCCGAGAAGGATAGTTAGAATTGCAACTAGAACAGATGCTTTCTGTTACTATTTGTGTTGTCTCCACAATTATTTCCCCATTTTTTGTTTCGTCAAAATTGTTTGTGCCCAATTGCACCTTATATTGATACAACAAACAGGGTTTTCAGTCAACCGAAATTCCCGATCTGTACCACTCACATTGTTTTGGATCTGATATGTCGAGCCGCGGTGGCACCACACCTTTTTCATTAAAACAGCTGATTGCGACAACTCGTCCGTTTTCAACTATCCACGAACCCTGAGCATTGTGCCAACCACAATCCGAACACGCACCAATGTGTTCAGGAGTAGATAAATCTGACTTCCTTTTGTCACTTTCTCTGCGATCATTTCTATTCATTTGTTTCCCCAAAGTACACAACCAAGTAAATTAATACCCAAATCCATTCAAAACTGTACAACATTTATATATTTTTACAATAGCTAACGCGGTGAATTGGGCATTTACCATATTTCAAAATAGCCAATCGGTGGGACCGTGTGCCGTACCCTTTATGCTTCTCAAAACCATATTGAAAGTAGCGTCTCGCGATCCGCTCCATGTATCGGTCTCTCGTAACCTTAGCTACAATTGAAGCCAGGCCGATGACTTTCTCCTTACTGTCGCCTTTGATGATGGTTTCTTGGGGGAATTGGGACGGCGCGCGAAGCGCGCCGTCCAACTTAATAAAACAACCGTCCTCGTTTAAATTTAATCTTTTTAGACAGCGCCCCATAGCTAAGTTGATGGCGTAAACTATTCCCTTTTCATCAATTACTGACGGTCCGACCATTGATGATGCAAAGTTTAATTGCCGATGGTGCCGGAGGTCTTGCGCTCGCCGGAAAAGCGCTTCGCGCTTTTCCGGCACAATCGCCTTACTATCCCCCACTCCTTCAATTAAACTCCAATCAAAATTCAAAGGCACAGCCACTACTCCAACCGAGACCGGGCCGGCAAGCGGTCCTCGTCCGGCCTCATCAATACCAATCAACCATTTCGTTTCCATTCCGCACATTATAACAAATTTGACTTATTTTATTTTTTATACATAATGTCGCAGGTCAAAATTTTGTATTCTTAATTCAAGTTGGGAGACAAGCCTGTGAGTCACTTGAAAACGGTATTATTAACTCTGTTCGTGGCAATACCACTTACGGCACTAATCACACACCAAATCACGTATGACAAATACAAAGACGCCGTTGCAATCAACCAAAAAGAGGTTCCGTCATTAGAAATCGCTGAAAAAATTCGATTATACGCCGTTGATACAATTAAAAAGAGTTTTGTTCCAGAAAGGAATGCTAAGAAAGTCAGTCGAAAAGAAAAACCGACAATCAGCACATTCTCGGTGAACGATCAAGAAATAGACATATTGGTGGGTTACACCGGACTCTCTGATAAAAGTCACCTGTGGAATATCACCGTAAATTTCACCTTTGCGATCGACGACTCAATCGCAGGTTTCAATCCGAAACCAACCAAAGTAAGGTGGGGAAGGTTTGCCAAAGAATGTTTTTCCGCATCTGCTCCACTTAACGTAACTCAGTAGGGACCAGTGTCCTAGAAGCGCACCGAGTAGCAATTCGGTGCGTTTTTTTATAAACGAGAACCATAATAAGCCCATTTTTACGATTTCCTGTCCCCCGCCAAGCGATGTATACTACTGACATCATGCCTCACTCGAAACTGACTGCCGATTTCATCCACCTGCATGTCCATTCAATGTATTCTCTGTTAAACGCCGTACCTACTCCGAAGGAACTGGTTGCCGGCGCTAAGGCCGACGGACAAGACGCTCTAGCTCTCACCGATGCCGGTGCTCTCTATGGCGCCATCGATTTCTACAACGCTTGCCAGCAAGAAAGTATTAAGCCCATTATTGGACTGGATGCTTTCCTCGCCCCCCGAACCCGCTTCGATAAAGAAATGGTTGATCGGCCACATTCACGACTCGTCCTCTTGGCCAAAACTTTTAAGGGTTACCAAAACCTCATCGAGATGGTAACTCGCTCCAATGTCGACGGTTTTTACTACCGCCCACGCATCGATGATCAACTTATTGAAAACCTGAAACAAGATCTCGTCTGTATCATTCCCTCCTTTGCCGGCGAAGTGGCACAAGCTCTAAAAGACAACAATCCGGAAAAAGCGTCCGAGCGATTGGATTGGTATAAGAGTCTTTTCGGCGACGATTGCTATCTCGAAATATCCAACCACCCGGAAATATTCAGCCACCAAGAAAACCAAGCCAAAATAAAAAAACTCGCCCAAAAGACCAAGACTCCCCTGGTTGCTGTCCATGACGTTTATTACATGAAACCGGAAGACAGGCTGACTAGAGAAACGATGATTAAGATTCAAAACGGTGGTGTCGTAGACACCACCGCCGACCACGACATATCGGAAGACTTTTCTTTCAAAACCCAAGCCGAAATGAAGGAATGGTTTGTTGATGTTCCGGAAGCGATTGAAAACACTGTCAAAATAGCCAATGAGTGCAATGTCGAAATCACGCTCGGACAAGAAGCCTGGCAGTTCCCGAACTACATAATTGAGAGCGGTAAAACTCCGGATGATGAGCTTAAAGACATGGCCTACAAGGGTGTCGCTTGGAGAAAACACGATATAAATAATCCGACCATCAAGAAAAGACTTGATTATGAACTAGAAGTCATCAAGAATAAGGGCTATTCCACATACTTCCTCGCTGTTGGAGATTTATTGCGCGAGGCTCGCGAGCGTGGAATCTACACCACTATCAGGGGTTCGGTAGCCGGAAGTTACGCGACTTATGTGCTCGGGATTACTAACGTCGACCCGCTTGAATATCGCCTCCCTTTTGAGCGATTTCTTAATCCGGAAAGACCATCGGCTCCCGATATAGACATGGACTTTGCCGATAATCGCCGTGATGAAATCATAGAATACGCCAAAGAAAAATACGGTTCTGACAAAGTAGCCCAGATTGGAACCTTTGGAACAATGATGGCTAAGGCTGCCGTCCGGGATGTCGCTCGTGCTCTTGGACATTCGTATTCAACCGGCGACAGGATTGCTAAAATGATCCCTCTCGGAGCGCAGGGATTTCCTATGACGATAGACCGAGCGATGGAGATAGAGCCCGACCTGGCAGAACTCTACCAAAAAGACGCTGAGTCGCGCGAGGTCATCGACTTGGCCAAAAAAATCGAGGGGCGTGTCAGACACCTTGGTGTACATGCGGCCGGAGTCGTTATAGCCCCAAAACCACTCAATCAATATGTACCGATTCAAATCGATTCCAAAACTGGCAAGTCGATTACGCAGTACGAAATGCACAGTGTGGGCGAAGACGGAGTCGGTCTTCTGAAATTTGATTTTCTCGGTATTAAAAACTTGGCCATTTTGGCCGACGCCGTCAGGCGTGTAAAAAAGATACACAAAATAACCATCGATATAGAAGATGTACCGCTTGACGATCCTAAGACCTTTGAAATGCTCTCCAAAGGAGAAACCATGGGTCTTTTCCAGCTCAACGGCACCGGGATGACAGCTTTCTTAAAGCAACTAAAACCGACCACCATCCACGATATTAATGCGATGGTGGCGCTGTATCGCCCAGGCCCGATGGAAATGATTCCTCAGTATATCGAACGCAAACACAATCCTTCATTGGTTACCTATCTTGATCCGAGACTGGAAGAAGTAATTGAACGTTCGTACGGGGTTATCACCTATCAGGATGACGTGATGATGATTTCCATAAAGCTGGCCGGCTACTCATGGCTTGAAGCAGACAAACTGCGCAAGGCTATGGGAAAAAAGATTCCCGAAGTGATGGCAGCCGAGAAAGACAAGTTGTTTAAGGGTTTTGTTGAACACGGACTCACCGAGACCAAAGCCGAGCAACTTTGGAAATTGATTGAACCTTTCGCCGCTTACGGCTTCAATAAGGCCCACGCTGCAAGCTACGGACGTGTCGCTTACCAGACAGCATATATGAAGGCAAATTTCCCCGTCGAATACATGTCTGCCGTACTCACAGCCGATTCGGGTGATACCGAAAAAGTCTCCGATTCCATCCACGAGTGTGAAAGGATGGGAATCACCGTGCTTCCGCCGGACATCAATGAATCATTCGCGGATTTTTCGGTCGTACCAAACAAAAACACCATCCGCTTCGGTCTCACTACCATAAAAAACTTCGGGGCGGGTATTGCGGAAGTAATTATAGAAGAAAGAAAAACCAATGGGGCTTTTACTTCGATGCAAGATTTTCTCACTCGTATCCACGACCGTAATCTGAACAAAAAATCAATGGAAGCGCTGATCACCACGGGAGCCTTCGATAGCTTCGGCGAACGAGGAACATTTTTTACCAATATTGAAAATCTACTCAGTTACAATCGGGAACAAGTGGTTGGTAAGGAAGCCAATCAAGATTCTCTCTTTGGTGGACTAGATCACGCCGTCAATGACCTCACTCTGAAACCGACTAAAGATATTCCCCTGGCTCAGAAATTGCTTTGGGAAAAAGAATTGCTGGGTGTTTATGTTTCCGGTCACCCGCTCAATGCGGTTGCCGATGAGGTCGCCAAGCGTCCTAGCATCGAAAAAATCAAAAACAGTTATCAAGGAACGACAGTGGTCACAACCGGTTTGATTGAGTCGGTGAAAGAACTTCTCACCAAGAAGGGCGACAAGATGGCCTTTATAAAATTGGCAGATCAAAAAGACAGTATTGAAACAGTCGCTTTTCCCGAAACTTACAGAGAAAATCACGAACTGCTTGTACCCGGCAATTGCGTTGCAGTAAAAGGTAAATTCAACCTTCGCAATGATGAACCGAGTATCCTGATCGATAAGGTGAAAAGATTGGGAGATGATAGGTTGGTTGGTGAGCCGGTTTCAATAGATTCTTGACACATTACTTATAATAGTATTTAACTGTACCAGTTTGTTTAACCGGAGGATTCTTGATGGATATAACTGGTCTTCAAAAACTTGTCCAAGATTGGACAGCCAAGCAACCCGAAAATATTTCACAAATTGAAATTTCATTGACGTTCACTGACAAAAAGAAATTAATCATCCAACCTGAGGCAAAGGTGGTAGAGATAGAGGAGGCCGAGCCGTTGATGCTCGTAGAGTTGCTTTCGAAAAAGAACCTTGCCGAAGTAGGAGCTTCAAAAAACGTCTGTACGTTAATCATACACAATTTTATTGCAACACTTAACGAAGGTAGGTATTTAAAAGAAGGAGAGAGACCTACGCCGCTAGAAAAGTTAGATTTTCATTCGTGCACAGTTACTGAGTTTCTTGAAGTAGCTACTCTTGACCTCATTAAAAAAATTCCTAACTTTGGACCAAAGTGCATAGTGGCTCTCAATAATGCTTTATCCGCACATGGGTATCAAACGATAGAATAAAGTGCTCTTTTATCTCAGAACCGCGCCACGAGCGCGGTTTTTTTATTGACAATATCCTCAGTCGCGTTAGGATTGTATTTACAGAGATTGCGATGGCTACCAACCACCGGGACTATGTTTGTCCAGAACTTATTTCTCTAATCTGTAATGTTAATAAGTGCCAGGCTCGCCTGGAAGCGCGGTGGAACCGCGGCGTAGATCGCCCGCGCAAATACAAGAAGACTCTTGTATTTGCGCGGGCTATTTAATTTTATAAATACATGAATCGACAACTAGAATTTAAACGACACACTCTCGCCCACCTATTGGCAGCAGCAGTGTTAGAAAAATACCCTCACGCCAAACTAACTCTCGGCCCTGCTATCGACACTGGCTTCTACTACGATATCGACTTTGGCGATGGAGAAGCGCCAGGAGATGCGGACTTGAAACAAATACAGAAGTTGATGAAAAAACTTTTGAATAAATGGGATGGATTTACCCACGAGGAAGTTTCGGTAGACAAAGCGCGCGAAATGTTCGCCTGCAACCAATTCAAACTCGAACTGATCGACGAAATTGAAGATAAGGGAGAGAAAATTACCTTGTACACCTGTGGCGGTTTTACCGATCTTTGCCGAGGTGGCCACTCGGAGAACCCTAAAGCAGAAATCAATCCTGATGCCTTCAAGCTCGACAAAATCGCCGGTGCCTACTGGCGTGGTGATGAAAAAAATAAAATGCTTACCCGTATCTACGGAATCGCTTTTAACACCAAAGAAGAGTTGGGCGAGTACGAAACACAAATTGAAGAAGCTAAGGCACGCGATCATCGAAAGCTAGGAAAAGAATTGGATCTGTTCACTTTCTCGGAACTGGTTGGTCCCGGCCTTCCGCTTTTTACTCCCAACGGAACTTTAATGCGTGATTTGATAGTAGACAAAATAATGTCTATACAATTAAAGTTTGGCTACACGAAAGTTGTTATCCCACACATCACTAAAAGTGACTTATACAAGACATCCGGTCACTGGGAAAAATTTAAAGATGAGCTATTTCATGTCAAAGGCAAGACTGACGCAGAGTTTGTTATGAAGCCGATGAACTGCCCGCATCATACGCAAATCTTTGACAGCAAACTTCGTTCTTATAAAGAACTGCCGATTCGTTATGCCGAATCGACGATGGTCTATCGCGATGAACAAGCAGGTGAACTGCTTGGACTCGGCCGAGTGCGCAGTATCACTCAAGACGATGGGCACGTCTTTTGCACTGTCGAACAAATAGACCAAGAGGTTGAAAACATCGTAAAAGTGATTGAGAAATTCTACACCGCACTCGGCATGTATGAGAAAAATAAATTCTGGGTATCGCTCTCAGTCAGCAATCCAGCCGAACCGGAAAAGTATCTTGGCGATCCGGAAAACTGGGTTAAAGCTGAAAGTATGCTGGAAAATGTAGCCACAAGACTAAACCTGCCCTACAAACGAGTTGAGGGAGAGGCTGCCTTTTACGGACCCAAACTGGATTTTATGTTTAAGGACGCCATCGGTCGCGAGTGGCAATTAGCAACAGCTCAGCTTGACTTTGTTATGCCAGAGCGCTTTGGGCTCGAGTACACAGACAATACGGGAAAGAAGGAACGTCCGGTTATGATACACCGCGCCATTGCCGGTTCTCTGGAACGATTTATGTCAATCATTATTGAACACTTCGCGGGCAATTTTCCACTCTGGCTCTGTCCGACACAAATTGCCGTTATTCCGGTTGCTGATACACATAACGAGTACGCCATGGAAATTTACCAACAGCTACTTGAAGCCGGTTTCAGGACGGAAATAGACACCTCTAACGAAAGTATGGGTAAAAAAATACGCAATGCCAAAAAGATGAGACTGCCTTATTTCATAGTGGTGGGAGATAAGGAGAAGGAGGACAAAACTGTTACACTTGAGTCACGAGATACGATGGAGTCGAAAAGTTACAAAGTGGAAGAACTTATCGAAAAACTGAACCCGGAAGCGGACGTGTAATTTGTGTCGTTTTTCGGGTGTTACGATGCTACAAAATACGCAAAAAACAAAAGAGGCGCACCCAAGGGCGCGCCTCTTTTGTTTTTTGGCTACGAAGGGTAACCCTTAGTTTGATTACGATACTTCCTTAACTGCTTTCATGATCGCCATCTTTACCGCAGACGCTTCATCGGTATATACACCATCTAACGCCCCGGTCAAAGCTGAAATCATATTTTTTATTTTTTCATCAGACAATTTCTCTGACTCCTTTTTCAAGAGATTTGAGACTTGCTCTTTGCCTCCTTTCCTCTGTCGATACAGAGCGTCAAGATCGGCCGAAGCATCAGCCAAAGCAAACATTGGTCGATTGCCGATCATTTGGTAAGCGGCGACCACGTTACCGGTTACAATTGCTTCCGCAAGAGAGCCAGTGCCTTCCGGCACAACAGCAGGGATAAACGATGAGAATTCCGATGATTGCTTATTGTTTTTACAAACTTCACAAAGGTTTCGCATTCTTGATTCATTTATCACAATCCAACCGTCCTCAAGCGGATAATTGTTTTTTGCTTCTTTGATAACAACATCAAGTATTTCATTACGTTCCGCCTCATTTGTAGTTGTTCCAATAAAGTACCGTACAGCATCGCTGGACAAAAGTGCTTTTTGACTGTGAGCGCGATTCTCCAAAGCGGTGACAAAAGCGTCATCAACTTGATGCGGGTTTGTCTCGTCAGTCTCACCATCACCCTCATCTTCAATGTGATTTTCATAGCCGATAACAGGCATACCGGTTGGTAAATTAGCCGGGGTGACATCAGACGGAGCGGGACTTGTCGTAACAGAAGCTACAAATACGTCGGGTCGTACTGACTCCTCCTTCTGTCGCATTGATGCTTTTTTTTCTTCTTTAACGGAAAACACTTCACCTCCTCCCCCACCAACTGAAGACACCTGTCTTCGTATCACCAACAGGTAACTGACGTACACTGCCCAAGCAATCAAAAGAATGTAGAACATAGCGGTCATGATCGGACCTGCTTCAAATCCGGTGTATGGCACTTGACTTAGAGAGATGCCGGCTACCAATGGTTGCTGGTCTCTAGTTTGTAAAACAACCACGTCATCCTCGACTTTAACTTTTACTTTACACTCTTCGTCTCTTGAACCTCGTTCCGCCAACAGTGTATATTCGGTGTCTCGGGTTGGCTTCAGGGTGATCGAGCCATCGTAATAATCAACTTTATCCTTAGCTAGGTAATCATCCGTTGTAAACAGAACCTTACCTTTGTCGTCTGTCAGTGTTACTTCGGTCGCTCTTGATGTGTCCCACTCCAAAGTGATTTTCTCACCAGCTTTAATTTTGGTATCAGAAATATCCAACTCACAACTTGGTGACACACTTCCTCCACCGCCACCACCACTCGAAACATCAATCGAAACCGGACAGTTTATTGAATTATTCCCTTTTGTTGCGGTTAAAGTGTAAGTGATATCATTTGAGGGTGAAACTTTTTTACTTCCTGACAACGAAGTTTCGTTTATACCACTTATAGACACTGAGTCGATATCGGTCGTGCTCCAAGTAAGAGTGGATGAACCACCTCGTCTGATGGACGTGTCAGAAGCAGAGAAAGAGACGTTGTTTTGACATGTGATAGGATCTGGTTCCGGATCAGCCACAGCAACCGGAGCCGGGCAAGTCACCTTGTCTCCATTGTCATCAGTCGCAGTTAAAATGAAAGTGGTACCTTCCGCTACATTTACATTTCGTGTGCCGATCAATTCAACAGAACCGACCAAAGGAGAGATGGACACTTGGGAAGCATTAGAAACTTTCCAATTCAAGGCCACACTTCCTCCTCCGTACGGAAGTGAATTGGGAGTCGCGGTGAACAATTCACAAACCGGTACCGAATCGAGAGAGACATTAATAGGAACTTCACATTCAACTCGCTTGTCTTCCTCTCCAATAACAGTAAGTTTGTAGACAATATCGGCTAGAGGAGAAACAGCTATAGAGCCGTCGTGTGCCACCTCTCCGATGCCATTATTCAAGAAGACTTGACTAGCATGCGATGTCTCCCAAGTTAGAGTCGAACTGTCGCCTGCGGTTATGGCCGTTGGATTGGCTGTGAACAAATCACAGGTTGGAGCGGGTACCTCTGGTATCGGAGAATTCCAAGCTACACAATAATAGACACCATCATCTTGCATTCCTTGTATATAATCTCGATTGTCATAGTTAATAACGTCACTGCCACAATAGAATTCAGCTGAAACATTATCAATATTCGTTCCGGCGTTTGCTCCATGAGTAAATGGAATATATCCATTTTGCAACACTTCCCTGAACCAAACTTGGTCGTTTGTCAAATTGGTTAGATTGATCACGGTTGAAGTTTTTCCGTTTCCATCAGTTGGACCAAAAGTGTTCCAAGGTGAACCGGCCCGGCCGATCAGTGTGTCGCCGGGGTCGTTGATTTGGTTGTCGGTCCATTCGAATTCCCATCCGGAAACCAGTGAACAACTGTTGTGAGTAGCAACCCAATCGGTAGCGGTGTTGGATGTAATGTTCGGACCATCGTTACCGTAATTCGGCAATTCAGCCTCGTTTGAACAAACAATTTTATGAGCAACCACTGTGGCGAATTCATCCTCAACCACACAGTCATTATCGACAACAGTTTTTACAACCTGGCTATATGCCCAAGTCTGAAAATTATCCAACTCAACAGCCGTTGCTTTGGCTTGGTTTGTAACTTCAAAATCACCACACTGATTAGGAGCGCTGACTTTACCGACCCAAGAAATGGTTCCTGATTCACCGGGAGTCAAGATGTTGCCATTAAAATGCAGAGTGCGATTGTTGGTGGTGTAGACAGGAATATTAAGATATCCGGCGAGGAAATCATTGCTCAAACTATGACTCAGGTAACTGATGTTCGGATCAACCACATCCTCAATCAAAACACCACTCCCGGTACAATCGGTGTCACCGGTATTTTTTACCGTGATGGTGTAAGTGAGGTTATCACCTGGTACAGCGGTGGTTTTGTTTACCGTCTTATCGACATCAAGCACACACCCGTCCGGTTCCGGACAATCATTATCAATGTCAGTTTTTACAGTTTGACTGTATACCCAACTCTGAAAATTATTTAGTTCCTTGGCAGAAGCCTTGGCTTGATTCTTCACCTGGAAGTCTCCACATTGAGTGGGGGCGTTTACTTTACCGATCCAAGTAATAGTTCCTGATTCACCGGGATTTAGAACATTGCCATTAAAATGCAGAGTGCGATTGTTGGTGGTGTAGACAGGATCACCTCCGTAACCGGCACTGAAATTACCGCTTAATTGGTGGCTCAAATAACTCAGGTTATTATCAACTACATCTTCGATCTTTACCCCTCCTCCGGTACAGTCGGCGTCACCGGTATTTTTTACCGTGATTGTATAGGTAAGATTATCGCCCGGTACGGCGGTAGTCGTGTTTACCGTCTTCTCAATCTCAAGCTTACATTCCTTCGGCTCTTCCGGAGGAAGACAAGTAACTTGTACTTGCTGAAAACAACTTGAACCACTGTTGCTCAAGGCCTGCAGTGTAAAAGTGGAGTTTTCACGCAAATTGGTAATGACTTTAGAACCACTGTTACCAGAAACAGACTGGCCGTTGATAGTGATACTGTCAAAACCACTGGTTCGCCAGTTGAGAGTAATATTGTCTCCCACCGTCACAACATCGTGACTAGCTTCGAGAACACATTCGGTGAATGTCTCTGATGATGAGGTTATCACCTGACCGGGAGTGGTGGATTCGAAAGTGTTTCCATTCGACGATCCTTGAGAATTTGAAAATTCGAAGTCCTTGTCAAAATTAAAGGAATTGTCAAAACCAAATTGGGAATCAAACTGATCGAATGCCGCCACAGTTAGAAATGGGTTTGCCACAGCTGACAGTGTCATAGCAAAAACCACCATCACACTGGCAATGGTCTTTGAATATTTTTTCATAATGCGAGTATCTTGGTTATTCATAAAATTAATACTCCTGCCTACACCATATATACACAAGAGTAACAAAGCTTACGAAACAACAAAGAAACATGCGTCAAGGAAAACGAACTAAATAAATAAACCGTACAACCGGGAGAACACTATTATTTAATAATGTACCGTAAATTCACCTTTTGTCAAGTTGCTAGATGGTTTCCACCTCTATCTGTTTTGCTTCCACTATATACCGATCGTCGGTACTACCAAAGCTGTTGCAGGTTGCCAAGGTAAGCATTTTACCTGTCCCGGCGATAGGAACTGTCACATCATTGGCCTTGGCTCGGTAAACTTTTACCACTTGGTATTTGTATACAGAATCCTCAGAATAAACCTCAATCACATCTCCCCATTCAAGATTTTGAATACCATTAAATGCTTGAAAATTTTTATTGAAGACTTTAGGCAGATAACTGGAGTGGCCGAGAATAAAAACGTTACCTTCTTGGGCCAAAGTGGCTGAGTCGGGATGTCTTACGACACCACCAAGTAGCGCCTCGTCCAAGTCGGCTATGGTGCGAGAAGTGGGATTAAGAACAGCTATGTCCTTGTCAATTTTAGCGATCGCGATCCTGATTGGTTTCACCGCTTCACTATCGTTGACTGCTAAATCCTCTGTTGACGTTGATTCAATCTCAAGAGCGGAGATGTCATCACCCGATACATCAACCGCTTCAACATCTTCAGTATCCAATTCGGATGCAGATTCTTTGGAGGACTCTTGGTCGGTCCCTGATTTTGATTCTTCTGTTTTAGTTACCGGCTCGGGTAAGAAATCAACGGCCAGAAGGACAATGTATGACAAAGTGAACACCAGAAAAAACGTGCCCAAAAACACAAACTTTTTCTCCCATATCTTTTCGAAAATGGTGTTCATGACTCAATCATTAAAATCAATGTTAAAATTATAGCATTACTTCACCAAAAGTCAATGAAGCAAGGTAATGTCTAAGCACATATGTCGGATCGGTGACCCTGCCCCCTGCAATCAAATAACCAATATTCAGAGTACGTAAATAATCAGCTTTTGTACATTGACAATTCGCCATGACAGTGGTAGTTTTCGCGCATTATGAATGATGCTACACAAAACAAAAAAGATTCGGTTCTCAAATCTCTGGCAGTCGCCGGTTTTATCGGTATTATCGTTTTAATAGCTTGGCTTTCAATACAGTTGGTAAACGTCTTGCCCGGCGCTTTTTCGTCCCTTGCTTCCTTAGCCGAGGGAATAAATCAAGGTCAAAGGTTGAATACGAATGACACTAGCGACGCTACCGAGAATCCATTGTTGGTAAGTAGCGACAACACCCTGATTAGCGCTGGTGATAGCGTAAATATTTCATGGGGCAAAACAGAGACACAAGGCAGTTTCACCTTCTCTTATAAGTGTCGCGAGGGAGTCGCTGTCGATATAACCAATATCGAAGGCATCCGTAACATTGCCTGCGACACAAACTACAATGTTGGTGATGTGAATTCTCTTACTCTGACAATAGACTCAGAGAAGGACCGTTATTCCGACGTCGAATATACTGTGTCATTTCTGGCTACCAACGACACCACGCCACGAAACAGTGGCTCTGCCTCAATCACCGTTGTTAACAGCGAGAGGAAAAGTGTTTTCGCAACCGATGACAACGGTGACGCATCGACAAAGACGGAATTCGAAACCGAGGAAGAGACCGATACAGAAACCACAACTGACACAGTTGCTACTGTCGCTACAAAGCCGTCCAAACCGACTTATGAGCAAAAATTCATCTATACTATCCCTGTCTCGGACCCCAATGGTCGTACCGACTTATCGACAAAATTCTTAAATTTGGGAACAATTAAAAGTGGTGCTTTTTACACTGGACCAATAAAGCAAAACAGTAACGGTGCCATTCAGTTTGAAGTCATAAATCTCGGTTCGAAAACTTCAAAGGAGTGGGACTTTAAAGTGACCTTGCCTGATGGTAGTACCTATTCCTCGGAAAAACAAAAACCACTAAAACCAAATGAGCGGGCAGTGCTGGCTGTTGGTTTCTCTACCAACAAAGATCCGATCCATGAATTCGTAGTGACGATAGATGAAGCAACTGACAGAAACTCACTGAATGACAGATTCGTAAAAACAGCATCGTTCATTAAGTAACCATTGACTTAAACTCAGTAAAACTGCCTGGCACTTCGTTGCTAGGCAGTTTTCTTTACTGTTCAGCATATCCGCAACTTCCTCCATCCTGCATTCCCGAATCCGAACCAGCCCGATAAATTACCACTCGACAGTAATCAGGCGCACCTTCAAGGCACGATCCTCCACGGAGTCCCCCATCGTAACTCGCACATATTTCTTGCTTGGTTGGTTGTCGATTTTGCATCAAAAAATAATACGCTCCCAACACAAAAATCAACACAATAAGAGCTACGGAAATTATTTTCACCATAGGTTCTAAATGTCCAAAGTCGCCATCTTCGCGTTACTCTGAATAAATGATTTTCTGCTTGACACATCAGTTCCCATCAGGATGTCGAATACTTTGTCTGCTTCCTGCGCATCATCTACTGACACTTGTTTCAAAATTCGATTCTCGATTTTCATAGTTGTTTCAGCCAATTCTTCAGCGTTCATTTCACCGAGACCCTTATACCTTTGAATACGAACCTTGCCTCCTTTTTTACCGACTGTTTCCGATTCTTCCTCTTCACTTTCTTCTTCGTCGGGAACATCTTCGTTGACGTCTTCGCCCATATCTTTAAGAATAGCGAACTTTTCTTCGTCGGTGAATGCGTAACGCGAATCACGGCCTTTTTGAATTTTATAGAGAGGTGGTTGAGCAATATAGACATACCCCTCATCGATAAGAGGCCTGAAGTAACGGAAGAAAAGTGTCAGCAACAGAGTCCTTATGTGTGCTCCGTCAACATCAGCATCAGTCGCAATGATTATTTTATGATAGCGTAACTTGGAAACATCAAAAACGTCACCAATGGCCGTACCTAGTGCTATCACCAAATTCTTGATTTGCTCCGAAGCCAGCATTTTATCGATACGAGCCCGTTCGACATTAAGAATCTTACCTCGAAGAGGCAACACTGCTTGAGTCTTTCGATCACGACCCATTTTAGCCGAACCACCAGCCGAGTCTCCCTCCACTATGAAAATTTCTGAGTTCTCCGCCTTCTTACTCTGACAGTCGGCCAACTTGCCCGGCAAAGACATGCCTTCCAGAGCTCCCTTTCGAAGCACGCTGTCCTTAGCCGCCTTAGCTGCCTTCCGAGCTTTTACCGCAATGATCACCTTGTTAACAATAGCCTTGGCGTCGTCGGGATTCTCTTCCAGAAAAGCGTTAAAAGCTTCGCTGAAGACTGATTCTGTCGCGCCACGCGCCTCCACCGATCCTAGCTTAGCTTTGGTTTGACCTTCAAACTGAATGTCAGACCCCATCTTGATCGATATCACCGCGGTAATCCCTTCAAGCACATCATCTCCGGTAAAGCCGGTGTCTTTATCTTTGACTGAGAAAAAATTATTTTTCTTAGCGTAATTGTTAAGAGTTCGAGTCAGAGCCGTTTTAAAACCGGTTACGTGAGTACCTTGCTCGGGATTGTAGATGTTGTTAGCAAAAGCTGTGATACGAGGAGCAATATCATCAACGTATTGTAAAGCAACCTCGACCGCCATCACCTCGGGAGTGGCGTCATTTTTCTCAACATAAAAAATATTTTTATGAATCGGTTTCTGGTACTTGTTACTGAAAGAAACTAGCGAACGGAGACCTCCTTCAAAATAAAAACTCTGCGACGGCACTTCCAGGTGTTCATCGGCCAAATATTGCTTACCTTTTAGATCGAGTTTTGCTTGTGATTTTTCGTCCAGTTCACGAGCATCGATAACGGTAACATGCATGGCTTTGACCAAATACGCTTGCTGACGAAGACGACTGACAATTCGCTTATAGTCATACTCTATGACACTAAAAATATCGGGATCGGCTTTGAAAGTAATGATGGTGCCGTTTAGTTTGGAAGCGCCGACTTTTTTAACCTTAGCTTTGGCTTTACCGATGTTGTATTCCTGAATACAGTAAGCACCGTCACGATGAACCTCAGCGATCATGTGAGTCGAGAGAGCATTTACCACCGACACACCGACTCCGTGCAAGCCTCCGGATGATTTGTAGCCGGAATCTTCTCCTCCAAATTTACCGCCGGCGTGAAGGGTGGTGAGGATGGTTTCAAGGGCGGAAACTTTGGTTTGTTTGTGTATATCAACCGGAATACCGCGACCGTTGTCGACCACCCGTATGTAATTATCAGGCAACAAAGCCACTTCCACTCTGTCGGCAAAACCACCCATCGCTTCATCGCGCGAGTTGTCAAACACTTCCCATATTAAGTGATGGAGTCCGTCCGGACCGGTTGTGCCGATGTACATTCCGGGGCGTTTCCGAACCGGTTCCAATCCTTCAAGGACCGAAATGGAAGAAGCGTCGTAATGATGTCCGTTCTTTTTTACGGCTTTTTTGGCTGGTTTTTTCGCTGGCATACAGAATAAAAATAATCAATAAATTAGCGCCCATTATAGCATTTTTTTACCCAAAAATCTCTTCCTTTTAGACTGGTTTGTTGAGTAATTATTTATTGACTTAATGCTTAATTTATGATTAAATAATTCGGTTCCACCACTGAACCTTAAGGAGGAAACCGTGGAAAACACACTCAGTCTTTTGAAGAAGAGCGACAAACTCAAAACACTGCAGCTTAAGCTCTTTTTCTTACTCATCGCCGCAGGCGGAATCACCCTTATGTTTGGAGTCAGGATCTTATCTGACGTGACAGGACCCTTCCTGCCCAATGCGTGGCTTAACGCTCTGCTTGGATCCGTGCTCATTTGTATCGGATTCTTGACTGTAGCTTTGGGTCCGGAACTGCTCAGGCGCATAGTCAAGGCGGCGGCCGAAAACTGACCTGACCAAACAATCTCAAATCGACGACCCCGCCACTACACGTGTGCGGGGTTTTTTGACATAATACATACTTCGTTATATAAATAACAGCGAATTTACAATGCAGGAAACCCTGCAAGGAGTTCTTACCATGACAACGAAGCAGAAAGTTCGCTTCTTCCACGACGAAGCCACTGGACTAGACCACCCTATCAATGAGAGGATGGCTAAGTGTTTGATCTGCAGCACTGATGACGAACCTCATATGCACGAGACTCAATATGTTCAGGCAAATGTATGTACCGAAGAGTGGAACACCTGGAGAAAACGACTCCAGGAATTCACGAATGAACGATTAGGGATTTGGGGTCATGATGGTACGTTTATAGTGGCACTCATATTCACATATTTTTCAGTCGTCATTTGGTTAACAGTCAACAACATTGAATCTTTGCTT
Source organism: Candidatus Nomurabacteria bacterium (assembly GCA_023898585.1). Lineage (GTDB taxonomy): Bacteria > Patescibacteriota > Minisyncoccia > Phycocordibacterales > UBA918 > OLB19. The sequence continues at coordinate 612,180 of CP060229.1, read as the reverse complement.
GCTACAGGATTTAGTTACACTTTTTCTATCGCATTGCTAACCGCCATAGTTGGTGCATTATTGGTGTCACTTCTCTATCTGAAATACACCCGAAAAAGCGACCGGGAGCGAATGGCCCTGGAAACACAGTTTCGAAGGGATAATCCTCGATACGCTGAACTGTTGGGTAAAACTCAAGATTTGTGAGTAGAGGCTTCGCCCTGAAAAACCGCCCCGCATCATTAACACGATGCGGGACTTTTTTATCATACTTCCCGTCCTGCCATTTTCACCATTCCGTTTTTATGAGGGGTTTGACCTCTCATAGGTTCAGGCTGGTCAGTTTTCGCAAAAGCCGCTTCCGCTACCATCCCCAAACCGCTGTCCGCAAGGACGGTGAGTCTACTTAGCGGAAGTGGCTTGGGTGGCTACGCACACAAGAGAAAACCGGCTCACGTCTTATTTCGAACCACCACCCTAATTGAGGTGCGCGTAGCGCTGGTGAGAAATAAGATGTAGACCGGCTTTTTTGTTTTTGATTACATATAAAACTATCTCACCTCCCAACCCTCTTTCTTTGCCACCGCGTACACCTCGTCCATAATTTTGTTCACCTCTTCATCAGTGAGGGTTTTTTCTGGGGACTGAAAAACGAGACGAAAGGCGTAGCTCGTACGATCATCTTTTTCGAAGGTGTCGAAAAGGTCATGTCGGACAAGCAGTGGGCCGGCGGCGGCAGTGAGGATGTCTGCCACCTCGGAAGCCTCATCGTCGCCGGCCACCCACAGCGCTATGTCACGAGCAATAGCTGGATATGGCACAATTGGCCGAAATGAAACGACTGCTGGTTTCTCATATGGTTCGTACCCTGTTGGCACAAGAAGCGTTTCCAGCACAGCACCAAGATCAAGTTCTGCTACCCCTTTTTCTATCTTCCAATCTAATTTTTCACCCAACACACTCTCGACCGCTTTCTGCCCCACTTCCAACACCTGGTCATCTTTCGGGTTGTAGCCATTACCTTTAGTACGCGCACCAAGAGTCAGCGCCAAATGCTCCCCCACTCCGCTTTCAGTCTTATCAAAAACCGCACCAATCTCGAACACGCGCACATCTGGAATACCGAGCAGATCGCAGTGCACAATATTAGCATCAAGTACGGCAGTAATATTTCTTAACAACGTATTGCGGATGTAGCTCTTATCACCAGCCAGTGCGTTTTGCAGCTGTATCTCCGCTTTTTTAAGGAATGATGAAGTAATGACCTCAGAAAAGCCAACTGCCATGAGTGTGTGCCGCACCTTCTCGCTATAGTACTGCCGTTTATTGACCTCAATGAGTGGTGCTGCTTCTGGGACAACTGGCTCTATGTTAGACAAACCATGAATGCGCCCCACTTCTTCAATGTAGTCCGCTTCGATCACAAGGTCGGTTCGTTCCCATGGTGCTGTTGCCACAAGCACACCCCCGCCTTTTTCTTCCACCGTCGCACCTATGCGCTCGATGATGTGTTTTACTTCCTCAACAGATAGTGAGAGACCGAGCAGGTCATTGACTTTCTCAACTCGCACTTTGGTTACAACGGTTTCTGGACGCAATGGATACGCATCTACCATACCGTCATTTTCACCACCAGCCAGCTCCAAGATAAGTCGTACAGTTTCCTGGAGACCATATCCTGCTAACTCTGGGGATGGCTGATTTTGGAATCGGTTAGAAGCGTCGGTGGTAATTCGTACTTTACGCGCAGTCTGGCGCACTGACTTGAAGTTGAAGTTACCACTAGTCACAACAATGTTCATTGTATCTTTAGTTAACTCCGCTGCAGCGCCACCTTTGATACCCGCCAAGTCAAGCAAAGTGTCAGTATTACCATCAACGAGGTGCAACATGTTAGGATCGGATGTAATGTGCTCGCCAGTCAGCAGCGTTAGTTCTTCACCTGCTTTCCCAAGACGAACGGTGATATTCACTCGACCTTCAGTATCTTTCCCCATTTTATCGAAATCAAAAGCATGGGTTGGTTGTCCGATCCCATACATGACATAGTTAGTCGCGTCCACCACATTGTTAATAGAACGCTGGCCAAGTGCCTCCAGCTTTTGCTTAAGCCAAGTGGGAGACTCTTTTACTTTCACACCAGTAATCACAGCCGCGGTGAACCGAGGACACAACTCTTTGTCTTCAATATGTAGAGTAACCTTAGAACCAGTCCCAATGGTGATATCTTGAGTTAATGGATCTGTCTCTAACTGCACATCAAGTAAGGTGGCTACCTCTCGCGCTACGCCACGGTGTGAGAGACTGTCACTGGAACGGTTTGGCAACACATCCACGTCAATAATTGTCTCGCCTACCCGTTCCTCAACTCCCTCAATTTCAAATGCATGGAACGTCAACAAATCTTCTATTTGCTTTGCTTCAGGTAGTGCTTTACCAAGATATTCTTTGAGCCAGCTATGTATTACTTCCATACTTTAAAACTGATTAACGAATCGTAAGTCACCCGAATAATAGTCGCGCACATCCTCAATGCCATACTTCATCACCCCCAGACGATCGATACCCATACCAAATGCAAAACCAGAGTACACGTCAGGATCAATACCACAGTTACTAAGCACTCTTGGATTCACCATACCCGCACCCATAACCTCGATCCATTTGCCACACAACTTTCCTTCTCCCTCGATTTTCATATCGACTTCCACGCTCGGCTCAGTAAATGGGAAGAAGCTCGGTCGGAAACGAACTTCTGTCTCACCACTAAACAGTTTGGAGAAAAAGTACTCAAGAGTTCCTTTCAGGTGACCGAGATGCACCCCTTTGTCAACATACAGACCCTCTAGCTGATAAAACTGTGCTTCGTGCGTAGCATCAGTCGCTTCGTTGCGAAATACTTTCCCTGGCACAATGATACGAATTGGTGGTTTGTGACTTTCCATATATCGCGCCTGCACAGGACTCGTATGCGTGCGCAATACCGTTGGTTCACTCACGTCTTTCTCTTTAAAAAAGAATGTGTCTTGCATATCACGAGCCGGGTGATCTTTCGGTACATTGAGTTGATCAAAGTTGTAATGTGTCGTTTCTGCCTCTGGTCCTTCAGCAAAGACGAAACCGATTTCGGAAAAAATACTATTGATCTCTGAGATCATTCTGGTGATTGGATGCTGATGTCCAGTTGGTATTTTCATAAAATTTTACAGTTCTTATTCTAGCATGTGATTACTTCGGTTCAATTTCCGTAATAATCTCGAAATACATCTCATTTTTTTCAATAAAAATCGCGTTGTTTTCCACCACCACTCGAAAATCTTTTCCGGGATAGATCATTTGTGAATTCTGCCAGGAACGATCATCGATCTCCGTTACATAGAGTCCGTCTTCCAACTGTAACAATACCAGGTCTGAATTATCAGGAAAGAAGTCATAAAAATAAACATCTTGTCTCAGGCGATCAAGTTTTATTTCCGAGCGACAAACTCTGTTACCATCAATCAGCAAAGGGCTCGAGGTGGAGATTGACATTCTTTTTATCTCGTCAGCGACATGTTGTCCATAGCGTTTGGCTGTAGAGCTTGGTCTGATACCGGATACACAAAAATAGTGCGGGATGTTATTCAGGCCACCTTGCCATACGACATACAACTCATTATCTCTTTCAATCAATACTGAGTTACCGTTTCGAATAAATTCCTCTTCTGGTGCATAATCATCAACACCGGAACTGGAGGTGGCAAAACCAAAGCGTTCAAAATTATTCAAAAATATATCAAAAACCGATTTGCTGGATGTCGAAGTCGTGCTGAAAAGACTTTCGACGAAGATATATTCTTCGTTCAGATTAAAAGTCGAGGTGGCTGTCGAAGTGGCGAGCAAATATGGGATGGTGGAGGTAGCCCCCGGTAAAACATCTATTGAAGTCGAGGACACAAAAAATACCGGCATGTTTGTCTTTGTTGTGTATCTGGTTATTGGTCGCAAATGTGGCAGAAGAGGCATATTGAAAGACGATGCCTCTATAACGATATGAGGATCAACCGGCAGTACCTTGACCCAGGTGTACAAATCCGGACGTTGAACCACGATTCTATGTTGTCCCGACGCGATGTTTTGAATGTAATAGGCCGAGCGAAAGAGGCGGGGTTTTTCTTCTTTTTTATCATCTATGTATACACTGACTTCAAGATTGTCGGTCGTAACATAAATTCCCCCGGTCGAAACAATACTGGTCTCTTCGTTTTCGAAACTCAGTCGGTATCCGGTCGTATAGAATATAAGCGCCGGCAACGCCAGTATAAAAATAAATACCAACACGAAAAAGAATCGTTGTCGGCGTTTATGTGATAATTCACCAATTTGCGGTTCTATCGTCATAATTATTTTTCTCTCTTGGGTGTCACCCAAAATCCCATGTATCGCCCCAACATTAACCTTGTCTGCGCATCAAGGCCGGGTATAGCGCTAAACACAATCATCGTCATCGGCACCATTATCCACTGCAAGGTCATGACAATGTAACGAAAACGGCTGTGTCCATCGGGGCGAGGCGGAGTCAGCGATAACGAAATAACCGACGACACAACTAAGCCAAACATGGCGACGATGAGTAGATTTCTGACCATAATCGGCAATTCGTAAGAAAGTACCGTTTCATGAAATTCTCTGGTGCCCAAAAAGATCGGTGCCCAACCGAGAATAAAAAGCATTATTGGGTTGGTAACCAAAGACCAATACCCCTCCCCCTGCAAAACAGCTATCGTCAGTCGTTTTTTAAAAGGAATGGCTTTGTTCTTGGAAAAATGATAAATGATATAACACCAATTTTCCACCCCATATGTCCAACGTCGGTGTTGGCGATAGATATTGGCAATCGTACCTCGTAAAGTCGGAGCAGTCGTAGCATCCATGGCAATCGGGTAGGACAGCGAAACAACTTCAAAATTACCGTTATTCGCAATCAATAAATTCCAGAATATCCTGGAGTCTTCACTTACCACATTGGCCTGACCATAACCGATTTCGTAAAGGGCCTGAAAACTGACGGAGTGGGAAGAAAATGTTGCTGCTTTCTCTGGACGTTCTTGCATGATCATTTGCCAGAAAGTGCTTGACATGGCCATTACTCTAGCGAGAGCCGTTGCTTCCCATAAATTATTTGTGAAAAGAGGTACCGGCTGGAAAGCGCTTTTGTAAGGATTTTCGACCGTCATGAAGTGCCAAATCAGGCAGTTGAAATAGTCTGGGTAGATAACCGTATCAACATCAAAAATCGAAGTTATTATATTTTTATAGGGAATGTGATTCTGATCAATGATTTTTTCTTTTACTTCGTGCAGGGCAAAGTGAGTATTAGAACCTTTGCCGGCAATCTCTCCCATGGTGTCAGCAGGGTGAACCGTGACGAGAAAGTGACCAAATTGCGAGGAAAACTTTTTTTCCATTTCATAAGCTAGTGCGGTCGCGTCCTTCCCTGCCCTCTCTTCCGACGCCAGAACCACAATCAACTTTTTAGCGTCGTACTTGGCTTTGGTGAGGCCAAGTAATGTTTCTTCCAGGACCTCCCTGGGTTCTTTGTAGAAGGGGAAAATTACTAAGTGGTAAAATTTATCATATTCAAAACGGCCAACCATTTGTTGCCAATCAAGCTCCATATGGTGCTTGAGTCGCTTCCAATTATGTCTCACGTGAACAGAAAGAAAGACTGTTTTCAAAACCCAATATACTGAAAAAGCAATGATGAAATAGGCAGCGAAAAAAGGAGCGTACATCGAGGCCAACACGATCCCAATCAGTGCCCCCCAGGAGGCCACACCGGGCACAACCTCCAGAAAGCGAAAAAAATATCGGTCTCTACCAACCAACTCCGATGCTCTCGCTACCTTGAAATCACTCCTCCTGGCATACGGTAGTAAATGCGACAAGTCTTTTTGGGACATAGATTTACTTGGCGAGTATATACCCATTTCAGCCTAAAATAAAGCTATTTTACGCAGTTGGACACATAATCAATAGGTTTACAAAAACTTAGTCGAGAAAGTATTGGGCGTAATTAAAAATATCTTTGTTATAAATCATTGCCAGTAAAATACGTCGTGAACTTATTCGGAAACAGAAATAGCAAACCCGGAGTCTAGAGTCTCTCACCACTTCCTTCTTTTTGGAGCCACCTGTCAGATTTGAACTGACGACCTGCGGTTTACAAAACCGATGCTCTACCACTGAGCTAAGGTGGCTTATCTAAAAACTATCGGAACTAACCTGATTGCGGTCTGTATCCTATCAGAAAAAAAATATATTTTCCATCTTTTCTGCTGTTCAGAAAACATCAATGTTTTTCTTCCAACTTCTTTTTCCGCAATTTTTGTTTTTGGGCTGGCGATAGAGCCACGTCTTCTTTGTGCTCAGCCATTTGTCGCAGATGATTCATTTTGCTCAACTGTCTTTTTTCCGCCCGGAGTTGTTTTGTCCGACTTCTGTTTACTTCAAAGACGTTTTCGAAATAAGTGTAGAACTTAACAATCACTCTTAAGATTCCTTTCAAAACAGAATGGATACTGTAGTACCAATTTAGCTGTACAATATACTTAACGAAATGATCCCAGCTCATAATTACCCATCGACCGAGTTTATCGATCTTTTCATCCAACCAGTTTCTGAGACTGGTCGCAAAAAAACGTCGACCGCGCCGACGTTCTTTTTGTATCCCCGCGCAGAGAATGATGAAAACCAAAATACTTCCAACAAATGAAATAGTGGCGGGAAATATCATTCGACTATTTTACAGACACTTGGGCTATTTTTGCAACCGACACATTTTCTCCGAATTTATGCACAGCACCCTTGACCATTTCACCGATAGTCGTCTCGGGATTTTTAATGAAATCTTGTTCGAGCAAAATTTGATCTTTGAAATAGGAAGCCAATTTCCCTTCCATTATTTTTTCTTGCATTTCAGCCGGTTTACCTTCTATTTCAGTCGCAAATACTTCCTTGGCTTTCTTTACTACTTCTTCAGGTAATTCATCCCTGTTTATATAACCTGGGTTCGTGGCAGCAACATGCATTGCGATATCTTTCGCAAGAGCAACAAATTCCTCATTCTTGGACACAAAATCGGTTTCGCAAGCCAGCAACACCATAGCTGCGACTTCGTTTGTATTATGAACGTAGACTCCAACCGCTCCCGCTCCCAGCACTCGATCGGATTTTTTATCCGCGGCCTCACTTCTCTTTTTCTTCAAAATAATAACCGCTTTGTCCATATCCCCTCCAGCCTCTTCCAACGCAGTCTTACATTGCATCACTGAAATTCCAGTCTTTTCTCGTAATTCTTTTAATTGTGCCGATGTTATTTCCATAAAATATAAATGAACTAAATAAATTAGACCTTGCTACAACCAAAACCGCTATGCAACCTTGCGTCTAACCGAAACTCTCGATTGAGAGTCAGCGGATTTAGGTGTAGGTGTATAGGAAGACTTACCTTCCGCATAGGAAGCAGTGAGCTCATTCAAAATAAGAGACACGCTAGTCTGTAGCGAATCATTGGCTACGATAGGGAACTTGACTTTAGCGACGTCACAATCAGAACTCATTATCGCTATGACAGGAATTTTTTTATCCCTAGCTTCGGTTACCGCTATGGAATCGTGTCGAGGATCAACCACCAATATGTAGTCTGGCATTTTTTTAAGTGAAGAAATGCCACTGAAATTAAAATCTAATTTGGCCACCTCACGACCGATAAGTACTCGTTCCTTCTTAGTGTATTTTCTTTCGAGCTCACCTGATTCTTTTTCCGCATTCAATTCTTCCAGGCGATTGATACGTCTCTTCATCTCAGCAAAATTAGTTAACATACCTCCTATCCAACGGTTGGTCACGTAGGGAGTGGCCACTTTTTCGGCAACCGCCTTTACAATTCTGGAGACTTCATCTTTTGTTCCAACTAAAAGTACCGTTTTGCCCTGAAGACCGGCCTCTTTGAGCATTTCTTTAGTTTTTTCTATTGATAAAGCGGTCTTTTCAAGATCAAAAATATCGTTACCGTCCTTTGTGGTAAAAAGAAACGGAGCGACTGTCGGATGGCGTCTGGCTTTTTTGAAACCAAAATGTGACCCGGCTTTGAAAAGCCGATCTATCAGTGGTGTTTTTTCTGTTGTAATTGACATAATAATTTATAGCGACCCATGTGAGATTCTGATCCGGAATGAAAGTTAATAATAAAACACTCCTGGTCTAGACAACCGATCATTACAAGAATGGCGGTCTGGGTCTTAAAAGCGCTACGTGGGTTTGTAATACAAAAACCCAGGTAACACGCTAGTCGCGAGATAGTACCACAGCCAATTCTTGAACGCAAATTAAAAATTTTGAATTACAAACCGTTTTCAGGAAAGAAAAAGGCCGGACTGTCTAAGACAATTCCGGCCCATTCATTCAGACGAAACGAACTAAACTCGTCGCTGTCTAAAGAGATGGATTCTGTCTCTAAAGTAAGTTGCACCGGCACCCTCGATTAACTGACTTAAAGGTTGAGATATCTCGACGTCAGGCAATAAACTCAACACATCAGCTAAAATCAAGTAACCTATATACGAGGTTTGTCTGCTATTACTTTGATTTAGAATATGATCCTTATCATGGCCGACTAACTTCTCCAAGCGCTGTTGGAGGTGTGGAACAACCTCTGCACCGATACCCACGAGTTCACCAACAGGTTTTAAGAAAAAAAACAGTATAGAGACTCTGCCCGGATCGATAGGATCCTCTCCATATCCATCCAGCAAGCATTGCTCGAATTCGTCCAGCAAACTTTCAATCTCATCGTATGTGTCCATCTTAGCTCTCCTCAATAATTGAAAAGTTATTTCTTCTCCCCAGATACTATACAACAAATACCATAAAAAGCAATAGTCAGTCTGATTGACTGCTGTTCGTGAGATTAGTTTGCCTATTCCTCCGTAGCCACCATACGCAAAGCTTCAACAATAGGTGCTATGTTTCCCGCTAAAGTTGATTCTATAGTGTGCCATGACTGTTTGATTCTATGATCGGTAATACGGTTTTGCGGGAAATTATAGGTACGGATTTTTTCTGAACGATCTCCGGTGCCGATTTGATTCTTGCGAGTTTCAGCGTGTTTCTTCGCTTCCTCTTCCTCATGAAGCGCTTCAAGCTTAGCGGTTAGCATTTCCATAGCTTTGATTCTGTTCTTAAGTTGTGTTCTGTCACTTTCACATCGAACATCAATTCCCGTCGGACGGTGGATTAATCGTACCGCGGACTCCACCTTATTAACGTTTTGTCCGCCGGCCCCACCTGATCTCGAAAACTCCATATCGATGTCTCCGGGATTAATCTCGATGGTGGATTTTTTACGCATTGGCAGTATAGCAACCGAAGCGGTTGAAGTGTGAATTCTTCCCTGTTTTTCAGTCGCCGGTATCCTCTGTACTCGATGGACACCGGTTTCATATCTCAAGTGATCATAGACGTCTTTACCCATTATTTCAAAAGAAGCCTCTTTATATCCCCCGGCCTCGGTTGCCGATACGTGAGAGCGAAAAGTCGGCCAATTGTTAAGCTCGGCATACTTTAAATACATGTTTGCCAATTCAGTAGCAAAAAGTGACGCTTCGTCTCCTCCGGCCCCGGCTCTTACTTCGAGCATCACTCCGTATGGTTTTGTCTCTTCCTCTTTGTCGGACTCGATAATTTTATCCATGTCAGAAAACTGTCCTTCCAGTTGTTTAGTGAGAGTTGCAATTTCTTCCCTAGCCAGCTCGGCCATTTCCGGGTCGCTACAAGCCAATTCTTCCGCTTCCCTCAATTTCTCCAGCTCACTCTCAAACTGCGACGCCAAGAACTGCGTTTTTTGATTGTTCTTAAATTCTTTCAGCTTTTCGGTATCGAATTCCATATCGTGAATCAATAGTACTTAATCTTGTTACAATATCAAGCAAGACAGTAATACCAACTTCGATTTTTTCTATAGAACCTAATTGAAAATGTGTCACAGATTTGCACCTGTGACACATCTTAACTTGTATTTAAGATTTACTCTTTCTGTCTCTGACCTTTGATGCACGTTGCTTGAAACGATCAACGCGACCGGCGGTATCCATAACTTTTTCTTGTCCGGTGTAAAACGGATGTGATGCACTTGTTACATCAACTTGTTTTAGTGAATACTCTTTACCATCGGTCCATTTGTCGGTGGCGCTGGTTTCCACGGTAGAACCGATCAGAAAGCGCTCGCCACTGGAATTATCATGAAAGATTACTTTGCGATAATTTTTGGGATGAATGTCTTTTTTCATATTACAAATACTTCGGCGTATTCGGTGTAGCTGGCGGGAAAAATCTTTGATTTTTCCCGCCAGCTACCGGAATATAATAATTAAACACACCTACTTTTTGTGGCGACACTATAGCAAATGTTTCGATTTTGACAACAAGCAATAGCCACCTTCCGTGGTGGCCTTGTCTAAAGTATTATTTGACATGACTTGCACTATTCACCCAAGTAGCTATCTGCATAGCGAGTAACATCGAATTCAATGGATCTGATATACGACCTCCTTCATTAGTACTTACAATATTTGAAAGGATGGCTTCCAACAAATTACTCTTTTCGTAATACAAATGAGACTCCTCATTAATTGCAGTGCGGACTATATTTATGAAATTTCTTTGATCCTGATCTGATTCTGGATCCAAAGTATCCAAGAACATCTTTAACACATCTCTTACTTTAACGTACACAATATTTTCTCCTTGCCCAACTTATACTACTCTTAACAGTAACGACTCTTAACTCCGAAGTAAAGTTTTAAGACCCCAAAATCTTAATCTCATTCGCGAGCCTGGCTTTACGATTCATCACCTGATCACCGTAGAAGGCGTTAGCCGGATTAGATGCTCCGCCCCAACCGGCGTAATAACGAAGCGCCGCGAGACGATCTCCACCGTAGCTACCGTTGGCGCCATTGTCGCGTAGCAAAAGTGCTGTGGCGATAAAAGCGTCTTTGTTATTGAAAGGATTGGCTGGGGTATTGTTTCCGTTAATTTTTCGAATCGCATCTGCGCCTTTGTCGTACACCCAATTACCACCAATATTTATGATACCGCCATAAATTGCCCAGGTCGAAGGAATAAATTGTGACGGTCCCATTGCGCCACCCCAACCGACTCGCGAACCATTTTGCATAATCGGACAAGACACCGTTCTCGAATAAGGATCAAAACCAAGTATTCCGGCAATGGCCAAAAAGACTGGTTCGTCACGAGTCGGATGCATAACCGGTCGCGAGCTGTGACTATCGGTAAAGAGACAGCTACCAAGATTAGAGCCGATGTTGGTTTCTTGTTCCAAAATCGCCAAAATCAAAGTGGCTTCAACCCCGGTCACGCGCGACGCATACTGAGCAAGACTAACAGCCTCCGGAAACGGAATACCGCCTCCCCCACCCAAGAGTTCAAAAAGAGCACTTCTTAACTGAGAGGCTGTTCTCTGTTGTGATTCCAACAACGTCTGATAAGCTTCTTCTTGACCCTTTGTAACCGTCAAAATCCGAGTCTTCTCTCTTTCTTTTGTTTCGATTTCTTTTTTCTGCAATTCCTGAATTCTTTTCATCTCAGCCTCCGTCTCTTGCTTGTTTTCCAGTTCATTCTTTTGTTCAACCGTGTCACGCCTGATACCGTGGAGAACTGCCAGTGATTCATTGAGTGATTCTTTAATGGCTTGGTAAGTTGCCACATCAGTAAAAAATTCCGAGAAGCTTTGTTTGCTCAACATAACCTCCACCAATGAGTAGTCTTCAAGCAAAGCTGACTTACGCACCAAATCGGCGAGAGACACTTTTTGTCGTTTCAACTTGTCGGATAGTATATCCAAGACAACTTCTTTCTCACCAATCTGGTCGGATAACTGTTCAATCGCAACCGCTCTCGCTTGAATACCAAGCTGGGTCTTTTTTATCTCACCTTCGATGATTGATATATCCCTTTCGAGAGATTGTCTTTCTTGTTGCTTGTCTTCAACCAATCTTTGCTGTGTCAGTATTTGTCTTTCTACATTCTGTAGTTCGGTCTCCAACCTGGTTCGACGTTCTTTCTCGGTTTCACCCAACACAACAAACGGTGAAATTATAAAAGTCAAAACCAAAATACCGGACAGAAACGTTCGTGCCATACCGGTATTATATCAGAATTTTATTCAGTGTGTCTGGATGAGAAAGTTATTATGACTTATCCTCCTCACCTTCGGCGATTTTTCCTTTTGATTCAACCTCGATTGAGTCCATGTCAACTGACGAGTCTGTGTCTTCCTCTTCGGATGTTTCCTTAGTTACACTAACAACCGCGACGATATCATCCAAATCACCTTCGACAGTCACTCCTTCCGGTATGTTAAGATCGCTGACATGAATCTTGTCTGTCACCTCAACTAGCGAACTGATGTCTACGTCTATATGAGACGGGAGATTTCTTGGTAGACAAGTTACTTCAATTTCATGAAGAACTTTGGTAACAGAACCGGCGCGAGAACTCTCGACTGGTGCCTCACCAATAAACTCAAGCCCGACATGAACCGTCATTTCTTTACCTCTTTCAATAGCATAAAAATCAGCGTGCATGATCTGCTGTTTTAGCGGATTAAAATCCACTTCTTTTATCAACACTTCGATGGGTTTTTCCAAACCTGTCAGTTCAACAATGGTCGATTCCCCCGCTTCTTTTCTCACTTTATCAAATTCTCTACCGTCAATCGCGATATGAACAGGCTCTTGCTTAGGCCCATAAACCACCGCCGGTACAATGCCGTTAGCTCTTAATTTATCCGTTGTTGTCGCTTCGTCACGTTTAGTGACAGATAATGTTATAGTCATGCGAAATAGCCTAGCATAATCCCCCGAAATGTGAAGTAATTTGAAGCCTTGACGTCGGACGCGGATGGTATACTCAATTGTATATGTCACAACAATATGATTTTGTCGCGATCGGAGATATTCTCATTGATGCGTTTATACAGTTAAATATAGATCAGGCGGATGTTTCGGTCGATTTAGACACAGGCAGAAAAACCCTCCACATGCCTTTTGGAAGTAAGTTACCCTACGATAACGTAGTGGTAATACCGGCAGTCGGCAATTCGCCAAACGCCTCTGTTTCCGCTCATAGATTGGGTCTCGAGACAGGATTGGTCACAAACTTGGGTCATGACAAGTTTGGCAAAGAATGTTTGGAAGCTTTACGGAAAGAGGGCGTGTACACTGATTTTGTAAAAATTCATGAAGGCAAAGTGACCAATTACCATTACGTCCTTCGCTACGGACCGGAAAGAACCATTCTCATCAACCACGAACATTATCCTTATTCCTTACCCGACTTCCCAGTCGCACCGAAATTCTTTTACTTTTCCTCGGTTGGCGAACACGGCATACCCTATCACCACGAAATCGCCGAATACGTAAAAAACAATGAGACCAAATTGGCGTTCCAGCCGGGAACTTTTCAGATTAAAGTCGGAATTGAGGAGATTTCCGACGTTTACAAAAACACGGAAATATTCTTCTGTAACAAAGAAGAAGCGCAAGAAATATTAAAAACCGACGAACAGCATATTCCTACTCTTATTCGCGCCATCAGAGAACTCGGTCCTACGATTCCTGTTATTACCGACGGTCCAAATGGCGCCTACACTGTAGACACTGATGACCAAGCTTGGTACATGCCGATGTATCCGGACCCCGCCCCGCCGGTTGACCGTACTGGAGCTGGAGACTCTTTCTCATCCACCTTCACCTCAGCCATCATACTAGGCAAAGATCCGGCTGAAGCATTGTCTTGGGGACCAATCAATTCCATGAATGTAGTGCAACATATCGGCGCCCAAACAGGGCTTTTAACGCGCGAGGAATTGGAAGAACTTTTGGCCAATCGCCCTGATGAGTACGTAGCTAGTAAGGTTAATTGAGAGGTTAAGATTTTCGCTTAACTTACCCAAGATATTAGATAGGTATGGACAATGAAAAGAGTTAATGTAGTTTCTTAGACCAACATCTTTATCGCACTTATAAGACTTTTCACATCAAGACCAAAGTGAGAAATCAACTCGTCCGGTTCTCCGGACTCACCAAACACATCCTTTATTCCCATTCTGACAATTTTTGTTGGGACTGTTTCTGACAGATGTTCAGCGACCGCACCACCAAGACCACCGATGATACTATGCTCTTCCATTGTTACCAAGACTCCATGTTCGACCGCAAAAGACTCCAGAGCTTCGGTGTCTAACGGCTTAATAGTCGGCATATGCAGAACCGAAACGCCTACATTTTCCTTGTTTAATTTATCAGCTACCATCAGCGCGTTAAAGAGCAATGAACCGGTCACCACTATACCCACTTTACGTTCGTGTGATTCGTTTCTTGAGTACATCCGGTAAGCTTTCCCGATTTCAAACGGTGATTCAGGAGTAGTAACAACCGGCACCGCACTTCGCCCCACACGAAAATATACCGGGCCATCGTACTTGGAAGCCGCTAAAGTAACCTTGCGCGCTTCGTGGATATCAGAAGGAGCAATCACAACCATGTTAGGAATTACTCTCATAATGGCAATGTCCTCAATCGCTTGATGAGTAGCACCGTCGGGTCCGACTGAGATACCGGCGTGAGCCCCGACTATTTTTACATTACTATTGTTGTAAGCAATGGTGGTGCGGACTTGTTCCCAATTTCTGCCCGGTGAAAACATAGCGTAAGAAGCGATAAAAGGAATCTTGCCCATAGAGGCCATTCCCGAGCCGACAGAAGCCATGTTTTGTTCAGCAATACCTACCTGGATAAAGCGGTTCGGAAACTCCTCCGCAAACAAATTGGTGCGAGTGGACTCTGTCAGATCGCAACATAAGGCAACGACCCTCTCGTCGCGCTTCCCCGCTTCCAACAGCCCGTCTCCGTAACCGTTTCTGTTTGGTATTTTTTCTACCGTTTCTTCTGATAGATTTTGTTGTAGATGGTTAGCAAACATAATTTATGAAATATCTTGAGGTTCAATAGTTCCGGCTAATGTTCTGAGTTTTCTCAGTGCCACTGCTTCTTGCTCGCCTTTACTCACCCTGTCCTCCGGTCCTTTCCCGGGAGGATTGCCATGCCACCTGAAGTCTCTCTCAAACACATCAACTCCTTTCGAGGCGACAGTATGAGCAATAATGACTGATGGTTGACTGTATACCGACTGTGCTTTACCGATAGCGTCATTCAAGGCTCTTATGTTGTGCCCATCAACCTCTTGCACATCAAAATTAAATGATTCAAGCTTTTCCGCCAAAGGCTCTAGTGGCATGATGTCTTTGGTGTAACCATCAATCTGAATACCGTTACGGTCAATAATCATGATCAGATTGTTTAGTTTTTCTTTTCCGGCTAACATCAAAGCTTCCCAAATCTGACCCTCATCCAATTCCCCATCGCCGGTTAAACAATAAATGAATTTGGAAGAATAGGGATTGTCTATCCTCTCCGCCAGAGCCATGCCAACCGCCTGCGACAAACCCGACCCTAGCGGTCCTGAGCTGGTTTCTACTCCGGGTAACGTTCCCCTGTGAGGATGACCCTGGAGACGTGAACCAAGCTTGCGCAAAGTCATGAGTTCTTCAACCGGAAAGTAGCCGGCATGAGCTAAAGTGGCATACAAAATCGGACAGATATGACCATTAGACAAGACTACTCTGTCCCTTTCTTCCCAATCCGGGTTTTTCGGATCGTGTTTTAGTACCCCAAAATAAAGCAGGGTGAAAACATCAGCCATACCAAGCGGACCGGCGGTGTGTCCACTGCCAGCTTCGGTTAACATTTCGATCACACTCTGTCGAAGTGTATTCGCTTTCTGCTCAAGCGCCTTTATTTCTTCAGAAGTAAGATACCGCATAATGTTCTAGTAGTATAACAACCTTTATCGCGAGGGTGAAATTTTACTCGTTAATAAGACTTAATAATTCGCTGTGTGCTTTGGCCGGATCAGGCTGTAAGACAATGGCTGAACCACAAATAAAACGATCTGCTCCGGCATCATAAATACGCCTGATCGTATTTTTGTTAACACTGCCGTCTACCGTTATGGATTTTTCCGGAAATACTTTCTTAAGTTCTGCAATTTTTCTCAACACATCCTCGTCAAAAGGCTGACCTTGGGAACCAATTTCATGGATACCCATCAGTTGAATATAATCTGCGTAACGGGCATATTCAATCAGTTTATTAAGCGGGGTGTCGCCGTGAGCACTTACCCCCACCGAAATTTTTGTCTCTTCGACAATCAGCTTAAAATCATCGAGGGAAAGTGTCTCGACATGAAAGACCAACATATCCGCCCCCGCCCTTACCCATTCTTCCGCTACAGAAATTGGTTCAGCTACCATCAAATCAACCTCGAGAGTAAAGAAATCCAAATATGGTTTTACAGAAAGAATGTCGTCTATAGGCTCGTAAGGCCAAGATATGGTTGGAACAAATTTACCATCAACCAAGTCCAGATGGAACTCCGGTGAAAAAGACAAGTTTTCCGCATATTTGATTATTTCATCTAAACTGGAAGGAATAACTGCCGGAACAATAGGTACGTAAGTCATGGCTGTATTTTTTTAGTTATTTCTTCGATCTTTTGATTGCGTCTTTTATATTTAATCAGTGGTAATGGCTCTGTGTGCAACCATTCCCATATTACTTGCTTAGTGAGATCAACACTGATGAAACGTGCCCCGATCGAAAGCACATTAGAGTTGTTATGCTGACGCGAAAGAGCAGGGATGGAATTATCGCCTCCGTAAAAAACGGCCGCCCTGACTTGAGGGAAACGGTTGGCCATAATCGCCTCGCCCTGACCGGAACCGCCAAAAATTATCGCTTTGTCCTTTTCCGGTTTTCGACTTACAGCGAGCGCTGCTTTGGAAATAAAATCCGGAAAATCATCTTCATTATCCAAAGATACTGCACCATGATCGACAATTTTATAACCTTCGTCCATCAACCACACCTGAACGGCCTCTTTGTGATAAAAGCCTGCGTGATCTGATGCCAAGTGTACGATCATGAATAAATATTAGTGTTTTATTGTTTCGCTAAGTTTCTTGCCACTTTCGCTACATGCTCGATCAACGTCTGTGTGTAGCTGGTCTCGTTGTCGTACCAAGCCAATACTTTTACTAAATTACCCCCTACCACCCTCGTAAACGAAAGGTCGGCAATCGATCCCACCCTGGAACCGATAATATCGGAAGAAACGATCGGCTCATCGGTAGCTGCAAAGATGTTCGCCCAACGGTCTTCTTCCGATGCTTTTTTGAGAGCGTTGTTTACTTCCTCGACAGTTGTATCCCTGGAGGAAATGAACGTCACGTCCACGATAGAACCAACCGGGACCGGAACTCTCATGGCCATACCGTCAAATTTACCTTCAAGCTCAATATGAGCCTTGGTGGTCGCTTCCGCTGCACCAGTTGTTGACGGTATAATATTCAAAGTACCAGCTCTTCCCTTTCGAAAATCACCCTTGACCGGACCGTCAACGAGAGATTGTGTTGCAGTGAAGGCATGAACAGTATTAAGAATCGCTTTTTCAATACCAATCGCTTCTTTGAGAATCGCAATCAAAGGACTAGTCGCGTTGGTGGTACAGGAGGCGTTTGAGGAAATGTCGCAAGTTTCAAGTTGATCGTCATTGACACCCATCAGTACTGTTGCTCCATTGATACCAAGCGCTGACGGATCATCTTTTACCGGTGCGGAAATGACCACCTTTTTCGCACCAGCCGTAAGATGTTTTTTTGAGCCCTCATACGAAGTAAAGAATCCGGTGGATTCGACTACTACATCAATATTCAAATCCTTCCAAGGTAATCTTTCCGGGTCTGATTCTTGAACAAACGCAATTTCTCTGCCGTCTACCTTTAGCTTTCCTTCTTCGGTTTCAACCGAGAAAGGACTCCGGCCGTAAACCGAATCGAATTTCAGCAAGTACGCTAGGTTCTCGAGACTGCCGAGATCATTGATTGCCACCACTTCAAAATCGGGGTGTCCAAAAGCGGATCGTAAAAACGTTCTTCCGATTCTACCAAAACCATTGATTGCTACTCGTACCATAAAAAATATATTTGTTAACTGTTTTAACTATACAAGTAAACCCGGTGTTATTCACTACTCTTTATCCTCAACCTTGACGAGAACGTATGAACATAAATACGATAAAGAAGACCAGTAGTAACGAGCCAACCCCGATTCCTATATTAACTTTATTGAAAACTGCATCAGGGAAAATAACCTCCTCCTTTACCGGCTCTGAAACTTCCACAAAAGTGATCGGGGACTTAAATGTAGCGACCGCATAGGCTTCGTAGTCATAGATATTGACAGCCAACTCAGACTTACCGACGACACCGAAAGGTTCAATTGTAGCTTTGTAGTCGGTTTGCCCCTGGTTAATTTTTAGCAAATATGAATAGGCTTTACGATTGTCGGTTGGATCTACAATGGTGACTATGATTGATTTTAGATTGCCGGCGATCTTATCCTTCGGAATAGAGACAACAAAATACCGGTCGCTGTCTAGAACTATATCGTCATCGGACAAAGAAAAAGTATTATCACCTTGATCAATGCGAATCTCGTCTAGCTTCGGCATTTTCATATCAACCGTCAATCTTTTTGTCTCAACACTACTTGTCGCTTCCGGGGTAATAATCGGTTTTACAATCTCTATCGGTTCGGTTTTGTAATCCGGTTTTTTAATATTATTTTCATTATCATTACTCTCACTCAAGACTGCGTAGACTTTATCCACCGCTCCTGAGGAGACGTTTCCATACACATCGTAAACAAATGCTGTGTAATAAACCGGGGAATATTTCTGGAGAACACCATAGTCGGTGACACTATCCTTTGTGCCGTTGTAAACTATCGCACCATCTTGTGGGAATCGTGGGTAATCTATATAACTACGCACTATTCGTACGTGAGAAATTGTGGCACCTGAAGGAATCCGCCAGCTCAGATTCACGTCACTACCCCTACCTACAGCTTGAAAATAACTAACGTTAGGCAAAGAGACTGCTATATCTTTAGCTCCCGTTTCAAACACGCCGGATTTCAAAGGCGTTTTGAAACCTTTGATTGAATAGCCAATTATCTCATATTGATATTTAGTCCCCGGCTCAAGATCGGTCAAAAAAATATTGTGCTGTGTCGAATATACACCACTGACTGAATAACCTAATTCATAAGAAGTGGTTTTCCCCCACCTTACTTCCAGCCTGGCCAGCCTAGCGGTATTTAGCGACAGACTAGTGGTTGAGACACCGGTCCTGATGGAAAACTTATCCAAAACCACACGCGATGCGGTACCTTGAGTTGGAGAATCATTATCGTCTGTGGTTGGTGTAGTTACTATTGGGAGAGTTGTGGTTGAAATACTGTTTGAAGTAGTTGAGTAGTTTATAGAGGAGTCAAAGGCACGAACTTCATAACCGTAAGTAGTCGAAGCTGATAAGCCCGTATCAGAATAATTCAATAAAGTTGTGGTGGCTATGGGGACACCGTCGCGAAGTACAGAA
Source organism: Candidatus Nomurabacteria bacterium (assembly GCA_023898585.1). Lineage (GTDB taxonomy): Bacteria > Patescibacteriota > Minisyncoccia > Phycocordibacterales > UBA918 > OLB19. Next base: position 592,580 of record CP060229.1, on the reverse strand, counting down.
TATCCTCCGAGAAATACATCATCAGCGGAAGCTGACCAACTGATATCGATCTGGCTCGAAGAAAAAGGAGTAGCTGACAAAAGTGTAGGTGTGGTTGGAGGTATTGCATCCAACCCACCATAAACCCTGATATTAAAAGTGCTCGTATCACTCTGAGCAAAAACGCTCTGCATGCTAAGTAACAAAAACAAACAAACTGAGACGACGAATTTCATTACGTTTCATTATAACGACAAAGCTGTGACTGTTGAAGTGGCTGTATACATACCACTCTGTACTCCTGCATTACCACCGATACCAACCCGAAAATGAACGGTGGTGGTAGCGCCATTAGGATGATTCGACCCTACCCCGAGGGCGATAGTTCTTGCCGTAGTTGAAAGACCATCCCAACAGGCCAAAGTGGTGTCAGAAGTATCTACGTTACAAGTACTACCACCATCGTCTTTAAAAGCCTGCACAATATCGACACCTTCCGGAGTAAAACCCAAATGTGCATCAGTTGCTCCCGTCGTAAACGAAAAATCAGTAACCGCTCCGGCATCATAATCAGCGATTGTGCTGACTCCACTTTGCATAGCCGGATTGTTTTCCGCTTTGATTGTAAGTTGGTAACCAGACGGACTGTCAGTGGTGACTGTGAAGGTAGTGGAACCGTTTGACTCTCCCCCAGTCAAGCCCGGCAAGTCGGGAGTTAAGTTTACGTTTCCGCTTGTAGCCAGGCTTATGAAGACTTCTTGCATCTGCTGATATCCGGCTCTAAGTGAGTAGGTCGAGCTGTCAGACTGACCGGTCGCTATTTCACCAACCGTGCTTTCTTGATTGTAGGAAGCTGAACTGGAAAAACCACCACCAACATTTATACTGTCGCTCTGCAGTTGGAAATTAGTACTGGTTCGAACTTGAGCAGAACTAACCCCCATCACAGACAATACAACAATTGTCAAAAAACCTGAATGAACAAAAGATTGTAAAAAAGCCTTCCTGAGCATGAGACTAGTTTTTCCGCTTAAGTTCAAAAGTACGGAAAAACGCTCTTAAGCTGAAAATAACAATGAACAAAATTAAGAACATTCCTCCCACCACTTTCCAGGGCAAAACCCAGAAAGAAGTGTGTGCAACATCGACAATATCATCATAGCCACGATTTATACTAGCCTTGACAGTGTAACGTCCCAACAGAAACTCCCGATCCCAAGTAATCTCCCTAATACGCAGTGAGGTAGGCAAAACAAACCATGGTTCAATCTCAACAAATCCCACTTCTTCGCCAAACATGTTGGTTATGGATATTTCTCCGTAAGGATTAACGTGTACCGAACCGGTGTTTTCATACAGAATACCCAACTCAATTGGCCCTTTTTCATACCACTTTTCTGTGTTGATGGTTTTTACAGACAAAGTCTTTCCTTCAATCACAGAATCACCTCGCACGGTCAGGAAGAAAAGTGAACCGACTCTCGCGATTATCGGGGAGCTGGGTGCCAATTCGCCCCTATTACCCGGATCTCGCACGGTCGAAACTAAGACACTTCCGTAATAACCGCCCGGCTCTGCGTTGGGAGGAACTGTAATCGTAATCGGAATTCGAGCCCGTTCGCCGAGTTTGAGAGTGAAAGTATCTTTAGGGTAGGAAATATAATCTTTAATACTGTACGGTCCGTCCTCTTTGCCAGTCAAACTAACTGCGCTACTGCCATCTTCGCTTCCAGTAATATCCTCCAATTCCAGTTTAAATACTCTGTCATCACTAATGCGATTGGTAACTGTTATTTCTTGAATGACTGTCTCACCGGGATTCAAGTCAATCTCCGCCTTTCCCGGACCAACCACAAAATCACCGACGTCTATTTTATCTCCAAAAATTGTCTCCGTCTTAAACCAAGACTCATCATCGAGAGCTGGAGCAAGAGGAGCTCCCGATTCCGCGTCAACCTCCGATGAAGTTGCGTTAATATCACTTAAATCTCCTTCTTCTTCTGGCTGTTGCGCAAACACCTCTCCGAAGAGAGGTGTAAAAAGAATTAAAACAAGACACGCACCAACAACTTTCTTTACTGTAACCAAGATAGTCATAACTTAATGACTATAGGTTACCTTAGTTTACGTAAAGTGACAAGGTGGCGGTAGCGGTATAATATTCCGCCTTTGGTACCGGTATCGCACCGTTTGGTACAGTCACATTAAAAGTAAGAGTTGAGGTAGCTCCAGTAGTAGCAGGTCCCGACCGATTAACTATGGTGAAGGCCGCTGTGTCCGGTGCTTTCCAACAGGTGTTAGCAGTCTGTGTGGAACCGGAATTACAAGCGTTGGAGCCATTGTTCAAGAAAGAAGGATCGGTGTCAGTTGAAGTTAAGGAGGTCACAGTATAGGCAAACTGGGCGGATGAGCTACTGGTGTAGCCATATGAAGGTTGAGTGAGACCAGCCCCATAGTCGCGGATCTCACCACCGTCAGTTGTTTCTCCTTCCATCATCTCACCGTCCGCGTTCTCATCGGTGAAACTGATATCCACTCTATATCCGGCACCATTGTTGGATATAACGACAAAATCTGTCGTGCCGGTAGCTTGTCCACCAGTGATACCACTGATGGTACCTGACATTGTAACAGGAGAAGGATCAACTAAGAATGAAGTCTCTCCGGTGATTTGTTGTCTTACTGTAAAGACAGCAGTGTCATCCTGACTGTGTCCAATTGCTGGCTCAGTCAAGAAGAAACCCGCAAGCAATAGCGAGACAGTGGTGATGCTGGCTACGAATGCGTAGATAAAGGCGCGACTTACGTGTACAAAATTTGTGATCATGATAATTTGAATTTTTGTGTCTTGTTAATACAACACTCTAAGTATAGCAACTTGCCTACATTTTATTCGATACGTTACCAACAGGTGTGGATAGTGAGAATTACCATTTATACCATACAGTCATTATTTTAAATCGCTCCTCCTCCACCCTGCCCACCACCGGTAGCTTGATGATAGACACGCACTTGAAGAGCATCTACCTGTACCGTGTTGGAAGGTGCAACCTGGACGGAACGGTAAAGGGACAGAAAAACGCAACAAAAACAAACAGGCTCAACCCAAGGTAAACCATGTTTGTAATATTAAGTTTTGTTAGAGACGGTTTCATAATATTTTATGTCATGTCGTTGGTTCTTCTGTTGTTACTCCCGGCGCTGCTTCTTCGATAGAAGTCTCTTCATTTGCCACAGTTTCAGATTCTGACTCCGATTCAGAGACGGTACTTTCCTCTTCTGTCTCTGTCGTCTGTTCAGTTGAAAGGGTTGATTCGGAACCTAAATCTCCATCGGTACTATTCCCCGCTACCGCATCATCAGAAACTGATTCAATCGGCACATCTATATTATCTTCTTCTGGTTGTTGTTCGTCCTTAACTGTAGACGTGTAGTCACCATCCGTATCGACATCCGGAGTCGCACCACCGTTATCGTCAGTATCTGGCACAGCAGTATTATTGTTACCACCAGACAGACGTTCGTCGTCTTGTAGTAACGCTCGCAGATCATCGGCAGTCACACACACATCATCAACACAAAGTTCATCGGCTACTTCTACTCGGTTGGCCCTGAGTTCAAAGACTGAAAGTATCCCATCGACAAACCGATTGGCCAGCATAACTAAGCGATCAAATAGAGTTTCGTTTTCGTTTTTACCAAAGACGGTAATATTTGACGTGCTCATTAGTGTCTGCAGTCCGGCCAATTCCCGATCATCCAACCACCGATAAGAACTGTTAACAAACATTACCACTTGTCCCACTCTAACTGTAGTGCCGTTATCAAGGTATTCAGTATCAGTTCGTTCTTTGATCATCTTTCTTGCAATCTCTTCCACTTCTTCCGGAGTGGTAGTGCCAAGATCATCATTAACTTGATTGATGTAGCCGTCTGAATACTTTCTACCTTCATTGAAGTCTTCGAGTGCTATACCGACTACCATACCGGTGCCGGTTGCTTTCATAGCAATTCCAGGGAGAGACGAGAGCATGAGCTGGTCGCCTCGTTTGATTACTCCGTTTTCGGTAGAAATCTTAACTGGCACACGTCCGGATAGTGCTATTGGGTAACCGGTTTCCCCTTCGTTTAGCGAAGTATCATCGTGACCAAGAAGCAATCCTGGTTTGGTGGAAACTACACCAAGCACAGGGGCAGAGTCTTTCTTACTTGCTCTATCTACCGAGAACCCGCTGATTAAAGAAACCAGCTCTCCAGGCAGTAATTCGACATCACTGAAGTACATTTCCGCTAGGTCGGAGTTGCCGGTATGGAAGTTAACGGCTGAGATTCGGCCGGTAGTGGAAGCAACGCAGGAGCCGTCATTGTCGACACAGATTCCGCCGAAGCCAATTTGAAGCCCGGCTTGAGTACTGGTTGCACCATACATTCCGATGGTGGTGGTACCGTTGACGGTGAGTTTTGAGTTGGGGGTGGTGGTGCCGATGCCGAGGTAGCCACTGCCGGTAAGGCGCATGCGCTCCGTAGACTCCGTGTCAAACGTAAAGTATCCTGTACCGGAACTTCCAACACCGCCTATCCTGGTTGAAGAGTCTCCCCAGCGGAAAGTGTCGCTGTTCTCCGCAATATAACCACCTTTGGCAAAAACTGCCCCTTTCATAAATATACCTCCGTCTCCCATCCAATCAGGGTATTCAGTTTCAGCAATTGAAACGCCATTGTTACCGACAGTGTCAGCGATAAAAAGCGAGGCTTTGGGGGAGGTACTGCCAATACCAACCCTTCCGTAAGCATCGACCGCAAAGACTCCACTTGGCGTACCACCGGTTGAGCTAGCAATTACGAATAACGATTTTGATCCACCCCCTGTCTCCAATACGGAAAGTTTGGCGTAGGGCGAAGAAGTACCAATCCCAACATTACCACTCTCCAACACCGTGAACACTTCACTGCCTCCCGTTTCAAAGAGATTGAGGATATCGGAGGTGCCGGTAGACTGGACTGTTAAGCGAGCAGTAGATGAAGTAGTGGCGATACCGATGTTACCGGAGCTGATGGTTTGACCAGTACCGTTGACGTTGTTACCGAAGATTAAGTTACCGATGTTGAGCTGATCGTCGGCGGTGGTACTGAAGGCGTCGATGTTGTAGCCGATGAAGATACTGCGATCGACGGAGAGGGCGTTGTCGGCGGTTTGGTAGCCGATGGCGATAGTGCCGGTGCCGTTGTTGCTGTATAGAGTGTGGTAACCGAGGGCGTTGTTACGTGATCCGGTAGTATTGCTATACAAAGCATTATGTCCGATTGCGTTATTGTCTGAACCAACGGTATTGTTAAAGATGGTGTTGTACCCAATGGCGTTGTTACGTGATCCTATACTATTGACAAACAGTGCGCTGTCACCAATGGCGTTATTGTCTGCTCCGGTGGTGTTATAGAAGAGAGTTTGGTAACCAAGAGCGTTGTTACGGTGACCAGTTACGTTACTGAAGAGTGCTTGATAACCGAGAGCATTGTTAGCTCCACCGGTTGTACTGTAGCGAAGAGCTTGGTAACCGAGAGCATTATTACCTCCACCGTTTGTGTTGCTATACAATGCTTCGTTACCAAGAGCGTTGTTGTGTTCGCCCCAGACGTTACTAAAAAGAGTGCTATAGCCAAGGGCGATGTTACTGGAACCGTGCATACCAGCCGTACTCGAACCAGCAAGAGCGTTTCCACCAACTGCGAAGTTGTAGCTTCCTTGACCGAGGTTGGTAAGAGCGCCATTTCCCATCGCGTAGTTATGGCTTCCGAGGTAGAAACTACTGGAAGTCGCCCCCGCAAAGAAGAAGTTGTTTAAAGTAGTCGAACCGGTAACAGCCGGCATGGAGTTGATGAAGTAACCGGGGAGGTTGGTGTAGCTGGAGACGTTGGTGTTGCCGGCGATGGTTAGTTTGTCGCTGGTTGAGGTAGCTCCGATTCCCACATTTCCACCGTCCATTATAGTAAAAGCTTCGGTACCGCCGTCAAAGAACTGAGCTATATTCCCTGTTCCCGACTGGGTGATGGTAAGCGCGGTGTATGCTCCCGAAGCAAAGTCAGAGTCGGTGGCGTTGACGGTGATACGGTTGTGCTCCGTGTACTTGGTGTTGGAGCTTAGGTCGCGGATGGCGGTTGCCCCGGTGCCGGAGTAGACGTTGTTAGCGAGGACGTTGTTATCTGAGGAAGCATCAATATCTATAGCATAACCTGTACCGGCGGTGTCGTATATGTAGTTACCGTCAAATATATTATTGTCTGATGAAATGAGGGTAATGCTACTAGTGGCTGACGAGCCACCGTTGCTGTATAAATAGTTACCAGTAACAGTATTAGAGTTACCTGGATTCATGTAAATACCATAATCGTTTTCTTCTATAAAATTGGCACTGATTGAATTATTACTACCATTACTATGCCATAAGCCATATACATTGTTATAGATAGAATTACCAGTTATCGTGTTTCTAACACCGACTGACAAACCAATTCCAGCTAATCCATTGTTACTGAGTGAGTTTGAGATAATGGTACTATTTTTTATAGAACTCAACCTAATACCATCATAAGTATTTCCGTCTGCCACATTATTAGAAATGGTGTTATACCAAACAGTTCCATTCAAATAGATACCGTGCTGTCCGTTGTAATTGGTAATATTGTTGGATATGGTGTTGTACTTGCTAACCGATAAATAAATACCGCTACTGGTAGTATACGTATCGTTATTGCTGGCAGTGTTGCCAGAAATAATGTTATTATCACTATTACTAATACTGATGCCGGTATCATTTGAATTAGCCACGTTCGAAATTATTCTGTTGTTATTACCTCCTCCGGCAACACCAAAACCTTGCACAACAATACCGGCACCTCGTAAATCATGCTCATACGTATACTGAACAGTGGAAGATCCTGCTTCTAGATATACACCAGCATTGTACCCTGATCCTTGATTGTCCCTGTTTCCATCCACCGCCAAGTGTCCAACGTAGACGTCTTGGACGTTGTACGCGTGGACAATGTTAATGTTGTTGTTGAAGTTATCTCTTAGTTTGATGACAGTCGCCTTTCCCTGTCCAATCAGTTGGGTGGAGGTAGCGAGTCTAATCGCACTGTCAGTGTACGTAGTGGTACCAACGGTGAAAGTACCGGCTAGAAGATGAACGGTTCCCCCACCGTTAGCGTAGACGTAGTCGATAGCAGACTGGATTTCATCTTGGTCGTTCGTACCGTCAGCGGTGTAGTCAGCTAGGGCTTTTTCGTTAGATGCAGAGTCGCTCGCTGCTACTACCACCTGTGTGTCACCGTAGGTACCGCTCGTGATACAAGTGCCACTTTGGTCGCGGAAGCAACCACCTTCGAGTTCGATGCCGTTGGCGAAGGTGGAGGTGGCGGTGCCGTTGATGTCGAGGTTGCCGGTGGTTTGGAGTCCTCCTCCGAAGGTAGAGGTGCCGGTGCCTTGGACAATGAGAGTACCGGTGGTAGTGGCGTTACCGACAATGGAAAGACCAGAGAGGAAGGTACTCGAAGCATAGCTCATAAGACCACCACCTAAGTGTGAGAGTCCACCGACTTCAAGAGCACCGGAGACGAGAGCGCTGTTGTATAGGTTACCGGCGGTGAGGTAGCTCGCGGTACTACTACCGACAGTGAGGAGAGCGGTTGGAGTGGTGGTGCCGATACCGACGTTACCCCCATCAAGGATGGTAAGCACCTCATTGGAGCCATCAAAGAAGTTGGCAATGTCTCCAGTACCGGATTGGGTTATTTTAAGCGCGGTGTATGCGCCAGAAGCAAAGTCAGAGTCGGTGGCATTGACTGTGATACGGTTGTGCTGGGTGTACTCAGTGTTGGAGCTTAAGTCGCGGATGGCGGTAGCCCCGGTGCCGGAGTAGACGTTGTCGGTGAGCACCACGCCAGCTGAAGCAGCGTCGATATCGATGGCATAGCCGGTACCGGCGGTGTCGTAGATGCGGTTGCCGGAAAGGAGGGCATTGTCTTCGTTTACCAATGTTATGCTACTGGTAGCGCCAGTGCCACCGTTGTCTATCAATTGATTGTTAGTGATAGAATTGCTAGATATCAATCCCCCGTTAACCAAATAAATGGCAGTGTCATTACCGGTAAGTGTATTGGCATTCAAGACACAGGCAAAGCATGTCCCGTAAATACCGTAACTGTTTTCACTAAAATTGTTAGCAGTGACTGTATTATTAGCACTTGTGTTCAGGTATATACCATACCCATTAAAATATACATTGTTACCTGAAATTGTGTTATAACCTGTCACCAAATTCAAATATATACCTATCCCAGCATTCACGATAATGTCGTTGCTATTTATTATGTTGTAGGAGGCACTCGATGATAGATCTATTCCGTAAGTAGTACTTTGACTAATCTGATTACCAGAAATTGTGTTTGAACTCGCATTAACACGTATACCAGTAGGATTGTTCTTGATAATGTTATTAGTTACGTTACTCATTGAACCATCAACAAATATACCCCAACTACCATTATCACTAATCATATTATGGGAAGCAGTATTGTAACTACCTGTCAGTTGGATACCTCTCAATTGATTATTATGAACCGTGTTAGAGACAACATTATTATTATTACCCTGCACGTTTATTCCGTAATAAAAGAGACTATGTACATATGTATTTTCTACAGTACTAGATCCAGTGTTTTGCAAATTAACACCATAATCAGTCCCCCCACTCTGATTCGCCTTGTTTCCATCCACCGCCAAATGTCCAACGTAAACATCTTGGACGTTTTTCGCGTGCACGATGGAGATGTTGGCGTTGAAGCTGTTACGGAGTTTGATGACGGTCGCATCTCCTTGTCCAATGAGTTGAGTAGAAGTAGCGAGTCTGATAGCGGAGTCGGTGTAGGTAGTGGTACCAACGGTGAAAGTACCGGCTAGAAGATGAACGGTTCCCCCACCGTTAGCGTAGACGTAGTCGATAGCAGACTGGATTTCATCTTGGTCGTTCGTACCATCCGCAACATAGTCGGCGTAGGCTTTGAGATTGACGTCGGTGTCGTTTGCTGCGACTACTATCTGCGTGTCACCTTGAGCGCTGATGCAGGTACCACTTTGGTCGCGGAAGCAACCACCTTCGAGTTCGATGCCGTTTGCGAAGGTGGAGGTGGCGGTGCCGTTGATGTCAAGGTGACCGGCGAAAGTGTTGGCTGAGTTAGTCTGCGTGTTGATGACACCGGTTGCTACCAGGTTACCGGCTACGCCGAGTTTGGCGTAGGGTGAAGAGGTGCCGATGCCAACGTTACCACTCTCCAGTACAGTGAACACTTCACTGCCTCCCGTTTCAAAGAGATTGAGGATATCGGAGGTGCCGGTAGACTGGACTGTTAAGCGAGCAGTCGAAGAAGTGGTCGCGATACCGATGTTACCGGTACTGATATTTTGACCGGTACCGTTGACACTGTTACCGAAGATAAGGTTACCAATGTTGAGCACATCGTCCTGAGTAGTAGAGAAAGCATCGATGTCGTAGCCGATGAAGATACCGCGGTCGACGCCGGTGGCGTTGTCGGCGGTTTGGTAGCCGATCGCTATGGTGCCGGTGCCGTTGTTGTTAAGGAGAGCACTGTAACCGAAAGCATTATTGCGTAAGCCGGTAGTGTTGTAGCCAAGTGCAGCTTCACCGATGGCGTTATTATGAGAACCCACGGTATTGCTGTACATAGCATTATAGCCAAAAGCATTATTGTATGAACCGGTGGTGTTGGTATAAAGAGCGTCTGTACCCAAAACATTATTGTATGAACCACTGGTATTGGCTTGCATTGCATTGGGGCCGATAGCGTTGTTATTCATACCAGTGGTGTTGAAACGCAAAGCCCACCCGCCAAGAGCATTGTTACCTCCGCCGGAGACGTTACTGGTGAGAGCTTGGTAACCAAAAGCATTATTGCCCCCACCGGTTGTATTAGTAGACAATGTACCTTCTCCCAAAGCATTATTGTTTGAACCACTAGTTATAGAGAAAAGTGCATCCTTCCCCAGAGCGTTGTTATTGGAGAAATTGGTTGCTGCGGTACCGGATGCCTTCATAGCGTTTTGACCAATTGCAATATTGTTGCTTCCCCAGTTTAAGTTAGTGAGCGCTCCATCTCCGATAGCATAGTTATAACCTCCGAAATAGTAACTCGTACTCGACGCCCCAGCAAAGAAGAAGTTGTTTAAAGTAGTCGAACCAGTAACCGCCGGCATGGAGTTGATGAAGTAACCGGGGAGGTTGGTGTAGCTGTCTATGTTGGTATTACCGGCGATGGTGAGTTTGCTGTTTGGAGATGATGAGCCGATACCGACATTGCCACCATCGAGGATAGTGAAGACTTCAGTAGCTCCGTCGAAGATATTGAGGATATCTCCCACTCCATTTTGAATGATAGTGAGTAGCGTGGAAGCAGTGCTGGCGGAGATGGTATCGGCTTGATCAGAGCGTAGGAAAGAAGAAGAAGCTACTCCTCCTAGTTTGTATGATTCGAAAGAAGCCGGGACGGTACCGAGTGGTTTACGAGGTGACATTTCACCGTCCCAAGCGGGTGTGGTGGAACCACCTATCTCCACTCCCAGGTAGAGGGTTTGATTGAAGTCAACGGAAGTGAGAGCGCTCGTGGAACCAAGCATGATGGAGAATAGACCATCGGTAACTTGCACCTTATTGCTACCGGTGAGAGATTCTGTCCAAAGAGCACTCGTGGTCGCTTGCGCTTCGCTTTGTAGTAGCCAAAAGCGCATGTTGTATGTGCCGTCAGGGACTGCGAGGCCATTGGTGTCGGTTAGCTTACCTTGGTAGTTGATGGTGGGGGTGGGTTCGGCGTGGGCGGTAGAAGATTGAAAAACCAACAAACTGAAACTTGAAGAAAGTATCAGTGCGAATACAACTCCAATTTTTTGCTTGCTAAAAATCATACTCATTCATTTAAATGTTTTACCGGAACAACCACGAAAGGTATTTCCGTACCAACTTCCCGACCTTCTCCATTAATCATATGTATGACTTGGGAACCGTCGGACAAATCACGAACCACCACTGCATCGGAAAACAAATCTTCAACGGTAGTTGAACCATAATTCGGGAGCAGTAATACTCCATTTTGCACATCCTCCATTATTCTTAGTCCGTTCTCCGGAGAATAGACTTGACTCCTCCCATCTGAAACTTTCTCGGCGACTACGTTTGAGTTGTTATTCGGTTGTGACAAATCTGCTATCCTGCCTTTCGTGTCGACCACTTGCGCTTGGAGGGAATCGGAAGATGAGATAAGCAGGTGGGCGACAAAACCGGAAAAAAGACCGAGCGACAAAACAAAGCTAGCAACTAAGACAGCTTTTACATTCAACATTTTTACTTTACCTAAATGTAAAGTATGTTGCTTTATTGTTGCTTCTCTGATTTCTCGCTCTTTTATTCGATCGAAGCTTAGTTGCTTTTTGCGTATCTCCTGTTCAATGGAAACATTCTCGATGTATCCTTTGAGAGACTCCAAATCTACGAACCACTGTCGACCGACATTGGTTGCGATGATTTTATTTTCACGAGCCAATCGAGTTACGTAATCTCTTGAATAAGAAACACTAGCGGCCGCCTCCTTGACCGGATGCAACAACCTCCCATTAATATCTAATGTGCGCGACATACGAATTAACTTTGATTATAAAGTCAATTCGTCTAAATAAAATCCCCACCTGTGTATAAGATCAAAAAGCGAGAAATGTTACTCAAAAACTTCTAGCAAATTCGCAACTTGAAAAACTATATTAGATTCGAAAAAAGATTCCGAGGCGACGACTCTAGAATCAGCAGAGAACAAGATGGCCGAACAAAGTGTAGCGACCACAACCGCCAATAAAGGCGAGGCAAGGACGATAATCGAGAGTTTTTTGTGCGCACGACCTTCTTTAATAGATAATGGCGTAAACTGTGAAGGCATAATTGTGCCAATCTGACTATTTTTAGAAACAATGTTTTTATCGTCAAGAATTTTATTGAAAAACGCTTCTTCCTTCGAAACCTCTGAGGGATGCTTGTTATTGGCTTTTGATTCTCCCATTTTCTTAGCGATGTATTCTCTGCCCTTGTTACTGGTTAAAATCTTGCCAGCCGACTTGACTTTGTTTTTATGGCTAGAATTTGTATCACTAGTTGGTATTTCATCGTCAACTAAATCCGTGATTTTCAACTTGCCGGATAGAGCAATGTCGGGGAGACTTGTCGGTGCAAAAGAAAGAGATTTCGTATCTTTACCAGAAATCGTCACCTTTTTGGCGTCGGCCTGATTTATAACGATTGTTTTAGGTGCCATTGCTTGCTTCTTAGTAAGCGATGGGATGAGAGCTTCTTCGTCTCTATCGTACGCCACACGCAACAGACGAGTTGTACTTGGCCTGTAGTTGTTGGCTGAGATGATCTTTACCGTTTTATTACTTAAGACTGATGGTACGTCTAAGCGTAATGGTCTGGTTTCTCTAGCCGTATCCAGTTTGCTATCTTTTGCAGAACCTTTCGTGGACTTTTTGTTTTTCTTTGTGTGGCGATAACTTTTTATGGAATCTACGTTAACAAACCATGTCCTTCCTACTAGCCTGGCGTCAACTTTTTTTGCTCTGCAAAGCTGACCAATATAGTCTGATGAATAACGAAAGCTCTTCGCAGCGACAGTGGCTTTTACATACTCAACTTTGTCAAATGTCACTTTGTCCATAATACTTATCCTCTATTGTATCAGACTAAAGAAAAATACACTTCTGTGGGAAGTGTATTACTTCTGGGTTAGACGAGAAATGCTTATTCTATTATTGATTTTACAAGCAGTTCTTCAAGCAAGATCGGATTGGCTGCTCCTTTGGTTTTCTTCATCGCCTGCCCAATCAAGAACTTTATCGCAACGTCCTTACCTGACTTGTACTCCTCGACAACCGTCTGATTCTCGGCGATAATTTCTTTTATAAGTGGTTCTAAGGAACCGGCGTCGGATAACTGCAATAGATTCCTTTCTTTAGCCAACTCTGAAGGCATTTTGCCACTACCAAACATATCAGGCAGTAAATCCTTAGCGACACGAGAACTGATCTTATTCTCCGACAACATTTGCATCAGTTCTACAAAATGATCCGGCTTGAGCTCTGACAAGACTCTTTCTTTTGTACTTACCAGAGCCGACACATCGGTTGTTAGGTAATTGCCGGCAAGTCTAACCACAGATTGATTTACGTCCCCGCTAGATACAACTTTTGACATAAAGGTGTCTAGCTCTCGATCTGCAATTACCGTCTCTATGGTGTCGCTCGTCAATCCGAGATTTTTATAATTTACCCTTTTATTATTTGGTAAATCAGGCATTTTCTCGGCCAGAATAGTTTTTGAGAAAGGCATGTACTCACCTACACTAATCTTGGGTATGTCCGGATCGGGAAAATATCTGTAGTCTTTAGCTGTCTCCTTCTGGCGTTGCGTGAAAGTCTTCGATTTGTTCTCGTCCCACCCTCTTGTCTCTTGTACTATTTTGTCACCATTCTCTAACAACTCTATTTGTCTGTTGATTTCGTATTCAATAGCACCTTCCACCGACTTAAAAGAGTTAAGGTTCTTTACCTCTACTTTTGTGCCAAACTCAGTGACACTTTTGCTGACAGAGATGTTTGCCTCAACTCTCATCTCTCCCCTTTCCATATTGGCGTCCGAGATCCCCAGCGTTCTTAGTAGTAGTTGTAATTCTTTGGCAAATTGTCCAGCAGTTTTTGCGTCGTGTATGACAGGTTCGGTAACCAATTCCATTAAGGGAACCCCGGCGCGATTAAAGTCAACGAGACTCTCGTCTCCTTTGTCATGTTGACTGCGAGCGGTGTCTTCCTCCAGGTGCACTCTGGTTAGATCTACTCCACATAATTGACCTCCGGTCAGAAACGGAAAAGCGTACTGGCTAATTTGATAGGCTTTCGGAATATCCGGATAAAAGTAATTTTTTCTGTCGAACTCTGAGTATTCAGCTATTGTCGCGCCGACCGCCTGTCCGAACATGAGCACCATTTCAATCGCCTGCTCATTCGGTACGGGTAGGGTTCCAGGGTGCGCCATACACACCGGGCAAATGTGTGAATTCGGCGCTCCTTCGTGAGGATCATTTTTGCAACCGCAAAACATTTTACTTTTTGTTTTTAGCTCCGCGTGAATCTCTAAACCGATTGTTGGGGTATAAGACATGATTAAAAAGAATTAAACTAATATTTTATGTTTGACATTGTACTTTCCCGTTAAGCGAGATACAAGTTTGAATTTCAAAATTATGTTTTAAGGTTAACTCAAATGTAGGCCACTGAATTTGCGTAAAGTGCTTTTTTAATTCTTTAATAATCCTTAAAATGTAGAGGTTGTTTTTTATAACTAATTAATATTTTCAAAGATTTATTAATTACGTCGATCTAATTAGGTCAATTAAACTTTAGCCAATTCCCTTTCTTAGGTGATTTATCAGCTCGTCACTAACCTCCTTGTACGATTTAGGGTCATTTTTACCAACAACAAGCACACGTTTCTCAATTTTTTCAAGCTTTTTGATAGTGTCGTCAATATACTCTTTATTTACAAGGTCTTTTTTAGTAAGAACAATCCATTCTTCCTTGTCTGACAAACCTTGACCGTGCTTAGATAGCTCTTCCCTTATTGTATAATACTGATTTATGGGATTTTCGTCTTCCAAGGAAATCAAATGGAGAATCATTTTCGTCTTCGAAACATGACGTAAAAACTTGTGACCGAGTCCTTTTCCTTCAGCAGCACCTGAAATCAACCCCGGGATATCAACAATTACAAATCCGTATAAGTCTCCAAGGTGGAGCTCCAGGGTAGTGAAAGGATAAGCTCCGACTCGTGAATTCGCGTTAGTGAGACTGTTGATAAAAGTTGATTTTCCGGCGTTCGGAAGACCCACCAAGCCAACGTCCGCTACCAGAGAAACTTCGATTAGAAAACTACCCTTTTCTCCCGTCTTGCCTTTAGTTGATTGTTCGGGAGATCGATTGGTGGAAGATTTGAAATATTCATTACCCAAACCTCCGTTTCCACCTTTCAGAATTCGCTCTGTTTGTCCGACTGCGGTGAGTTCGAATATTCTATTTCGTTCAACATCGGTAACGGTTGATCCGACAGGTACATCGATATAGAGGTCGATCCCGTTTTTTCCGGCTTTACTCTTGTCGGTTCCGGCATTGCCTGACTCGGCGACAAAAGTATTGTTGCCTTTATACTTAGATAAGCGATTGAGATCTTTGACAGCGCGAACATAAACATCGCCTCCCCTACCTCCATTTCCTCCAGACGGTCCATTTAATGGTTTGTATTTTTCGTGGCTCCAACGAACAACACCGTTTCCGCCGTTACCTGCACTAGCTTGAATTGTAAGCTCGTCGACAAACATATTTTGACTGGAACAGTACCGCAATAACAAAAAATATGCAATCGACCGGTCTTGTCGACTGCATATTTTTAACTTTTCCCGTACTTAGGCGGAAGAATATCAACTTTCTTTGCTGATCCACCTGTTTCCCACCGTACTGACAATACTCATCAAAATCGAACCTAGCAAAGCATACCAAAAATTGGCCACTTCAAAACCTTCGATAAAAGAGGCGGCGAAAAGGAATAGTGCACCATTTACCACAAAAGCAAACAGACCGAGCGTGAGAATAGTGATCGGCAGAGTCAGTATTAGCAATATCGGCCTGATTATCACATTAAACAAAACCAAAACCACTGAAGCAATAATGGCTGGATAAAGACCATCGACGGTAATTCCATCGATGAGTTTTGATATCAAAATCAACCCCAGTGAGTTAAATAAAATTCTTGTTATTATTGTCATGCTAGCATTGTAAACTCGATAAGGTATAAAAACAATAATTTGCAGTCATTTCTTCCAGTTAGTACGGGATAAGGACGTTTTCGTTCGCTGACAACAAAGAGCCGAGGGGGCTGAGAAAAGCCACTCTGACGAGACGATACGTAAGGGCTACGTCTCTCAAGTAAAAAACTCTTATTTAGACACAATACTCCACCCTGAGTTCAGCATTGACTCAGCTTTCTTAAACTTCATCTCTTTTGTCTCAGTGCCGTTTGTTATGGTAACTATTTCATTTCTTGAGTATTTTTTTTCCTTGACTAAAGGAGACTGTTTCTTGGGAGTATTTTCTTCTACATTACCGGCATTTGCTTGAGCAACTTCGGCTTCATGTTTTCTTTCCTCTTCCTCTTTAACTACAGCTTGTGGTTGTATTTTCGGAAGCACTTCCGCTATACGCAAGTAGAAGAACTTGTTCATTTCCTTAAAGAGACGATTTCCTTCCTTGCGGTACTCAATCAAGGGGTCTCTTTGACCATACGCTCTTAGGCTCACACTAGACCGTGTGTAACCCATCACTTCAAGATGTTCTACCCACAACATGTCAATCATCTGTAATGTCAGACGACGAAATATGTCCATAAACAACTCTTCGCCAAACTCAGCTTTTTTCTCCTGGAAAATTATTTCGGTTTCCGGTACTGCTTCAAACAGTTCAGAAGTCACTTTCTCAAGCTCACTTTCATCCGCCATTAATAATTTTCTTCTTCTGGCATATATCGACTGACGCTGTTTGTTAAGCACATCGTCGTAAGCGAGAATTTGCTTACGTGAATCAAAGTGAAAACCTTCAATTTTCGTCTGAGCTCCGTCAAGAGTGCTGGAAATGAGACTCATGGTGATAGGCTGGTCTTCAGGGATTTTAAATTTACCCATCATTCCTTGAACCTTAGCTCCACCAAAAATACGCATCAGTGAATCTTCCATGGAAACGTAAAATTGTGTTTCTCCCGGGTCGCCCTGGCGCCCTGAACGACCTCTCAACTGATCGTCGATACGTCTCGCTTCATGACGTTCTGTACCCAACACAAACAGACCACCGAGTTTCTTGATTTCCTCGGCCTCTTCCTTGGTAGCATCCGGCCCGCCGAGTTTAATATCGACTCCACGTCCGGCCATGTTGGTGGCGAGGGTCACCGCTCCTTTAATTCCGGCGGCAGCGATAATCTCTCCTTCCCGTTCGTGATTTTTCGCATTCAACATTTCGTGAGCCACCCCGGCTTTCTTCAAGGCTTCCGATAGTCTTTCGTTTGACTCAATCGAAGCAGTACCGATTAAAATCGGTTGACCGGTTTCGTGTACCGATTTTACTTTATTGATAATGGCTTTAAATTTACCCGATTCGTTTTGGTAAATAAGATCGTTAGGGTCATTTCTCTGTGTTGTTTTGTTTGTCGGTACGGGAATCACCTCTAAGTTGTAGACAGTGAAAAATTCCTCTTGGGAGGTCAAGGCCGTACCGGTCATGCCGGATAACTTATCATACATGCGGAAGTAATTTTGGTAAGTTATGGAAGCGAAAGTTTTTGATTCTTTTTGCACCGGGACACCTTCTTTGGCTTCCACCGCTTGATGTAGACCCTCCGACCAACGTCGTCCGGGTTGTAACCTGCCGGTAAACTCATCGACAATAACCACTTCCCCGTCCCGTACCACGTACTCTTTATTTTTAACAAACAACGCCTTGGCTCTGACGGCTGTCTCAAGATGATGAACGTATTTTATGCCTTTGTCGGTGTAGATGTTATCAATCCCAAGCAACTTCTCAGCCATTTCGATACCGGCATCATTCAACGCCACGCTTTTTAATTTTTCATCAACTGTAAAGTGTTCTTCGATATTCAATTTCTCAGCAATGGAAGCAAAAGTCGGGTAAAGATTTTCAACGTCAGTTGCCGGAGCAGAAATAATGAGCGGTGTACGAGCCTCGTCAATAAGAATTGAGTCTATCTCATCGACAATCGCATATGAATGATTGGGTTGTCTCAAGCGACTTATTTCATACTCGATATTATCGCGTAAATAATCAAAGCCAAACTCACTGTTGGTGCCGTACGTTATATCAGCTTTATAAGCTTCTTGTCTTTCACACGGTCGAAGGAAATCGTAAACCACTTTAAACGAACCATGTTCGTCCCTTTCCTGATCTTTTTCGGTGTGACCTGGGTCATAAAGATATGACGATTCGTGATTGATAACACCAACTGTCAAACCAAGCTGCGCGTAGATCTGTCCCATCCAAACAGCGTCACGTCGAGCAAGATAATCGTTGACAGTTACGATATGAACTCCTTTACCGGTGAGAGCATTTAAGGTCGCAGGTAAAGTCGCTACCAAGGTTTTACCTTCTCCGGTCCGCATCTCGGTAATCTTGCCACGATGAAGAATTACACCACCGATCATTTGCACATCATAATGACGAAGCTTGAGTACCCTCTTTGAAGCCTCTCTTACCAAAGCGAAAACTTCCGGCAAGACGTCGTCCAATGAAGCTCCGATTGCAACTCGCTCTCTACATCTAGCAAGCTTATCCTTGAGCGAATCGTCAGATAATACGCAGATCGTTTCTTCCATCGCGTTGATTTCGTCAACCAACGGTCTTATTTCTTTAATTTCCTTTTCGTAAGTTGGGCCGAAAAATCTATCCAAAAATGACATACTGATGTTGGTTAAGTCAAAGCATATTCGTAATTGCTAATCCTTCGCTCCCCCGACAAAATCGGGTGAATTCTCCTTTGGTTCTCTAATTCACCTCGATTTTCCTGTGTAAGTTCACAATAGTCGCTACCGCTCCTTTGTTCACTTAAAAATCTATCCAAAAATGACATAGTGGCCGTAGTATATACGGATTTGCGTGTAAACACAAAGCAAAATCGCCCTATCTTGGGCGATCATGCGACAAATTTAACTCGGAGATGGCGAACCGTCTCCGCGGAGACTACTTTTTTTTCTTTGTGGTCTTTTTTGCAGTCTTCTTTACTACTTTCTTTGCAACCTTTTTTGCAACTTTCTTTGCAACTTTTTTGGCTGGCTTTTTAGTGGTCTTCTTTGCCACTTTTTTCACAACCTTTTTTGCAACCTTCTTCTTAACAGATTTTTTTGCTGCTGGCATATTACAATATGAGATAGATGAATAAATATCGACCGCAACACCTTCTCATTTTTCAAAGAACAGTAAGGGAGAAGATTTTTGCTTACTCATATTATGACGTGTTATTGATAGAAGCACAATTCATTTATGAAAAAAAAATTGTGGATAAGAATAATAAAAAAATTTTAGTGTGATGATTTAAAAAATTTTATGTAAACAATGATAATTATTGATGCGAAAAATTTTTTATTATTTGTCTAAGGAACTGATTTCAGTTGATGTAATTAACTTCGGATTCCAGACTTATGCCGAATATTTCCATGATCGAATCGGTTAT
Organism: Candidatus Nomurabacteria bacterium; assembly: GCA_023898585.1. Classification (GTDB taxonomy): domain Bacteria; phylum Patescibacteriota; class Minisyncoccia; order Phycocordibacterales; family UBA918; genus OLB19. The sequence continues at coordinate 573,213 of CP060229.1, read as the reverse complement.
TAATTTAGCAAAATCCCTCACGTCTTCAGCCTTAGCGTCTACTTCAGTCACGATAGACAAAGAATGGAGTGGTGACAGTCCGGCCACATCTCTCCATCTTTTTACTCCATAGGTCGTTTTATTAAAAGGAGAACATTCAAGCAAGAAAGCTGTGGAAATTTTTTCTCTTCCATCCGGTAATGACCAATGCCAGGGGGTGAATTTTTTATCCAAGTCTTCATATCTGTCGTTAACGATCTTTTCAATCCGAGAAAAAACTTCTTTTTCCACAATGGTGTTCTTAAAAAAAGAACCGGCCGAACGAAATTGCCCTTCCAGCATTCCAATGTTTTTGCGCACCTGCAGTACCGCCTGTCTGATGTCTGCCACGGCCGGCTCAACTATACCTTGATTGGCAAGATATTTTTCAATGCTTTGCGAGGAGCTTTGGTAAGAAAGATTTTTATTGCGGTTGGTAGATAGGCCAAAGGTTACAGCGGTAACTATCAAATTGGCACCAGCCTCATGTTTGAAAATACTATCGCGGTAGCCGAATTTACACTCTTCACCACTGAGCTCAAAAAACTTTTTGTTTTCCGTGTTCAAAACCTCGACTGTCTTGATTGTCTCAGACACCGATGCACCGTAACAATTGATATTCTGAATCGGACTAGCCCCCACCGTACCGGGTACACCGGAAAGATTTTCGAGTCCGGACAAATTTTTTTCCACCGTGTCAGCAACGAACGAATCCCACGGTTCGCCGGCTGAAGCCTTTACCAGTATTTTGTCTTCACTCACAACCTTGTAAGTAACACCTTTGAGTTCATTCTTCAGAAATAAGTAGGGTAATTCTCCGTCGGCAATGAGCACATTGGAGCCGGAACCCAGGACTCGAATGGGGATTTTTTGAGAATCGGAAAATTTGACAGCCTCCAACAGTTCATCGACATTTTTCACGACCGCAAAATAACGAGCAACACCACCTACTTTCAAGGTGGTGTAGTCTGCTAGAGAAATTTTTTTCTGCACTTCCAGTGACATGATTACTCACAATTTTCTTGTGGTTCTCTTCCGTTTTCAATGTTGTCAGCAAAGCAGTTTGCGGTTTCTGAGAATTCAGGAATCGCTTCAATGGCTCTCTTTAAGGTGGAGACAGCCATGTCGTTCTCGCCTTGTTTGTAATATAAGTAAGCGAGAGTGGCCCAGTTCTGTGGCTGATGGACCCAGTCTTGACTCTGGTCCGGTTTTGCGCCGACCCTATACTCAAACAGTTCCGAGGCGAAGGAGAATTGCTCAAACTGGTTGGCTGAGCTGATAAGAAAATCGCTCTTGGCAAATCTTTTTTTAATATCATCACTGCTAATATCAACTCCTTCCTCAGATTCCATCAAGGCTCTTGCTCCGGCGGAGTCATTTACATAAAAGAGCGACGCTGCGTAGTATTCACGAGCTTCGAGGTTTCTTTTATCTAATTCAAATGCTGTTTTGAAATAATCTCTCGCCACTTCATTTTCACCCTTCGATAAAGCAACGAAACCTTGTTGGGAGATGATGGCTTGTTTGTTTGGAGAATAACTTCTCGCCAACGCCATTTGCTCTTCAGCCTTATCCAACTGTCCGACGGAGCGATAGTAACTGCCAATGAAAACATGAATGCGAGCGTCACCGGGTTTTTCTTCGACTAAACGCATTAGCTGTGTTTCGGCTTCATTGGTGAAAGCTTTTTTCACTTCTTCACTAGCCTGTGGATTGCGAACCATGCTCATGGATTGCTGAGACAATTGCTCAGTTATTTCTTGGTGCGCGAATGAATCTCTGGCGATAGCACGCTGGAAAGCTTCCAATCTCGCCCCTGGATCTTCCGCACGAAAGGCGTCTATTATGTCACCGGCCGCCTGCATGCCCGGGACATGAAAAGTGTAAATACTGGCAATTAAAGCGACAACCATAACCGGCGTGGCGAATTGGTTAATGATCAATTTATCGACTTTTAAATTTGTGAGTTTCAAAGGAATGATACCCACCCGAGAGTTGATGAGACCAAGAATTATCGCAAAGAATATGTAACTGATTATGTTATCGAAGACCACGAGGTTGTGAGTGAAATACCCGGCTAAAATACCGAGCAAAACACCTCTTTCCATCACTGTAAATGAATTGTCGTCCTTATCTAATATGGGACGGATCAAGAGATAATAGACACACCAGCCGAAAATGCTGAGGTAGACGATGAGACCTAAGAAACCGCCGGTCACTAGCCAGTCCATAAAGATATTGTGTGAGCGGTCGAACCACTGTTCTTGACCATAGAGACGCGGGTCGTATTTTTCGTTAAAGACGTAATTGAAGTTACTTTGACCATATCCCAACAGAGGTCTTTCCTTTACTCCTTCCCAAGCCATACCCCAGATAATACTTCTGATTTTGAGATCATCGACTGAGATATTGGCGATACGAGCCAGGTTGGGGCTGTTTTGAATAAAAGCAGAATCACGAGCGACGATAAACGCACCGATGGCGATAAACAAGACAACAAAACCGCCGATGGCGTATTTGCGATATTCTTTGAACTGCGTTCCGAAAAATCCAATGTAGGCTGACATCACCATAATGCCGACGATAAGACCGATTGTCGTACCTCTGGTACCTGTTTCAATCAAGACAAAAGTGAACATCGCGGAAAGGAGACCATAAATTACCTTGTGCATGACATTACGCGATTCCACAAAAAGCCAAAATGCGATGAAGATATGAAAGAGCATGTAAATAGCCATGTAAGCGGCGTTACCAAGACGACTGTCGATACGACTGCTCCCGTCTATAAAACCGCCGTACTGAGCGAGACCGTAGAAAGCGACCATGAACGCGATTACGAGAGAGGTGTTGAGGAAATATTTCCAGTGTTTTTCGACAGAAAGCATACTCCCAAGAACGAGCATGTACATGAAGGTGTGCAAGAGTGAGACGTAACCATCCATGCGTTCGAAGTTGCTCCAAAAACTTGAACTGGGGTGTAAGCCGAACAAGTTAGCAAAAAACATGATCACGAGAAGCGCCCCAAAACTCCAGACTATGCCAGATATTTTCGGACGGTATTTGACTTCATAAAGAGCCAAGATTACCCAAGAAGCAAAAACTATATCTACGATTATTCTAAACCAAAAATTCTTACCGGTAATAAAGGGGAAAAAATAATTATTTTCCACATAAAGAGTGAGCATGGGCACTAGAAACAAACCCGCGTACACTATCGCTTTTGAAATATCTTTCATTCTATTAAAAAATTAACTGCTAAACCCTGTGATTCTTTCATACGTACGCTTCATTATATCCCTTCCCAATTACCGAGAGAATCCAGCCGGAGAGCGATACAATTCACATAAGCGTCACTATACCACGCGGGAAGCCACGTCAATCTCTAGACGGGCAGAAATAATTTAGGTATAGAAAGTTGTTTCTAGAGGGTGCCTGAAAACCCTGTACAGCCCAGCGGTATAATTGTTTAACATCGCAGTAGATAAAGAGCATGTCTTCAAAACTCACAATTTCAAGACGTCAAATCGAGGCAGGTGAGGTGTATATGGACATACGATGAGCCTGCCGAGATGTAGACAACGCAGAAATTGGGGGTTTTGGGACATGCTCTAGAGCATGTCCCAAAACCCTACACAAAAGAGTAAATTCTTCTCTAATATTTTGCAAACCTTTGGAGCTCGGAGGGTTTTTGGACATGCTCTAGTTTTTTTCTCCCCAAACCGCGACAGCCGGAAAAAGTCGTTCTCTCTCCTTTGTTTCGATTTTCTTGAATTCAGACTGGTGCTTGATTTCCCAATCAAAAAGATCGTCAATTATCGCAGAGTTGGTGGTTCTAAAGAATTTTTCCAAGTGCTTATGGTTCGGCATCTGGTGGTAAGTGGTATTTACCGGCTTCAAGCCGTATCTCTCATACAGACTTCGCACCTCCGGTTCCCCTACATAACGAACGAACTGCCTCTCAGGCAATACGCTCGGTAGCTTATTGCCTAGCATTACGTGTAATTTTTCTTTCAGCGAGTGTGGGTGAAGTGCATGACCCAAGTCGTAACGATGGACGACTATTCCGCCCGATTTCACATACTTGGCACTGAGCGCTATGAAACGATCGAGATGCTTTATATGCTCGAGTACACTGAGCGAAAAAACCAAGTCGAACGAGCCTTCAATTTCATCGGGGATTTCATCGTATCCGAGTTGAAAATGGACTTTCGCCTTTGGGATGTCGGCCAAATTTTTTTCCGCTTCCCTGAAAGATTCAGCTATCGGTTCAACACCTACGTACTCAAAATCAGGAAACTTGGCCTTCAAAGACGGCACATAAACAGCTGTGCCACAACCCAAATCCATAATCCGAGGAACATGACCCTTGGACGCTTTTTTTACAGCCTCCCGAACCACGTACCCGATAAAATGTTCTTTTAATGTTTTCATGCTGTGCATTGTATCATTCAAAGGGTAGATTTTTAAATTTCTGAGCCAAAGATAATCTCGATTAAGTGTGGGATTGATGTTGAAAATCTTAATTCTACATAAAAGACACCGGCGCGCTTCGCGCGCCGGTGTCTTTTGTTCAATAACCCACCTCTCAACCCAACCTTCTAATCATCCCTCCTGGACTTACCCCTTTCGTCATATCTCTCCCCTTTCTTTTCTATTTCATAATCAGACAGTATCTCATGCAAGGCAGAATGCCAATAATCACCATCGACTTTCTTTGCTTTCAACAACTTATGAAAAGTTCTCACATGAGCCTTTGCTTGTCGATACTTTCCTTTCTGCAGTTCCCTTTCAATTTTACCCAGCCACTTCTTTAGCAACTTGTGGTGTCTTTTATCTTTATCACCACGATCCCGATCACCGTCGTCATCTTCTTCATCATCATCATCGTCATTTTCATCATCTTCATCATCCCCTTTTGGTCTTATCTCGCCGGTCTCAACATCGATCACAAAGCGATCGACCTTACCCTCATAAGTAACTCCTTTATACTCAAAGTAATGATGGTGGCCCGCAACATCAAATACCGTTATACCCAGTGTGTAAGGTCCTGTGTCTAACCCAACAACTTCCAACCCGTATTTTTCTGAAGCCTCAAGAACCATCAACCGCTTCACGTAATGAGTGTTCAAACCAGCCTCTGGATCGTCTGGGTCTCCAATTGATTCATTTTGATCGTAGCTACTTGAGGGGATATTAGCCACAACACCACCCGAGTCGTACCCGGTAATTTTCTCATCCTTATCTTCGAGTCTCAATTCAGCAGGAGAAGCCAAAGCGATTTCGATAACTCCGGTTAAAACCTTAGGGTCATTCAATGAAAAGATATTGGCTTTATTGATAACGTTGTCATAATCCTTAACTTTAACACTCGTACTACTTACAACATCATCTAACGTCTTGGTGTTGTAGTACCAAGGATCGCGCACTATGTAATCATCTTCTATGTAATCGGAAATTACAAAATAATGCCCACCCGGTACTTTTGTTGAAAATCCAACCACATACTCACCCTCGGAAGAGGCTGATGCTTTGATTAGTGTCGTGCTCGACTGGTTGTGCTTACTTAGTTTAATGGGAACATTTATGGTTTCGTCTTCATTCTCGGTACCAAAATATTGAAGCGCCGTAGTCCAGTTAACCGCGCCATGAGTGTACCCCTTATTATCAATCAACCAACTGTTGAAATTACCGGGATTAACATCGGAATCGTCCACTCCCTTCGTGATTCCATTGGCGCGAGCCATCATGACCAAAGAAGTAATAGCGCAACCACATTTGGCGATAGTACCACCGCAGTACGCGTCTCCGCTCGCGTATGTATCGTCAGCCCACCCGGCAGTCTCGGCGAGAGACGGATATGGTGATTCGATTTGGGTGTAGAGAGGGTATTCATCCTCAGTGTCTGGGATCGTATATTCAATTTCCAGATAGGGGTCGAAGTCATTGCCTTCATATTCGGAAGAGTACCAATTAACCGCTTTCACTCCAGATCCTGGATCTGTATCATCACAATCATAATTAGTACGTACACCAAATACTGAATTGCCTGATAGATTTATGTTACTTATTCCAGCATTATTCAAATGAAAAGTAGTGTATTGATTGGAGGTTAGTATTGATGGTACAGAAAATTCTATCGTGCCAAAATTATCAATGTGATAATCACTACCTACTATATCTGCGATATCCTGCCTCACATGAGAGGTTATACAAGCTTTGGCACCTCCCTGACTACCATTGTTTCCCTGGCCATAAAGATTTAAGGTGACGTTTTCAATTTCAGCATCATCAGGGATAACACTCGTGTCAAAAGGAATACTTCCCCTATACAAACGATAGGAACCTGAAACAACATCCGAACGAGCAGAATTGGTATTTTCCGTATCTTGGAGGGTATAAGTCACTATCCCTTCATAAGAACGAGCATCCGACCAAGTAGTCTGATTCTCAGTTTCCCCTATCCCGACTTGTCCATCACCTGATCCAGCATAAACAATGATTGTCTGTGTGGAAGCTTCACTAAACTTGGGTGTGATAAGAAGTAGTAAAACTGCTACGATCAAAAACTTAAAATTTTTATTCATTATTTGACTAAAATTAGTGTCTAATGAAAATTAGTCTATCACTTTAATTTTTTACGGTAATATAAGGATGTTAATAAGGTTTTGATTATCATCCATTCCTAAAGACATCCCAATATTCTGTCAGTTGCGAAACAGACTCCGAATTAGATAAAGTAGAAATATCTCCAAAATCATCAACTTCATCATGGACTATCTTACGTAAAATTCTACGCATGATTTTACCTGAACGGGTTTTTGGTAGTGACTCAACGATATGAATGTAATCTGGTTTAGCAAATGATCCAATACACCCTGCAACACATGACTTTAATTCGTCAGTCAATCTTGAACTAGACAAAGTTCCATTTCGCAAAAGAACAAAGACATGAATACAAGAGCCTTTTACCTCATCTGGACCTGCTACAGCAGCGGCCTCAGTCGCACATGGATGAGAAACTATTGAGCTTTCCAATTCGGCGGTGCCGATTAGGCGACCTGCTATATTAAGGACATCGTCAATTCTGCCATTTACCCAGATATGTCCATCTTCATCTATATAAGCAGAATCTCCAGTATAAAAATATCCTGGATATGGAATTAAATAATTATTTATAAACCTATCACGATCCTTGTATAGACCACGTAAGTGACCAGGCCAAGCACCTTTCAACAAAAGGGATCCTGGTACATAAGGAGATGATATAACTTTCCCTTTTAAATTTACAATTACTGGTTCAACGCCATAAAATGGGAGCATAGCGGCACCAGGTTTAGTCTTCACCACACCAGGCAGTGGTAACAAGGCGTGTCCTCCAGTCTCAGTCTGCCACCATGTGTCGACAATAATACATTTATTATTACCAATTCTATCGTCCAGCCACCGCCATGCTTCCGGATTAATTGGCTCACCAACTGAACCTAAGATACGTAAACTTTCCCTTTTTGATGATTTTAAAAACTCATCACCCGCTCTTTGTAAGGAACGAATTATAGTAGGTGTACTATAATATATACTTACTTTGTAACGATCAATCATATCCCAAACTCGAGAAGGACTCGGATGACTAGGAACTCCATCGAATAATATAGACGTGGTGCCATTAGATAAAGGGCCATACACTAAATATGAGTGTCCCGTTATCCAGCCTATATCTGAAGCAGACCAATATATATCGTTACTTCTCAAATCAAAACTTTGTTCATGTGTATAGGTGACATACAACAAGTATCCTGCTGTGGTGTGTAGTACCCCTTTCGGACTTCCAGTGGAACCTGAAGTGTAAAGTATAAATAATGGATCCTCACCAAACATCCATTCTGGCGCGCAAACATTAGAAACTTCGACCATCGCCTTGGCAAGATTAATTACTCTTTCATCAACAGACATAAAATCTGTTGATCTTGGCGAAATTAAAATTTTTTTCAGAGACTGACATTCATCAAGTACAGATTTTATTCGTTCAAACAGAATGATTTCTTTCCCCCCACGAAAAAAAGAATCGACTGTGATAATTGCATTGCACTCAGCATCATCAATCCTTTTTTTTAAAGATTCCAATGAAAACCCAGCAAACACTACTGAGTGTATAGCCCCGATTCTAGTACATGCCAACATAGAGTAAATTGCTTCAGGAATAGAAGGCATATAAATACACACTGTGTCACCCTTTTTAATATTTTGGGATTTAAGCACATTTGCAAGTCTGGAAACATTTTCCAGCAAATCATTATAAGTGATGACTTGTCTTAAACCACTGTCAGATTCGTAATAGTATGCTACTCTACCTCCGAGGCCAGCTAGCACATGTCGGTCTATGCAATTATAGCTAACATTCAGTCTACCGTCCGCAAACCATTTGGCGTCCCCATTAACCAAATTACCAGAATAAAACTCGGTGGGAACTTTTTCCCAATCAAGTCTTGATAAGGCGATTTCTTTCCAAAATTTTTCCGGGTTTTTTATTGATTCAAAATATTTTTCTTTATATTTTTTACCTAAATCAGAACATGATTTATCATCTATTTTCATAAACTAATTTCCTTTATTACCTTAGCAGGAACGCCAACAGCAACACAATTAGGAGGAATGTCTTTCGTGACCACTGCTCCAGCACCAACCACTGAATTCAATCCCACTGTGACACCAGGATTAATAATTGCTCCCGACCCAATCCAAACGCCGTCACAAATCGAAACAGGACTGGACAAGTGATGTCTATTTTCACCCTTTTTATGATAATCTAGAAAGCCTGTATTTATTATAACGTATGGTGATACATGGACGTTATTGCCTATTAATATTTTGGTTCGAGCATTCAAAAAGACACCTACATTTAAGCTACTACCATCACCTAAATGTACATTTTCCGGCACAATAACCTCAATTTTTCCCAAGATTTTAGAATCCTTACCGAGAGAACCAAACATTCTGCTGTAATGTTTAGTTCTAACCCTGCTCATCATTATATCTAAATAAAGAAAAATTCTCGTATACATAAATACTATTGTACTTTATTGTCAGAATCTTGCGTTACTCTTTCCGTACAATTACTGATAAAACCAAGACTAAACAACCTAACCCTTTCAACACCTGTTATAGTAAGTTACTATAACAAAACAAACAAGATGTCTCTCCCACAAAAAATACAAAAATTTTTCAATACTGACCTGTCTTATTTAGCTAAAAACGGTGGTTGGCTTGTAGTGTCGCAGATTATCAGTTTTGTAACCACGATTTTACTTGCCTCCGCCTTTGCTCATTTTGTCTCCCAAGAGAGCTACGGTACCTATAAGTATTTTTTAACTTTAATAAGCATTTTTTCCGTGTTCACTCTAACCGGAATGAATACAGCAATCAGTCGGAGTGCCGGTCGTGGGGCAGAAAGCAATGTATATACAGGAATAAAGAAGAAAATCAAATGGGGTTTCATAGGCTCTGTCTTTTGTTTAATGACAAGCGCCTACTACTTACTACAAGGCAATACAGAATTTTCCGTTACTCTCCTTATTGTCTCCTTATTCATTCCCTTCAACGACAGTTTTACCGCCTACCAAGCGTATTTGTCCGGCAAGAAGCTATTTAAAGTGGTGGCAAATAATATCATCCAAATCAGAATAATTTCTTCATTGTTGTTACTATTGGCAATATTTTATACCGACCAGACTTGGATGCTAGTAGCCACTTTTATCGCAACTTCAACGCTATTGAACGGTATTTACATGTACGTCAATCTCAAAAAGTATCCACCTGTTGATAGCGACAAAGACACCGATTTGTCGGATGGTATGCATTTGAGTGTAATGGGTGGTTTAGGCGTGATAACAGGGTCGCTACAAGGAATTGCGCTTTGGCACTTTCTCGGCCCGGTCGGATTGGCTGTGTACTCATTTGCGCTGGCCCCGATCGAACAAATAAGACCTTTTCTTAAATTCATTGAAACGCTATTTATGCCAAAAATAGCAAAGGATTCTTGGGACATGCCAAACCTAAAGGGTTTCTTGAAAAAACTCTTCCCTTTCATTTTAACCATTTCACTCGGAGTGATAATTTACATTTTAACAATACCTCACGTTTTTAAAATTCTGTTCCCAACTTATACAGAATCAATAATTTATACCCAAATACTTTCCGTAAGTCTTATTCTCACAGCCATTACCGTGGTCACACATACAATTCTTAAAGCTAAGAAAAAAATTAAGGCCATGTATGTTTTAAATGTACTGAACATAACCATGGACTTAATTCTGCTCATTCCTGCCACTTATTTTTTCGGCATATATGGACTTGTTTTTGCGATAATAATACAAAAGGTTATTACGGTCTCGATTTCTTTCTACATATTTTTCAGAATGAGTCCTCCAAACACATACTGAAAGTATAATTTGACATTCGGATGAGTACCGCCTCATTTTTTTAATATATGTTCCGTTCGTAGATATATTTTTTTATATTAAATAAGAGTCGGAGTATTAAGGGAGAAAACGGTAAAAGCGTTAAAAGTAAAAAACAAACATATCGACTCTGACGACCATTAAGAGCCGCCTTCCGTGCCATTTTCACAGCCTCCATATGTTGATTATCAAGCATGAGACCCACGGCAGCACCGTACGCATATGGGGCTAGTTTGGCTGGACAATATTCGTTCATCTCATTTTCAAAGTCTCTTACAAACCGTACCAACGCCTTGGCTCGGCAAATTGAGAGGTTTATGTTAGGAGCACGCCTTGCTTTAGTCATATCGCTTTGTTCTGTGTGATAAATACCTAAACAAGTAGAAAGATAGTAGATCTTCCTACACTTCCGAGCGACGTAACGGTAAAACATGAAGTCCAGATTCTGCACTTTGAACTCATTTTCCCGGGCTATGGTTGACCTCACCATCACAAAACATGTCTTGTGATGGTGATGTGTAATACTGCACACATATCGCGATGGGTTTAAGTACTGACTATTTGAAAGGTCAATACCCGTGACCTCTCCCTTATCTGTCCAGAACGGTCCCAATATGAAATCAATTTCTTTATCTCTTTCTGTCACCCCCGCAACAATAGAGAGAGTGTTCGGCAATAATTCGTCGTCACTATCGAGAAAGGCAATGAATTCTCCAGTCGCTGATTGTATCCCCCGGTTGCGTGCGTTGTGTACACCTCCATTTTTGAGCATGCGAATGTATATAATTTTGGGATTGTTTGCATACTTACCATCACCCAAAAAATATTCATTGGTGAAATCTGAGGAAGCATCATCTACAACTAGTAGTTCAATATTTTTGTATGTTTGTGACAAGACACTGTCTATAGATCGAGTCAGTTCTTTTTTCCTGTTATAAGTTGGTATGATAATTGATATCTTCATGGTTGTTATTTGCAACATAACCTCTTAATTCGCCAGGATATTGGATGTAGTAAAGCATAATATTTCACCAATCCTATTTTCTTTGAAAGAATAACCCTAGGAATTGCATAGACATCACATTGTTCACCTTTCAATAAAACACCACTCGGCCCAAAGGCTGCGTCTATTGTGGGGCAGATGTTTTTGATTACCCTTTCATCAAAATCGCCTTTTGGGTAGGCCAGTATTTTAGAAACATGACCAAGTTCTTTCTTGATCAAACTCTTAGAGTTTGATACTTCTCTTTGAATGGCCTGATTCGGTATTGTTGTCAAGTAGGGGTGAGTATGTGTGTGGGACTCAATTGATACCAAACCACTGTCACATAATGAACGCGCATGTTCCCAAGAAATGAATCGTGACTCAAAACCAGAAGGATTGGTGTGCACCTTACCTATCAGATCAGTTATTATAAATATGGTCGCTGGGATGCTTAATTTTTGTAGTATAGGGAAAGCATTTGTATAGTTGTCTTCCAGTCCATCATCGAAAGTAACAGTGGCATAATCTTCTTTACCAAGATTATTAGAACGAATCCTCTCCACTAGCTCTTGAACACTTATTATTTTAAATTTTTTGGAAAGCATTTTCAACTGTCTCTCGAACAATTCAGGTGATATTGAATACATGTAATCGGTGTAGCTAACCGAATGATAACAGAGGTTGAGTATCATATTTCTTTAGTAACTGTTTTTTTATTCAGAACCACTACTTCACCGGGTCTTGTTTCTACAAATTCATGCTTTGGAAAAAGATCAATGAACTCTTTTTTTGTATGTCTCATTAATTCATAATGTAATTCACCAATCAACACACTTATCTTGTCTTTGTCGTTAAAATTACTAAAAACCTCGAACTCTCCACCTTCGATGTCGAATTTACATACATCAATTGTACTGATGTTATATGTCTTCATTGCATCACATAGTGTGATTGCTGGTACGGTAAGTTCTGTAGTGGCACAATCACGCTTAATTGTACTAGAAGACCAGTGGTTTCTTCTTGCCTGATAAAAAGTAATTCTATTTGTACGATTTGGCACGACTGCTTTTCTCACGACAATAACTGACTCACCAAATTGTGCAACATTCCTCTCTAAAGATTCAATATTACGTGGATCTGGCTCAAAAGCGTACACAGTTGCTTCCGGCCACAGAAGTTTAAAAAAAACAACAGTAGCACCTATATTGCTACCCAAATCAAAAATAGTACGAGTGCCACAAGTATCACTATCATGAACTATGTATTCTTGTTTAATGAAAGTGTCTTTTATTAAGTCAAAATCGAGTTGATATTTTATATGGAATTCAAAGTTTTTATTCTGGTAACTGAGTGGAAACTTTATAAAAAATGGTATCTCATTTGAAAGACCGATGCGACGCATTAGTCCAAAATAAATTTTTAGCAAATAAAAAACAAACTTGTAGAATCGAGACGGAATTAAGTCAGGTATGGTATTTGGGTGTTGTTGCATATTCATAAAAACAAAATTTTCAGTTGATTAAAAGGTGAGTATTCTCTCTGCTCTGGCCTGCCAATTATACCTAGAAACTGACCTGGTTCTTTCGCTTGATAACGACTCAGCTACATCAATATATTTTGCCATATCTACTATTTCTTTCACGAATACTGAAACTTCATCTGTCGAAACAAAGACGACTTCTTTGTTTGTGACAATTAAACGCAAAGACGGCAAGTCACTCGATATTATAGGCTTCCCTGAGGCAAGGTACGCGAATAATTTAGTCGGTGACATATATTTCGCGTAATGCTCGGTGTTGGGATAATTCATCAATAAGACGTCGCTCGCCATTAGATACTCGGCAAAGATTCTTTGGTCAAGAGGCATTAAGGAGTAAGAATCACGAGACAAAGAACATTCTTCCATTATTCCCAACACTTCTTTTTTTTCCGATTCCTCGAGTCCGACTATCAGTAAATGGATATTTTTTAGTTCTTTGCGGGCGAGAGCAAAAGCCTGAATTATTTCTTCCACCCCCTTACTCTCTCCCATTGTTTTGTATTTACCTATATAGGCGTAAACAATTTTATCATGTGGCAGTCCAAATTTGCGCTTCAAAACACTTTGTTCGGGTAAATCTTTGAACTGCTCCAAATCAACTCCACTTGGTAGCATTAAAATGCTATCTCTTTTCGTTAAATGGGCGTAATACTCTTTAAGTCCTTCCGAAATTACGATTAACTTCTTGGCACGTTTTGCGACGAGTTTAGTAATAAAATCCGATTGCTTGGTATGTAGTTCAAGAAAGCACTTTTTGGACAAGCCAAAAAGTACAAACGGAAACAACAAACGCTGATCTCTGGAATAGACAATATCGAATTGACCACCCCTCTTGAAATAATACCAAAGCATCTTTAGCGATTCTATCAGCAACATAAAGTAGAAACCGACCTTTCCAAGCGAATATAAGAAAAAAGATTTTATTTCCACCACCGAGAAATTAGGTGTTATGCCATAGACTTTTTCGATTGATGACTGAATCGACGAGAGACGAACGGGAATTAGTAAATCCAAACTGTTTCCATTATCAACAAATGCTTGACATTGTCTCACGATCGCCAATCCTGATGCTTGTTCGGAAGGAATGCGTACACTGGATAAATATAAAATATTCATTTTAAGAGAGGGTTGTTTGTTTGTACCATTCATAAGTCTTTTCTACACCCTCTTCAAACGAAAGTCCGGGAGTGAAGCTTAGTAATTTTTCGCATTTTTTAGTATCGGCCGGGTTGCGGGAAGGGTCGCCTTTCAATGCAGTTGTGTGTTTAATTTCCACTTCTTTTCCGACCACTTTCTTTACCACCGACGCCAAATAGTTTACATCTACTTCCCTCTCATTGGCTACATTTATAATTTCTCCTACCGCCTCGTCTTTTTCACAGGCTTTCAATACACACCGAACCACATCCGAGACATAACTAAAATTCCTCAACTGAGTACCATCACCATAAATCTCCAACGGCAGATCTTTCATCGCGTGATGAATAAACTTAGCCACCACTCCGGCTTTATCAATCGACCCTAATTGCCTTGGGCCGTAAACACTGAAAAAGCGCAAAGAAACGGTTTTAAGACCATACAGTTCGTTATATATCCTGGCGTAGTGCTCTCCGGCCAATTTACCAACTCCATAGGGATGTGGTGGAGCAAGAGGCATATCCTCCTGCAATAAAACATCCCTCTGGTTTGCGTACACGGAGGAGGAGGAGATATTAACAAACCGCTTTACCCCGTGTTGTCTTGCTGATTCGAGACAATTTAGGGTTCCTTTAATGTTCACCTCATTTGCTTCAAGTGGCATTTCGATACTTCTTTGAGCACGGTTCATCGCTGCTAAATGCACCACTACATCCACTCCTTTGAAGCAGGTTTTTATATCTTCAAAATTGATTATGTCTTTTTTATACAAAATAACTCCTATGTCTGTCAAAAAAGGCACATTGGTATTGCTGATACACAAATTATCGATAACAGATACCTTATTCTCTTTACGCACCAATTCTTCACACAAATTAGTACCAATGAAACCGGCTCCACCTGTTACCAAATAATGCATAATAAAATTACTTGTCCTTATTCTTTAATTCACCGTAAACACCACTAACCAACGCTTGATCTTTGTTTGTTTTGCTGAGCAGTTCCAAATTCTTCTTTTCCAACATCTTGAGAACCTCAAGACCAAGCGGGTCATCTTTTATCTTTTCTTCGTACAGGTGTCTGAAGGCGGCCATGTCTTTAATAAAACAGCTTCCTCCCGCTCCGCGACCGCCCTTATGGACAGGGGTATTGTAGTATGGAGACATCATGATATCACTGTCCATCATTGTCTTTACATCAGCCCAATTAACATCGGTTTTTTCTCCTACCTCCAGAAGCAAATTGGCCAGTATGACTCTGAAATAACCGTTGAGATTATGCGCATATTTGAACAGTTCCGCGGCTTGAGCAGAGACAATGAAATTATGATCAGACTTTGGCAATATCTTCATGATAGCTTCGGCTGCCTTTCTGTGTCCGGCACTGTCATACGATAGTCCTATCACATTCATCATCGGATTAGCAACATCATAGGCTGCAGTTTTTTCACATAAAAATTCCGGCGAAAAAAGCACGATTTTGTTTGGATAAAGATCCTGCAGTTTCGCGGTTGTGCCCGGCAAAAGGGTGGACTTTATTACAGCAACTCCTCCATCCGGCACCAGCTTTAGCACCGATTCAACAATACTGTAGTCAAATCCCTTTGGCGTGGTAGGGGTCGGTACTCCGATAAAAACCACGTCACACTCAACGATCTTCTTTGCGTTTCCTTTGTATTCCGGCTCGAGAGCATAACGCACCACCTCAAAACCTCTGTGTTCAAAATTGTCGGCGGTGTTTTTCCCTACAAAACCCTGGCCTATGCATCCTATTTTCATATGTTCAACCAATATTACACATATTTAACTTTCTGACAAAGTAAAAAGTCACGCTCTCCTCCAATCTCATATTCTAACCGCCTTTAACAAAAACCTGCCTCTTCTCTTCATGGATACATACTCAAAATTAAAATTCTTAAGCTTTGATTTGAATCGTTCAAAATTGAAATTCGGATTCAAATCAGTATGCACTTCACCAACATAGATGTCAGCATAGTTGAAAAAATCAGGATCTTCAAATAATTCAAATTCGGAGCCTTCAATATCGAACTTAATCAAGCTAAATTTAATAATTCCTTCCTGGTTCATTAGTTCCTTGATTGACATTTTTTTGACCTCGATATGACCAGTGTCTCCTTCTCGATCAAGAGTAGAGTTGCCTAGTGTACCCCCGTTGTGAAGATTCAACATAGTTTTTCCACCAGTAGCTCCTATCGCGCACTTAAATGTCTTTATATTTGGAATCGTCTTTGTATTATCAACCAATCTGGCATAACTGTCAGGAAATGGTTCGACTGCATACACAGTCGAATTGGGACAACCACCGGCGTAAAAAATTGCCGAATCTCCTACATGAGCTCCTAAATCGAGTATCGAAACTAATTCTTCCGATATAAAATAGTTGTATTCTTCATTGATAAAGACCTCGGTAAGGACCGAGAAATCTAGATAATTAACCAATGTAAAATTAGTTTTACATCCCCGATATTCTATATCTAGAGTAACCTCGACATCGATTTTTAGGATTCTTTTATAAAGATAAAATTTATAAAATTTTATTAGTAGAGCAAACAAACTACTAAGTGATTTACCAGAAAAAATGAGAGACAATTGGGGGATAATGATGAAAAAAATCTTCATTTTTACAATTACTAATTCTGATATCTCAATTTAATGACGCAAGAGGAATAATGTTAGATAATATACCAGATTAACATCCACATAACCATTTTAACTATCAAGCAACAACTCTTTAAAACTTTCCACTGCCTTGCCTTTGTCAAAACGCGGTACCCATTTTTTTATACATTCTTTGACAGACTTTATCTCAGCTGGATCGGAAAGAAACAAGTTTATACTCTCTACCATCCCTTCAATATTACCAAACTCATGCAAATGACGTTTTAATTCGGGTGGAGATGTTTCGGCCACACCACCAACAGAAAAACCGACAAAAGGCAGTCCGTAAGCCATGGCTTCTATCAATGAATGTGGTGAACCCTCTTCTTCGGACGGCAAAAGAAAGACATCGGCTGTTTGATACAGCTCCTGCATGCGGTTTCTTGGCAACCTCCCCGTCATATGAATTCGGTCCTTATTCTCAGATTGCCCCTTCCATTTTTTCAAAAAACCTTCTTCCGGGCCGTCCCCGGCGATAATCAAATGAACACAATCCTTTTTTACTTTATCAAATATCTCCGGCAGTAAATGAGCACCTTTGCGTTTGGCCAACTTCTGCACAAAAAGTAATACCGGGGCGGACTCAGGAATGCCTAATTCTGCACGAAAATCACCTCTGACAGATAAGTCAATATTGATTTTAGAAAGATCAATCCAGTTCGGTATCACTTTTACTCTGTCCGGTAATATCTTGTAGTAATCACAGTAGCCCGGAATCAAAGCTCCAGCTCCCGTGACCAGATAATCAATCATCTTGAAAGCCAACTTTTGATACAAATTCTCCACCCACGGTCTTTTATACTGCCAAGGCATACCAGCGTTCCAATAATAGACCGTGCCACCAAATAATTTGGTTATTATTCCGGCTGAAATGGCGCTGAGAAAAGAATAGTGAATGTAAAAAGTTTTGTGTCCGGTGAACCTAAGTGAACAAATCAAAAGGAAATTCTCAATTATCCTGAGTGGGGTCAGGTGAAACTTTTGTGGGATCACCCACTTCGGCTGTACTGAAATTGAGCCTTTTTCAAGAATCAACGTCAGTGGCAATTTTTCCTCATCATGAAGGACACGCGCCATCTCATACACGTAATCCATGTGGGTTCCCGGCGTAGCTGACTGCATCACAAAACATATTTTCTTCATAGTCATGAGTATACATTGTGTTCGCCTACCTTATAAACCCCAGATATTTAAAAAACAATCGCTGACCGTCCGTTCGGGTTTGATCAGCGATTCTGCTTAACCGACAATTTCAACTAACCGTTGAAGGTCATTTATGGTGTAGTCCGGTGCTACATCCTTGGAGCCGAGATTTTTACGTAGCACGCCGGGACGGTTCACGAGGACAGTAGTGAGACCGAGAGATTGCGGATGGACGACATCGTCGTTTATCTGATTACCTACTACCACAATTTCCCCTGGCGCGTAATTTATTTCTCTCAAAACTACCTGCCAAAAACGCACGTCTTGCTTTTGGAAACCGATATCAATGGCTGTGTAAATCGCTTCGAAGTAATCTTCTATCCCCGTTTGACTGAGAATGATTTTTCTCGTCTTCTCTGTATTTCCACTCGCCACCAACATCTCCACACCCTTCTCCCTGAGAGCCTGCAAAACATCCACCACGTCGGGAAACAGTTGAGGATTTTCGTGTGAATCATCGTAGGCCGAGCTCCATTTCTCGGCCATGATTTTCGCTTCTTCTTCACTAACGTTCACACCCAGTTTATGCCCGATTTCTTGCATGTACCACGGGATGTTGTTCTTGAACTGTGGCTGTCCTTGATTTTTAAGAACTTGCGCCCGGTCATTAACGGCAAAAAATTCATCAATGACCGATTGTTTCTCTTCTGAGCTGTCACCAAACCATTTTGCAACGGAATCAGTTTGCATTTCAAGACGGTGCGCTTCGTCTATCAGCGTACCGTCAATATCAAAAATTACGCATTTCATGATTATAACTACTCCAAGTACCTAAAGGTGGAAAAACCTTCCGCGTATTGCACGTGAGATTGATAGCCTCGGTAGAGATTTAAGCCTTCTATTGATTTTGCTTTCAAAATCTCTTTATGTCCTTGACTGACATGGAGTTTGATAGCTTCCAGTTTTTTCTCGATGTGCGGTGTTATGTCAATCCAAAAATTGGCATTAAATGTACTGTAACTTGACGGCTCCTCGTACTCTAATATCTGTTTTACCTTTCTGCAAGCAGCCTTCGCAACGCGCGAGGTATTACGATGGTCCTGGTGTGAATCTTGTTCAAACGGTATGTAAACTCGGTCTGGTTTAAATTCGGCCACCAGCTCTTCGATCCGTGCGATAACGTCATGCGTACCAGGAATCTCCGTATCGGCATAGTCAAAAAAATCGATGTCCACGTCCATGAGATCGGCGGCATTTTTGGCTTCCTGAAAACGAGTCAATACTAGGTCATCCTCATCATCACCGTCTCCCCCTCGACCGCCACCGGTCAAAACCAACACCTTGACACTGTGCTTAAGAGCTCTGTGCTTAATCAAAGAACCACCGCAACCGATTTCAACGTCATCTGGATGTGAACCAATGGCAAGTATTTTCATATTAATTTCGTTATCTTAAAAAATTATAATCCGTGTGGCCGACCACTGTTACCTCTTTCCAGTCTTGATAGACAACTGCTTCTTTATTTAAATCCGACAAGATGGCCCCCACTGGGTCGATACCGGCCCCGACACTGATCATCAGTCCTCCGGAGAGACGCGGATTCATCTCAATAAACTTAGGTTTTCCGGTCGAGTCGGCTTTCCACTGCACGCAAACCGGTCCTTTAGATGGTAACTTGCTCAGTAATAGTTTGGTTGCGTCTATTACCTCCTCATTTTTTATCGTCCTGCCTTTAACCGAAATTCCTCCCGATAAAGCAAGGCGTTCACGGGGAACAAGATAGGCGATACTCCCATTATTCGCAACGTAAGCGTCAACTGTCCACTCGGTACCGATAAGGTTCTCCATGACAATATAATCTTCGGGATTACTGATGTTTTCTTTAATCCAAGCCAACTCACCGAAACTAACGATGCGACAACCACGACTACCACGACCTCGGCGAGGTTTTATAAAAAATGACTCACTCTCAGTCCAACTCTCAGTCCACTGAGATAAAGAGACGAACTCGGGACAATATTGTGGTAGGTTGTCGGCGACGAAATTATACGCCATCAGTTTGTCGTCGAGAGTTTGCAGTGTCTCTACAGAGGAAACCATGACGCTGGTTGGAAGCTCATCAATAAAACGAGCGAGAATCAGAAGTTCCTCCCCTACCGTCGGAATTAATAGATCGATTTTTTCGCTCCGCACTATGTCCTTAGTCCAATTCTTGTAGGAACCATCGGTTGCCAGTGGACAAACAAGAAAACGATCCGTGAAAATCTGACCGGAGGCGGTATCGTCGGAGTCGCACCCTAGCACCTCGACATCCTCTCTGTCTTTGAATAATCTGGAAATATTAATACCGGCCGGGCCTCCAACGCCGGTTATCAGAATTTTTTTTCTTTTGGTTTCACCTTCCATACCACTCCATGTTTTTTCGAGCAAGCACACTAAAGGACCACTGCTGTGCTTCGATAATACCCTGCTTTGACAGATTTTTCCAGAGTCGGTCGTCGTCAAGTAATCGCTCTACTTCTGCAACCAGAGCGTCTTCATCATTGATAGAAGTAACAAGACCTGTTTCATTGTGTCTGATCGCTTCGCCGGCACAACCGGTATCGGTGGTAACAACCGGACAACCGGTCGCCATCGCCTCGATCATCGGCATACCCCAACCTTCCCAGTCGGCAGTGTGCAGATAACAAAATGATGATTGATACAGCGAGACTAAAGATCGATGATCGACCATCCCGAGGAAATTCACCCGCGATAAAAGTCCTGATTTCCTATACATTTCTTCCATTTCTCCTCTCAGTACTCCATCTCCAGCAATCGAGATATTTACGTCCGGATACTTTTTGAGAATCCTACTAGTTACAGCAACAAGCAAAAAAGGGCATTTCTCCAAAATCAAGCGTTGCGCAAAGGCTATCGTTTTTTGTCTTTTAACGTTCTCGTTGGGAGCAAATTTTGCAAGATCAGTCCCGATCGGAATAGAAATTATTTTTTCTGGATCCAGATTGTAGTTTGAAATGAGTTGCTTTCTCAGACGTTCACTTACCGCCCTTACCTGATCTCCCCGCTTCAAGATATATTTTCCGACCACATTCATGAGCCGGTTAAACTTACCTACTTTGCTTTTAAACCATCGCTCATTATCGAGATGATCTCCGTGTACCTGAACATACAACGGAATTTTAAAAACTTTGGCAATAAAGAGACCGACCAAACCGGCGTACAAAACATCTTGAGTCGTAACTAAGTCAAACTGATTTTTCTTGGCTTCCCGAAAGGCCGAAAAAAAGGTCTTCAAGAATGCCGTGATGATGTTACTTCCACCCACCAATACCGCCCTACTGTTGCCAACTTGAACGCTTTTTTCTTTCCCGGGGTTCATAACCAGGGTTGTAAAAGTATGGTATTTATCGTATTCCGTTGCACGAGTATGAAGTTGCGAGCCTATCTCACATATCGTACTGTCCCTACCGATTGATAAAATGTTTTTTCTTTCCGCCATAGTATATATACTCAAAGTTTAGCGACTACATCATAATGGACCGCAAAGTAAGGTTTAACGAAAGCGGGAGTGATTATTTCCAGAATCTTGTTAAGCGGATTAGCTAAACCGACTCGATAAATAACCTCAAGAAAACCAGGTAGAAAAATGAGAGTTTTCGGTAAAATGGTAAAACCGACCGGTTTTAATTCCACCTCCGCGAAGTCTTGAAACAGACGATTGACTTCACGGCGACTATAATATCTCACCGGTCCGTTTTTAAAGGGTCGACCCAGTAAGTTGAGTAAAGCCTGATAGACTTGCCCCTGCAAACCCATGAATGTGGCGAAACGCGGAAAAGAAGAATAAACCAATACTCGACCACCCGGTTTAACCACCCGTCTTATTTCGGCCATAGCGTTCGCAACGACGCTTTTGTGGTTGTGTAAAAAGACTGCGCAGACAATCACCACGTCTATTGAGTTGTCTTTGAGTGGTAAAGTGTGGATGTCGGCATTTAGAAAAAACACCGGGGTTTTTTGTTCATCGGAACTTTGGTCATAACGTCTTTTGAAAAGCGACAGCATTTCGTAAGAACTATCCACTCCAACGTAGCCACCGAGCTTCTTTTTTGGCAAAAGATGTTTGGCCACCCGGCCGTATCCAGCTCCCAAATCCAACAGCACATCATTCTCATTAAGATGACCCATGATATCGGCAATTTGCTCAACCGATTTTTCAGCTTCGGATTCCTCGTCTTTAGCTGAAATAACGGCATGGGTGGGATTCTCTATAGCGAGCTTGTCCCAAACCGTTCTATCGACAATTTCTTTTGACACATGAATATCGTCTTTGTCGATGGTTGAGTGAGGTTTAATTAACGCGGTAAGATTTTCCATATTCATACTCGATGGCAATCATAGCACATCACTCGTACCATTCTAAACAATTTGACCGTCCTCACCTTCCACCTCAGAACCGACGAAAAAAGCCTGTTCTATGCTGGTTCGATAGGCTTCCAAGTATTCACCCGGATCAGTGTGAAATTGTTGCCGGATAATCGACTGGCTGTTAATTTTAAATCTGCTCCTTAGGCTGACGTCGTTTAACAAATCATTTATTCTGTCTGTTAAAGCTTGGACGTCGGTCACATTACAGAGAAAAGCTGAATTACCATGAGTAAAAGTGTCTTCTCTTTTTTCGGTCCTTGCCATCACCATCGGAATTCCGGACGCCGCTCCTTTCAAAACCAACTCTTCACTATCCGCATCGGTGTCGGTTACAATCAGTAAATTGGCAGACTTCAAAAACGGTTCTATGTCTGACACCTTGGTTTCAAATATAACTTGCTTTTCTATACCCAAAAGCCTAGCTCTTCTCTTAAATCCTTCCCTTTCCGGGCCGTCTCCCAAAATCAACATCCCCACTCGAGGATTACGCAAAACAAAACGGGTCGCATCTATGGCGTGGTGCAGGTTGCTTTGATGTGTGAGTTTACCGATAAAGAGAATAAAAAAAATGAGTGGTTTATATTTGTCTTTTAGAGCAATTTGTTTTTCCGAGTCGATGAGAGATTCGTAATTCTGGTATTTGGGAAGAACATTGACATCCGAGATAACAAATTTTCTCTGCAACATATTTTGAACGGTGGCGGTCATTGTCCGCACACTTTGGAAAAGCGGAATGGTAAAAATCGGCAAAAACAGTCTCCAGAAATTGTTTTCACTTTTTTGGGTAAAATCGCTTGTGCTGTAGTCTTCTAGAACATGCAGTTGAGTTGGTCGTCCATATTTTTTACCCAATTTATAAGCCAAAATAGCCGACTCAAACGGATCTCTGGCGACAATCAAATCTGGTCGGAAACCGGACGCAAATTCAAGTTGTTCGGAAGCCATTTCAACTCCATTTTTCGGGGTCAGCCACCAAAATTTTGAAGATACGGTGTATATCCAAACATTGTGTGCCACTCGCAAAGCCGGATTCTTCGACGGTATACCCTGTCGCAAAATCATGATGTGTACTTCATCAAAAAGATCGGAGATGTCTATGTAGCCATCAAGGGATTGTTGTGTGGGGTTTAGAAGTTCGGTGTTTCTGGAGATAAAAAGTACGCGGGTTACATCACGATTTGATGACACTTTGAACATCCGCTCGTCTTTCATTGCCTGTTCTGGGGTGACGGTTGGCACCTGCGGTTCCGAGGCCTTTTTTTCACTGCGAATTATATACTCCAGTTCGGAAGCTGCGTGTGTGGAAGCATCGAATTTAGAAAGATCTCGTCTTGCCATTGTTTTATTAGTATATCAGTCTTTCTCTTATTCAATAAAGAAATTGTGACGCTTCTCTTCTGCCCGGGGTTCCCGAGGGCTGCCCTTGGACTAGCTAATTTCTCTCAACATCTGATCGATTTGTTTTATGACTATATCTTTAGAAAACTGCTTGGAGCGTCCACGAGCGGATTGTACGATGCGTCTCAGCAACTCAGGATGTTCGATTGCATGTATAATTGCCAGTTTCAACGCATTATGATCATTAAAAGGAACAAGATATCCGTGCACACCGTCTGTTATGAGTTCCGGATTGCCACCAACTCGAGTTGTAACTATAGGAGTGCCGATGTCCATCACTTCAATCAATTGGTGTGACAAGCCCTCATGTGCAGTATTCAATACAAACAAATCAGCTCCTTTTATAGCAGTGCCTAAATTTAATTTTGATAATTTACCTGTAAACTTTACTTTATCTGACATGTTAAATTTCATGACAAGATTTTTGAGTTTATCCTGTTCTGGACCATCACCTATAATAATTAGGGTAACATCAGTCATAGTGAGCAATTCTGAAAAAACTTCCAGAAGAACAGAGAAGCCCTTGTTGGGAACCAACCGACTAGCACTTACAATCGTAAAACCATTATAATTGAGTTGTTCTCTAATTTGTTTGTATGAACCGATAGTCTCCAAAGGAGATAATGCGCTATATATCACTTGTATATTATTTTTGTCTACTCCCCACTGTTCTACTACATACTTAACATAATAACTCGGCACTATCACACGCTTTGCATTCTTCGCCACAAATCCTTCCATCCAACAAAGTAGACTGGTTCGCAAACCATATCCATATCTATTCTTTATAAAATCATGCAATCGATCTGTTACACCAAAACGAAACTGGGCCTGTTCCCAAGCATAATCCCCAGGAACACGTAGTACAAAAACTCTACCCGTGAGCCACGACACAACGAGCGCGGGCAACCCGACACTGGTCGGATCTAGGGCGTAGATAACATCAGTTTTTTTACTCTCCCGCCACAACCTCCAAGTGTAAACGATATGTCTGATGACCTTCGGATAATGACGGACTAGACCAAAAGGGACGACCTTTACCACAAAACCGCGCGCGGGTAACTCTTTTTCCAGCATGGTTGCGTAGGTGGCCGGCCCTCCTATCTCCGGCGGATACAATCCGGTGGCGATCGTTATTTTCATATTCACATTATAATATAATCGGCCTGAAAAATTCTGTACATTAAAGATTTTTAATGACAAACTATGTCCAACAAGACACTGGCTAATTTTTTCGGATCATGACGAATCAAACTTCTTCGCAAAACGTCCCCGTTAACTTTCTCAACCTTAGCAGATGACAAGAGATCGGTCGCGATCACTTTAAAAGACACTCGTTGGGGGTCAACGTTCATCAAAACCGGAAACTCCTGACTTCTGGCATAATTCTTTAAAAGATTCTCTGGTAGAAAGGTGTTGTTCACCACTAAATAATCTATCTCTCTACTGGTATATTTAACTATTTCAGACACATGCTCCTTAACCCCCATGCCGGATGTTTGGCCATTTTTAGTCATCAAGTTACTGACATAGACTACTTTGGCTGACGATTTACCAATCGCCTCTCTGACTCCAGCTACTACACAATTAGCCAACACGCTCGTGTACAAATCACCTGGACCCAAAACCAGCAAATCCGCTTCTGTTATCACTTTCTTGGCGGAGTCGCTAATAGTCGCCCGGGGAGTGACTGAGATGTTGACGATAGAATTATTTACTCTGTTTTTAACCGGCTCATCTATGTCATGTTCACCGACCACCACCACTCCATCGTCGTAAGTAGCAACGAGATTGATTTTTTCTGTTGTCACAGGAACGACCGTCCCCATGACTCGCAACAACTTCCCCGCCACTTTTATCGCTTCTTCCTCTGAACCGAGAATGTCGGTTAACGCTACCAGAAACAAGTTGCCGAAATTGTGTCCCGACAAATCGCCACCTCTTTCAAACCGATGCATGAAAAGTTTTCGCAACAATTCTTCGTGCTCATCCACTTCACTGGCTAAGGCTACGAGCGCCATCCGCACGTCGCCAACCGGCAGATACCCGAATTCATCACGCAGGCGACCGGTAGAACCGCCGGAATCGGCCATGGTCACGACGGCCGAAATGTTTATTCTATCGTGGTGCTGTTTCAGGCCTTGTAAAACAGTGTGAGTTCCGGTTCCTCCACCAATGACCACCACATTTTTCTTTTTCATAAAGAGTATAACGAATTGTAAATAATAATGGTTATCACAATGTCGGTATTTTACGATATAATCTCCCTATGAGAATCACAATCTTGACTCCTTTGTTTCCGCCGGACACTACTTATTCTGCCGAATACACCAAAGAACTGGCTTCTCGACTGTCAAGTAAGCACGATGTTACTATCGTTTTATATGGTCATTTACCGGAGAAAATTAACTCTGTTCATATGGAGTGTGTCGATAAGCGACTCTCTCCCATTGCTAGAGCGATTGGTTTCTTACGAGCTTTGCAAAAAATTCCACCAAAACAAGAATTAATCCTGATACAAAACGGTCCGTCCGTAGAGTTACCCGCCCTGATCAAATTCTTTTTCAGAAAAATTCCTATTATCTTAATGAAAAGTGACAAACCGGCTTTAAAAAGGACACGGTCAAATTTATTTCAAAGATTTATACATGGTATTTTAGAAAAAAAAACGGTTTACGTATTCGCCGAAAAAGACCCTTGGCCTACGGAAAAGCCGGTTATTCACCCCCTCAAAGAGTCTCCTCAGATTGCCTTGAGCATCTGGGAAATGTCATGGCAGAGACACCTTAACGAACTACTTACAAAAAACAAACATGACTGATGCAAAAAAACAATGGGAAATATATACCAAGACCGAGCTGTCTATACTCGGACCACTGTTGGCTAAGCAAGGTATTGAGCTGGATTACAATCAGCCTCATATCAGCGGTGAGCGTTTCTTAATGAGTGGTAAAAAAGTCGTACTAATTGGAAAGAGCATTGACTCCGGAGAGAGGTTGATTATTAAGTCGAGCGCGGATGTAAGTGGAATTGGTGAAATCGAAAAAGAGAGATTGGTGAGACAAACTCTGGAAAAATTACCTTTTGCTTACAGCCCCCTCCTTGCACCAAAAGAGCGTTGGTTTGATAAAAATGACAATCGAATTATCGTCGTTACGGAATTCATTGATCAACCTAAACCCTATCTTTCCCTACCGCTTATCGAACAGTTTGATCTGGCCATTCAAGCTTTTAGGATGCTAGAAAGTGCGCATGTTACCACAGCCGGTCATAAAAAAATAATCAAAAATATATTTAGTATTTGGAGTGCTGAAAGTTACCAAAAACAGGCAATACTTTTTGCACAGGAAGTAAAAAGTGACGAGGTGGTAAAAACCTTGCAAGATTGTCTCGCTGAACTTTCAAATCGGCACGAAGATATTGAGCGGTATTGCGGTTTTTTAACACACGACGATTTCGCTCTTCATAATTTTCGTTTTCGAGACAAGGTGATTTATCTTATCGACCAGTCTTCACTCATTTTCGGCAATAAACACGAAAGTTGGGCGCGCTTTCTTAACTACATGCTACTTTACAACAGAGAATTGGGGCAAGCCTTGCTTCAGTACTTAAAAGATAATGTAGCGGAGGAAGAACTCGCCTCTCTTCGTCTGTTGCGTATCTACAAGGTAATGGAACTACTCAATTATTACAGCAAAGCCACCAACCAATCCGGAGGTGATGTCCTGGCTTTAAGTAAACGCCGGATTGTCTTTTGGCATTACGTACTAATACAACTCCTTACCGGAAAAGCAATAGAGGAGTCCGCCATAACAAGCTATCAAAAAGACCGTGATCGACTACGCAGTGAAGAAGAGGTGGCACGACAACGCGAACTACAACAACTGGTCTAATGCTCTAGAAGTTTTCGTAACTTGGATGAAATTTCTTGATTGTTGCTGGCGTACAATCGAGTACCGGTTGTAGATAGTGGTGCCGAGTTACCCTCTTTGTCAGCCATGACTCCGCCCGCTTCGTTAAGAATACCAACCGCCGAAGCGATATCCATCGTTGAAGCGGTGCCGGCCACAACACCCTCAATCCGACCGGACGCGATGTAGCAGAGCCAGAGAGCGGATGAGCCGAAATTCTTAACCTTATTCGCATTCGCCAAAAGCTTCTTTAAGGATTCCCCAGCCCACTCGAATTGATCACCTTTCCGACCAGATGCCAGCAATATGAAACTTTTCTCCAACTCTGTCTCTCTGGAAGGAGCGATTATTTCTCCATTTAACCAAACCCCCTCTCCTTTTCGAAAAGAAAAAAGTTCGTCAGCAACCGGATCCAAAACTGCCCCCAAAACCGGCACATTATTTCTCAACAAACCAATCGCTATGGAGTATTGCGGAATTCCTCGTGCAAAGGAGGAAGTACCGTCTATTGGATCGATGGTCCACAGATATTCATTGCCGGTCGTATCTTTCGCTTCCTCGTTGTGTATACCGTGCTCCGGATATGTTTCGTGAATTCGATTGGAGATAAATTCTCCAATCTTGATATCCAAACTGGTGACAATATTTTTGGGATTATCGTTTTTGATCGCGACCGAGAAGTTTTCTTTCTTTTCCTTTTCTAATAAATGACCGGCTTCCCGAATCAGAGCGATGGTGAAATCATACATTTCCATATCCATCAATAGTGGCTCAATTGAGACAAAAAAACAACCCGGTGTCGCATACACGACACCGGATCATGGTCAAACTGCTTTTATTCAAGCCAACCAACCACACCGAGATTGTTGGCGAGCCGTACTCCGTTCTTCGCCCAACCGATACAACGACCACCTTTAGTCGTCGCGAGTTCTGCTTCGGTCAAAGTAAGTACAGCAGGATGATTGATTATCTTGGAAGCTACCTTCTCATCCAAGATGGTCATGTACCACCTCCTGAAAAGACGAACTTTGGCCCCTCTTCCTCCGGGCGAACTTCCTTCTTCGGGTGGTGGTTGACGAACCAAGTCGGAATTATGAAGGACTACCGATTCAAAGTCCGCGTCGGTAATGATCGACGGTAAATCACCCCAGTATTTTCCGGTCATTCTTTCGCGCAATTCCGGCCGGGGTTCCCACTCCATTACAGCCAGTCGTTCGAGAATGTAAAATTGATCATTGAGCCAGTGATGAAAACCAGCGACCATGGATTCTGGAATACGACACCGGGCGTCGTCGTTCATAAACCCTTCAAGGTCAGCACCAAACTCAGTAATCAGGAAATCTCTCGCTTTCTCCGGGAATTTCGGCCCAGCGCTCAATGCCTGCCAGGGTTTCACTGGATCAGAAGGGTGTCTGACCGCAAACGAAATTATCTCTCCATCTGGAGACTTCATCCCGGTAATGAGATTTGCTACCGAAACATCAACCAAATTTGTTTTCTTCACTTCGTTCTCCTTAGGACTATTTTAGCCTGGTTTAGTTTAACTTCTAATTAGTATTAGAGCATAAATACGCTATTATTTCAACATTTTGTCAAAAACTTTTTCTTTCATGTTTTTAGATATGAATTTCCAGTTGTAGGTAGTCATCACCATTTCGTAAGCGTTGTCTGTCACCTTTTTCACGAATTCCGGATTGGCGAGAATATTTTTTACTTGTTCGGCTATCTGTTCGGGGGAGTCTTTATCGACCGCCCAGCCGGTCGTGTCTTTGTCAGGATTTCTTTTTTCATCAAAAAGAAAATCAGCAATACCTCCTTCTTGAGTGGCAATAACCGGCAAACGCAACGCCATTGAAGAAGCGAATGAATTGCCGAATCCTTCAGAGCGACTCGGTCTTATGAAAATGTCAGATATTTGTCTATACTGCGCTGTCATGGTGCGATCAACGTGTCCGGTAAATATCACTCTTTCTCCTACTCCTTTTTCTTTCGCCAACTCTTTGAGTTTATCTTCGTCTTCCCCGCCACCAACAATCAACAATTTGAAATTGGGCGGTAATAAAGCCAAAGCTTTTATCACATCATCGACCGCGTTTTTATGGACCAGACGGGAAACCGAAATCAGCATTACTTCCCCGTCTTTTTTACCCACCAATCTTCCGAGTTTTTCCAGAGTTTCTTCATCGGCTCTAGCCCCCGCCGACTCCGTACTGGCACCATTGGGGATGAATTCAATCTCTCCTTTATAACCCATATCACGCGCCCACTTCTCCAAAAAATGCGAAATTACCTGAATCACATCAGCTTTGGTGAAAACTCTTTTAAACAAAGGCCAAAGTGGTTTATAAAGTCTTTCCATTTGCTCGGGAGGGTCACCCTCTTGTAGGGTAAGAATGCGCTTCACCCGAGGGTAAAATAGACCGAAAATCGCCTGGGGGATTCCGCTCGGATGCGCCATCATTGACCAAGTCGCATCAAACTTTTCCTTTCGATGAAGCATCATTCCTTTTAGTGGCGACAAAAAGAGATAGAGGTACTTATTGTAGTGGAGCGGAAATCTACTCAAATCTTCCAATTTGACATTGGGTCGGGTAAAACCGATTCGGTGCACATAGACATTACCCTCTCGACTTTCCTTCGGTAGTTTACTGTCATACCCAAGACACACCATGTGAAATTCATAATCTTCCGGTGAAATTCTGTCAGTAATTTCTTTCACCGCCACCTCGGCTCCTCCGACATGATCGGGATAATAATTCAGATCAAAAATAAGAATTTTCTTTTTCATAAATTCATTTAATTATTGAATTCTTTCGTTAATGTAGTCTTTCAGTGAATGGGTTGGTTGCCAACCAAGAGCAACCGTCTTTTCCACTACCACATTTGAAGAAGGTCGACTGGTCTTGCGGGCGGGTTGTAAATCGACCTCCAGTCCGTACATAGTCGCCAACTCAATCGGTGAGAATACGTCACCGGAAGCAATACCGAAATTATCTCCCTCGCCTTTTTGTGCGATCAGCATTAGAGCTTCAACAGTATCAAGGACATGGGTATATGCTCGAGTTTGGGTGCCCGGCGCATTAACCTTACATTTTTCCCCTCTATTCTTGCGCTCGGCGAAAATCTCCACCACGGTTCCGTAGCGCCCGCTCAACTCTCTCGGTCCGTAAACATTATAGAAATAAGAAACGGCATAGGGCAGATCGTACCAAAGCGCGTAATTTGCCACCAGCTCAGTATTTACCGCCTTGCTCCAGGTATATGGTGAGAGGTCTCGACCAGATATCCCATCTTCACGATCGGGCGCTCCCTTGGTTGAAGACCCGGCGTAAACCAATTTACACTTGTGCTTCCTCCACCATTCAACGACCGCTATTGTGCCCAAGATATTCAAGTCGAAAACAACGGCCGGTTCTTCCATAGCAACCGCAGTTCGTGAGTACTCTCCCAAGTGAAATGCCACATCAACATTTTCCGGCACCAAGTCGGATATGTTTTTCGTATGTCCTTCTCTATATTCAACGCCTGCGACATGATTGTCTTTTGAACCGGTGAAATAATTATCAAGTGAAATAACTGCAAAACCTTCGCTAACCAAGCGTTCACAAAGGTGCGAACCAACAAAACCGGCACCACCCGTAACCAACGCTCGTTTTTTGTCAGACATAATGATTTACTTTTTTTCTACCACCATTATTAAATGTCCGGCAAATTTTTCGTGGCATTTTTTGGTGTTTATTTTTTCGTCAAAAGACTCAAACTTGCGAGCACATTTTTCTCCGAGCTTCGGCGATATTTTGTACACTATTCGTAGTGGCGCAAACAGAGCAGACTCAGTCTCGATTTCACACTCAAAATTCTTTGCGAAATATTTTTTCATCCCGGAGGGCGTAACAGCATCGCAGTAATTGATTATCTCTTTACCAAACACTTTCTCCATCATCAGCTTTATGTAGTAAGAAAATATAAAACCATCGAGCGCGTACTTATTAACTAGTGTCACCACCATAAAACCACCGGGCTTTAGAACACGCAAAATCTCTTCATACCCTTTTTTAATATCGTCCTTCTCCAAATAACGAAATAATTCAATCGCAGTGACCGCATCGAAATGATTATCGGGGAAAGGTAAGGCTGTAATAATTCCCTCTTTTATTTCGACACTTTGATTTTTTTCCAACGCTTTTCTCCTCATTCCTTCTGCCGGCTCAACCCCGGTTACTTCATAACCATTTTTTTTAAGAACGGAAATGTAATAACCAGTCCCGCAAGCAGCTTCGAGAATTTTGCCTTTGCCGTTTAGTCGCTCATTTACTATACGATTCATTTTCTCAAACATCTTCTTACGGCCGTAAGCAAAAGCACTGGCGTAAGGATTCTTATCCATAATCACATAACGGTCAAAAAAGACGGGTGAATTGAAGTCGTGGGAATTAACGGCCTTTTCTCTAAATTTTAAAGTTTTCGAATTGGTGTTGTCATTCATAGTTTCACAATAATACATTAGATTTTGTCTGCCACAACCTGCATGGTGGCTATCTCCAGTTTTCCTTTACTCCTTAATTCGTCGGCAAAAATCAAAACTTCTTCCATGATCTCAAACTGTATTGCCGTGTCGTAGGAGAAATTCGACGGGTGAAACCAGAGGTGGAAAATCCCTTTTCGTTTGACAGCTTGTCTAAGCCCGGCTTTAATTTTCCTTTTCATCACAGAGGGAGTAACTAATTTTCTCAAACCGTTTCTACCAAGAAGCAATAGACAATCCGGAATATTTACGAGACCAGACTCATGGTAGGTAGCTACCACCGTACGCGTATATGGAATCAAGTAATCAAACAGGCGAGCCAAGCGACCTATTGATCCAGGCAACCTGTGGTACCAAAATCTGCTTTTACCTCGGTAACACTTGATACCGGCTTGCTTAAGCTCTTCGTGGTAACCTTCGCTGTTGCGTGGGAAGATAAAAGAATTGAAGGGTAAGTCATTTTCTTTATGAATCCTCATAGCTTCACCGATATCAACCAACACCGCTTCGGTCCTGATTCTCGGCTCGCCGTAGAGGACATGAGAATATGAATGACTAGCAATCTCGTGACCAACGGGAGAATTTTTAACTTGTCTGATTATCCCGATGCTATCAAACCAAAGTGGGTCAGCGTAATCACCAGCCGGAGGATGATGTGCAAACCAATCCGAATTTCCATCAACATACACCTGCTTCGGGAAGTTGCTGTGCACCCTGCCTTCTTCCACCCGACAATCGGTTTCGAGTAAGTGTCCAACAATCGCCCAAGTGGCCGGTGTTTTGTATCTTTCAAACAGAGTTATGAGCTTTCGTGAAATCTCCGCTTCTTTTTTTATCAGCTCTTGTCTCTCTTGACTGAGTTTTTCATCCGCATAACCAATAGCATACTCAAAATCAATACTGATGATAAATGTTCCCTTATTAGAATTCATGTTTCGTGTTAATTGTAAATTGAATATTACCAAATTTTATTTCTTTTCGTTACGCCTCGGCGTGGCGTAAATACCTAGAATACCGAGACTCAATACTCCAACGAGAGCGAGATTGCTCCAATGTGGTTTCGTATCACCAAACGCTTCTGTAACGTTGGCAGTCTGGCTCAGTGACGGTAATTCTAGCGTGGATTCAGAAATTTCCGGATCTCTCGTCTCGGTCTCTTCTTCCTTAGTGCTGAAGCTGAAATTATCAGAAAACCTCTCGGCTGAAAACTCTTCCTCATAAAGCAAATTGCTGTTGATATGAGTGTAGAATTCCGAAGCTTGAAAGTCATTGTCAGAAATCACATCATTCAACACCTCGGGAACAGAAGACGACAACAATGCATTTTCTGTGTCGTATAAGGCGACTAATCTTGACTTGGTTTTACCCAGCTTCTTTTTTGGTATAGTGACTGTTTGATTCGGTAAAACAATTGTGTACGAAGGAAAAATAAATTCGGCTTCTCCTTTAAGACGATACCCGGATAAATCCAACTCGTAAGGTGAGTCATTATTAATTTGTATATCCCCTTCAACATTAGTCGTTAAGGAAACTTTGACCGGTAGGATGGTTATCTCGTGTCTCGAAACTTGTTCTTGTCTCTTGTATAGACCATGTACGGTCACAACGTATGTGCCCGGATAATCAAATACGTGTTGTGTATCTTTTTGTGAACCGGTTAGTCCGTCTCCAAAATTCCACTTGTACTCCAACGAATCAATCAGATGTTTGCCTATACCGCTCGGTTTAACGTTGAAAGAAATAGGCTGATGGACATATCCCACTTTTTGCGCATCAATATGCAATTGTAACGTCACATCAGGTATCACCAATTTCACTGTTTCTTTGCTGTCAGAGCTACTCTTGGAGACTTGCTTGACAGCCGATTGACGAGATTCTGTTACTTCTTTACTTTCTCTTTCTTCTTCCCCGTTCCAGACCAAACCACTCCCTGGAGTGGCGATGGCTGTCTTCCAGCCACTTGTTGTGTATTGGGCAGTCTCTTTTGTCAGATTATCACCTCCTATATTTATCCAATTCTCACCACCGGCGACTTGATCGACCAAAGTGCCGTCGCTTCTTTCCATTCTAAGCGTGGCGCCGGTGTTAACGAGTGCCCCGGTGTAGATTAAAAAAGCTTCTCCCTTTGCCGACGCGTCACTAGTTCTTTCAAGAACTACGTATGAACCGGCCGGTATGACTCCAGTCAATTCAATGTTCAAATTCATCCCATCATTTATAACCCATCCTGTCACATCAATCGCTTCGCCATCATTATGTAATTCAATCCATTCATGATTGGCAGATTCAGAGGAACCCATCCACGCCACTTCACTGATTGAAACCGCACCTTCAGTGACTAATGGTAGCATTATGAAAAGAAGGCAAAACCGGGCCACTCTCATAGATCAATTAAACGGGGACCTTTCATTATCGTTGTGACGTAGCATTCTTTTGATCTCAGCTACATCAAGGACTGACTTGTTAGACGACGCTTCAGTTTGGTCGGCACTTCTGTCAAATCTGGGAGAAAATCTTATGGTGGAGCCAAATCCCCCTGTCTCATTGTCTTCAATTTGTCTTCGTTTTCGATGTTCGACGACGACTTTTCTGATCTGCGATTTCTCAGCCGACAGATTATTGAGCGTAACAGGGTTCGTCAATATCGGTTTGTGCTCTCTGTGACTAATCAACGGTGGGGCTGGTCTGGGTTCGAGCGGTTCAACAGTCTGTTGCCTTGATTGATGCTTTTTAGCTTCCGACAACTGTTGTGGCTGAGAAGAAGTGGTGGTTTGCTGACTTTTCGATTGTAGATCTGCTGTTGCTCCGGCTTTTTTTAAAACATCTGCTAACGCGCTCTTGAGGTCGGGTTTTGGTGAACCATTGTCTTTTGGTTGATCGGCTCTCGATTTAAAAGTGGATTGATCTCGATTCACCTCCAGCTTTTTTTCCGGCTTATCGGCGAATGTTTTGTCGGGGACATCTTCCTCCTTTGATCCTTCACTACTGTTAACACTGACTGACACGGAATTATTTTTCTTTTCCGGTGTGGTCTTTTGAGTCATTTTTAAAAGAATATTCCGTAAGTCTTCGGGTGTTTTCTCGACAACCGGCGGGCGTCTTTCCGAATTCACCTTGAGTGAATTTCTGGGAGATTCTTTATCAATCCTTGAATCAGGGTTTGTTTTGGCGACATGAGATATGTCATTTCGGTTTTGTCTGATTACCGGGCTGGATTGTGCGTTTGTATTATTCTTGTTCGCAGGTAAAGAGTTCTTACCTTGATAATTACCGGTTGGTTTTTCATTAAAATTCTTTTTGGGGGCGGGTTCCGGTCGTTCCGGAGTATGCAGTTCATCAACCAACTTCTCTACTGAGACTCTGTCTTTAGCATATACTTTTCTGCTTGAGTTGATCACCATCTCCCGACACGATACACGCGGAAGTGCAACCGGAGGTAAAGTAGAAGCGGAAAAAGGTTGCGAGCCGATACCGTCAATCATCAGCGTAAGGTAAATTTGAGCGAAACCGAGATTGACCAAATCCGTCGCCTCAAACCGAGGAGCGAAAACAGTCTCCAATACCTCGGCGTCAAACGGACCGACTCGGAAAGCGATAGTGGTGCCAACGTTGCCAAAAACTGCATTTCTCACACTCTCCTCCATTTGTTCAATGTATTGATGGGCAATAATTAGATTCAAATGATATTTTCTGGCTTCTGAAAGAATGTCAGCGAAGGTGGCGTTGGCAAAAGACTGAAATTCATCCACGTAAAAATAAAAATTCGGCATCTTTTTCATTTCCGACACATGTAGATTCGCCCGACTCATGGCCGCCAGATAAATACGCGTGGTCAACATAGAGCCGAGCAAATTGGCGTTTGTCTCCCCAATCAAACCCTTGGAGAGATTCATAATGAGAATCTTTTTTTCATCCATTATTTTTCTGATATCGAAACTGGAGTGTGGTTGCCCGACAATATTTCTGATCAAAGGATTGCCGGTGAATTGTCCGATCTTGTTCTGAATCGCAGGTAAAGCCTCGGCAGCGAAACGATCCGTGTAGTTTGCAAACTCATCCACCCAAAACGATTTCACCGCCGGATCTTTGCAATAATCCACGACTTTTTTACGATAAGCTTTATCTGAAAAAAGTCGATTAACAGACAATAAAGTGGTGTCGGGATATTCAATCAAAACTAAAAGCGCGTTCGTTAAAATATATTCCATTCTGGAACTCCACTGATCCACCCAAATCTTTTTAAAAGTGGACATTAAACCGGACACCACCAAATGCCTCTTGTCCGGGCCGACATCTTCCATCACATTGAAGGAAATAGGATTGTCTAAATCAAATGGAGCAAAGTAGATCACATCCTCGACCCGGTGCTCCGGAACGTACTCCAACAGTGTCTCCGCCGCCGAACCGTGCGGATCAATAAAGGCCATCCCTTCGCCATTTTGAATATCTTGCGCCGCCATGTTTTCGAGCAACGTAGATTTACCCATACCGGTTTTACCAACCACGTACATGTGTCGTTGTCGGTCTTTTGCCTTAATACCGAAAGCCACCTCCTTACCGCGCGCATCGGTCTTGGCAAAAAAAGTAATCTTCTCCGGCTCAAAGACTGTCATATTGTTTTAGTATAACACTAGTGGACAAACTGATTTTGGACGTGGGAAATTATTTTTTTGTATCTTCAGCCCGACTCTTGGAACCAAGTAAAATTACCACAACAGTCCTTTCTTCTCCCTGGATTTGCAAGGTATGGAGTGAAATGGATGTCTGTCCGGCGGCCAACGTCTCACCCACCTTTCCTCCCACAAAGTTGTCCATGTCTTTGACTTCGTTGAAATTGATTAAACCGTCGAATTCACCACCGATATGAGCATTTGGTAATTTCTTGTCGGCGGTGATGTCAATGATGAAATTTCTATCATTGTAAATGTATTTTATTAAACGATGTAAATCTCCAATGGTTGAAACGTTTTCGGCGCTTAAGCCCGAAGGATCGGTGAATTTCGTATTCATCATTCCCAGTTGTCTCGCTTTCGCGTTCATGGCCTCGATAAATTTATCTCGGCCCACTTCACCCGCTATTGTTTCGGCTGCTTCGTTCGACGATTCCACTAATAACAACTGTAGCAAGCTGTACATCGAGACACTACTTCTTTCGGACAAACGCGGAATGAGAGAAGTGACAAAAGTTGGCGATGTTACCCGCACGCGACCATCAAGATCAATGTTTTCGGCCGCCACCACCGCTGTCATCAACTTTACAAGTGAAGCAATGGGGCCTGCTCATCCAAATCACTTGTGGCAAGAATTGTGTCATTGTCTATATCGGCCACGAAATAATGCGGTATATCGAGTTCGGGCACCTTCGGTTCATAGACGAAAGTATCCCTATCTTCTTTTTTTACCGAATACACCAATACGGGGGTGTCGATCTTCACATTTTTAAACAGTATTTGTGCCGATTCGTCACTCAGGCGTATTCCTCCGCCGGAAAAATCATCCGTGACCTCGGTACCATCTGGATAAACCGGCAAACCATGTATGACGTAATTACTTTGGAAAGTCAGAATCCAGGGCAGGTACACTTGACCGATATTGGTGAAAGATTTCTCTTCTTTTTTCTCAATTTTATAAAGACCGGAGGGTGTCTCCCACCAAGAACCTTTGTCTCCGACACTAAATATCTCTGCACTTTGCAACAGAATACCCTTCTTAAAAAAACGCAATTGACGCTCGGTTATATCTATCTCGATAAAGGTCATACTTTCATCGATAAAAGAATCTCTTGTCTTAGTGAACAAACCGGTTTCAGAGAGAGCAACTTGCGGACCGTAATCAAGAGCGGTTGCGCTTTGTGTATGTGAGTCGACAATGGTTACACTCGGGGCTGAGGCCAAATTTGCCTTTGCTACCAAACCGTAACTAGTAGCCCCTAAAACAGACAACACAAACAAACCAAGTACGGCGACAACCACTTTGGCTTTGATCTTTGATTCTTTTTCGATGGACCTGGCGCTAATGGGCGTGAACTCACACCTCTGACCCTTTGTCGGTATCAGAGTTCCTTTTCCATTACGCGGTTGGTCGTCAGAATATGAATACAACTTAAAAGAAGAGTCTGTTTTTTGAGACATAACTACATAATACAATACACAATCCGCTCAAAACCGATTAGCTCACAGCCTCTCGTTGATGTTTCACGTAACGGGTTAAGAATAGACTAGCTGATGATGAAAATACCCCGAAATAATCGGGGTATTGGGAGGAAAAAATTATACTATCATAATCCGATTACGAGACAATATCGTTACTTATTTTGGACTCACTTCTCCGGTCCAGTATCGACTCTATAATCTTTCGTATATCTTCTCCCCTCTCCATTTCTCCATTGCGACCTATTTCTTTAAGTAAAGATCTAAGGTCACTATCACTCGCTTCTTCGTAAACTAAAACACCACATATACTTACGGTCATTTCTATCCTCCTGAACTGTAAGCTGATTCTTGGTTTCTATTCTGATTCAGATTATACAACAACTTGTTTCAATCGCACAAAAATTCAAGAGTAGTAATACCGGTACCACTCGACAAATCTTTCTATCCCCTCATCAACCCTTACCGTTGGTTCGTACCCAAACAACTCTTTAGCTTTGGTTGTGTCGGCAAAGGTCTCGTAAACATCGCCCGGTTGCATCGGCAATAGATTCATTTTGGCTTTTAAGCCAAGGTTTTCTTCCAGTTTTTTTATGTAATCCATGAGTTCAACCGGTTCGCCCCTTCCCAAGTTAACCACTTCATAACCAACCGGTTTTTCAACCGCTAAAACAAAGCCTGACACAATATCGTCTATGTATGTGAAGTCTCTTCTTAGTTTGCCGTTATTGTAGACATCAATGGTCTCACCTTTAGATATCCTCTTGGCAAATTTTAGCATTGCCATGTCTGGTCTGCTCCACGGTCCATAGACTGTAAAAAACCGAAAGCTCGTCGCCTGGATACCGTAAAGCGTAAAGTAGCTGTAAAGAAGAAGTTCACCAGCCCTCTTGGTAGCACCATATACGGACTCCGGGCGATCGGCGACCATGTTTTCCTTATAGGGTGAGTCTGAACTGTTACCGTAGACAGAAGAGCTAGAAGCGGACACCATCCTCAAACAACCGTGTTCCCGCATCGCTTCCAGTATATTGACAAGACCATTAATATTCACATCCACGTAAATGTCCGGATGTTCGACCGAATACCGCACGCCGGCCATCGCTGCCAAGTTACAAACAACATCAAATCTATTCTGTTCAAAAAGTTCTCCGATTTTGTCCCTGTCTCTTATGTCTGCCTCAATCACTTTCGCCCCGTTCAGAAATTCTTTAACTCGGTCATGTTTGAGCGAAACTTCATAATAATCATTGAAATTATCCACCACCGTTACATCATGACCGGAATCAATCAACGATCTCGCTACCGCACTGCCTATAAAACCGGCTCCTCCTGTGACTAATATTTTCATAATTCTAGTAACTTGTCGTTGTGCTAGAAAGTTCCAGAGCCTCTCTAGTATAAATATTTGACGGTGCCCAGACCATCCAGCTCTTAACTCCGGCATCATAACTAGCTTGAATTTGAGCTCGCACATCCGTTGCGTCATAGTCTCCCCCATAGTCAAAGTCTTGAATCCACGTGCGAAGTTTATCCGGTCCGTAAACGGGTTTGGAATAAATGGCCGGGGTACTGGTTCCTATTCTGGTATGTAAGAAACCTTGCATAGGTGTGGTGCTCGACCTCATTCGGTCTACTCCACTCTGCATCGCATAATTAACCACCTTGTATGGATGATTGTTGGGATTTCCAAGACCTAAGAAACTGTTTGGATAGTGAGAAGGGTAAACCATCGGGGCGACAAAATCAAAATACGGAGCTGCCCGATCTTGCACTTGACCGATAGACAGATCGTCGAAGTTGGTTGTTGTCATTCCGAATAAATCGACTGATGTCCATGGGGTGCTTGAGGATCGCCCGGTGTTCTCGTGACGGACTGTGGAAAATTTATCTTCCTTATCCAACTCTTGATTTAAGTACCGAAAGAATTCTTCCAGATTGGCCTGTCGATCCATACCGTATTTACCAGCTACGCTTTGGGGATAATAAGTGTCAGCCATATTTCCATCCGAAGGATATCGAACATAATCATAATTCAACTCATCAAAGCCGATATTATATGAATCGACTGACAATTCTATAATATGATCCCAGTACGGTTTGGCTGCGACGTCGATAAAAGACAATCCTTTGTGATCAGTCCAAACAGTTTTCTTATCACCCCTCAGCACTGCCAGTTCGGGGTGTTTCGGTGCGTAAAAAGGATCTTGAAAAACGGTAATGCGACCGATCACGTAAATACCGTTATCGTGAAGCATCTCTACTAATTGAGGCATGTCTTTGGTTCCGCACCGTGCCTCATACCAAGCTGATTGCCAAGCGGAACTCTGGGCGGGAAATGATATTGTCCCGGAATAATCTTTGATATCAATGACGGCAGAATTGATTTCAGTTTCACGTATCAACTCCACCAAACGTGTTCGGAAAGTTGGTGTGCCGGCGACACACGAGGTCATATAAATGGCCTTGACTTGTTCCGGTAAAGGCACATGTTTGACAACTTCCCTTAAATCAACCGACATATCTGGGGTTGGTTCTTCCAAAGAACTGATTTCATTGGATTCAATTGATTCTTCTTGATCTCTTGCATACGTGGCCTTTTCCGTCACGACATCAAAGTGAGATAAAGGAACAAAACTTAAAACAGCAAAAGCCGAAGTGACTACAATAAGTGGCGTACCGATCTTATTCATAATTCTATTCTACCGCACATTAATCAAAAAGATTCTCGGTGGTTTCAACGAAAGAATCCACCCCTCTTTCACCATTTCCCTTATCGATACTCTCCAAGTAAACCTTCCGGCGCAGGGCATAGCCAATCAAAATCAGAAAAACACCTATGCCCAAGATGCTGTACTGGCGCCACGATTCCGGTATTCCAAGAAACGGTATGATGGTCAGAATTATTCCGAAGATGAATACTAGTGTTTCTTTTGACATTAAATGAAGTGAAAATTAGTCGTGATACAAAAGCTCAGCTACGAACCTGTCCATCTTCTTAAGATGAATTCAAAGATAAGACTGCGCTAATTGTCCGTATTCTACATCAGACCCCTCGAAACCTACAAATAAAGGTTGTTTTCACCAATAAACTCTATGGGTTGTCTACTATAACAACGAACTCTCCCTTTTGCCGAATTGGCTCCGCCTCCAGATCGGCCAATATCTCTCCTGCTGTACCGATTAACATTTCTTCATGTATTTTTGTCAGTTCACGGGCTATATACAACTTAGAGTTCGACAAATGATCATTGAGTGAAACCAGAGTTTTAAGGATACGATGTGTTGATTCAAAAAATATCACCGGTTCTTTGTATGACGAGAGACCTTTAAAAAAAGTTTCTCTACCTTTTTTTTGAGGCACGAAACCAAGAAAAGTAAATTGGTTACCGGATATGCCAGCTAGTGAAAAAGCAGAGGTTACCGCTGATGGACCAGGAATCACTTCAATCGACACACCCGCTTCGCGGGCTTGCCTCACCAACAACACCCCAGGGTCACTCACTCCAGGCGTTCCTGCATCAGAAACCAGCGCTATCTGCTTACCGCTTTTTATATCATCAATGACATTAAGATGTGTTTGTTCACTAGCATGCGCATCATAACGCTTTAGCTTGGCTTCAATTTCATATTTCTTCAACAAAACGCCAGTGACCCTGGTGTCTTCACACAAAACATAATCCGCCTCCTTCAACACCCGAATTGCTCTCAAGGTAATATCCTCAAGATTTCCTATTGGTGTTGCAACCAATGATAACTTGCCTTTCATAATGTAAATACCCTATCACATTAGCTGTACAAAAAGCCAGACGGTGCCACCGCCTGGCTTTTACTATCCTTGCTATAAACTCAGGAGCGTAGTCTCTGCTCCATATCGCGAACCTTTTGCGCAAAAGCAAGCAAACTGACAGCTTTATCCATCGCTTGTTTAGCTTCTTGACCAACCCAGTCTGCTAGGTCAAGAAAACTAAAAACCACATTTGGATAATCCTTTAAGATACCAATTACTTCAGATTCACCCAAAGTATTTACCTGTGAACTGATAATAGTATCGTGGCGAAATCCCTTAATGTCAGACAATAGTGTCAGTTCGTATACCAAACTCCAGTAAGCAAACGTAAGTCTGCCACCAATTTTTTCAGGTTGTAGTAGCAACAAAAATCCACCACTTCGTTGCTTTACCTCGCCGGGAGAAGAAGGTAGATCACCCCTGATATTGCCTAATTGGGCCATCCTTGCCTTTGTACTAGCTCTTACCTCCCCGACATATTTAGTCCTTGCCTTTGGTACCGGAAACCCGACATATTGTCTTCCATGCAAATCTCTTATCCTAGTAAATAGGCAACCCATTTTCTCAGCTATTGGTCTAGCTGTGTAGATTTCTTCCAGTACGAGTAGCCACGCTTGAGGTGACACGTGTTTATGAGATACCGGACATCCTCGCACAATATAATTCGCAACAGTATGATCATCCAAGTCGGATATATCCACTTTCGATCTCCTTTTAAAAAACAAATTAGGAACATACTTTGATATCTCAAAGTATTGAGACTTTACCACCGATAAGTCTTGTAGTAAAGGTGACGAGGCTTCGCCTCGTCACCTTTAAAAACCAAGAACCAATCTCACCAAAAATTTAGTTTTGGACGAGATCTGTTTTATTTCCAATTGAAACCGCGACCGAAATGTCCCCAAGCTGCAGTGTCTGTATAAATCGGTGCATCGAGTCCGAGCAGTGTCCTGATACCGTTGGGGGTCAGGTCATACCCCTCTACCTCTTCCGGAACCCCATCTACAATCGCCACCGCCATCAAAGCTTCCGGATGACCGATAGCATACGCCAGCTTCACAAGCACCGTCTCGGCTTCAGGATATTTTTCAAGATAATCAACCGCGATCCGACGCGCCATGTAAGCTCCAGAACGATCAACTTTGCTAGGATCTTTGCCAGAAAACGCTCCCCCTCCGACTGCTACTTCCGGGCCGTAATTATCGACGATAATTTTTCGGCCCGTCAATCCTGCGTCAGCATCAAAACCGCCTTGGTTCCAATCCCCTGCCGGGTTAATATGATACTCTTTAACATCCGGAATAATCGACTTAACCAACTTTGACAGCTCTTCCCCGGGTGCATTTTGAAAACTACAAACTACAGAAGTGACCTCTCCTTCACTATTGATAGTGACTTGGGTTTTACCGTCGTAAGGATATTTCTCATAAACTTTTTGACACAAGTTTCTAGCCAGCTCGTATTCTTTTGGCATATAAGTATCAGTCTCCCTGGTCGCATAACCGGTCATAATTCCCTGATCACCCGCTCCTCCGACATCCACTCCCTGCGCTATTTCCGGACTTTGTTTAACAATATGCACATCTATCAAATAGCCCGATCCGGCAATTTCTTCTACTATTTTCACGACGTCTACATCCTTTGCTAA
The DNA here is from genome assembly GCA_023898585.1 of Candidatus Nomurabacteria bacterium. Lineage (GTDB taxonomy): Bacteria > Patescibacteriota > Minisyncoccia > Phycocordibacterales > UBA918 > OLB19. The sequence continues at coordinate 529,406 of CP060229.1, read as the reverse complement.
AGTAGTTACTTCTCCCGTAACAAAAATTCTGCCGTGCGAGCCGACGGTCTCTACCGCTACTCGGCTCTTTGGATCTTGTTCGAGATATGCATCGAGTATCGCGTCTGAGATCCGGTCACATAATTTGTCTGGGTGTCGTGGAGAAACACATTCGGCTGTTTTTAACATAAATTTGTATTACTGATTAAAATTTAAAAACGCTCACAAGAGCTTAAACTATAATTGCGTACTTTTGGTATAACAAACCTCCGTCGAAAAAGTTACCCGACTAGTGCGTCTGCCAGTTTGGTTACATCACCGGCTCCCATAACCAAAATAACATCTTCTTCGTTCATGCTTTGTCGCAATATGTTTTCAGCCATTTCAAAAGAGTCCGCATACTGTGAATTGGGAGTGAACTCAAGTGATTTTACCGACAACTCGCGACTGGTCACCCCACTTTCGTTATCCTCTCTCGCCGCGTAGATCGGTAGAAAGATAACAGAATCAGCGAGACCGACAGCTTTGGCAAATTCGTTAAACAGAGCTTTGGTACGAGTGTACATATGTGGTTGAAAAACAATCGTTAATTTTTTATCAGGATAAAGCTCTCTCGCAGCATCAATCGTCGCTCTGATCTCCGTCGGGTGATGAGCGTAATCATTAAAAACCTTAGCTCCGTTCATTTCTCCTTTGTACTCGAAACGACGCCAAGTACCGGCAAAGCCAGAAAGAGCTTCGCTCACCTTCTCCATATTAAGTTTTTCATGTTTGGCTACTGCGGTAGAAGCAGCCGCGTTAAGTCGATTGTGAAGACCGGGTTGTTTGAGGTCTAGGTTAAGATCGATCTGACTCACGTAATTGACCACCGGTACACTCAGACCCTCCACGACCGGTGCAACGTTGGGCTCGGTTGAGTTGGCTATCACTACTCCCGTCTCGTGGACCTGCTCAGCTAAGGACCTGAATGCTGACTGTACGTCTTTCAGGTCGCTGTAATAGTCAACGTGGTCATATTCGATGTTGGTTATCACCAAAACATCAGGTTTTAAATGCAGAAAATCACGTTTGTATTCGCATGCTTCAACTATTGCATACTTGCTCTTACCAGCCCGATAATTCTTCTTTGTTTTAGCTCGAAGCGAACCGATAACGGCGGTGGGGTCCTTGTCGGCAAATTCAAAAATATCAGTTAACATGGCGGTGGTGGTAGTCTTGCCGTGTGTACCTGCCACTGCGATGAGGTAGTACGGATTCATCGCCAAACCAAGCGCTTCGAAGTAGTTAAGGGTGGGAATTTTAAGTTTCTTTGCTTCTTGGAGTTCAATGTACCCTTCAGACTTTTCATTGACCGCTTCGGTATAGACTACCAACTCAATCTCTTTAGTAATATTGCTCTTGGCATGCTCAGCAAAAATTTGAATACCTTCACTATTTAGATCTTTTGTCAGATCTGAAAGCTCCCGATCCGACCCACTTACTTTCTTTTTCTCGGTCAGAAAATGCCTGGCTAGTGCCGACATACCAATGCCGCCAACACCGATAAAATGTATCCTTTTGATTTTATCTATGTTGAGATTAAACATGGATTAAGCGTAGCATAATACAAGGCCTTGCACAGTCTGTACACTGACAAAAAACCGTGACTATGCGCAAAAGTGAGCGTCAAACTTTTTCTGTAAAAGATGGTTGGTCTTCATGCAACGTCTCATCCACACACCTTACAAATTCATCGTTGCGTTCATATTCGTTTTTAAACATTCCAAAAGAAGCGAAGCCGGGACTGAAAAGAAGGACGTCGCCGGGCTGGCCTGCGGCCAGCCCGGCCTTCACCGCCTCTTGCATAACCACCCCTCCTATATCACCTTCCAAAACCTTTCGATTAATCGAAAGGTTTTGGAGACTTTCTGTTAGTCGATCAGTGCCGGTTCCCGGTAATAAAATCAACTGTTTGCAGTATTTATCAATTTCATCAATAAGCAGTGTCGGGTCGATGTTCTTGTAAGCTCCACCAGCAATTAAAATTATGTTTTTATCGTCTTTATTTCCAACCGCCTTAAGGCCGGCGATAGTTGCATTGGGTGTAGTTGCGTTGTTATCATTATAAATTTTTACACCTTGCTTTTCTCCCAAATATTCAAGTCGTCCGGGCACGCCGGGAAAACTGGCCAATCCTTCAAAAATCTCTTCGTCGTTCAAGCCGACCGCTTTCAGCGCCTCAAAAGCCATAGCTGCGTTAATGCGGTTATGCGCCCCCGGCATGGACAGTAGTATGTCCTCCGGAATTACAGAACCATCAACCAACCTTATCTCTTGGCCTAAAGATATTCCGGAAAGTTTTTTCGCCCTCTCGAACACCTCGGGTGTGGTGACCAGAGTCCCGCTTTCTTCCTGATATTTGAAAATATTAGCCTTATCCGCAAAGTACAATTCCATCGCTTCTTCTTTTGATCGGCCACCTGTTTGATAATAATTCAGATGGTCTTCCATGAAGTTGGTAAAAACGGCAATTTGGGGAGATGCTTGAGACCAGCCCCAACCTTGCAGTTGCCAAGAGTCCAGTTCCATTACACATAAAGAATCTTCTTTTACTTCATCAAGAAGGCACAAATTTGAAACTCCGCGAATATTTCCACCGAGTAAAACCTTCTCGCCTGTCAATTGTGAAATCACATGATGTATCATGTGCGTTACAGTGGACTTACCTCTTGTCCCGGTCACTCCGATGATAGGAATACTGGACAACTCGGCAAACCACACAGCAGACTGTTTCAGAACCATTTTCGCCTCTCTACAGGCTTTCAACACTGGTAAATCAAGCGGGGCTCCCGCCCCCACTAAAACAAAATCCGCATTCTTGAAATCAGCAAAATCATATTGGCCAAACTTGAATTTAACATTAGAATAATCTTTCAAAGCATCCACCGATGGTTGCATGACTTCCTTTGGCGCATCGTCGACAACCAGCACTTCCGCCCCGTTTTTAGCCAGCCATTTAGCATCCCCCACTCCTCTACCCAAAAGACCGATACGGACGACGACAACTTTTTTATTTTTGAAATCTATCATTTTCTAATTCAGATATGAAGAATTAACATAAATGAATAATAGTGTAATTCCTGCAAAAAGCCAGCCTCAACATCATAGCTTTTCACCAAATATGCACTTGTCTGATAAAAAATTTGATGACGAGGTGGTATCATTTATGATATGAAAACAAACGGAAACGATAAGGCTCTGGAATCATACAAGATATTCCCTTATGTTGCTTGGATTCTCACTCTCTCTTTTGCAGCCTTTGTATACAACATAACACTTGAACTACAAGCTGTAACACGCGACTTACAAACCCAAACCCAGTGGTTACAAGAAAAAGTGAATACTCCCGTCGGTGAAATCACTGATTTTGAGGTTTAATTTGTGGAGAGAAAACCGCCTATGGCGGTTTTTAAGATTGTTGGTCTTAGCGTAGGTTATCGTCTCCTTGCAAGACTTATCTGGAGCATGTCCAAAAACCCTCCGAGTTCCAAAGGTTTGCAAAATATCAGACAACTTTTATTCTTTTGTGTAGGGTTTTCGGACATGCTCTAGATATTTTGCTGTTTGCGTGATTTGTCCGTGCTCTAGGATTCGAACCTAGGGCCTTTCGAGTATCAGTCGAATGCTCTAGCCAACTGAGCTAAGCACGGACAAATCAAACAAACAAAATATCGGAAAAATTTACAGCTTCTGTAAGAAGTTAGGATAAGCTCTAGCCGACCCTATCACCTCGTAAACATCGGTGATCCGCTACGCGACCGGGAAAAACTTAAAGAAGTTTAAGTTTTTCAGCCCGAACGGACTCTAACAGTGGCCAAAACTATAACAAATTTTTTAAATATATGGAAGCGAAATTACACTTATAAACTTCTTTTCACAACATTATATACGGTATAATAAAAAATATGAAAATAAACTATCTCGTTTTGCTTTTAATATTAGCTCCTCTTCCCGCCTTGGGGGCAACTGATAGTCTACAGACTTTTTTAGTCAGTTTCGTGAAATTCCTTAGCGATGTTGTGATACCGTTTTTAATGGCGGTCGCCTTTCTCTTCTTTATCATTAACGTTATTCGTTTTTTTGTTTTTGGCAGTACCAATGAGGAAGGCCGGGACAAGGCGAAAGCTTTGGCGGTTTATGGAGTATTTGCCTTTGTTATGATGGTCATATTTTGGGGAATAATTAATTTATTAAGTAGCAGTTTCGGGTTGGGCGGAAAAAACTCTCCGACTCCAGACTATATAGAAGAAAGGGCATTCAACAATCCTACGTGCCCCGGCCAAACTTCTGTATGTGAAGATGTTATGGGAGTTACTATTTGTAAGTGTAAGTAAAAAAGTGATTCAGTCGAGCGTACAAACAAAGAAAACCATCGGCATGCCGATGGTTTTCTTTGTTTGTTTTTACATAAAACCTCTCACACTTCAGCTCAACAAAATAGCGAGAAATTGAGTTCACAAGCTCTTTTGCCTTATCCTTTGGTCCGGTCTTTCCCTGGAGTCCAATACCATTTCAGAGAATGAGTATTATCTCTCGTTATATGCTCAATTGAGGCATATAACATCGACCAATTAGTCGTCATATGGCATTTGTTACCAAACACCGACAACGTGTCCAATTGGAATTAATCCACGACCAGCTTCCGCTAGCCGTGCCTTGTTACGACTTAGTCCTTGTTATCGAATTTACCGTAGGTCGCCACAAGGACGAACTTCGGGCACTTCCGACTCCCCTGACTTGACGGGCGGTGAGTACAAGGCTCGGGAACGTATTCACCGTAGTATAGCTGACCTACGATTACTAGCGATTCCGGCTTCATGAGGTCGAGTTGCAGACCTCAATCCGAATTGAGGATAGTTTTGAAGATTTGCTCCACCTTACGGTATTGCGTCTCTTTGTACTACCCATTGTATCACGAGTGCAGCCCGAGGCATCAAGGGACATGCTGACCTGGCGTCATCCTCACCTTCCTCTCCCGTGAGGGAGCAGTCTCGCCTGACACTTGTAACAGGCAACGAGGGTTGCGTTCGTTTCCCCACTTAAGGGAACAGCTCAAGCCACGAACTGACGACGGCCATGCATCACCTGCCATACACCCTCGAAGGATTCTCCGGTTTCCCGGAGCGTGCAGTATGATATCTAATCTCGGTAAGGTTCTTCGCTTAGCGACGAATTAAGCCACGCGCTCCACCGCTTGTGCGAGCCCCCGTCTATTCCTTTGAGTTTTAAGCTTGCGCTCGTACTACCCAGGCGGTCTGTTTAACGCGTTAGCTTCACCTCAGAAGGGTCGATTCCTCCTAAAGCCAACAGACAACGTTTAGGGCGTGGACTACTCGGGTATCTAATCCGATTCGCTACCCACGCTTTCGTGCCTCAGCGTCAAGAAAGTCCCAGTTTAGTGCCTTCGCATTTGGTATTCCCTCGATATCAACGGATTTCACCCCTACACCGAGAGTTCTCTAAACCTCTGACTTCTTCTAGTATTACCGTTTCGAATGCAAGTCTGGGGTTGAGCCCCAGGATTTAACACCCGACTAATAACACCGCCTACGCACCCTTTACGCCCAGTGAATCCGGATAATGCTTGGGGCCTCTGTATTACCGCTCCTGCTGGCACAGAGTTGGGAGCCCCTTATTCATGAGGTAACGTCAATAAACTTCCTCCCTCATAAAAGGTGTTTACGTGCCTAAGCACTTCATCCACCACGCGGCGTCGCTCCGTCAGGCTTTCGCCCATTGCGGAAGATTCTCGACTGCAGCCTCCCGTAGGAGTATGGACCGTGTCGCAGTTCCATCGGTGGGGGTCAGGCTCTCACCTCCCCTATCCGTCGTAGCCTTGGTAAGCCGTTACCTTACCAACAAGCTGATAGACCGCAGGCCGTTCCAAGAGCGATAAATCTTTACCCAGCCCCAGTTTTGGTAACCATTTATTTACAAGTGTAATAAACAAAAATTATTTATGTTTTTCACGAAAGAATATAAATGACAACTAAAACTGGAGCTGGGACCATCAAGTATTATTCCGACTTTCGCCGGGTTATCCCTGACTCTTGGGTACGTACCTACGTGTTCCTACCTCGTCTGCCATGCTGCACCTTTCAAACTTCATTTCCGTCTTGTAAAACAAAGACTGAAAGGTGCAGCATTCGACTTGCATGCCTCATCCACGCCGCCAGCATTCATCCTGAGCTAGGATCAAACTCTAATTTAAGACAGGGTACGATGATAAATCTTCGTACTTCTGCGTTAGTGAACTACATAATAAATTATGTGGCGTGCCTGTACTACATACGCACGCGTTCAACTAACAATTTTACCTAAAGGATAAGACAAAAGAATATGCGACTCAATTAAGTGAACGCTCTTTTGTCTTTTTGTATACATAATATTTTTGTAAAAAATATTATGTATTGCTGTGATGCATACCATCTTGATTGTCATTAATTAAAATTAAATAGAAACAATCAAAATTGTATACTTCGCTCATCCGCATTTTGGGAATGCGAATGAGAGTTATGAAATTGAGTGAAAATTCACTCAACCCTTGCCAACAAATTTCTTAACACCAAGAAATGCGTGTTGAGAAATTTGTTAGCAAGAACTGTCAATTTACGCTGTTCCGCTTCGAAAGCTATTCTACAAAAATGTTTTGTAGAAAACGGTACGAGGCGCGCTTTTGATTTTATTAGATAGAGTTTAATCTGCCTAAATTCCGAGTCACACCAACGCACCCTTATTACCCCCGATGAACAGTGGCGCTATTATACAGATACATAAAGAAAGTGCAAGCGTTTTGTGTGAGTATTTTTATTGAAATAGCAAAACCCTCAGTGCACTATGGCCTGAGGGGTGAAAAGCTTTGTAAAATTGAATTTGCAAAGCAACAACAACAAAAATTGACTTCCTTTTCTCCTGATTGAGAAAAACTTCCTGGGGTCGGCGCTCTGCGCCGACCCCTTCACCTCACCCTCCGTTCGACTGTCTTCTCTGACTTCTCTGTGACGGCGGAAGCGTACCTTTAGCTACCGCCTCCAATAACACCATAAGTAGATCTTTGATCGGCACCGGGTCAGCCGGATTAGGATGGGCTTGCCTCGGATTACGCAGGATACTGGTACAGATATACCCGAATGGTGTATCTGCCTTTCTCCAGAATTTAACAAGGTAAAAATTACCGTTGTAGACAAAACCCCACATCACCATGTGATTCATGCCAACAGGCAACTTATACAGACTGTTGATTGATACAGAGTGCTCCCAGGCAATCTGACTTTCGAGAATGGTTCTCATGCTCGACGTCAAGCCAAAATGGATTTTGCAATCTTCCATGAGATGTGAAACTTTTTTCATCAGACCATATCCCTTCTCCTGGTTACGGCCTCCATTAAGATCTATTTCCACTCTTGTCAAACGGGCAAGTAAATCATTTCTCTTTGACCCGTAAGCAAGGAACCAAACCAAGACGACCACAGCTCCAATAAAGATGTAGCTAATAGTGGTTCTGTCGAGCTTGCCAACAATCGAATTGACCACACTTAGTTCGTTACTGCTTGTTCCTAGCCTGTTAAAGTCCTCCCTGAGAGTTTGTATTTCGTCTTGATGCTTTTCCGATATCCCTCTCAGAGCACGAGTTTCTGATTGTAAGGCACTTATTTGTTCGGTATGCTTCCCGAACAAAACATCTATCGACTGGTTTATCTTATCGATCTTCGCCTCAATGTCCGGGCCACCGATCTTAAGCAAATCCAGTTGCTTCTGTTGTAAGAGAACCACATCTTTGAGATTCGCAAAACCTTCAGTAAGGCCACTAATCTCGGCCAACTTGGTCTGCACTCTCTTCATATCTTCCTTGAGAAGCGGAAGCAATCTCGCGTCACCGCCAACCATATGGTTTATGTCGGCGATGTCTTTCTTCACACCTTCCAACTCCTTCCATACTCTGGAATCGGCCGTTGGTTCTGAAGATTTCGAGACTACCACTTTCCCTGATTTTGCTTTCTGCGCCGCGCCTGAACTCGGCTTATCTTTCCTAGACGCTATTACCGAAAACTTCATCGGCAAATGCGTTTCGAGAGCCGGACCGTTGAGAAAGTTGCGCTCCAGGTAAACAAAACGCATCACTTTGCTAGGGTACTGTTTACCATTCACCTCAAGTATATGCTTGAAGAAGCCGTCGTCGGTCTGTTTCTCCAGAGTAAGAAGTGAGAAGCGCTCTTTACACTTCGGTCGACCCAACACCTCCTTCTTCCAGTAGGCACCAAGGGCGGAAACCGGAAAAAGTCCGGCCTTGTTTTCCTGAAGCTCTTTCTCGGCTGTTTTCAAGTACGAGTTGGGGTGATTGGATTTTCTCAAATCCGGATCGTCCCAGATGTCGCAACTGTTCGACGGAGCGATGGCGTTTGCGTTCGCAACCATCAACACAGCACCAATAATCATGAGGAAAAGTTTGGTGAAAATTTTGTTCATTAGGAAATCTCCTTTTGTTGTCAAAATATACAAAAAGCCAAAGGTAACGTACCCTTGGCCTATCATCTTCTAAGAACATAATACTACAAATCTTGAATAAATCAAGACTTACTCCTTGGAAGGTCGGCGCAGAGCGCCGACCTTCCGTCTCCTGTCACACAATTCGGAGTTTCCTTTCCGAAACAATCTCCCCTTCAACAATCTCTTCCTCCCTGATTCTTGTGGGGTTATTGGAAGGGGCGATGATCCTGATGTCGGGTGTTGTATTCTTTTTTCCAACCAACCCCACCATCCGTTTGTCCTGCCTTCTTAACTTAACAAAAAAGTAGGCTATGAAGGACAAGACACCCAAACCCAAGAATCCAATGCTTATTTGTAGGTATGAGGTCTGACTTTCATTCTCAGCCAACCGGCTGTTGGTGACGTTTTTCGCACGCTCCAGTTCGTCGACTCTTTTCTCAACTTTTTGCACTTTCTCATCGACTTTCTCCTCCAGATCTCCCACCTTCAGACCGAGCTTATCGAGCCTCTTAAGGAAAGCCTGATCGAAGCCCCTCAACTCCTCACGTTCTTCCGAAGCAACGCTTGCGTGTTGCTGGAGTATTTCGAGACTCGTCTGCACTCCTTCGATCCTTCCCCCCTGTTCTTCCTGAACACTCTTGAGGGAGGTGAAGCCGTCCGCCACTTCTGATCGGAGATCAGTTAAACCGGATTCAATACCGGCTACCTGATCCTCGACCATCCTTTCGAACACGGCTTTCAGTTCCGGCGTCAGGTTTCCCTTAGCCAGAATTTCAAGCTTGTTCAGAGCGTCGTTCGTTTTGGTGACATGCTCGGCGAGATCGCCTTTCGTGTTTTTTGCCACTTTAGCGAGCCTGGCGTTTTCCGAGCGAAGCTTTTTCAGCTGATCCTTTAGATCAGCTGGCACTTCACCCGCCACCACCTGTCGCTGAAGTTGTTTCAGCTCTGTCACGTTTTTCTTAACATCAACCTCGGCCGGCGTTACAACCTCCTCCACCTTTTTTGTTGGAAGATTCAGCTGAAAGCCGGGAATCATGAGATGATTTCTCACCCATCCTATACCGACCAGGTCGCCTTCGACCTTGTATCCCAACTTGGCGAGACGTTCATTGAGGAAGTTGTTTTTCTGCTCTTCCGTCATAAAGCCGTACTCAGTTGAACAGTAGCTCTGAACATATCCGTGAACCAATAGACTGTTCAATTGGTTCATGGAGATTTTTCCCTCTGCGGTAACACCGGTTGTTGTCCCGGCTACCACCCCTTTCTCATCACTTTCCAGAGTTACCGGATTACCCCACACTTTCGTGCAGGAATATTTTCCGGTATTAGCATCGGCATTGACAGCGGTCGACACTATGAGGCCGACGACAACCGCCAAAAAGTAAAACTTGATTTTTGTGGTCATGACGACCTCCTTTTACAATTTTGTTGAAGAAGGAGAGGGTTTTTACACCCTCTCCATGTTTGAGAAAGCCTTCTATGGAGCGGGACTAAACGCCCCCCCACATCCGGCGGTACCGCAAACAGATTTGACAGAGGCTTCGCCGTGAACGAAATTCTCGTTGACGTTAAGCACCTGCACCCCTGATGAAGGACAGCTAGGACCTTTACAGCCTCCACCGCTGATGTTATCAGCGATTTTAGTCAGAGCTGCGCCGACTCCAATGTCGATAACACCCTGCAAGATGATTTTAGTCGCCTCTCCAGCAATTGGCTCATCTGGCACAAGGTGGTATTTAACATCTGCGTAGGTTGGTAACATTTCGCCGGTCTCGCTATCTTTCTTCATGATCGGTCTACCAAACTCGTCGAGTTGTGGTATTGCTACACGAAATAGCGTGCCGTTTAATCCGTCGACCAGACCTGGTGACGAAATAAAATTGTTGGAAAATTGAGCTCCATCCGGTAGCGTCATTGATCTCGAGCTGGAACACCCGGAAATCAAGAAGACGACAACAAGAAGCAATGTTGATATCGTTTTAGTGTTCATCTACAATTCCTCTTTAAGAAGTTGAAAGTTGAAATTTGAAATTGTTTAACGTCTGCGATTCACCATGTCACGCACCACATCGGGCACGCAATAGTCGAGAGGCAATTCAGATCTCGGTGTCCACCAATTGCTTGATGATGTCCCTTGGGTACTGAATTCGTAAGGAATCGCTCTCACTGTTGAGACTTCAGGTAGCACCGGAACAACCGGTAACATATCAATGGTTACGTTGTAGCAGGCCTGCTCACCGTTAGGTTGTTTGCCCACATACACTGTAGACACAAATCGAAACTCTTTCGTTTCGCCAATGTGACACTCCAGTGCCTCCGGTCGGAAAGGTAAGTTCACCACGGCATTTTGACGTGCCGTAATTTCATTTCCCTTCTTTCCTGTTCGTTCTGCCATGAGTGCGTGTTGTATACCACGCATGTCAATAGTGACTTTTTTACATTCCCCGGCCTGCAACTGTCGTTGCAACTCCGGGCATATAGTGTTGGCAAGTTCTTCTGTGAACTTGTCAAGGCTGTTTCCTTTAGCCAACACCCGGCAGGACACTTCAGACTCCGAAAAGTCTGTAGCAAATCTGCTTACCATCTTTTTCCAAAAAAATGGTTCTTCATTGGCACCAGCAACGCTGGTACCACAGTACACGAGCACTACGATAAGCCACTGGACTGAAATTTTCATTCTTTGTTTCTCCTTTTCAATTTATATTCTGTTGTCAAATAACTTGGACACAACGTACCTCAATGTATGTCAAGTCCTTATATTTGGAGCAATGTATATCATACTTTTGACAAAAAAGCAAGTGTTTTATGTGAAAAAGTCTTAATTTGTGGGATTTTTTAATATTAAAAAACCACCTCTCTAGTATCTGTGGTGTAAAATTTTACAATTACAAATATAGATTGGTGGTGGGTGCCGAGCATCCTTTTTCCGGAGGAAAAAGGATGCTCGGCGATAATGCACCGGACGTCAGGTCACTTTCGGACCTCGAGTAAAGCTCTCGCACTGGCACGATTGGTAGACCCAAACGAGCCGTGACCGTTAAACTTAACGGTTGTCGTCGAACTCTGGATTTGACCAGCTTTAGCAACACCCTCCCATGTGCGCCGGGCACACTCGGGGGTATCACAGCCCCCAGCCAATCCGATCTTACCCTCGATCATTCCATACCCGTCGGTGAGACCGACAGTCTCGAATTCCGAGTGGTTTCCGTCGGCGGTGAAGGTCGAACGACCTTTGGCCGAAGTCTTCCCGCCAAAGGAAACACGGTCGACCAGAGTGGTCGGATTGTCGCAGGTGATACAAACTTCACCTGCGACCCCACCGACGGGAAAGCTCAAGGCGATAGTGGTCAGAGCGACGGCGGTCATTGTTTTGAAGATCTTTTTCATCACTTATCCCTCCTAGGATAAAGCGTAAGTCGGCGACGCCGACAGGTTCTGCTGACGCTGTGTCAGCAGGTTCTGCCTCGCGTACGCGAGGCAGAAGTGGCAATTTCTTTAAAAAAGATTACACCACATCTGTCGCGCGTCGTGAAGACACTGATAAGCTAGCATACTTTGGAGAATTGTCAACCCCGCACTCAGTTTTTCCTATGGAGTTGATACTCCATAGGAAAAACTGAGTGCGGGGTAAACCCCCATTCAATCTTTACTCCTTCTGCAATTTTTCAATCTCTCCTTTAAGTGTCTTACCGCTTGACCATGATCTTTTATTCTCTGTTCCCTCCGACTTGCATCAGATTCGTCCCTGTACGCCTCGTAATAAATCAATTTCCAATCACTGCCCTTAGTAGAAAAGCATTTGCCAGTTTTATGCTCTATAAAACGACGTTTCAAATCATTGGTGCTCCCAAAATACAGCTCACCTAAATAATTTTCTATTACATAGAAGTAGAACATTGAAATTACCACATTGACAGAGAATGTACTTCTTCACTTATACTTTTTAGTTATCAAAAAACGACTCACTGTCGATGAGGTCTTGTTTCGGTACGCGCTCATTTGCGTCGTTTTCTTTCTGATTAGAACGCAAATCTGTGGCTCGACTTTTCGCGTCCATAAGTCCTTCATTATCATCGTAATCATTTTCGTAATTTACAGGCCTGCTCCCGGCTGAACACTTTGCTCGATCGTAATCTAAATATCCTTTTTGGGGACTGGAAAGATCATCGACGCAGTATCTCTCAGCCATTGGTCTATCGTTAGGAGTCGCCGTCATAGCCCAAGAGTCATCAGCATCAATACACTCGGAGTTCCTGCTCTGAACCAAAGGTTTTATCTCCCCACACACACCGTCATAAGAAAAACCATTATTATTGTAGTAAATCTCGGCTACCGGCCGGACTGAATTCAAATTATGTAGAAAAGAAGCTTCTTTAGCCTCGTTTCTGGCGGAATTTAAAGAAGCCAACACCACGGAACTGAGTATAGCTATAACCGGGAAAAATAATCCTAAACCTGCCAACACTTTGTATCTACCGCGGGATTCTTTTGGATCAAATGTGGAAAGAGGTCGAGCCTTGGCCAAAGCAACATATATCTGATGTATACCGAAGTAAAACACCAAAAAGACTGCGGTCATTATGAGCTGAGGCAGTACCATGGGTAGAATAAGAGATAACGTCGGTGAAGTAGAAGTAGTTAGAGGATCAATAGATAACTCAATCATGAACATCAAGGCGAAAAGTATTACATACACACTTATCAACAATGCGAATAGCCGACCAGCGACCGGCCACCAGTAGCCAAGCACCAGTTGTCTGCTACGCATCAACACATCAAGACCCCTAATACCCTCACAAACAAAAACATAAACGGCCGGAATAAGCAGAACCATGACTATTATCCCCGGTATGACCAGCAGTATTGTGCCACCGTAAACAACACAAGCCATTAGTATCATCACCCAGAGAAAAGGAAGGAAGTTTCTCAAAGACCACTTGAATGCTCCCCCGATACTCTCTAATTCTCTTTCCTTGGCGATAAACCTAAGTACGGTAAGCGTTACCACCATTGACAACAACCCCAGAAATATAAAAACCGGAAAGAATAGCAAGACACCGGCGCCACCTCCACCAAGCATTTCGGCAAAAAACTGAAAAACAAAATAACCGATGGCCAATATATTCAATATCTGCATCAATAAAAGCAAAAGGATTAGATTCCAGTTACTAAAGGCCTTCTGGTATGAATCGTTGACAAAATCCCAAACCGGAGGGAGAACAACTCCTGAGACAAACGTCTCACCCAACCCTCTATACGACGATCTGTTTTCTGGCGAAGGAACCGGTACCGGCCTTGCAATCAAACCCAATTCGGACCGCGCCTCAATCAAGACTTGCTCTATGATCGACTCATCATAACCAGCCTCTCTCAGCTCTTCCTTGATAGCATCTTCTTGGTACTTCAGTCCGAGACGTTCTTTAACGGAAGCTATTAATTCTGGTGACATAAAATTGGCAATTTAATTACAATTAAGTTATACGTAGCATATCATTTGCAGGTACGTTCGTTTAGCGTACAATGCACAACGATATGGATACACACGAAACAATAGTGATGTCGGTCGGTGGCTCTTTGATTGTGCCGGACCAGATAGACACCGGTTTTTTAATAACCCTAAAAAAATTTGTTGATGAAGAAACGGCTGATGACCGTCGTTTTATTATTATTGCCGGCGGGGGCCGGACAGCAAGAAGGTATCAGGACGCGGCGGGCGAAGTTACAGACCTAACAAGAGATGATCTCGATTGGATGGGTATTCACGCAACGAGACTCAATGGACACCTGCTTCGAACCATTTTCCGAGATATCGCGCACCGAGAAATGATCACCAATCCCGATGATATTCTCGATGTTCCGAGCGGAGAAAAGGTTATTATCGCCTCCGGCTACCGGCCGGGTTGTTCAACCGACCTAAGAGCGATTCAAATTGCCGAACACGTCGGCGCTAAGAAAGTGATCAACTTGTCCAACATAGACTTTGTCTACACTGACGACCCACGCACCAATCCTGACGCAAAAAAAATAGAAAATATCACATGGACTGATTTTAGAGCCCTTATACCGACTGAATGGGACCCCGGTCTGTCCACCCCATTTGATCCGATAGCGGCCAAAGTGGCTGATGAAAAAGGTATCGAAGTGGCTATCATCAACGGTGCAAGACCGGATGCTCTGAAAAATTATCTTCATAATGAAGAATTTATCGGGACGAAGATTTCTTAACTTTTTAACATTTCATGAAAGTGGCGAGCCCGAAGGGCTCGCCACTTTCCACCACACACGCACGTTCTACCTACATTCGTAGTCAGTCCCAGAACTAAGCACAACAGGTGACACTTCATCAGCGAACCCTGTGCTATCTATACAGTAGGAGATAGACTGATCCGAGGCCAAAGGAGTAATGATCGCATAAGCATTGTCCGTGTCATTACACACGATCTTTCCTGGAGCAGAGACCCCATCCCTCTCTGTATCAGGGGAGTAAGGGTAATTATCAACTATTGCGAAAAGGAGCGCTTGTACTGTTTCATTAGCACACACTTCACTGTAACTAAAACTATCCTGATTATAAACTAGTTCTGCCTGAGCTCGAATATTGTGCATACTTTGTTTAATAGATGCTTCCGAACCTTTTTGCCTCGCCTCTTCAACATGACCCATGATTATTTCCTCAAGTGTCTCCGGATGTACATCTTCCGGCGCGGTTATATCAAGAGCATCATTTTGTCTGGTAGTGGTCATGTCAAACTCAAAGCGAAACTGTTGTTTCATATCCGGATGGTCAAAGGAAAATACACTTTTAACAGTTGCTCCGGCAAGAGTCCCGTCCTGCCGGAAGGTATAGATGATATCCGTCAACCGATTGACTTCATCCAACATTGGTCGAATAGCACCAATCGAAGCTCTTATTTCAGTTTCAGTCACCGGTATGGTTTCACCCGTTATCGCTTCCCCTTCACTTATCAGCTTAAGTAGATATGTTTGCAAATTATCAAAATCTATATCTAATTCGTATTTGTATACAACCCCATCTTCATTCTTTATTCGCTCCGGCTCGCCAACTATTTTTATCACCGGATATTCTTTCAACAATTCAAGCGAACGCTCCAAGAGCAACACCTCTTCCTCGCTCATATTGGTGTCTAGTAGAGGAACCGCGCTAAGCTGAGCAACTTGTCCCGAGAGAAAATTTTTGGAACGCGTTGCTAACTTGACCGGACTCGTTACCAGACGTCCAATTTCATTGGTTAGTAAATTCAATACCTCGGGTGGCAGTACATTGAGAACCTGTTTAGCTTTAATTGGCACAGTTGGTTTAATCGGTAAATCAAAACCCGCTCCGTCTTCCAGTATGATCCATGTCTCGGTCGGAATTCCTCCCATATACATTTCGAAATTAGCCGGTATACGATCGATTTTTCCATACAACTTACCATCAGCCAGTCGCAAGCTACCGGAAGTATTGATGAAAAACGGCTCGGCTTTAGCGCTTACGTTCACCGAAATATCAAGCTCAGGCTGTCCGGTATTTCTACCGTCCACCAATCCTGAAGCGTCAATTTTCATCTCCGCTTCCGCCGGCATTCCACCAAATTTTATGATTTCTGAAAGGTTTTGGTCAAAATCACCTCTAACCTCCTCTGGTAAAGCGTTTTTATCAAGTAAACGAACATTTTCCTCACGTTTTTCTACAGCAAAAAGTAGACCTAGATTGAAACCATGTGCAGTCAAAGTCTGGTTGTTGGTAATCATTCCTTCCATCATCTCCCTCTCCGTCATGTACGGCGCTGATGTTCCAAAATTAAAATCAAACGGCTTAAAGTAGAAAGCTCCAGCAACTGCACCGGCTATTAACAAGAGCAGTATGATACCGACAATCAAGGGTACGTGGCTTTTGTGAGGCCTGCTTAATTCGGAGTCATCAGTCACGTTAATTACTTGACTACTTCCCGTCGACACACTTTTTTCGGGCGGGTTTGTGGGTGATTGAGGTATGGGAGCCACTTTTTTTACACCCGTCACTTCATCATAGATAGACTCAGCGTCTGCCTTTTCGTAACCGGCGGAAACTAATTCTCTGATTATCAGTTCTTCGCTATAGCCAAGCTTCACTCGTTCTTTGATGGCGTTTACTAATTCGGGTTGCATATTATTAATGTATTCATTGTAAATTTTAGCGTTTTTGCTCTCTAAACATCGATCAAGACGCAGTTCTGAATGATTTTCTACTATTCAGTAGCCGGCGTAGGTAACGCAGTTCAAACAATTCCAAAACGACCAAAACCATAACACTTACTAGGATCAAATAGACGCTGGTGGCATGGATGATGGAATATATGAATTCACTGATAGAAGGGACATCTTCCGCGTAGGTTGAAGTCGGCAAAGCATGGTAGGTGGGAGCATCTACCCCTAGCAATTGAGTGTTAGGGACACCGAAAGTAACCGCCGCTGTTAAACACGAGACCTGCCCGCTTGAACAATATTGTGATATTTGTTGAAGTGTAACCACGCTAAAGGCCAATAAACCAATGATTCCCAGCAAAGAAGCTATTCTCCTGATTGAATTTCTCATAACAAAAGTATATCAGATCGCCAACTGATATTTACCCACTTACCAAACAGATGTTGATGTCTACTGGCTTTTGTCTTTGTACCGGTCTAAAAAAGCTTCGACCCTCTCTTCAAGTTCACTAACAGAACCCACATTGTCTATAACGAAATCAGCCATCTGCATTACTTTTGAAATGTTTTGTTTTGCCGGGTCATCATTTTTCATCTCAGTTTCTTCTTGACGTATAAAATCTTCAAAGGTTACGTCGTCTAAAGAACTACCCCTTTTGGTTATTCTTTCAAATCTGACTTTTTGATCTGCATCTACAGCCAAAAGGACACCGCCATTTCTTCTAAGTAACTCAACTTCACCAACAGTTCTGACTGATTCTATAACCACTGAGGAGTTATCACTTTTTACAGACAAAGCCTGCTCCATAAAATAGGCTGGTCCGTGTTCGGCCCGTAATTCATTAGCTAATTTTGTCATACTGTCTCTGTTGACAGGCAGTCCTCTTGCTTCAAGTTCACGTGTCCATATCATTCTCGCGGAAACATGCGTAAAGCCTTTCTCTTTAACTAGAAAATCAACCACTGTCCCCTTACCTGCTCCGATTGTCCCTGCAATACCGATTATCATAATTAATTTATCTCTTTTTTCTTAGATTCTTTGTACTTTGAGTAAGCTACGACCAGCGGACTCGCGATACAAATTGAGGAATAAGTACCTGCCAAAACTCCGGCGATAAGTACCAGGGCGAAAGTTTGAGTCACGGCTCCACCGAAAAAATAAAGTGCGGTCAAAGCGATCAGTGTTGTGAAAGAAGTATTGATAGATCGTGAAAGAGTTTCGGAAACGGCGGAACCCACGATTTCATCGTAAGGAGCCGTTAGTTTGTAAGTCACGATTTCATGCTCTACGCCACCTGGTTCTTTGTGTTTTTTACGGTGCTCGGTACGGTTCTTTACTAAGTTTTCACGGACTCGGTCAAAGACGACAATTGTGTCATTGACAGAATATCCAAGTACGGCAAGTAAAGCCGTGACAAAAAGCACATCCACTTCCATACCAGCAAAATGTCCAAGTAGGCTCATCAAGGCAGTAGGCACCAACACATCATGCACAAGCACGAAAATTGTAATCCCACCGTAAACCCAAGAACTGACAGGCACTCCAATTCCGGAAAAGGCAAAAGCTACATAAAAAACAATAATCATCACTACCCCGAATATTGCCCAACCGGCCTTGTCTTTCAGTTCTTCCCCAATCACCGGACCGATCGAAGTAAAGCGTTCGATAGTACCAAAACCTTCCGCAATAACCGCCTCGTGCAACAGATGACGCTCCTCTTCGGAAAGGTCACGAGTGCGAATGAGATAGGTGGTGTCACCGGAATCAACTTCCGATGCTCGCACTGAAAAACCTCCCAAATCAGACACTGCCTCGGCCACCACCTTTTCCAATCTCTCTTTTGTTGGCGCTTCTTTATACGATACCTCGGTCAGTGAACCGCCGGTAAAATCAATACCCAGATTCAGTCCCAAGAAGCCAATCAGCAAAGAACTACCGATCATTATTACTCCAGCGATGGCTAACAGTATTTTTCTATTGATAATTGCAAACATACTATTTGTTTAGACCGTTACCAAGCAAAAACGACATTACACTTTCATTAGTCTTTTTTACATCCGGCAGAGCGATGAGGAAAGTGCGAGTTATGACTAGAGCGGAAAGCATAGAAACCACTATCCCCATCCCAAACACCAAAGCAAAACCCTTCACCATCGAAGTCCCAAACCAGAAGAGAATAATAGCTGACAGCAAGCTGGTTATATTGCCGTCACGAATGGCGCTCCAAGCTCTCGAAAAACCAGCTCGTGCCGACTCACGACTTCCGATTCCTGACTTATATTCCTCTTTCATACGTTCGAAAACTAAGACGTTGGCATCAACTGCCATTCCGAGTGAGAGAACAAATCCAGCCAAACCGGCAGCGGTTAGAGTGACAGGTACCAATTGAAAGAGAGTTAGCATTATTACAAGGTAAGAGAACAAAGCCAAACCAGCCACCAAACCGGGCAGTCGATACCAAACAACCATAAATAGAAGGACCAGTCCAAATCCGAACAATCCGGCTTCAATGCCTTTTTCCAACACTTCAGATCCCAAGGAAGCACCCACCGTCTGGGTACTCTGCAATTCAATCGGTACTGGAAGTGCACCGAAGCTCAGATTTTGCGCCAAATCGCGAGCTTCATCGGGAGTGAAACTACCTGAAATAATAGCCGTGCCACCGGTAATAGCTTCATTGATAACCGGTGCTGAAAGTAGCTCTCCGTCCAAGAAGATACCCAGTTGTTCTCCAACGTGTTCTCTGGTTATCTCCGCAAACAAGTCTCCCCCTTCTTCAGTGAAACGAACCGACACCAGTGGTTCGTTAGATAATTGACCAGACTGGGAACCGGCAAATTCGAGTTTGGCGGTCTCAAGGTAACGGCCGGTAAGACCGGTGTCGGAAAACGGTAAAATTTCTTCTTTGATCTCTTCTCCGTCTATTTTGACATTTCCGATTATCGCACCCGAGCTACTAGAAGACTCGGTTAAGGAACTGAGATTTTGCAGAGTCTCTTGTTTGACTGCCAATTCCTCGTCATATAATTTAAATTCAAGCAGAGGGGTACGACCAATTTCCGCCACCGCTTCGCTAACATCGGTCACTCCCGGCAACTCGACGACCAATCGCTCAATTTGTTCTTCCGTCACAAAGCTACTACTTTCGACTTGGACTATCGGTTCCGAAACACCAAAAATATTCACCCGTCTTTCTATAACATCGCGTAGTACGTTCATGAGTTCAGGAACCTCTAACGGGTCAATTCCCGAGACGTCCGCTTCATAGACCAAGTGTGAACCCCCGGCCAAATCGAGACCGAGCTTGAAAGGATGTTCAGCTTCTTTATTTACTACATTCTGATAAACCGAAAACGCTAACCAACCAATAATACAAAGGACGACAACGACTCTGAACCAACGAAGAAACGCCATTGACTGTTCTGATTGTTTTTCTGATTCGGACATGATGTTTAAACTAGGCATTTTTTATACCATAAACATGGGTCTTTGCACTATTGACTAGCCAACCGTACCAGGTTCTTCAATAAATAAGCGATGGTGATAGGTCCGATGCCTCCGGGGACTGGGGTCAAAAGCTTCGCTTTTGACCCCAGTCCCGGATCCGCATCACCGGCCAACAGCCCCTTTTCCTCAGACGTGCCAGCGTCAAAAATTACCACCCCTTCTTTTACCATGGCCGGCTTAATAAAATGAGGTTGACCCACCCCACTCACAATAATATCTGCCGATTGTAAGACATTCTCATCAAAACTATCTCTGTTCAGAATAGTGACAAGCACACCAAGGCGACGAGCATATTCGGCAACCGGAGCTCCGACCAATCTCCCTTGCCCAAGAACAACCACCCGTTTCCCCTGCCAAGAAACATTATGCCTGTGGCTGATTTCGTCTATAGCTCCGACGACCGGTGGTAGACAGGCAGAATTGTCTTTGCCGTACTTAAAACCATCGGGATCCTTTCCAACCGGCACTGCCGTCAACACCGCTTCACGATCAATCTGCGTCGGTAATGGCAACTGTACCACTATCCCATCAACCGTCTTCGCCACTTCTAAGACACTTGACACCACATCGTCTGTCGTCGCATCAACCGGTAACTCCACCACATTCAGTGCAATGCCGACCGAGATTGCTTTTTTCTTCTTCCTCTCAAGATATTTCCTAGTCTCAAAATTGGGCGCACAAGTAATAGCAGACAGACGAATTACCGATGACCGTTCGGCCACAACCTTCGCAACCGACTTTAAAATGTCTTCGGCGATTACGCTTCCTTCTACTATCATAGTGACGACAGTATAACAAATAATCTGCTTTGTCGAATCGGAATTAAAGCATGTCCGAAAACCTTCCGAGCTCCAAAGGTTTGCAGAATTTGAGACAACTATTTATTCTTTTGTGTAGGGTTTGGAAACATGCTCTAGAGTTACGCTACTGGCTTATTGCCTACCAACAAATTCTCCAGTTCCGTTGCTAGTGAAAATAGGGGTTCGAAATTGAGTTCCCTTTTCGCCCTATCTATTGTCGCGCAACTCCTTTTTATGTCTCCGTCTCGAGCGGGAGCTTTCAGTGTCAAAAACGGTGAGTTTGAAATCTTTTCTATGACACCAACGAGGTCATTGATGGAAGTCTCCTTCCCTGAAGCAATATTATAAACCGAGCCAGATTTACCATTTTCAACCGCAAGCAAGTTGGCTAACGCCACGTCTTTTACCGAAACAAAATCTCTTGTCTGCTCACCGGTACCAAAAATAGTCGGTTTACTGCCTTTAATGTAATGATCTAGCAATAAAGAGACCACGCCCGAATATGGTGAGCCCGGGTCTTGACGTAAACCAAAAACATTGAAGTAACGCAGTCCGACTGTTTCCAATCGCCCTCGCTCGCTGTAGTACTTGCCGTACATTTCATTGTTTACTTTATGAATGGCGTAGGGAGAAAGAGGACTTAGAGGAAAATCTTCCGCGACCGGCAGTTTATCGGAATTGCCATAAACAGCAGCCGATGAAGCGTAAACCACCTTCTTAACCCCATTCTTCTCCGCCGAATTAAACACGTTTAATGTGCCGTTTACATTTGTATTATGAGAAAATACCGGCTTCTCAATCGAAAGTGGGACAGAAACCACGGCTGCTAAGTGAATTATGTAATCTTTACCTTGACACAAATCATCCACTAAACTCTCATTGCAGATATTGCCTTGCACATAGATAATTTTCCCTGTTTGGTGGGCGATATTTTTCGCTTCCGCTTCAGCTTTTACATCGACAACAGTGACTTTGGCTCCGGAAGCAATTAGAGCATCGACCACGTGAGAACCGATAAAACCAGCTCCTCCGGTAACCAAGAAAGATTTTTTAGTATCCATACATCTATACTAAACCAATCCAAACACGATTAAGTTCCGGTTCTCATTATGATTGTCGCTAAGGTCTTAAATGTAATCTGCACATCAAGGAGAAGTGATCTTCTTTCTAAATAGAACAGATCGTAAGACAATTTGGTGATTGTTCGTTCGACATCAACTCCTCCCCGAGGGACGTCAAAATTATTTATCTGTGCCCAACCAGATAGACCCGGTTTTATGAAATGCCTCGTGTTGTAGTACGGAATTTTTTCCGCGTAGACGGAAGCGAGGGCCGGCATCTCCGGTCTCGGTCCGATAAAAGAAAGGTCTCCTCTCAAGACGTTTATTAACTGGGGCAACTCATCAATCCTGGTTTTACGCAAAAAAGTACCGACCTTGGTATCGACGAGAGTACTGTTCAACGCCGAGGATCCTGAGTCCACACCGTTTTTAGTCCGTAATTTATAAATCGTGATCGGTTTGTTAAACTGTCCTACTCGAGTGGTGGTGTAGAAAATCCCACCTTTATCTTCCAACTTTATCGCAATCGCGACCAAAGGAAAAATGGCAACCGCAGGCAATAGTAAAGCCAAAGAGCCCACGATGTCTATCAATCTCTTGATAGCGTCATAAATGGCGCTTTTTGATTGTGAGATGTTATTAATAAACCAATCGTACTCCAACATACTGATAGGCACTCGATCGAAGGTGTCTTCGTAAAGACGATTAAAATCGAGGAAAGTGAATTCAAACTTTAAGAAAGAAAGATCAAACAAGACTGGCAGAAACGCCTTGATCGAGTCTCCTTGTGAATCAGCCACAATCAATTCAATTTTTTCTTTTTCCATCAGTGAAAGAATTTTAGATTCAAAATCTTTGGTGTTAGATAGAGTTTCCTCATCGATAATTCTGATGAAATAGTAGTTATACCGATCGTTGTTGTTGATTTCGTCAGCCAGCTCGACGGCGTTATGACCGTCGGCAATTAAAACTGCTTTGTGCCTTTGTTTGGGAGACAGACTGGGTATTATTTTAATTCGCCACAAACTGAGCAGGATGGTGGAGATAATTAAGTATAAAACCAAATTTGTTTTCGGGGTAATACCAAACGGAACAACAAAAAACAAAATTCCAGCCACCACCACGTTGATAGCTTGGGCGTAGATAATTCTGTTTACTAACAGTTTCTTCAGTAGATTTGTATGTTTATCGTACAAACCAAGGATAAAGAAAACTACCAGCCAAACTCCCGAAAAAGTGAGAAACGGTGGAAAATGCGACGCCAGTAGTTGAAAACTTGGCACTTCAAGATAACGCACGAAAAGAGTGACCCATAAAGCTATATTAAACACCAAAATATCACCCGCTATCAGGACAAATAGTTCTCTAGTTCTTTCACCCATAATCTTACAATCCCCTATCCTACCTAATATCTGCAATTGAGTAAATGGATTTAAAAAGGTTGTTATTTTGTTTTTGATGATTATGTACGAATGCAGGTAAAGAAGGTCGTTTTGTGCTTTGAGGCTAGAGCATGTCCAAAACCCTACACAAAAGAGTAAATTCTTCTCTAATATTTTGTTCCGGCTCGTCGGTTTGCAAAATTTGGTCAAAAAACCGCTATAATTTCTTACCGTACATCAGTATGGCTCGAAATTCTATCAATTTTTTGTCTCAAATTTTGCAAACCTTTGGAGCTCGGAGGGTTTTTGGACATGCTCTAGATTTATAAACTGGACGAATTAATGCCTGAGAAGTATGCTTAGACTACAAAATAGAGTTATGTCCGAAAAAATTCCCCTCAGAATCCTGTACATTGTCACTAAAAGCAACTACGGCGGAGCGCAAAAGTACGTCTTGGAGCTGGCAAAGATGGCGAAAGAAAGGGGTTATGTTGTGTCGGTTGCTTGTGGGGGCACGGGCAAGCCTGGTGCCCCCACAGGCCTCTTGGGAGAAAAATTGTCAGAAGCTGAAATCACCGTCCATCCGATTAAAAACTTCATGAGAAATGTGTCGCTGTTAAACGATATTAAGTCGTTTTTTGAGATCTGGAGAGTCATCCGTCAAGAAAAACCTAATATCCTTCACGTCACCAGCTCAAAAGCCGGAGGAATCGGAGCGTTGGCTGGCCGGCTGGCTTTTGTGCCTGGAATAATTTTTACCTCACATGGTCTCACTGTAGACGAAGTGTGGCGACCGAAGTGGCAGAGATTTCTTATCTACATCAGTACCTGGTTAACAATGCTCTTGTCTCACCACAACATAATGATTTCGACCGAGACCTTTGACCGAGCGAGAAAAATGCCCGGCCTTAAAAATCGCGTTTCATTGATAAAAAACGGTATTGCGCCGATTGCTTTCCTTGAAAAAAAGGTGGCGCGAGCGAAGCTCGCGCCACACACCCCCCAGAAATCACTCTGGATTGGCGGTATCGGCGAGCTTCATCCGAACAAGAATTGGTCAGTCGCCATTGATGCTGTAAAGGCGCTTCCCGACCACGTACATTTGCTTATTATCGGAGAAGGTGAAGAAAGAACTAAACTACAAAATCTTATAACTATGCAAAAATTGCAAGACCGTGTTCACCTGCTCGGCTTCATTGACAACGCTTCAGTCTACTTAAAAGCCTTTGATATTTTTATCTTACCTTCAAAAAAGGAGGGTCTTCCTTATGTGTTACTTGAAGCCGGTCTCGCAACACTACCAACGGTCGCCGGCCAACTACCCGGCAATAAAGACATAATTGAAACCGGCGAAACTGGCCTTTTGGTGGAACCGACAGCGAGACTCATCGCCACTTCATTAGAGATGCTAATTCGTGACGAAAGCATGCGTAAACGACTCGGATGCAATCTGCAAGCATCGATACAAAATAATTTTTCCCTGGAAAAGATGTTTTCGGAAACGCTATCCGTCTACGCTTCTAAAATTTCCCTAGCCTGATACTTCGTCTTAGTGTAGCGACACATCCCCATTACCATACCGACCGCCAAAAACTCGGTTACCAGATGTGAACCGCCGTAACTGAGAAAAGGAATGGTGGTCCCGGTAACCGGCAACAAACCGATGTTCATGCCAATGTGTACAAAGAAGTGCGCTATGAACAAAATACACACACCGGAAGCAAACAATCTCTCAAAATTTGTCGCACCACCAACAGCATGATGAAGCAAACGCCACACAACCACAGCAAACAAGACAAACAAAAGCACGACCCCGACCACACCCCACTCTTCGGCAAAGGCGGCAAAGATAAAATCTGTTTCGTACTCCGGCAGAAATAACAATTTTGACTGTGTCCCATAACCGATCCCCTTTCCGAACAATTCACCTGAACCAATTGCCACCGTCGACTGGTAAGCATTGTAACCGGCCCCTTGAATATCGGACAAAGGATCGATAAAAGTCATTATTCTTTCTTTCTGGTAATCAAAGAAAACAAACTGCCACATCAAGCCGAGTGCCACCGCTCCCAATAGAAACACAGTCAAAAGATGACGAAATTTGATTCCCGAGACAAGAATCATTCCGAGCCAGACAAAAAACAAAATTATGGCGGACCCAAAATCCGGTTGAATAAAGACCAGCCCGAAAATAGTAATGGCGTATATTCCCGAAATGAATATATGCGAAAAATCACCAATCATCTCATGACGTTTGGCAAAATATTTCGACAACACTATGATCAAAACAAGCTTGGCCGGGTCGGAAGGTTGTAAAGAGAAAAAACCGAAGTCAAAACGACTTTGCGCGCCCAGCGTAACCTCACCAATAATCAAAACTAAGACCAGAAAAAAAACAATGAAAAGAAAAGAGAAGAAGGCCACGTTCCCCGTTCTCAAAAACCGATAGTCGGGAATTATGGCTAAAAATAAGGCCAATGAAGCTATCGCTATCCAGATAATCTGACGGTTAAAAAAAACGTTATCGCCCACGTGAGAATACATAGTGACCAACCCCATCAAGGAAAGACCGAAAACGCAGGAAAACAACACCACGTCAAAACCGCCGAATAATGTTCTAAGCTGACTCATTCTTGTATTGTACTCTACTTAAACCACCAGTCGACTTGTGAAAGACTCAGCGAAGTGGCTCAAAATTGGTTTTGGTTTTGGCAAAAACTTCGATTTTTGTCGGACCTACCTCACAGAGAGACGAGGTTATTTCCGCGTAGATTTTCTCCAAATCAGCGACACTGGGAGCGAAATAGGCATTTCCTGCATCTGAAGCAATTTTTTGGATGAATTCCTGATCTACATTATGACCGAGACCAATGGCGTAAATTTCAATACTACCTTTACTCATTTCGAGCGCCGTAGCTTCGGCAACAGAAACGATATCTTCTTTCCCGGCTACAGTAGGGAGACCGTCAGTGAGAAGCACCAGTACTCGCCTGGCATTGGGGTTGTGACGCTCGGAATTGAGTTCCGACTTGGCAGTTAATAATGCTTCCACGGTGTTGGTATAACCAGACTCTTCTCTCGGATCAATAGTTAAACTTGAGATGGAGCCGGCAACCGCCCTGTGACCAGTAGTTAGCTCATTTACAACCGACGCCTTGGTCGCAAAAGTAACAACCGCCACTTGATCTTTATCTTGAAGTGAACCGACAAATTGTCCGGCCGCTTCAAGCGCGTCGGTTATCGGTTGCGGAGGGTTTCCACCGTCGTTATTCATACTGCCGGAGAGGTCAATAGCTACCGCCACATCGGTCGGCACTTCGCAACTCTTCACCGTTTTGGCAATTGAATTCGGCCAGGTGAAAACAATATCTTTTGTGGAACGAGCTTCTATTCTCTCGATGAAAGTCTGGGAAGCGGTAGCCGGAGCACCATCTTCATTGTAGACAGTAGCCACCACTTCCACATCTTCCGCATCTCTCAATTCCGTATTTTCTATTTTCACGTCAAGTCGAGGGCGCGCGTCCACTCCGGTTAGATTTATATCAGTCGAACGAAACTGATCGCGCCCGACTGAAGCCGGTAGCCATAGATCAACCGGTTCCAAAACCAATCGCGTCTCGGTTATTTTGATATTTTTATCAACCGCAATCTTACCCTCAAAAACCGGATAAGCGCTGTTCGGCGGTAGAACAGTGGTGCCGGAGTGCTCTACAACCACCACCCCCTCGTTTAACAACTCAAAAGTGAATTTTAAGACCGGAGCACCTGCAGTTTGGTTCGGATTCTCGACATAGGCGACTGCATTGTATTGACCTTCAGTTATTTCAAAACTCTTCGCCCACATCACCCGCGGTGGCAACACGTCGGCCGAGCAAATTCGCACGCAACTCCCCCCGCAATCAATCCCCGTTTCGTCACCATTAAGCAATTCATCAAAACAGTTAGCCGGCTCATAAAAATTCACAAAATAGATCAAAACACCGATCATTCCGCAGACGGAGAAAAACCCGGTTCCATACTGAATACGTCGCCACATGGCCCAAGGGCGGAATGATTTGTTGCTCATGATGCTTCTTATTGTATCAGGTCATTGAAAATTTTGGCGGTTACATATCCAACAAAACACCACGCAGATCATGAGCGTGGTGTTTTGTTTGGCCTGCTTGTCTTAAGAGAGATCAAACAGAAAGAGTCGTTACTATATCTCTTCCGGAACCGGGATAATTTCTATTCTAGTTTGTTTAACAACTTCTCCCAAACTTGGAAAGGCGTCAAAGGAACAAGTTAATTGTACTATCTGAGCTGAGGTAAGGTTTTTGGTAGTTATTTCTTTGTGAGTAGGTGTATTGGCGATGTGTTTAATTGGAACCGCATTGTTTTGAGCATTGATCAACTCACAAGTTACGTCAGCGTCTGAGGTAACATCAACTATTATTACCGCTGTGTCTCCTTTACGAACAATACTAGGGTTCGCTTCAATCTTAACACCCGGTTCCAGAGGTTGGAGAGCTACGGTGCATTGCGGTGGAGTTGTCAAGATATTCCAAGCTGCGCCTCCAACACACCTAGCTTCGAATTCTTTGACTATCTGCACCATTCCCCCATCATCCTCAATTTCTACTTTATGATTACCAAAATCTAAGTCCGGAGTTTGAACATTCGTTCCATTTGGAGAGGAAGAAAATGATCCACCGTCAAGGAGAATTTGTGGACTGATAATGTTAGATGTTGCCCAAGAGACATTAGCTTTGCAAACACTATCACCAATAGGAATCTGACAATCTGAAGGATTGAGAGTGACTCCTATACATTTATTGTTAACAAGATCTCGATTAGAGCCAGTAGTACAGCCGTATTCACATTTGGCTCCGGTTGGGGTGGAGGTGTATGAAATTGGAGTTGTACCGTTTGTTAGGTTTGTACCAGCACTCCCGTGGAAGGCGGTAAGAGTAGGGAGTGTGCCCTGACAGACATAATTCTCACAGTTAGTGCTGTTCCAGAATTGGTATTGTGAGCAGATTTCAATACTCCCGTTTACCCAACCGGAAACAGCGTTACTGGTATCTACTGCACGGGCTCGGTAGGAATAGTTACCTCCAGAATTCCATATTTTAGAAGCTTCCAGTGAAGTACCTTGAGCGACACGACCAGAAGCAGGCAACCATTGATCGCCATCGTTCCATTCGACTTTGTATTTTAAATCATCTCCGTCACCATCATTACCTTTGGCGGTAAATTTCTGCGATTCACCGGCCAAGTGTGAGTTTCCTGATTTCGGAGTGAAGCTGAAGGTTGGATCGGTATTTGGTGGAGGAAGGACGGTGTAGGGATAGTTGTAGTATTCATTCTCACTTCCATTTTCATGGGCTGTATGGAACCAGAAAGTAACGTGGTTGGAACCTGATACATTCGGAGCTTTGAAATTCGCGGAACCGGCATCGCTACCATAATACGAAGAGGCTAGTTTTTTAAATGATGATCCAGCTGTTCTGGCGTAAACAGCTAGATAATAACCACCATTGGCACACTGCCACATATTAACCGAAGCACTAGCTGTTATTGTGTCACCCTGATTGTATTTGGGAGAATTACCACCCTTATTAAGACTGATGGTGGTCGCGGAACTTCTCCTTATTTTGGCACATTTATGATCTTTAGCAGTCGCACACTTAAGTGTATACGTCATCGCCTCCACCTCCCTATCATTCGGTACAAACAACCCAGCTCCGACTATAGCAGTGGCAATGAAGAACAACATGGCGGTTGGTACACCTTTGCCGGTGCCACCCAAGTCATCATTGACCGAATCATTACTATCATCACCGTTTTGTTTTTTCTTTATAATATAAAGGACGGTAGCGATAATCAGGATTAAGATGATTATGGTGACGATAATCAAAGGCGATGGTTGGCTTTTAGGTTCTTCTGTTACTGGTGGTTCGACAGTGACAGCTCCTTCTTTAGAGTTGATGTCGTATGTCTTTTCATCAAGCATAGTCTGTCCGTCGTAGAGAAAAGCGGAAACTACCGGATTTAAACAATCGGACGTAATAGGTAGAGAAATGCTCGTCTGTATGTCTTCCAAAGGAACCCTCTTTTCATCGGAACAAGCTACCCCTTTGCCATCAACCACTGATACTACCGCCATGGGTTCTTCCACTTCGCTTTCTTCACCATAACGTGAGTCAGGAAAACCATCAGCGCTTCCCGTCCAGGTGAAAGATATTTCCGCGTTTTCTCCCTTTTTATAAAAGTCTTTATCGAGCAGGACATTCTGAATGGTACCGCTAAGACCGCGTATCACGTAGTGCAGAGGGATGGTTTGAGAAACACTTTGTCCACCGGAAATCACAAAGGACAGAGTGGTGTCGTAGGATTGTGGAGCGGTAGCTAGAGAGAGAGGTAGAGTGATGGTAGCTGGTGTGTTTGGCTTTAGTGTGACTTCGTTTTCGGTTAGAGTTTCTGCTCCACGTATCAGCTTTCCGGTTAGACTTCGCTCAAAGATAGCCATGACGGGAAATACAGTGGTTGCTTCAGTGAAAGTGTGGGTGATCTCGCAGGTTACGTTCAGCGATTCTTCCGAGGTAATATCAACTCCTTGGGCCGGTAGGTATTCGGTCGTATCTCCCGGTATGGTTAGGTGACAGCTACTTTCTTTCAGCTCCACGTAGCCGGATCCATCGCCGGTTAGAGTAACCGTGCCTTCAACCGGACCAAGAGCCAAGGTTAAGCCACTGTTATTTTCTAAGGTCATGAAGATGGTGTATTCGCCTGAGAGATATTTGGGAGCCGAATAGGTAATACTTTTGTTGATGGTTTCATTTTCACGAATACTCAATACTTCGTCGAAGACCTTAGTATCAACTATCTCTTGACCATCTGCTGTTTCTTTCATCAAGTCAACTCGATACTTAACTCCGGGCTGTGCGCCTTTCCCATTCGCTATATCGAATATGATCTCGACTTGGTTGTTGTTCTGACTATTGATCTTTGCGTTATATAGTTCAGTGGTAGCGATGATGATCACATCAGAAACAGACATGAAGTAGGCTTCGGCTTCGGCTTTTTGTTCCGGAGTGAGAGCGTCGTAGTCTTCCGGAGTCTCTAAATCATCGAGAAAAGCCGGTCTGGCTGTTGGTCCTTCGTATAGCTCAGGAGCTGGTGGCATTTCCTCTAATCCTTGCTCCGGGGACGCGCCAGTTTCGCTCTGAGCCAAGGAGATAACCGGAACCACAAATAACGTCACTATGAATAAGCCAATAAACTGTTTGATACGTAACATACAAAAAGATTAATTTTTAATACTTGACGTCATTGTATCAACCGGCGGGTGTAAAAAAAAACGAGTGGAGTGGTTGGTGGGGATAAGACAGAGAGTGTGGAGGTTGACAGATATGGTGAAAATAAAGTTCTAGGTAAGTTTTCACAAAAAAAATCGAGCACTTAAAGTTGGCGCCTACCTACTAACTCTAGCGGGTATCCTGATGGAAGTCTACTTACATCCATGATGCGAGCGACGAGTTAGAAAGCTCTGCTTACTCTTCCCAAATTAATGGGACAAAATTATCTGGGAGATGATTTTGTCGGTGGTAAGAGACTTTACTTCGTGCTCAGGAAAATAGTGACTGGAAGGAACATATTTTCCTAGTCCTTTAGGGCTCGGAATACAAAAACAAGCCTAGACGGCTTATTTTTAAAAAGAAAATTGAAAGCTCCAAGTTGGCGACTACCTACTCTTCCGCTTGCGCAGTACCATCGGTGGTAAGAGACTTTACTTCCGTGTTCGGAATGAGAACGGGTGTACCCCTCTCCCCAAATCACCAACTTGCAACTTTCAATTTATTTCATTTTCAATTTTCTTCTTGAGAACGGGTGCATCTTAACAGATGCTGTACACCTTGTCGATATTTCTGTTCGTAAACTCCAGAAATATCTGGCAAGGTCTGCGCGACATTGTTTGATTTATCAAACAAGAAGTACCCTTGTGGTGAAAGCGCCCCACGCTATCTCACCCCTTCCCCCAAAGCACCAACTTGAAAGGCTCGATTTGATTTTTTATTTTTTAAGTTGTGTACCCTTGAAATTGTCTTCTTACAGAAGCTGTATACCTTTTGGAAAATAAATTTTCTCAAAAGGTCTTGCGAAAGCGTCCCACGCTTTCTCACCCAGACAATTTCAATCCCAAAACACCAACTTAAAACTTTCAAATTTAACTTTTCTTCAATCGCGTGAAATGGTGGGGTGTTGGGAGTCGGACCCATTGGCTTTGTAATGCCAGAACACCTCGTAAAATGGTAGGGATGGTCTAGTCTGAGACTAGACCACCCCCGTAATGGTACAGAGTTACGAAACACCAAGAGATCGGTGGTCAAATGGCTACAGTTTCACAATCCGTGAACCATTTCACGCGATTGAATTCGCATATTCATGTTTTATTTAACCAACACACCACTTTAGCCTCAACGTCCATGTGGGCTAAAGAACAATCAATATAAATACTCCTCACTGGAGTTTTTAACTCTCAAGATCAAAGGTTCTTTTTTGTTGACACTTTTTAAACTGTCACTGCCCGGAGTCATAACAAAACCCGTCCATTGACGTAATTCTTCAGGTGTGATTGTTACAACATCAAATTCATTACCGTTACTATCGAAAATAGTAACAATGAATGATTCAACCCGCCGAGAATCATCTTTTGACATTCCAGACACCCTACGAAATGTAACTTTAGAAAAAACACCTTCGTATACGTTCGGATTTCTATTTTCCATTACTTGTCTCCCTTATGTTGAAGACAAAGTGGTAAGTTGGTTTGTTTTTGTAGGTAAAACACCTCTTCTCAAAAAATTGTGCAACGGTGTCAACGTTTGTAAAAAGTTATACAACCGGCTGAAAATTCTCAAAATTGTTTGTAATGCAAGGCGTGCGAGGAAAATAATTCGAACGGGACTAGACGTCCAGAGAGAATTATTTTACCGATGCACAACGCGGCAGTACGACAATTATGTAAGTTTCAGTTGATGTACAACGTTCCTTACAGGAAACTACGTCCTATTAGTACACCTCGGCTCCATACATTGCTGTACTTCTACCTAGTGCCTATCAACCAGATCATCTCTCTGGGGACTTAATGATTCCTTATCTTGGAGGCGGCTTCCCGCTTAGATGCTTTCAGCGGTTATCCGTTCCGAACATAGCTACTCGGCAATGCCACTGGCGTGACAGCCGATAGACCAGAGGTTCGTTCATCCGGGTCCTCTCGTCGTGGATTCCCCTATTTCTAGGAGCACAGACTATATCTTCACCCGTCCCTGCACCTTGAAAGGCAAAGGGCGAGGGCGACGGCATGTTACCTGCATGGTCAGTCATTTTCAAAGAAATGATTCATCAACATGCGGTCTGCACATATTTCAGTGCAAGTCGTTACGGGGTCAAACCCAAACGCAGTAGCAATGTTTCTTTGGTAAGCGTCTGCCTGCTTTTATAGTTGTTTTCCCTGATCAAAAAAACCAGATCAACCAACTCTTTCAGCTGGACTTCATTCAGATCACCAACCCTGCGGCCACCAAGTATTTCGCAAGCATTCAACAATGCTGTTACTTGTACTTGTTTGAACCTAATGTAAGGCTGGAGCAAAATGAGTATTCTTCTTACCGAAGCAAAACCATTAACTCTCAGTTCGGTAATACTATCCTTACGGTGTGATATGTACCCGATACCAAAGATTTCACGCATCCACAACAGTGGACTCTCGTGACGAGTATCTTGATAGAGGCAGATAGTTGCCATAAAGCGCACTCCGCGATTTGTATCGCTACGCGACTTTACCTGCAACATAATGCTTCCGTCTCCATCAAGGAAACCCGCAATGTATGCTAAATCTGTGTCGGATCGACTTCCCACGGTATTATCATATCAAGATTCCGGTCCTCAAGCGAGTTTGATTGACACTGGACCTTGGTCAATCATTCTCTAAAACCAGATTTGACTTAGACTTCACCGTTATAAGCCGTATTGTCATCAAGGATCTCTCCTTGAAGTAGCAATTACTTACTACGGACAACTCTCCTCAAGAATCGACGCCTGCAGTAGATAGGAGACCAACCTGTCTCACGACGGTCTAAACCCAGCTCGCGTATCTTTTTAATTGGCGAACAGCCAAACCCTTGGGACCTCATTTTGCTGTTAACTATGCGTTCCCGCATAGATCAGACTATTCCATCACCGTAGTACGCGTGTCACCACACGCACCGTAGGTGCAAGCCGTGTGATACCCCACAAAGCGGGTATATCTCACGCTACTGCCAACCAGTAGCGATCAGTCGTTAGAGGAAATGTGTTCTTGGATCATTGTCACATGGTTTTTTCGTCGGTTGTTGGACCGAACGTTAAACCGTGACAATGCATCCGCCAATGTGGCAACTCGCAGTAGGTCTTCTTTGGTTACTATTTCAGTATGAAGAATATCTAACGCAAGCTTAATTTGCTGCTGTTTCGAGCGGGAGTAAGGGAGTAACATACCAAGTATGGTAGCGAGCGATTGTTGATCGCGCACTATCCAATCGTATGTTGATCCGTTTTGTCTTATTAAGCCACACTCAAACAATTTTTCAAGAAATATTAAGTCTTCCTTGTGTTTTTGAGTGACTTTGAAAACAACCCTTACTCTGAACCGAAACTTCTTTTCTTGGTGTGGTTCGATACACGCCATGATAGCGCCATCTCCATCAACCAAACCAGCAACATATGCCAGATCGACTTCAGAACACATCTTTCCTACGGAATTAGCTCTCATACTCCAAGTGTAGCACACCTGGGACCTGCGAAACTGCAGGTCATTTGTCTTCCCTAGACCGCATGAGTCAGCCTTCTCCGTTTTGAGCTTGTTTCCTGTACCGCGGAGGGTACCGCATTGTTACAGTCCGGTTGGTGGATTATGCCAAAGACAAAATCCACCAACCGATTACCTTGCTGTTTCCAGCAAGGAGAGCAGATATGGTTTGCTCCAGCCCCAGGATAAGATGAGCCGACATCGAGGTGCCGAACTGTGCCGTCGCTATGGACGCTTGGGCACAACTAGCCTGTTATCCCCAGGGTAACTTTTATCGGGTAATCTCCGGCGGCGTCTAAAGCCAACCATCGGTTCACTATGCTCTACTTTCGTATCTGTTCGGAATCTACTCCTCACAGTCAAGCTGGTTTATGCCATTACACTATCGGCACGGTTTCCATTCGCGCCTAACCAACCTTGAGACCCCTCCGTTACGATTTGGGAGGGTAGCGCCCCACTAAAACTGCCTATCACGCACTGTCTCGATGTGGTTTTGCCACACCGGTTAGAGACTGCCAAAATAAAGGGAAGTATTTCACTGGTGACTCCACGATACCCGAAAGCTCGCTTCAAAGTCTCCTTCCTATGCTACGCATTAACTCAACAGCCCCAATACGAAATTACAGTAAAGCTCCTGGGGTCTTTTCGTCTAACTGCAGGTACCCGGCATCTTTACCGGGATTGTATTTTCACCGAGCAGGTCCTCGAGACAGTTTCCCACTCGTTACGCCATTCGTGCACGTCGGAACTTACCCGACAAGGAAATACGCTCAATTTTTCCTTCTCCTCCACCACAAACGTAGCGGGGACATTTCACAATTGGACTCTATCTTCACCACCACCCCAGATCAATGATCCGTGTGCTGCGGTGCCAAGCATCTGGTCTCTTGACGGCTTGGTTTGGATTATGCGCCACATTTCTGTGTCGCAAGGTAACTATGGCTAGGCTATTTAACTCTACAATCGTCCCAATCCGTCGAATGCACGAATAAATCACGCACTCGACCTTAGAACGATTATAGTTATCGCTGACATTTACCGGGGCTTATACAGCCCAGCAATACAAGACGAATCTCATATCACCATCCGTACTTAACCTTCCGGCATAGGTCAGGCGTCACCCTCTATACATCCACTTTCGTGTTAGCAGAGAGCTGTGTTTTTGTTAAACAGTCGGCAGGAAATCTTTCGCTGCGGCCAGCCCTAGATTTGGGGCTCAAAACAAGCTTTTTCGAAGTCGTGACATCAACTTTTGTTTACCACTACCGTGCGCTTTGAGCTTCTTTTCGCGCTCAATAGCATCATCAGTACTTCGAAAAAGTTCAACATAAATATACTTCCAGCTGCCACTATTGCGCGTGGTGCTTTTCTTACCGCGCGAATTGTGTTCAACCAGTCTTGTTTTGAGATTGGCAGTACGACCAATATAGACTTCTTTAGTCTCATTGTTTTGAATCACGTACACAGCGTGCATTCAACTATCATACCCCAAATCTAGGGCTGGCGGGCCTTATCCCGAAGTTACGGCCGCTATTTTGCCGAGTTCCTTGAGGACCTCTCACTCGTTCGCCTTAGTCTTCTCGACTCTACCACCTGTGTCGGTTTGCGGTACGGAACCATTATGCTTAACCCAAACGAAGTTTTTCTCGGAAGCGTGCTCCCCTTATTTGCTCACCCGAAGGCTCACATTCAGACCCTACTCGCGCTATTGCTACCCGGATTTACCTAAGTAACACGCTCATAGCTCCAGCTCCAATCCAATAAGAAGCTTTGGGTACAACGCTCCGTCCCTCCATAGGAACATAACAGTGTGCAGGAATATTAACCTGCTCTCCATCGGGTCCCCCATTCGGGATTCCCTTAGGACCGACTAACCCTTCGATGATCACCATCGCAAAGGAAACCTTGGTATTTCGGCGGGCAGGGTTCTCACCTGCCTTGCGGTTACTTGTGCCGGCATTCTCACTCCACCTCGCTCCACCGCGGCTCCCGCCTTGGATTCATCGCAGAGATGGACGCTCTCCTACCACTCGTAGGCTTCATTTAGGATTCAAACGCTTGTTTGAAATGGTACGTGAGACAATTTTGGTTCCCCGGACTGTAGTCGAACCAGTGTTCACTGATTTGCATTCAGCTACTCTGCCAACTAAGCTACCGGGGACCAAAATTGTCTCGACGTAAAAGAACGGGAGTCCAAGGGGGTTCTTTCGAACACTCCCGACGAAAAGTATGCAATGTTAACAGTCTGCGCAGTGCCCGTCACTAACGCGCCAGGTGGCGCTCGCCTCAGGAGACATCTTTACTGTTTTTGCATGCTTGGTGGGCAGCTGTGGTCGTACGCTGTTCCGCTGCGCGAGCGGACTCTGACGACCATCAAACTGTCCCCTTGGACATAAACTTTTCCTAAATGAAGCCTACGAATCCGCAGTTTCGGTAATATGCTTGAGCCCCGATCATTTTCGGCGCAAGGACTCTCGATGAGTGAGCTATTACGCTATCTTTAAAGGATGGCTGCTTCTAAGCCAACCTCCTCACTGTTTGTGAATCCTCACCTCCTCATTTTGCACTGAGCATATATTTTGGGACCTTAACTGGCGATCTGGGCTGTTTCCCTTTTGACCAACGGAGCTTCTCCCCCGTAGTCTAACTGCCGTGCTGTGGCCTAACGGTATTCGGAGTTTGATAGGTCAAACGAAGTTTCCCCCTATTTTGACCTTCCAGTGCTCTACCCCCGTAGGAAACACACGACGCCAACCCTAAAGCTGTTTCGGAGAGAACCAGCTATTACGGAAATCGATTAGCTTTTCACTCCTTACCACAAGTCATCCGATGGTTTTGTACGGCCAACCGGTTCGGGCCTCCACGACCTATTACAGTCGCTTCACCCTGCTCATGGCAAGCTCTTCCCGCTTCGGGTCGTATACCTACGCTATATTCGCGCTATTCACGCTCGCTTTCACTGTGCCTCCGTGGGATTGCCACTTAGACAAAGCATAGATATACACTCGCCGGCTCATTCTTCAATAGGCACGCCGTCCCCAGCTCCAGATTCACGATTTTCACAACTTTGCTCTATAAAACAACTGCGGTTGATCTTATAAAGCCCGTTGATTCAGATTACGAATCTGGAGCTGGGTCCGACTCCTTGTAGATGTATGGTTTCAGATCTATTTCACTCCCCTCTCCGGGGTTCTTTTCACCTTTCCCTCACGGTACTTGTTCACTATCGGTCTTCAAGAATATTTAGCCTTACCAGTTAGTACTGGTGGATTCACACGGGCTATTCATGTCCCGCGCTACTCAGGAACGGAACCAAGAGAGTCAGATACATTTCGAATACAGGACTATTACCTACTGGGGTCACGCTTCCCAACGTGTTTTCCTATATATCTGTTTTGTAACTCTCTGCAACTAAATGCAGATTCCGCCCTACAACCTCCTGCACCTTAAAAGGTGCAGGATTTGGGCTATTCCCCTTTCGCTCGCCGCTACTCCGGGAATCGCAAGAACCTTCTTCTTGAGCGTAATGGCGCAAAGCACCATGCTCAATGAGCTGATGCAAAGCATCCGCTCAAAAAGAAATTTCCGTCTATTGCTTTCTATTCCTCTAGGTACTGAGATGTTTCACTTCCCTAGGTACGCCCCCTCATACAAGGGTTACTACTGAAAGTAGTAGGGTTTCCCCATTGGGACATTTCCGGATCAAAGGTTATTTGGCACCTCCCCGAAACTTATCGCAGCCATATCACGTCCTTCATCGCTTCTTGAAGCCAAGGCATCCACCATACACCCTTTGTTCCTGTAAGGAACGTTATACATCAACTGCGTTTCTGTATAACGTTCCTTGCTTTCTTCGCTCGCTCGGAAATGTAAATGGCCTGATGGCTACTTCCATTTCACTCGCTCGCTCGAAAGTAAGGTCCGTCGCCAGATTTCGCTGATGACATGCTCCTCACAAAAACGCTGTGCACCGCTGCACAATTTTTTGAGTGTTGTCCGGAGATACATACTCCGGACTGATCGTAGATTTTTCCTTAGGAAAATCTACGATCTTTGTGTTTAGCGTGTCGAGGACGAAAAGACCTGTCCGATTGGACAAACTCTTAACCCGACACACTTTTTTACCTACTCCCCCGCGCTAGCGTCGATTCTAGCTTTATGCGGGGGTTGCCTACGACGACGTCGATTTACCACAAGGCACTTCTCGTTTTCTAGTTCGCATTCGCTCACAAGAAAACAATGTCGCCGTAGGACTTTTTGGGACAGGTCTTATCAACCTGTCCTTAATGAATATGCGATTGTATGGTCAAGCCATACAATCCCCATTCGCTCGGTCATGCAACCAAATAATGAACACAAAGTGTTCGCACATTTGGTCGCGTGACGCTCGGTCATGGGAATTGTCAAACAACCCGCATCCCTTTGAATTTTGAAAGAAAAAACCGCAATCTCGCGGCAAGTTAAATCGCAATCTGCGAAATTTCTTGCTACGAAAGTGTTCTTTTCTCAAAACTCATAAATACGTGATGGCTATTCTATAGAAAAAGAAATTAAAGTCAAGCACCAGTTCCGGATAAGTAAGTTGGTCATTGGAGACTAACAGATTTAGATTAAATTATCACTATTACCTCGGGTAAAGATGGTAATATGGTATGTACTATGTACGCAGAACTGCACCCCAACACAGATAAAACGAGATATAAATCATGGCCGATTAAGCTCGCTTTGAAATGTGGAGCTAAAACAGAAGGTCAAGCAACTGTCGTCGTGCTTTCCATATCGATAGTATTAATAATTATTACTATTTTTATTTATAAGGAGCTATTTTTTGAAAATAACAACAACCATGAACTGACTCCATCAATGCTACGCGATCTGGAGTCTATGGGCATAGATGTATCTGGCCTAGATTCGTAAACACAACCATGCCTATAGACAGAGACAAGAGCATTTATGAACACTTGAGACAAGATGGTTTTACGTTGATTGAACTGTTAGTGGTCATAACTATTGTTGGCATCTTATCTGCGGTGGTCTTGTCTTCATTAAAAGATATGCGAATGACAGCTAAGGACACTTTGATTAAACAACAAATAAGATCAATAGTAACCGCGATAGAGCTCGATTATGGCATGACCGGCACTTATGCTCACAATGATTTACAATGGTTCCGTTTACCGCCCACAACCTCCCCAGGCGAGAGTTGTGCCGATAAGAGTTTCACCGGCCCTCAAGCAACAGAACTTAGAAAATTGTGCTACAGCATAGAGGAGAACATAAACCACGATGGTTTGTTTGGGAGTGGACTATATATGATTTGGGGGATACACCAGAATGGACCTACGCCCCGTCCTGACCCGGCTCGATACTACGCTATCATGGTCATGTTAAATTCCGGCCAATGGTACTGCGTGGGAGTCGACAGGGGTGTCCATGCTGGAACACTTGGTCAACTTGCCAACACTACTTTCAACCACGGAGATTGTTTTTCAAATCCTTGAAAAAAAGTAAAAATCCACTCTTTGCGTGAAACGAGTGGATTTTTAGGGTCACCGTTATTGATGTTTACTGACGTGTCATTCGGTCAATATATCTACCAGCTGCTTCTTTACCTCCGAGACCAAAGGCTAGACCGCCGGCCAAAGAAAGTGCGAAGACAACACCAGTAAACAGAGTCTGAACGAGTTCGTCAGCGATTTGCAACTGATTCAATACCGCCAAAACGGCAAACACAATGACCAGATAGTAGGCTACTTTGCCGAAAAATTCCGGGTTACCAGCTCCGCTGGTGCGCAAAGCTGCGACTAGCGCTTTACTGGCAACATCTGCAATCAACATCGCGGCGAACAGAATCAATACTGCGACAAATACTTGTGGCAAATATCCGAGCACCACTTCCCTCATGAAGATATTCACTTCTCCCAAACCAAGAATGTCAAAAGCCACCACGGCGAAGGCGAGGAAAACGAACCACTTAACAAGACTTCCGGCGAAATATCCCGGCTTAAAGTCATAGCCGGCTTTCTTTGAGAGATTGTCCACACCGGCTTTATCAAGAGCGTCGTCAATATGTAAAGTCTTGAATCCTCTTCGGATAATACCGGAAAAGACACCGCCGATTATCCAACCAACAATAAGAACGAGAATAGCGACGACCAATTGTGGGGCAAACTGCACCATATCAACCCACAAAGATGTTACTGAATGTTCAATAGAACCATACAAATTGTAGTCCATAGGTTAATTAAATTATTAGGTTTGTAAAACCTCTTACCCCGATATTATACCATATTTTCACAATGTTTGATTCATCTTGGGTAGAAAATTATGTACTTAATCACTTAAAGACGTTCTTATGCCTTAGAAACTGGTCGGGGAAAGTTTTGGAATGCAAGCAAAAATATTTATGATTATCATTCATCCCATGACCCTACATCCTATACGACCCCGAAGTCACCTCATCTTTCACTCCAATCCGGTCGACCAATACTTGATGTGGGTAATCAAAGAAATCACGCGTTAATTTGTCATACATCCCCACTCGATACATAAGATCCTCCGAAGACATAGCGGCAAAACGAATTTCCACACCAATTTCCGCTTCGAGCGAACGAATGGCCTTTTCGACTTTATTTTGGGAAAATTTCTTCATCGCCAAAAGCACATCGAGTTGTTGTTCAAAATCCCGCACAAACACTCCCGCCACTCCGACAAAATCCAAAACTCCGGCCTGACGCAAATGTTTGAGCAGATTTTTGCCGTCTATCGGCGCCGTTTCGAACAAAAAAGTCTGCAGTGCCTGTAGTTCTGGAAAGTCCTTGTTGAGGATATACCCAACGGCTTTCAGCTTTTTAGATTTTCCTTCCACCTCCATATACATGCTTTTTTGCTTGATCACTCCAGCCTTTTCTAAAGCCGACATTTCCGTGCGAGCTGTTCTGCGAACCAATTTAGCGCGCCGACTAATATCATCAAACAGAAATTCCTTGGACGGATTAAACAAGAAAAAGCGAAGTAATTTAACTCTGGAAGCGCTCCCAAACAGAATAGAAAGTGGATCTGACATACTGAAAATGTGTCGAGATTATAGCATGAGATTTCAGTAGACAGTGTGAGCGCCAAATGTCGTGATTGAGGTAAAAATCCCTGTGCCAAGAGCACAGGGCGTTTGCCACTGTGCCTTCGGCATAGGTGAAAAGTAACGGGGTTACTTTTCACGGGGATTTTTGCTAGCTATGGAGCCGGCTCCGCCGGCACTAGTTTAACGTCGCATTCATCCCCGAGCTAAGAGCTCGGGGCGTTCTGCGACAAACTAGTAAAGAAAAGCCCGCCATGTTCGAAGTGGCGGGTGATTAAAGATGATTGCCGATTGTCGGTAATGAAGTTTACCCTGACAACACTAGGCAAATTTTGTCGAAGACCTCACTTATACTTCCGAAAGGCATGTGTATCTTCCAGTTAAAAATGTTGGTGTGTAACTCCGTTTCAGTCTCTTCAGCGCCCAGTTCCTTAAACAAATTGAGTAACTTCGGCATCTTCTCCTGACCTTGTAAAAAGACGCTGTAAGTTTTTCCGTCCAACCCGATACTGAAGGTAAGATTGACACAATCTTCGTCTGAAGATGGTTGGTAGTAAAGTGTCGCCAGCCTGGGATTGGTTCCGAGTCCTACTCCCACTAGACTCCATCTAATATTATCTCCACAATCTATAGAAACGTACCCGTAGCACCCCAAAGATTCATTGACCGCTATTTTCACTTTTTCCTGAAAATGATTTGTTGCCCGAATTATCATTAATAATCAGCTCCAGATTGACTTACACAAAAAAACTCGCCCGCTCATTTATAAAGCATAATCAACTTAACTGCAAATGTTTTAAGATTGACACGGGGCGCAAAGCAGACATCGAAAAAAGTGTGTGAATAAATAATTTGAAAGCACTTTCGCTCCGTCACAAGTCCTCCTTTTTAATACCTCTGATTATGGACATCGAGTTCATATCAGAGATCGTAACAGTCCCACAAGTCACTAAGTATAATCGTTCGCTTCGCTCCAATTCTACTAAGTGCTCGCGGGCCGTAAAGCAGTCTCCCAGACTGTTTTACCACTGGTTCGTCGTGGCGGGCTAAAGCCACTCCTCACATCGCTGCGCCTCTACCGTAACTTTGAAAGTTTTTTGCCAAAACAAAAAGCGCCAGGACAAGCCTGCGCTTTTTGTTTATGGTCTACAAAACTTATTTCAAAGTTACGGTAGCGCCAGCCTCTTCAAACTTTGCCTTCATGGCCTCCGCGTCTTCTTTCTTCACATTCTCCTTCAAGATAGCAGGAGCTCCGTCTACCATGTCTTTTGCTTCTTTAAGACCCAGTCCGAGAATTTCTTTCACAGCCTTAATGACGGCGATTTTCTGTCCTCCGGCTTCAGTCAGCTCAACGGTAAACTCTGATTGTTCTTCGGCGGAAGCATCAGCTCCACCGGCCGGAGCAGCGACAGCCACAGCTGAAGCTGATACTCCGAATCTTTTTTCCAAAACCTTGACGAGTTCATGTAGTTCAAGTACTGACATTTTCTCTACTTGATCAATGAGCGCCTTAAATTGTTCCGGCACCTCAATTGATTCGTCAACGTCAGAAGCTTTCTCCTCTGCCTTCTCTTCTATTTTCGCTTCTTCTTTCTTCTCTTCTTTGGTTTCTTCTGCCACTTCTTGAGCTGCAGTTTCTTCGGTAGTATCCGCTACCTTTGTTTCTTTTTCATCACTCATGATATTTTTTAATTAACTATGCAGACTTCTTGTCGGCGATAGCATTTAGCCCCAATACCAAACCTTGGATTGGTGAATTGATAACGTTTACAAACATACCTCTTAGTACCGGCAATGGTGGAATCAAAGCGATTTCGGTCATTTCCCCGGCATTTTTAAAGACACCTTGGAATACGCCACCGACAATCTCCAAATTATCTTTGTATTTGCCTGCGAATTCTTTTATCTTCTGCGCAGGAGCAATTGCGTCTTTACTGTACGCTAACGCAATCTCACCTTCAAGCTCTGGCATTTTCCCTTCAAACACTCCTCCGAAGGTGCGCTTCATGAGGGTTTTCTTGGCGACATAAAAACCTACACCATTGCTTCTCAACTCCGACCGCATAGCTGTCGTGTTATCAACAGTCATGCCGTTGAATTTAACAAACACGATTGACTCCGAGTCGTTTTTTACGCCATCTAGTTTAGTGAGAATTGACTCCTTTTTTGTTTTTGTAATTGCCACGTTGTTATTTGTTTACGTGATTAAATTTACAGGCCCACGGTGGGAAAAACACGAAGTGTTTTTCCCACCCTAGGCTTCGACCTCCAGTATCAAAAATAGATAGTGGACCTCGGCGGGCGAATCAAACGATTCATTACTTCTGAACCTTTACGTTCAGAAACCAGCTGTCATGAGCCTGTTGGAGAATAATTTAACAGATGGTCGGGAAAAGTAAAGGCTGTTTGTGATCTCAGCATACAACCTTTTCAAGCTGATTTAGATTGTTTATACTGTGATTATTCGGGGTGTAGTGGTAGTATTTGCCCTGTTGGGAAAAATACAAAGTCGGGCCGTAGCATAGTGGTAGTGTGCGCCCATGGGGTGGGTGTGGTCCGAGTTCGATTCTCGGCGGCCCGACTTTGGATTTTTCGAACTTCTGGGAGACTTTTTATAAATGATTTTTCAATTCCGGTTACCACTACCAGAATTTCCTTGAAGTCTGGGAGACTGTCGACCTGAAAGAATGTGCTGGCAGTTTTGTAACTGTCTCCCAGACAGTTACAACTAC
Organism: Candidatus Nomurabacteria bacterium; assembly: GCA_023898585.1. Taxonomy (GTDB): domain Bacteria; phylum Patescibacteriota; class Minisyncoccia; order Phycocordibacterales; family UBA918; genus OLB19. The sequence goes on along the minus strand of CP060229.1, from coordinate 485,322 downwards.
CTAGCCCGACTCTGTTTTTTACCGGATGTCTTGGAGACATTCGAGACCCTAAGGGGTGTGGCCCGAGTTCGCCCTCTTACAGAGGCTGTCCACTCATTGGATTTTTGCTCATATCTTTGCAAAAATTCTCAATGAGTCTTGCGAAAATGCCCCGCATTTTCTCACTCTGCATCCCGACAAAATATATTTCCCGGCAAAACCACACTTACTGTGTGCACAAGTAGCCAGATCTCTTATGTTATTGATTCATTTTGATTTTTCAGTTGTTCTGCTTTATGTCCAACCATATTGGCTACAAGCTGTAGGAAAGTTGCCACACTAGACAACGCTAAAACGATTACCGGGAATACCGCATAGGGAGTTATAAGATAGAAAAAGACAACCGTTGCTGTTGCCCAAACACCAAAGCACCAAGGACAATCGAGCAAGTCCGCCAAGGTGCGACGCGGTCCAGTTTTTGGTTTTTCAAGACGGTGACCCTTACCTATCTTCTTCACGTCCCAAAATTGCTCCCGGAACCATCTTGTGACGACATCATAGACAAAAAGTCGTGTAAGTCGCCAAGAAGCGAGAGTTATGAGGACATAATCGGTCAAACCCAAATCGGCGAGAGGAATCCTGGCTTCTGTCTCTAGTATAATAGAACCCATCACTACAAGGACTAAGAAAAAGATCAGGAAAAATAAATTCCAAAAATACTGATCCGTGATACGCAACATAACAAACCAATTATAACCCACCTCCTACCCCGACGACCAGAATAAGCAAGAGCACTCCGGCAATAACTGCAATGAAACTAAAGAAAAAACGGTAAAAAGTCTTGTTGAGAATTTTTTGCGAAATCGGTACCGGTATTTTCGGTTGTGAATAATGCTCCTTTTGATTCATGTCGTGAATGCTTATATGAATATTATACCAGACAAAATCAAAATGATATGCTCTCTCAAGCTACCGAGTAGTATGCTCCAATAGCAACCCTTGGAACATTTGCCCCCAACAAGTCATTTTCATTGTTTTTATACTTCAACCACTCAAATAGTTCGGTTTTTATGTCTTCGTAATCATTGGAATAATTTGGAAAAGCTTGCTTGTCCAAAATTTTATTTTCGGGTCTGTCCACCCCCAAATAAGCTGGCAAGCTTGAATGTTGGTAGTCAGAAACAAAATCATAAGAAACATCAACATATTCGACACCTCGTTCTTTCCAATCGGACTGGATCAGTTTCACGGGATTAAGATGGATATATGAAAATAAATATTTTAAGTACCCATCATCAGCTAATTGTGATTTGAATTTTCCCTCAAACAATCCTCCGGTTCTTTCGTACTTTTGATTGAAATACATTGAGTAGCTCGTTAATAGCTTTTGTAAAAACAAACTTACCCCATTTTCATAAAGTGGTGTTGCTAGTAAATGAAAATGATTAGGCATTAAACAATACGTACCGATCGCAACAAGCGGATTGTTACGCTCTATGCTGTAAGGATTACAAACTCCCTTTAACCTGTCTCTAACGTTAATATTCTCACGCGTGTTCGATAAATAAAGCGAGTCCTGAAATCTTTTATAATCATCAGAACTCTGAAAGATGGTTCTTTTATCAGTACCACTGATTATACAAGTGGTAGAATTCACCGGGTACAAAATTGTAACTTCTTTGTGACACTGAATTCGTATTAACACAAAAACCCCAGGTCTTGCCTAGGGAGTCTTGTTGGTATTTTCATGATTAACCGCTACCAGCCCTAGGCAAGACCTAGGGCTGGAGGTGTTTTCTTTTTTCAGAGACGACAAAACCCCGCCGAAGCGGGGTTTTGTCTGTCTTATAGCTAAGCTAGCCGTTCTGGTCTCTTACCTACCAAGAGATTAGTCTTGGATGGTCTTAACGTCAGTACGGAAGGTGTTAGCTGGAAGTGCGTTCCAAGTACTGTCATCAGTCTTCACAGCTGTACCGGTCTCGTCAAATACGAGTGATACGAGTTGCAAGCGAGCTGACTTTGGAGTCACATTTCCTGGTGTGTAGGTAACAGTAATTGTGACTGTTTCAGTCTCACCATCATTGATTTGGTAGAAAGCATCACCTGCGCCACCTTCTTCAGCTGATGAAGAGATAACTACAGTAGTAGATGCAGTATCGGTAGACAAGATGGTTGCTCCATTAGCGTCAACCAACTTCCATGAAGTTGAAGCTGAGCTGATTGGAATGAAGACATCCTGTTCAAACGCTGTTACATCAAGACTGATCTCGAATGTACCATAGTCGTTGTCAGGATCGGTTACTACAGTAACTTCTGCGCTGGTTGAGTCAACAGACACTTCGATACCAGAGGTTCGGAGAGTGTGTACTTCACCAGTAGCAGCACCTGAAAGTTGACCATTTCCAAGGTCATCAGCACCCTCAGCGTCTACAATTGATGTAGTTAGAGAGTCGATAGAACCTTGAACAGTTGAACCTTCGTAAGCTGAGTTTGACATTGACTTGAATCGAAGCATAAGTTCTGCTTCAACACGGTCACCAGCGTCGATAGTTACATCACCATCAACATTGAAGGTGAGCACTGCTTCATTGCCGGTTGCAACAACGTCTACGTCGTCAATGGTAGTACCATCAATCACGAGTTCAGCATCATCAACAAGATTTGAATAAGTAGTACCGGTGGTAGCTACGTTAAGCACGATCTCGTTAATAGTGATGTCGTTAGCTGAATCGTCGGTATCAAGGTCAAACACGAATACTGTGTACCAGTCTGACTTCTTGTCAGTTTCAGTTTTGAAGGTATCTGAATCTGGGTCGTTTGATGAAGTCTTAGCAATAAGCTCATCATCAGAACCAGCTTCGTTGATAGTGAAGTCTGCTGAAGGACCTGAGTAATCATCTTCTAGATCACCTTGTGAACCTTCGGTAGTAGCTACACCATCGGCGTCGAAGTAACGAAGAGCACCAGCGCGAAGCTTCCAATCCTCACCGTCAGATCCGTCATCCATACCGGTCTGCAATGAAGCAGCTACGGTGATTTCTACTTCTTCGTCTTCCATTGCTACGATGTCAAGACCGGAGAAACGGATTGAACCATCAGCGTCATCTAGGTAGTCACTACGACGGCTATTAGCATCTTCTTCAGCAACTTTGTCACCATCTACCCAAAGTGAAACGGTGTCAAAAGTGTCCCACGGATCTTGCTCATCGTCAGTTCCACCTCCAGCTGATTCAAGAGCGATGTCAATACGTGAAATCTCAGCATCTCCATCTTTGAATTCTACGGTGAAGATACCGATAGCAACGTCCTCGTCGCCTTCCTGAACGGTGTCATCGTCAGCGTCAGCCACTTCAAACTTGTTGAGTGAAGCTTCGCCACCGAGAGTCACTGATGAGTCATCCTGTTCTTCTTCCTCATCGTCAGTCATTTCTTCTTCGTCATCAACTGAAGGAGCGCTTGCGCAAAGCATGTTTGCCTTAGCTCGTGATGAAGGACCGAAGTAACCGGTTGGATTAACCAAGTTAGCTGGTGAAAGAATATCTGAACGATACTTTACTTGTAGTTTAGAAACAGCGGCTGCTGTTGCAGGACCGTAAAATTCTGTTTCCATTCCAACTGAACCTGCACCTTCGGCTGCTACTCGTGTATCAGCGTCAGCGTTTAGGAACTGTTGAAGCATCTTTACATCTGCTCCACTTGCACCTTGTGTAAGGTCACGTGTCCAAGTGTAAGGACATACGCTGGCTGAAGACATTGAACCCTGTCCAGCTTGTGTTTGGAGGGCTGCAACTTGTGCCAGCAAGTCATTGATCATTTGTTGCAATTCTTCTGTGGTCTGTGCGCTTGCTGATGCAGCGAAAGACGAGAAGACCATAGCAACTGCCACAAAAGCTACAACGAGCTTTGAGACAATACTGTTTGTTTGAGTCATAACTAAAATTAACTGTAATTGTGCGTAATTACTACGCGTGCCTCTTTTGAGAGGCGTTACTTGATATATCTAATAATATGAATTAATTCATATTTAGTAAGTGAGTTATCAAGTCACTTACCGAATATCACTAACTTCACATCCGAAGATGTGGAGGTTAGCTGCGAATTCCATCCGAGTATCTTGAATTATCAGAAAAATAAAAAGGATAAGGTCAGGCGGTAATTTTTCAAATATGATCACATAGTCACTCTGCCATGTGATTCTTACATTCGTAAGGTTGTCAAAGAACATTCATAACTCCGGTGCATTTCTGCTGTCCTCACGCGCACTTGTGTTCCGCACAAAGCATGGAAAAGACTTAGAAAAAAAGCGCACCAGCGCACATGAAGATAATAACATCTTTTGGTAATTCGTGGAGTTCACAGGTTGTGGATACGTGGTGTTATGAACACGCAACTATCCAAAATTTCCGTGAGAATTATAGGCCAAAAAATACACTATCTCCTGTCTCTCATTGATGACGATAAGCCCTGCCTCTTCTTACGAGCCACTGCAAACTATGTAACAAAAAAAACAATTTTGCAAACGGAGGAATCAGCAAAAAACTTGAACGATGACCAAGTTTATAGGAACGTCCTTCAGCCAGATGGATTAGACAGGCTCAAGGCACCATTTTTTCTTGAGACAACACTGTACTATAAAAATCTCAGCAAAACTTTTCTGTCTGTAAAAAGAATTCTCAGAGTCACTATCTATGAGACATACGACTCTTAAAGTAAGATTACTTAACAACTGAATACTTTGACCAGCGTCTCTCCCCCTCACGCAAAACTTGTCCTTTTTCTATAAGACTATTTAGTTCCCTCTGGATTGTCTTTTCACTCACGTCTGTTATCACCTCCGCGATGTCTTTAATGGAAGCTTCAGGTTTGGCTTCAAGGACTGTCTTTATTCTCTCTGCCCTGTCCGTCAGTTGGCTATAGACCAAGTAAGCATCTGTACTTATGTCCCCAGCTGGAATATTTACCCTTCTTTGTCTGTTGGCAGTAGCCACTGTAGATGATTTTGGAGTTGACTTGGAGACACTCCCGACTACCAAATTGCCAGTTAGTTCTTCGGTTGGTATCCCTTCGTTTTGCAAAAAATGATTATTGATGTATCGCAGTACTGAGTCCGTCTGATCAGCCAGCAACATGAATATATCTTCCGGTATGACCCCGGCCGTCTTAGCGACCCGAAGCGTACTCTCAAGGCCAACAAGACCATATTGAAAACGGAGCAGTCCTTCATGTTGTTCGTGTGGTTGAAAGGTCAGTGTCTCAAGGGACAGCTCGTGTGTCTTTAATGCTCTGTCTCTTATTATTTGCGTGTGTGTCTCTGTTGCCGGTACTGTTTTTATTTCGGACAGAATATAAAAAATAACGGACACTATTTTCTCAGTCTTTTTAAAGACATTATTATAGTAGTCTGTATTGCCTGATAGTCTTTTAAGCTGTATTACTTTGTCTTTTTCTGTTTGCATACTGTATTTTGTTCTTTACAGAAATTCAAAGACTTTGTCTTTGTCCCGTAAATATAACTATAGAGACATTTTTGAACTTTGCAAGTATTGTCCGAAATACTGTCCTTTGCGATTTGATGTTCCAGTAGAGAGGAAATGCGCCGATTCACGTGCTATTATTGGTATGTTTTTACCTTGGTATTAATTCATTTTATGGCTCGAAAGAAACAAAACAACAAAACTGAAAAAAGACCGATCTTTGCGGATTTGTCTCCTCATGCCAAACAAGCGATTTGGGCCGTGGTAATGGGGGTGATTGCGATTTTTTTTATTTTTTCACTGCTCGATTATGCTGGTCCGGCCGGTGTCTTGATGGGTAAAGTCTTGGTGGCACTTTTTGGATTTGGAGCTTGGCTGGCTCCCGTCATCTGTGCACTCTACATATATGTATTATTAAACCCGAGAGAGGAAGACCAGGAGGTAAGTGGAGCAAAGGTGACCGGTACTGTACTGCTTTTCGTTTCCCTGCTCGGAGCACTCGAACTCAAGGGTCCCGATCTTGGGGGTTACGTCGGCTGGATAATCTCCACCCCACTCTCAACCATGCTCGGTGGTCCTGTTACCGGAACTTTGATATTCGGACTATTTCTCATATCACTCTTTCTCCTTTTCAACACCGGCTTAAAAGTGCCCTTCCTTGGTAAAAAGAAAGAGGTGCAGGTTGACGCCGATATAGAATCTATTGACATACTGAGCGATGGTGTTAAGGCAGTCGACATCACTGACAATACCGAAAACGAAGAGAGCGATGAAGAAACTTCCGGACTAGCTTCCGTGACACAAAAAATATCCAATTTCGGCAAATCAAAAACGGGGGAAATTTTCATTAAAAACTTCAGTGGCACTTACGTCGCTCCTTCCCTCAATCTCCTGAACAAGGAAAAAGGCAAGGCCCAAATTGGTGATGTCAAGGCTAACGCCAACACCATTAAACGAACTTTGCGGGAATTCGGAATCAGCGTGGAGATGGATGCGGTCGAGAGCGGTCCAACTATAACCCGCTACGCCCTAAAACCCGCGCAAGGAGTCAGAATTGCCAAAATCGCCGGACTACAACAAGAGCTCCAACTCGCACTGAAAGCCAGCTCGATTCGAATCGAGGCTCCGATCCCCGGCAAATCACTGGTCGGTATCGAGGTGCCGAATCAAACTCGCGCCACCGTCGGGCTGGCCTCTATGCTGTCTACCCCGGAGTATACTGACTCGCCACACCCATTGATCGTTGCTCTTGGTAAAGATGTGACCGGTCATGTTCATTTCGCCAATATCGCTCGCATGCCTCACGGACTGATTGCCGGTACCACCGGTTCCGGAAAATCGGTTGCTATTCAAAACATAATCATCTCACTCCTCTATCGTAATTCCCCGGACCAACTCAGATTCATTTTGGTTGACCCCAAAAGAGTTGAACTCACCCTCTACAACAACATTCCCCATCTGTTGACTCCGGTTATCACTCAAGCTAAAAAAGCCATCCAGGCTCTTTCGTGGGCGGTAAAAGAAATGGAGAGGCGTTACGATATACTGGAAGCTGAACAAGTGCAAAACATCACTTCCTACCACAAAAACACCTATCAGCCGGCTAAAAAAGCTTGGGAGGAGGCTGGGTCGAGCGAGGAAGAGCGAGTCAACTTACCTGAGGCTTTACCATATATAGTAATTATTCTTGACGAGCTCAATGACCTGATGCAAGCCTACCCCCGCGAGCTGGAGGCTTGTATTGTGCGACTAGCGCAAATGAGTAGAGCCGTCGGTATTCACCTTGTTCTGGCAACCCAACGACCGTCAGTTAACGTCATCACCGGTACAATTAAAGCCAACGTGCCGACTCGTATCGCGATGGCGGTTGCTTCCCAAATAGATTCCAGAACGATCATTGATACAGTAGGGGCCGAAAAACTTCTTGGAGCGGGTGACATGCTCTATCTTTCTTCTGACAGCCCCAAGCCAGTTCGCCTGCAATCGGCTTATGTAACGGAAGAAGAAATCAAGAAAGTGGTTGAGTACCTCAAAAACCAAGACGCCCAAGAGCTCGACACTATCAACTTCGATGAACAATCTGGTAGCAGCAATGATTCCGTCTTCAACGCCATGATCGGTGGCAACGACGATAGCGATGACGAATTGTATGACGACGCAAAAATGGCTGTTATAGAAGCTGGTAAGGCCTCGACCTCATACATACAGCGAAAACTGAGAGTTGGGTATTCAAGAGCTGCTCGTCTCATGGATCTGTTGGAAGAAAATGGCGTGATCGGACCAGCGGATGGTTCGAAAGCTCGTGAAATTCTCACAGGCGGACAAGCAGGAGGTCACGACTCAGACGGTGATGACGAAGACGACTTTGAAGAAAATGCCTCTGAGCGGAGATTTTAAGCCAAACACCAGATCAGCATGATAGAAGAAAACATCCACTTTAAATCTTTTATCAGATTCATTTTGTTAACAATCGGTTTTCTGTGTATCTTGACGTACATAACCTTCCAGGCCAGATTTATCATCATCGGGCCACAAATCAATCTAACCGATGAGGCCGGTCTACTGCATAATGAACGACAAATCTTTTTAAGTGGCAGGACTCATAATATTTCTCACCTGTGGCTGAATGATCGACCGATATATACCGACGCTCAAGGTAAATTCAATGAAGCATTGGTGCTGGAAAACGGATACACTGTAGCCACTTTGCGAGCCAAGGACAGGTACGGACGAGAAACCAAAGTGACAAGAGGTTTCGTCTACGCCCCAGTCAGTTTTGCCGGTGAAATAAAATGAGATTAAGTCAACATGAGAAAATCAGGTGACATTACAGAACATTCATATCTCATATAGCGAGGGACGAGTAAAGCCTGTATAATCAATGAAATATTATCAGTTAGCCAGTCAGTGTTGGAGGTCGGACGACTTATACCCACAATAGATATAAGATATGCTTCAAAATTAAGTATTTTAAGTATTGAATATTGGGAATAATATATTCCGACCAAATAAGCACTCACAAACAAAAAATATGCCAGCAAAACCTAAAAAAACCACCAAGGAAGATAAAGAAGCTGAGGTTGAAAAAGATGACCGAAAAAGCACCAAGGAGGTTGAAAAAGATGACCGAAAAAGCACCAAGGAGGTAGCCTCTTCCCCGTCCGAGAAAAAAGGCACCAAAGAATCTTCCAAAGAAATAATAGAGACCTTACGCAGTATAAAAACTAAGTTTGGCGACGACGCCATTATGACTCTGGACGAAAGTAGAAAAGTCGACGTGGAAGCAATATCAACCGGTTCTATCGGACTGGACGACGCTCTCGGTATCGGCGGTTACCCAAGGGGGAGGATTATAGAGATTTACGGACCAGAATCTTCCGGTAAGACAACATTGGCCCTCCATGCCATCGCTGAAGCGCAAAAAGGAGGCGGTATCTGTGCCTTTATTGACGCTGAACACGCAATGGACCCGGTTTATGCCGGCAATTTGGGCGTGAAGCTGGATGAGCTACTGATTTCCCAGCCGGACAACGGGGAACAGGCCTTGGAGATCGTTGAATCCTTGGTGCGCTCGGGAAAACTTGATGTGGTGGTAATTGATTCAGTCGCTGCCCTCACCCCACGAGATGAAATCGAGGGCGAAATGGGAGCACATCACGTCGGAAAGCAAGCGCGCCTAATGAGCCAGGCGTTACGTAAACTGACTGGTATCGTGTCAAAAAGCAAAACCGTGGTGATATTTATCAACCAAATTCGTATGCAAATCGGTGTTATGTTCGGTAATCCGGAAACCACTCCGGGTGGAAAAGCCCTTAAATTCTACACTTCCGTTCGACTGGACATTCGCCGTATCGCCCAGATCAAAAAGGGTGATGAGGTGGTAGGTGGCCGACATAGAGTCAAAGTGGTTAAGAACAAAGTCGCTTCCCCATTCCGCACCACTGAATTCGACTTGATTTACGGAGAAGGAATCAGTGGCGAAGGTGAATTGTTAGCTCTTGGTGAGAAGTATAAGATGGTCACCAAGGCGGGTTCTTCCTACTCATACACTCCGCCGGGAGGGGACGAATCAGCCATGGTAAAACTGGGTCGAGGTTACGACGCGGCGCGTAAAACACTACAGGCTGACAAGAAGCTAAAAAATGAGCTGTTGAAAAACATCAGAAAAGGAATGCGGGAAGAGGCTTTGAAGTAAAGTGCGGGAAAAAGTTTAAAAGAAGCCGGCCTAAAGGCCGGCTTCTTTTAAACCGCAAAGTACCACGAATTACGCGACTTGTATGGACGCACCCCGCCAATTCAGACTCCTCACAATCTGAAAACCGGACGAGAGAGCGATTATTCCCGAAGCAACTATTGTCACAACCGTCATTATCTCCCCGTGGGTGGCGGCGTTGACAAAAGAATTCGCGACATACTTTGGCACCGCTCCGACCGGTACGGAAAGAAAATTATTGAAAATACTGGCGACGTGCAACCATTTAGCCAAGAGCACGGCCGTTGCTCCTAAAAAGACACCTCTCCACAACATCGAGTGTGTACCGATACTGATCAGGTAACTATAATACACGCGACGCATGATTTGCTTTTGCATTATTTTTGTATCCATACTCCTACTATTACTTTTCGATTGTAAAAAAAGTTGCATGATTAAAAAAGAGCCCTAGCATACGCGCCAGGGCAGTTTGGAATAAAATTTAGGGTTATTTGCTTAATTATCAAGCGACGGCCGACCGAGTGGTCTGTGGGGTAAGATGAAACCTCTTTTTCAAAGCTACGACATCCGCATGACTAACCACTTTCTCATTGTGTAGCCACATCAAAACCGTACTTTGGGATAGCCTAGGAATATTCCTAAAAACATCCAGCACTTCGGTTTTGACCGATTCTTTTCGGTAATGAGGAACATTTTGTTTGATCAATTCCCCAACTGTGACTGAAGCTACTTCACCGAATCTAAGACACGATATCAGGAAACCAATATCATGCCCCTTACCTCGAAGCCACCAAAAATAGCTTTTGCGGACGGAAGGAACAGCTTCCATCACTTGAAAGATATGTTTGACCTCGACATCACGATGGTTTTGAAAAACCTCTTCAATTTCGGCACAAATACTCGCAAGTCCCGACTTCCGGGCTCTTAAAGCTTTGATCAACATGACGACCAGTTCATCTGGTTGTAAATACATTTGCACTTTTTCCAAATCTTTCCAGGTCTGATGGGTGAAGCCTTCGAGCAAAGGCTCCATACAACCTTCGTCACGAAAAGTCTGTAAACCGTCCTTGCTACTAAAGCATCTTCGCACCAATGCTCTTCCGGCCGCGTTTAAGCATTTTTCAGAACTGTATCTTATAGCCATCAATTTCTTAATAGATGGCAATGTTTCAATCCAAGTTATATCTCTGCTGAAGAATCCGCTATCACCGTACGTGCTAGTTCTCATCTTGACCGCTCTCCATTGTTGACAGAACACATGATTTTACTCAATCTCATATAAATAAAACACCTTATCCAACATCAGTCAATCAAAACCTCCACCTCTCCATCTTTTCCCTCTTTTCTGAAGGCTACTTTCGCTCTATGAATACGAGCTTTTATGGTACCGACATTCTCCCCGGTTTTGTCGGCAATATCTTGATGTGACCACCTTTCCAAGTAATGCAATCGTAGTACCAAAGCAAAATGTCCCGGCATTCTTTCCAAAATTCTTTCTATGCCGTCGCGTTTTTCCTCAAAACCCCTGTGTTCACTTTCTTCTCCGAAAAGGTGTTCGTATTCGGGGTCAATATTAGTGAACCTTTGTCCTTCCTTAACGACTTTCTGATACCTGGTAAACGCGGTATTAAGGAGAATACGGTAAGCCCAGGAAGAGAATTTGGCTCCGGCCTGCGGTTCAAACTTGTCGGCATTAATGTAGATTTTAGTAAAAGCGTCCTGCACCACTTCTTCCGCGTCGAGCGGATTATGGATAATTGAGCGGGTCTTACGCATAAACGGGTCTTGGTAGCGTTTAACCAGGATTGTATACAACCAAGGTGAAGATTGTGATTTGATCAGAATTTCCTCGTCTTCCCATTCTGAAGCATCGTCTGTCGTAGTTATTCCGAGCATATTCTCCTATATTATCACTATCCATAATAACCAGTAGTTGCGCAATTTTCTTTTTAGGGTGAATTTGCTAGGATATGCCACAATTACAAATAATATTTTATTCAATTCCCATGGCCAAGATCGAATACAGCAACGTCACTCCCAAAAAAACAGTCACTATGAACGGTGACCCCTATCTTGTCCTTTCCTCAAACATAGCTAAAAAAGACCGTCAAAAGGCCAGTAACAACGTGCGGATGAAGAACCTACGCACCGGCCAAGTAATAGAGAAGACTCTGCACCAGTCTGATGTTTTGGAAGAGGCTGACATTTCCAAAAAGGAAGTTAAATACCTCTATGAAAACAGGGGTGAATATTGGTTTTGTGAACCAAACAACCCAAGCGCGAGATTTCATCTCAGTAGCGAAGTGGTTGGTCACTTGAATAACTTTGTGCCGGAAAACAGCCTGGTTGAAGCTGTAGTATTTAACGATAAAATCATGAGCATAACCACTCCGATCAAGGTGGAACTCAAGGTGGTGGAGTCTCCGGATGCGGTTAAGGGCAATACTTCAAGTGGCGCAACTAAGGAAGTCACCCTCAGTACCGGATTTGTCCTCCAAGTACCCCAGTTTATCAATAAGGGTGATGTAATAGCCGTTAATACTGACACGGGTGAATATTCCGCGCGAGTGGATAAGGCTTAGCAAGTGATTACCTAAATGTGTCCGAGCGTGATACGCAAGGTTTTATTGATTGAGTCTAAGGCTTGGGGAGAGGTAAAGTTAAAGAGCCGGGCACCTTCGGTGCCCGGCTCTTTTACTTCTAGTGCTGGATATAGGGCAACAAGGCCATGAACCTCGCCCGTTTAATTGCACGCGCGAAATTACGTTGTCCCTTCGCCGTCATGCCGGTACGGCGTCGCCCCATCATCCTGGCGTGAGGATTGATATGATTCCTGAGACGATTGATGTCTTTGTAATCAATATGATGGGCTGGTGGGTTGATAGTTTGTTCTTTATTTTCAGTCATAAATTTAATAATTTAGTTTCAAAGCAAATCTCAAGAATTCCAAGTCTTTTTAAAAAACAGGGTGACTTGATAGCGAGGCGGTCAAGAAATTTTTCTTGAGCCGTACTGGACGTACGATGAAAGAAAAATTATCGCAGACCAACGAAGCTAGTAGGTTGCCATGTTTTTTTTAAAAAGGAATATCTTCAGGATTGATTTCTTCCTCCGGATAATCCGGCACCGCGGGAGCTTTGTTTTCAATTGATCCTTTCGTCTGGGAAGGAGTATCGCCTCCGGACGAAATCCCTCCTCCACCGCTATTCTTGGGGCCAAATTGAACGCGCTCTGCTATGATTTCTGTCCGGTACTGTTTTTGTCCGTCCTTGTCCCAACTACGGGTCTGTAGTCGTCCTTCAACATACACGGCATTACCTTTTGCCAGATACTTGGCACTATTCTCCGCTTGGTTTCCAAATACCACCACGTTGTGATAATCAACACTTTCTTGTCTGTTGCCGTCTCTGTCCTTGTAGACACGATTCGTAGCAATCGCCATAGAGCAGACGTTGATTCCGCTTGGTAGAACTTTAAGTTCCGGATCTCGGGTCAGATTTCCGTAAATCATTGCTTTGTTAAGATACATAATTTTCAGTTAGAATCTTCTTACGAATAATAGATATACGAATTATACCTTTTCTTCTGATTCTTCTCCATCTTCAACTGAATCTTCTTCCGGGTCGGGAGCCTCTTCATCACTATCTTCGTTTTCACTACTCTCCTCTTCCGAATCTTCCTCGTCTAGATTGATAGTCTCTGTCTTATGTTTATCCAGTGACTCATGGAACATGAATGGATTTTCTTCTTCAATCTTGGTTAATTTGATGAGAATGTGTCGCAACAGCTCGTTCATTCCTTCCGCTTTGGCGTCAATCTCCTCAATTTTATCGGGGCTGATTGTGAATCGAACCCAACCAAAATATGAGCTGGTGAACTTTCGATTACGACCTTCGAGATATTTGATTATCTCATAAGCCAAATCAAACCGAGACGGTGCCTCTTCAATTGTAATTTCGCCACCTTTTTTGGTGATCATGTCTTTCAAACTCTGAAAAACATTAGCCACTTCCCCTTCAGCAACCGTTGGAAGTACGTGGAAAGCAAGTTCGTATGAGCCCGCTTCGGCTACTGGCATTTTTTGTTCAGACACAATATTAATGTCTTAATCTAATAACGGGAGAACAGTACCACAAATAAAGTTTAGCTTCAATATATAACGCATGCTAGAATAATTTGATGAAAAATTCTCACGATGTCGTAGTTTACATATGTGGACTGATTGCTGTCATAGGTATTATTTCCGCCAGCTACCTCTATCTAGAAGGAGAAGACAAGGACGTCAAGATTGAGAATCTTCTTCAAGAGCGCAACACCCTACTGCAAAAGAACAACCAGAAAGACGCTGATTTAATAATCGCCAGCACCACCATAGCAGAACTGCAGGTCGATTTGGAAAAAATCAAAGACGATCTCGATGATTTGGCAGACAACTACCGTAATGAGAAAAATCGCAACGAAGATTTTGAAAGCCAAATCCGCAACCTTTCTGGCACACTCGATGACCTTGATAAATTGGCCAAAATCGACAAAGAGTTGCTTGCAAAATATTCTAAGGTTTATTTCCTCAACGAAAACTATGTGCCGAAAAAACTCAAACAAATAGATGACAAATACATACTCGAAGGAAAGAAAGACCAATATTTTAACGCAGAAGCCATCGATCATCTGGAAGATATGCTAAAAGCTTCTTCTAAAGACGATTTAGATCTGAAGATCGTTTCCGCCTATCGTTCATTTGATGAGCAGGTGGATCTGAAAGGTCAGTTTACTCAAGTCTACGGCACCGGCGCCAACGCTTTTTCCGCCGATCAAGGTTATTCGGAACACCAACTTGGAACCACCCTTGATCTTACCACTCCTGGGGTGGGTGGTGCTTACACTAGTTTTGCCGAAACTAAAGAATACCAGTGGCTACTTGATAACGCTTATAAATACGGTTTTATCCTTTCCTACCCCAAAGATAATGGTTTTTATGTTTATGAACCATGGCACTGGCGTTTCGTCGGCGTCGAATTGGCTCGCCATCTAAACCGGTCTGATGAGACCTTCTACACCATGGACCAACGCGAAATAAACGAATATCTCATAAAGCTGTTTGACTAGAGCAAGTAAAAAGTCTCCCTTACGGGAGACTTTTTTGACTATCTTAATTTTTATTACACCTGGGGCGAGCTTGTTATCATGACAATCTTCTTGCTCAACAACTGAATAATCAGTTGGAGTAGTTCTTGAATCTGCCTTTGCAATTCCGCTTGATCAGTGGTTTTACCATAATCTTGATACTTCGATGGAATGGGATTGCCTCTCTCTTCCTGGACCTCGGTTTTACCAAAGTGGTCTACCACCCCGTCTCCATTCAAGTCAAATCTTTTCAGACCTTTCCCTTCATAAGGACTAAGACCCATCATCATACGAGAAAGTAGGACAGCGTCAGAATTAGTCACTTTGCCGTCGCCATTTAAATCCCATTTCAGATCACAAGTCTTTCCTCCTAAGACACATTCTTTTTTAATGAATGTTACTTCGTCTCCTTTGGGATTAAGGTCTACCACACCGTCGCCGTTGGTGTCATATCTCGCAACATCATTAAACATCCGTAAATCTTTGTTTGAAAATTGACCATCTCCGTCAAAATCGACACCAGCACAGGCGTCTGAAATACTATCTTTGACATCACAATATTTCACAATGTCAGAATCTGCCTTTATTCCTGCTGGTAAGCCGTCATTAACCTCGTGAGCATTTTCGACGATATTGATTGGACGATCACTGTCATCAAAACCTCCAATCTCGCCACAACAACCCTCAACTTGAATTTTATACGAACCGGCTGGAATATCTTCATCAATCACCCAATAATACACACCGGAATCATCAACGATGTTGTAATGTTCAACGATATTCTTACTGTAACCATCAACTATAAATTCGCCCCTTGAGTCCACTTCAAAAATGCGAATAGCTTGCATTTTTCCCTTCCATCTAATCTTTACCTTATCTCCTATTTCATATACTCCACCCGCATTTGGTAAAATCACTTTTATTGGTTCCGTCGAATCCTCGTTGTCAGGAACAATGGTGACATCGACACTGTCTGTTTGTACTTTTTGATCATCTTTGTAAGATACTAATTTGAGTTGAACTGTACCGGTTTTATTTGACGTGTTGTAGAAAATAATGTCTTCGATCATCATTACATCTTTACCATCACCAGGTATTCTCTCTGATTCTGTACACAAATTCGGTCGTGCCTTACCGCCTGTATACTCTCCGGAATCACAATTGCCTACTCCTAGCATATAATAGTCTGCGCTAGTATTATTCCAACGTATTTTTAACATCCCTCCACTTAAAACCTTATTGGGATCTACACGTAACTCAAGATTTGTCGTCGATTCAACAGATTCATTCGCCTTCTTGACCGTAAAGTAACCATCTGAATCATCGGTCTTTGATCCAGTACCAGTCATGTAACCAATAATTTGAATCTTGACTTCCTTGCTCTGTCCATCGAGCATATTGCCCGGAATGACTTCCCAGTCGTATGAACCAGAATTGGGAATATTTGTAGCAATCCAATTGAGTGATCCTTGGCCTACCGACCAACCGATACTCACCTTGTCAACACCTACTGAATCCCAGGTGATTTTGGTGGCTTCACCGTATTTGAATTCTTCCCCACCGTTTGGTGATTTAACTTTGACATATGGTGAATTAACGTCGATAACGCCATCACCATTGAGGTCGAACCGGGTGAGACTCTTCCCTTCATAAGGACTAAGACCTAGTATCATACGAGACAGCATCACAGCATCAGTGTTTGTAACCGAACCATCGCTATTTAAATCCCACTTCAGATCACAAGTCTTTCCGTCCAAGACACATTCTTTTTTAATGAATACTACTTCGTCTCCACTTGGATTCAGGTCTACAATGCCGTCACTGTTAGTGTCATAGCCGGTTGCTAATTTTAACAAACCGAGATCACCGGCATTTACGGTACCGTCACCATTAAAATCAGCTTTGGCACAAAAGTCAGTAGCGCTTTTGTAGTAACAGGCCTTGAGCTCTCCGAGATCATTGCCTTGACTACTGACTGCGTACACTGAGTTAACCCCGGACAACGCAAACACTAGAAACGACAACACTAAAATCTTTCTATACATAGTTTTTCTTTAGACATTATTTAATATTCAATATTACTTGATTCGTCTGCAATGAATTATAGTCCCGAAAAACCCAAAAACAAAGCGTAAATTCTGAAAAACCTTCATGAAACTGTCACCATGCTATACGGAATAGAAGTTATTTGCATTTTCCAGTAACTGAATTCTCACCCTTTCTTCATCTTCGTTTTTTATCGTGGAGATTTTTTTATAAACCTCTTTCACCATCCACGGCTCACATCTTTTTCCACGATAAGGCAAGGGAGCAACAAACGGACAATCCGTCTCGGCATGTATGCGGTTAAGTGGCGCGTTTTTAACAACCTCTTCGTAGTCCTTGGCGAAAGTGATGACACCGGTGAAAGAAATGGTGCCTCCGAGCTCGAAAAAGCGCACCGCTTCTTCATAGGTACCGACATAGAAATGTACATTGAACGGCACCTTAGCATACTGCTTAAGCACTTCATAAACGTCAGTGTAAACACTGCGCCCGGTCGGACTTTTCTCCCCCGGCTTGGGGCCACGAGTGTGGATCATGAGTGGCAGATTCAGCTCGTTTGCCAATTCTACCTGAGCAACAAAGGCCTGTTCCTGCGTCTCGTGGCTTTCTGAAGGACAGTGCCAATAGTCAAAACCACACTCTCCAACCCCCACCACCTTTTCACCCTTCGCCAGCTCCCGGTAGTATTCCTTATCAAAAATCTCTCCTTTGCTTACAAACGGTTTGCCACCTTCACCGATTTCATCCTCGTCATGATTACCAGGAACGGTATGAATGGGATGTAAACCAATGATGGCGTATAGGTTGTCGTGTTTCTGCGCTAATTCAACCGCTCGCTTGCTAGATTTTTCTGTCGTTCCAACATTGATTACCGCCACGTCTTCCTTGGCACATTTTTCCGCCGCCACATCAACATCCTCCTTGAAAGCCGATAAGTTCAAATGCGCGTGGGTGTCAAAAAATTTGTAATCCATTGTCGTTATCTTACCACAATAAAACCTTTCGATTAATCGAAAGGTTTGGTACGATTGTTTGTATGGTTCATGTATCGCGACACAAACTAAGCAAGACCACTTTAAATGAACTATTCAACCAGCTCAACTCCACCCTAGGTAGTTTGAACGCAAAACAATCTTCTTTGTTTTTGGAGGATTTTTTGGGCACTGAAGAAAAGATCCTTCTAGCTAAACGTTTAGCCGCCATCATCATGCTTAACCAAGGTCAGTCAATTTACAAAGTATCAGGAACGCTAAAAATCAGCACTTCAACCGCAAAGGGTTTCAAATCACGGCTTGATAGCAGTGCTTATGATCGATTGTTAAAAGTTCTAGCCAGAGACAAAAATAAGTTTCTTGAGCTAATTGACACCATTGATTCAATATTACACTTGGGAGGGGTTTTGCCCCACTACGGTCAAACTCATCGGTCTGAAGCTTTCAAGCGCGACCAAAGACCTTTCGATTAATCGAAAGGTCTTTGGTCGCGCTTTACTCTGTCGACAGGGTCCTTGACAATCCGATTTTTGATCCACCGTCTTTTAACCACTCGGAGCGAGAGAGTTGAGAGCAAATAGCCACCGGTTGGCACTAGAGCATTGAGATAGGCATCTGACACACCGATCCGATACATGAATATGACTGCCACTAAATACGTAAGACTAGCGATAATACCCCGCCTAGCTATACTCGTCTCCCAGGCTTTATCCAGCTCGACTCGTTTGTTTCGTTCCTGTATTTCTGTTAACTGCTCCATATCACTTAAGGAATTTATCTATCTCCATTTGATAGGAAGAAAAATCTCGGTAGGTATGATCCGTTCCAGACAATTGTATAAACTTCACGTTCTGACCCATCTCTTCGAGTTTGGTTTTGGTAAACTCGTTGGAAGCAACCGGATCTTCGTCATTATGAAAAACCAACATCGGTACAGAAAAATCAGACAAAGGAGACCAGTCATCATTAAAAGCTTCCTCATCCGCGATATCTAGTGGCATGCCGAAGAATATGCATTTTTTAGGCTCAATCGCTTTTTCCTTTGTCGCTAAGAGTGTGACTATCGAGCCAATTGACTTGGCACAGACGTACCACTCATCATCTGCTTCACCGTCTTTTACCGTATTAGCGATTTTCTCGATCTCCAGCGGAATATTGATCGGCCCCTCGGTTATCCAGTGCTCATAACGCATCAGATAAATGTAAGCAAAATCCTTATGAAAAAATCTCGCGCACGCCTCACCCCAGATCTCGTTTAGTTTACTATTGCCCGGCAAGATGAGGAGTTTTTTCATAGATTAGATTTTATGACTCTAGACGACTAAACAAATTATCCGGCTTTTTGTTGTCTAATACTGCTTGTTTGATGATCTTGTTTGTCTCCGGCATTAGCGGATTTAGCATTCGACCGACTATATACAGATCATGGACCAACCCCTTGATTATTTTTATCGCACTCTCTCTATCTGTCTTGACCAGTTTAAATGGCTCGGTCTCAGTGATTTTTTCGTCCATCTCCCCCACCTTCTCCCAGACAAAATCACAAGCTCTCTGAAAATCATAACGATCAAGAGCATCAGTGTAGACGGAATCAAAACCGGATACCTCCGGCCGTTCAATTGGACCATCAAGATGAGTCTCCGCCATCTTCATAATTCTAGCAGTCAAGTTACCAAGACCGTTCACAAGATTGGCAGTATAGTACTCATCCATTTTTTCCCAAGTCAGATCAGAATCATCGGTTGGATGCACATGTCGAAGCATGATATAGCGTGTCGCGTCGGTACCATAGCGTGCAACGAGATCATACGGGTTAATTGTATTTCCAAGCGACTTACTCATCTTATGTCCACCACTATTTATAAAGCCATGATAAAAGACCGTGTCGGTCGCTTTTATTCCCGCACTTTTGAGCATTGCCTGCCAGATAATAGACTGGAATCTTACTTGATCTTTACCGGCCAATTGCAGGGTGTTTCCTTTTACCCAAAACCGTTCAAACTGGCCGGTCTTGTCTTCCGGCCAACCCAGCGTAGAAATGTAGTTCGTGAGCGCATCAAACCACACATACATCACATGGCCATCATCTCCCGGCACGTCAATTCCCCAGTCCATGCGTGACTTTTCTCTGGAAATACTAAGGTCATCTAGGCCACTTTGGACAAATTTTAGCGCTTCTTCGCGACGCCAGTCCGGCAGAACTGATTCTTCCTTAGATAGATACTCAATTAAGTAATCCTGATAGTTCGAAAGTTTGAAAAAATAATTTTCCTCCTCAATTTCTTCCGGCTCTACCTGATGGTCGGGGCACTTACCATCAATGAGATCAGAGTCTACCTTGAAGGCTTCGCAACCAACACAGTAAAGGCCTTTGTATTTCTTTTTGTAGATATCACCGGTCGCCTCGCACCGACGCCACATCTCTTGCGCTGCCACCTTATGAGGATCACTCGAAGTGCGGATAAAGTTATCGTAAGAAAGATCGAGAGCTTCTTTTAGTTTGTTAAATTCAGTAGCGTATTTGTCGACATACTCTTGCCTATCAACACCAGCTTCATCCGCTTTTTTTGACACCTTTTGACCATGTTCATCAACTCCCATATTCAAAAAAACTTCTTCCCCCAACAAACGTCGATAACGCGCCAAGGTGTCGGCTTGCACAAACTCAAGTGCGTGGCCCATGTGAGGAGACGCGTTCACGTAGGGCAACGTAGTTGTGATGTATTGAGACCGCTTTTGGTTCATAGTTAGAATACAGTACCATGAATAGACCTAAAGAAAAGGCCGATGAGCGAAGCTTGCCGGCCTTTTCTTAATATTCATCTACACCTTACCTCAAATAACTCCACCAACTTCTCAACTGGCACCCGCTCCTGCTCTCCGGTGTCCCGATCACGCACCGTTACCGTATCCTTCAGTTCCGGTTTTTCTTCGCCGAGGGTGTCGAAGTCGATGACCACACAATGTGGCGTGCCAATCTCATCCTGCCGGCGATAGCGCTTGCCGACGTTTCCATTGTCGTCCCATGCAACGTTTCCAAATTCTTTTTTAAGGGACACAAAAACTTCCCTTGCTTTTTCAACCAATTGTGGCTTGTTTCTAAGAAGCGGTGATACCGCCACGCGGTACGGCGCCAAGTCTGGATGCAACTTGAGTACGGTGCGTTTGCTTCCGTCCATTTCTTCTTCGTGATAAGCATCACACATAACAGCGAGAAACATCCGACCGAGACCAACTGACGTTTCTAATATCCACGGAATGTATTTTTCTCCGGTCTCTCCATCAGTGTAACTAAGATCAGTACCGGAGAATTTCATGTGTTGCGTCAAATCATAATCGGTACGATCATGAACACCCTCAAGTTCATCGAAACCCCAAGGATAATTGTACTCAATGTCCCAAGCATCTGAGGCATAGAAAACCAAGTTCTCGTGTTGTTTGAATCGCAAATTTTCTTCCTTTATACCGAGCGACAAATACCAATTAAAGCGGTCTTGTTTGATCTTCTCGTAAGCCTCTTTATTTTCATTAGGCTTTACAAAATACTGCGTGTCGGCCTGCTCTATTTCACGGGTCCGGAAGAGGAAATTGCGCGGTGAAATTTCATTACGAAACGCCTTACCAATTTGAGCCGTACCAAACGGCAGTTTCGGCGACATTGAGTTTAGTATATTTTTGTAATTAAGATAAATTCCCTGACAGGCTTCGCCGGGCAAATAAACAGGGTCGTTGCCTTCCGATGTAAAATCACCAAGGTTTGACTTCACCAACAAATTAAACGCGTGAGCTGAGGTGAAATTTTTCTGACCACACTTGGGGCACGAGATTTTTTCTCGATACTCATCAAAAAGTCGATTGATTTCGGTTTCGGACATTTTTTCATCAGCCGATACTCCAAGCGCATCGAGCTCTTTATCGACCCGAATCCGTGTATTACACTCGCGACACTCCGCAAGCGGGTCGGAAAAACCAGAGGTGTGGCCACTAGCTTCCCATACTTTAGGGTGTTTAAACATGCCGGAGTCCAGACCGTAGTAGTTTTCTTTATCGTAGACATTAGCCTTCCACCACGCTCGCTTCAGATTATTTAAAAGTTCAACTCCCATCGGCCCGAAGTCAAAGACTCCCGCCAGGCCACCGTATATTTCACTCCCCTGAAACACAAATCCTCTTCGCTTACAAAGCGAAACCACCTTTTCCATCTTGTCTGAAATTTTTTCCATAATTATTTTTTATCGTTCGACAGCCCCGTTACCTTCTGAGAATCCCATCTCGGTCGAGAGCTCAGTTGTAACAGCTGAGGCGCTTTCTTGCAAGAGTGCTCCTGTAAAGCGGTCTTTTGCCCGCATTTGTTGGGTGTTCAACAAAACCGGTGAGGATCCGACTTGAGAAGTGCTGGGTAAAATATTGACTTGGAAGGAAAATTCTTTTCTTTGACCGGTGGGGATTTCACCAACTTCCCATTTAATTTTTTTCGAAACCGAGTTGTAGGTAATAGCGCCTTCAGCCTCGTATTCATCGTTCCAATTAGCGTGTAGCGGGAGTGAAGTTTCAACGACAGCGTCAGTTATGTCATTAGCCCCTGCTTCCGCCACCAAAATGAGAGTGTAGGTGGTGGTTTGTCCCACCTTGGGCGGAACTGGGCCACTGTCCGAAAAACTTCCCGAATTTCTTCCCGCTTGACTACCGACACTTATGTTTGAAGAATACTTTGCCTCCGCTTTTACCGTACCGATCAATGTTTCGAGGGCACTACTTTCCGCCACGCGACGGGCGTACACATTCACGACCAGATCGTAAGAAGTGGTCGTACGGACACTGCCCGGAATGACAGTAAATTCCAAAGATCGAGTGTCTCCCGGCAAGATCTTGTCAAAAGAAGAATTGTTTGAGACTTCCCATCGCACGGTGCCGGTATTAGAATCATAAAAACCTTGATCGCTTTTGATCGAATTTTCTGTGAGAGCGTTACCACCCGGAACAACCTCTACCACCATATCGTAGACGGTCTCATCAAGAGTGTTTTTGATATCCACTTTTACGGAGGAAACTTTCCCCTCACTGAGTACCACTTCTCGATCATTATCATTGTCGATAGTGATACCAACATCAATAAATGGACGCTCTATAGTGAAATCAATTTTGGCTTCCGCTAATTTAGATCCGACCAAAAATTGATTGTCGGGATTGGCCGGACCGGCGGTAAAATTAATCACAAATGTTTCCTCAGTAAGACCACTAACAATCCCCTTCAGTTTGATGGTTTTTGACTGTTCCGGCAAAAGTTCATCAATGCGCCACACGTTCTGACCAAAAACCGGTTCCGGATCGGAGGATTCGTAGGTAAAGCCGGTCGGATAAGAAGCGGTAATAAGCACGTCATTGAGAGGTGAAGAGGCGTTTGAAACAGCTGTCATCGTTACGTCTATCAATTGACCGGAAGCAACTTTTTTAATACTCTCGACTCGTAAAACCAATGGTGTTGAGCTGATTCTAAACGTCAGCGGATCGGCGTCTTTATAGAACATTCCGTTTGAACCCTCAACCCTATACTCAATAGTAGCTTCAATCGTTTTTTCGGTATTCTCTTCCCCGAAGATGGCTATGTTCACCGGCACATTCCTTACTTCGCCCGGAGTAAGTTTTTCGAGCGGGATTCTTTCTTCAAAAAGATTTCGTGGCGCATCACCAACAGACCTGGTACCGATTGGATATTTCAAAATAAGAGTGGTTGATTCTATCGGCACAGTATTGTGATTAGTAACCGCTACCTGCAAAGGAAACACTTCACCACCGCCGGTTAAAGAAGGTCCTTGGACCGATACTTGTATATTGGCGCTCGAGATTTGATTGCCTCCCAAATACAAAAACAGACTGGAAATTATCGCTACCGCTACAAAAATAAACAGACTACCAAGTAGTATGAAACTTCTGTAGCGACGTTTAGGCTTATCTTCCGTTTCAATCCTTTCATTTTGCTCAATTGAATCGTCAGGGTTCAACTCTACGCTCATACCGGCACGCAAATCTACCTTGTTTTTTAATTCATCTCGACCAACATTCCAGTCTCGAGAAACATCAATCGGAGTATCGGACAGCTGATGACGGACGACCTCTTCCGGCTTAGCACCCCGATCGTAAAGCCTCTTTCTCATTTCATCGATTTGCTCTTGTGTATGCAGATTCTTCATGGTTTTTAGTATACCACCGGCTTAAAGATGACTCATCGACACCGCATGTGTATATAGTTCACCAACCTTTTTTTCCACAGCGGGCAATCGGTGGTTTTTTATGTCATGGGGAGCGATATTTCTGATGGAAAATGGCATTTGTTTTGTGTCCACGTAACCAAGATACAACAACATCTGCACCTGGACGGTTATCAGCACAAAAGGTCTGTTCTCAATTTCACCGGTCATTTCATCGAGAGCTCTTACCGTATAGGCGAACAAATCCGGAGTCGCTTCTTCTCCACCGACAAATCGTCTTAGTAAACGGAATAGATTTACCACACTGCCACGTGCTTCTTTATTGACTGCCTCCAAGTAATAATTTTTATAGACCTCTATGCTCCCCACCTTCCAATTACCTTTCCCTTTGACCAAAGAAACCCGAACCAGCGAAAAATCTTGCAGAGCGTAACGCTGTTTTGAGCGTTCTTCTCGAACACTGCGCGCATCGGCGTAAAGCATCCCAGCTTCTTTGGTAAAAAGCATGTACGACCGATCCGCGCTGTTACGATTGAACGTGCCACAGACGATCGCCTCGGTTATGTAAGTGATGTATGCCATTAGAGTTTTCTGATTGAAAACCGAAAGGAGAATTTTCCCACCGCCACTTCTTCGTCTGTTTTGCCGGCGAAACTTAAATTGGTTGCACCAACGGTTTTAGTAAGTAGAGCTTGGTGGTTCGCTAGGGCTTCTTTACCGACCATGTCGGTATCGATTACCAATTCAATATTATCTTGCGGTTCTAAACCTTCCGTCTTTCTCTTGTCTTGAACGGTGCGCATCAGTTCGCGCACAGCTCCTTCCGCCAACAATTCGACGGTTAAATTAGTATCTATACGCACGTCACCACTTTCAGATTCCCTGTATTCTTTCGCGTTTAGTTCATCAAGTACCAAACCGATAAATTCGTCGGTCAAAGGTGGTCCAATCACACCAGCTATCGGCTGCCTGACCTTTATCGCTGACTTGGTTCTGGCTTCCAATGCTGTAGTTACCACATTCCTTACAGTAGACATGGTATGTATTATTTCCTCGTCAACTTCTTTTCCTTCCGGCCAAGAAGCCAGATGTACGCTCTCGACATCGTCTTTGCTTTTCACTGCCCGCCAGAGATACTCGGCATAAAACGGCATGGCAGGAGCCATGAGGAGCGACAGTGTACGGAGAGACTTTTGCAAAGTATTAAGAGCACGTTTTTTGTCCTCAACATCTTCACCTTTCAACCGGTCTCTTGATCGACGCAAATACCAAACAGATAAATCATCGATAAAATCGGTTATCGGGCGTGTGGCCTTGTCGAGCTCATAACCCTTGTAGCCAGCAGTAATTTCGGCAATTAATTGGTTTAGTCGCGTCAGTATCCAACGATCTAGCACATGTTCTGAGTCAGTTTTTAATTCTTGGTCGTCAGTATACATTTCATACATCGCCAATACATTGTGCAGTCGACCGATATTTTTTCGTTGCAACTCCAATACCTCCTTCTCTGAAAAATTAAAATCTTCTCCTTTTACGACCGGTGACGACAGCAGATAAAAACGCATCGCATCGACCCCGATGGTGTTGGCAATATCCATCGGATCGGGATAATTTTGCAGTGACTTGCTCATCTTACGCCCGTCTTCAGCCAATATGGTTCCGTTTACGATTACGTTTTCGTAGGGCGATTTACCAAACAGCGCTGTACCCAAAACCAGCAAAGAATAAAACCAGCCTCGCGTCTGATCGATACCTTCGGCTATGAACTGCGCCGGAAACCCAACACCTTTCTTCGGATCAAAACTGTTCTTTGCTTCACCTAGATAATGTCGCTGTCCGTACGGCATCGAACCGCTCTCAAACCAACAATCAAAAACATCTAGTACTCGTACCAATCGTGTCTCGCCTTCATACAATTCTATTTCATCAATGTATGGACGGTGAAAGTCCAACTCATACTTATCGTTATGGGGCATGGGTGTGAAGCGAAACGCTCGACACTCGGCATTTTTGAAATATCCCTCAACCACATGAGTCTCGCCGGATTGTTCGATGGTAAGACCTCTCGCCACCGACAGTAGAGTGGATATAGGGCCACCATGACCAACGATCAGTATTTTTTTACACTTATATTTTTGCTCAATTTCGTACAGAAACGCTCCGGTTCTCCTCTTCACGTCAAGACGATTTTCCGAACCTGGTAAAACTTTGGTGTAACGCTCTTCCCAGGTGGAAAATTCTTTGGAGTATTCTTTCCACAGCTTACCTTCATAACCATCAGAAATATCGAATTCACGTATTCTATCATCTTCGATAATTTTCGCGTCAGGGCAGTGTTTTGCCAACAACTCGGCTGTTTCTTTTGTCCTCAAAAAACCGGAATGAATGATAATATCGACATCCTTAGGGATGGTTTTAAAAGCTTCTTCAACTTGTTGCCTGCCTTTTTGAGTAAGACCATCTTCGTTATTTTTGTTAGCGCTAATAATATTTTTTTCGTTAGACTCACTTTCCCCGTGACGCATCACAAAATACTCATTACCGCTTTTCGGTACGTACTCTTGCATTTCTGATAAATTTCCGAATATCTTGTTTTCTTTAGTCTCTGTATTCTTCCATATCGGAAGTGGTGCTCCCCAGTACCGCTGTCTCGATATCGCCCAATCCCGGGCACCATCGAGCCACTTGCCAAAACGGTTCTTGCCGACATGTTCGGGTATCCAATTTACTTTATTGTTTGCCTCTACCAAATCATCTTTAATTTTGGTTACTTCTACAAACCACGAGGTTGTGGCGTAATTCAACAATGGTGTATCACAGCGCCAACAATGCGGATAACTGTGAGTGATTTTTTCTTTAGCAAACAATTTACCTGATGAGGCGAGAGTGCGGATGATTTCTATATCAGCGTCCATATGACTGATCTCCGCTTCTTGGTCATCTTTAGGTTTCACTAATTGTCCGGCAAAATCCGTCACAAAATCCATGAAATGACCGGATTCGTTGACATGATGGATAACCGGAACGCCATTTTCTTCCGCCAACTTCATGTCATCATCACCATAGGCCGGAGCAATATGAACCGCCCCCGTTCCCTCTTCACCTACCTCTACGAAATCGGCATGGTAGATTGTCCAAGCCTTGTCTTTACCTACAAAATCCTGGTTCTGCACGAAAGTAAACGGTGGTCGGTATTTTTTACCAATCAGGTCAGCACCTTTTCTGGTCTCCACTATTCTGTATCCTTCTTCGCCGAAAATTGCTTTTACTCTGTCTTTAGCGACAATAAACCGCACCGACTCTCCCACCCCCTCATCCGGTTTTTCGACCACGGCATATTCATAATCTTGGTGTACCGCAACCGCCATATTCCCCGGTAGAGTCCAAGGGGTGGTGGTCCAAACCAAAAGCGAAGTTCTTTCTTCATCCAACAAAGGTAATTCAACATAGACAGAAATATCCTTGATGTCTTTGTAGCCCTGATTAACTTCAAAGTTGGAAAGGGTGGTCCCGCAACGGGGACATAGGTGCATACTCTTAAAACCCTCGTAGACCAGACCTCTTTCATGTAGTGCTTTAAAGATAAACCAGACGCTCTCGGTATAGGTACTGTCCATGGTTTTGTAGTCATCTTCCATATCAACAAAGCGACCCATGCGCGGGACGATCTTCTTCCAATCATCCGCATACTCCATCACGGCCCCGCGCGCCGCTTCATTGAAATTTTTAATGCCATATTCTTCAATGTCACGCTTGGTAGAGAGACCCAGTTTTTTCTCGATCAGGTTTTCAAGTGGCAAACCATGACAATCCCAGCCCCATTTACGTCGCACTTTGTGACCATTCATCGTCCAGAAACGCGGAATGGCATCCTTTATTGTTCCGGCCAGAATGTGGCCATAATGTGGTAAACCGGTCGCAAATGGTGGCCCGTCATAAAATACATATTCTCCTTTGGCTTCTTGACCGCCTGGTTTAGCCAAACTCTTATTAAAAATATCATGTTCGATCCAAAACGCTTGCATCGCTTCTTCGCGCAAGGCCACTTCACTCTTCTCTTTCGTAGCCGACACGGCGCTGTCGTCATCGTTCGTCTTTTCTTTCTTATTTTTTATTTTTTCATTCATATGGTTATGTGTATCAGACATATTAATGCCCCCTCTCGGTTTACAAGAAACATTTCGAAGGACCGTGTGTATCAGACACGTCGTTTGATGTTACCATGATTGGTTTAAATGAAAAGAAGCCGGGTGCCCCAAAGGGGCGCCCGGCTTCTTTTCATTTAAACACGTCCAACTTAAGCAACGTCTCTAAATTGATGTCTTTCCATCTTAGCGACACCAGGATCAGACTTCCACGGATCAGACACTTCCTTCTCCTCATCATCATTTGATTTCTCAGCCTCTCCCACTCTTCGATTGTATGGGCCACTATCAGCAACTTTGTAGTCATTCCCTTTTTCTTTTTCGTATTCTTCGTTGTTAGCCATCATCTGATCCATCGGTGGGAGTTTTACTTCTTTTTCCACAGGCTTCTTGTGAGCTTCGCTTTTACCAAAACCAAACATATCAATTTGTATAATTAACTCAATTATTAAGATGATTTTATAATACCACAAAAAACTTTGTTTGAATAGACACTAATCTGTCAGGTGAAATCACTCAATCCTCACCTTAACCTCGCCCACCTTTTCTTTCGCGTCGATATAGACCGTCTTTCGACCTAAGACTTGCCCCCGCTTTGTCTCCACGCTACAGCGCCATTTACCGGCAAAAAAGCTTGATAACTGGGTATAGCCTCTATAACCACCCTCATTGGCCCCGGTTATTTCATATCCTAAACGAAATCTTTCCTGCCAACGCCCCGCTTCATCTTGGTATTCCCAACGATGGAATATGTTGGTCTGCAGTTTTGTCGGAGCATAAACTCGAGCAAAACACGCGATGGAACTACCTGTTGGGTGAATGACCGGTTTGACAAAAGGCAACTTTCTGTACCACGGCTGAACCTCGAAAGCCACTCGATAATTACCGTCGCCCATTTTGCCTACCGACTGAACAACATCCAGTTCGGTCAAAGACAGTGGGATTGGCGGTATCACGTTACTGAAATAAAAAATGTTAAAACCTACAAAGATTACACCGACCGTTATGATCACTCGTCTGGTGTGAAAGGTCATGAAATTGGGAATAATGCGATACAGTGTCTGTATGACAAAAGTCACTATCATCAATGCAATGAGGCCACTTAAGACAAACATTCCGTCTCCCATTTTTCCAGTTACGACCGGCACGACCAAAACAATGTACGAAAACATGCCCACGAAATAAAGAGTAAGCTGGTAGATCAACCGATCAGATCTCTTACTTATCAATTCATTACCGGCAATTACTGCGAGAATCAGAAGAAAAAACGGGGCGCTGGCCACCCAGTCACCACTTCGTCCATAAAAAATCAGCATTCCTGAAAGCAAACCGCCAAAGGCGTACTGCATGAGAATGGGCGCAAATTTTTTAAGGAAGATTGAAAGAAAGCGCGGTCCTCGCTCGGCCACCCCGACGTAAAACAAGAGAAATGACGCGGTCGCTAAAATCGCGTAAGCAAGTAAAATTAAATTATCAACCACGTCATCGATCCGATTGAGAAGAATCAAATCTGTCAAAAACCCCAAAAGAAAACTCACGGTCAGCCAATGTCTGCGGAGATGAATCAAAAAAGCTCTCTTGTCTTCTAACATTTTGTAATAATAACAAATGAATGTTCCAAATACACAGAAAAGATGGATGCAAACCGGGAAACTAAAAGCAACCAAACTCTAGAGCATGTCCAAAAACCCTCCGAGCTCCAAAGGTTTGCAAAATATTAGACAAGGATTTATTCTTTTGTGTAGGGTTTTCGGACATGCTCTAACCACAATAACCTCAGTAATTGAGGTATTGTGGTTGAAAACTTTTAAACCAAATTGTTATGGGTAGATATTATCGCTTTGTTACTAACTAACAAAAACTTTCCGGCACTGGAAAAGCTTCACAGAGTTTTTGCACCTCTCTCTTTATCACGTCTTTCTCTTTACTGTTTTCCCTGTCCTTAAGTGTTTTTATCATCAATTCAGCCAAGGTGGTTGCCTCCTGTTCTTTCATCTCTCTTGTGGTCATGGCGGGTGTGCCAAAGCGGATTCCGGAAGGATCAAGTGGCTTACGTGGATCGTCGGCAATCATATTCTTATTCAAAGTAATACCAACTTCGTCCAGTACAATTTCCGCTTCTTGTCCGGTTACTCCGAGTGAACCATACACATCGGCCAACAATAAATGATTATCTGTTCCGCCTGCAATTAGCCTAACTTTGTTTTCCTTAAACACCTTTTCCATTGCCTTGGCGTTTTTTAATATCTGTGTGGCGTAAATCTTAAACTCCGGCCGGAGAGCCTCACCAAAAGCCACTGCTTTGGAAGCTATGTTATTCATATGCGGACCACCTTGTACCCCCGGAAATACTGTTTTATTAATCCTCTTCGCGATTTCTTCGCTTTCTCGAGTCATGATCATACCGCCACGTGGACCACGAAGAGTTTTGTGGGTGGTGGTGGTAATAACATCAAATCCGTAATCGAAAGGATTTTTTACCGCCCCTCCAGCAATCAAACCGGCAATGTGTGCCATGTCCGCCACGGTATAAGCACCTACCTCTTTGGCAATCTCCACGAATTTTGCGTAATCTAATTCACGACTATAAGCAGAGAATCCGGCCAGGATTATTTTTGGTTTTTCTCTCCGTGCGACTTCTCGAAGTTCATCGTAGTCAATCTCACCAGTATCGACGTCTTTCATTTTATAGCGAACAAAGTTGAAGACTTTGTTGATAGAAGTAGTTGGATGGCCATGAGTCAGATGGCCACCATGCGAAAGATCCATACCAAGTACCGTGTCGCCTGGCTTCATAAGTGCAAAGTACATGGAAACATTGGCAGCAGCTCCACCGAGAGGCTGAACGTTAGCGTACTCTGCTTTGAACAGTTTTTTCGCCCGCTCGATAGCCAGTGTTTCCACTACGTCAGTAAACTGCTGTCCTCCATAATAACGCTTACCAGGGTAGCCTTCGGCGTATTTGTTGGTCAGTACCGAGCCGTTCGCTTCGCGAACGGCTCGACTGACATAATTCTCACTCGGAATCAGCTCTATACCGGTTCGCTCCCGCTCCTCTTCTCCGACAAGAGCATCGTAGACTTCTTTATCTTGTTTTTCTATGTATTTATAATCTTTCATATTGTTGACTTATGTTTGAACCGTCTCTAACCACCCTGCTCCTCTTTTCTTTCGTGAATTTTTTTGTTAAAACCACCGACTACCGCCATCTCGGCCTTGATCGGAGAATGTGACTCATAACCACTTAACGTCACATGCTCTGGTCGAAAAGTCTTTAGAGAGGTCGCTTCGTCACTGATTTCAACTTTTGGAAAAGGTAGAGGTTCGCGCGAAATCTGTTCTTTTGCTTGTTCAATATGAGTTTCGTAGATATGCACATCGCCAAACGTATGAACGAACTCTCCGGCTTCATAACCAGTGATCTTAGCTAAAATTTCCGTGAGTAAAGCGTAGCTCGCAATGTTGAAGGGTACCCCGAGAAAAATATCAGCCGATCGCTGATAAAGCTGGAGACAGAGCTTTCCGTTATTGATATTTACCTGATACATATTGTGACAAATTGGGAAACGGCAAGCCTCACCCGGCTTGGCCATGCCGTAGAGATACTCTGGATTCCAGCTGGTCACAATAGCGTTGTGACAGCTTGGATCAGCTTTAATCTCATCTACCACCCACTGAAGTTGATCGACTCCGCCCCCGTCTTTGCGTGGCCAATTTCTCCACATCTCGCCATAAATCCGTGGCAAATTGCCGTGTTTCTTGGCGTACTCATCATCACTGGCAATTTTTTCGATAAACTCTTCTTTTGTAAGCTCGGGCCACCCTTCAGCTTTACGTTTGTCGTTGTAAATACGAAAAGGATAGTCGTCCCAGATGTGTACTTTATTATCTACCAGATATTTGATGTTGGTTTGGCCGGAAAGAAACCAGTACAATTCATGTAGTACGCCTTTCCAAAAAACTTTTTTGGTGGTCAAAAGCGGTAGCCCTTCACTTAAATCAAACCTCATCTGCTTGCCAAACTGGCTATACGTCACATGGCCGGTGTCGGCGTCTTCCTGCCAACTTCCCTTCTCAAGCAAATCCGACATTAAATCTAAATATTGATACTCTGGGTGTTTTTTATCCATATGCTTATTTTTTATTTACTCTTCTTTTAGTTTTGTTACCTCGACCATCAATCAAATCACGTCCTTTAAAATTACTTCCCCAGTTATCCTTGCCTCGATCAACATTTTCGTAGACGGTGCTGGGCAGGCTCGTGAGTTTGGAGAAAGTAAGTTGGGCTATTTCCATCCCAGGCCGTAAGACAATCGGCACATTATTGAGGTTGCAGAGTTCAAAAGTGATGTAAAGAAAGTGCCCCGGATTGATAAGACCAGCTGTGTTGTGAATCATCAGTCCAACCCGCGCCAAGGAAGACTTGCCTCCCACCTGCACCAAATAGTGATTGGAGCCAAAATATTCCTTGGAAATACCCAACACCGAAACTCCCGGATGAAGGATAAATTCTTCACCGTCCTTGATTTTTATCTCACGCGTTTTGGCAAAAATTTTACGCGCCGGATCAACCATGTGTGTAGCATGTTCATCATTCACGATGAATTTGTTGCCAAGCAAGATGTCGTAGCTGGCGGGTTGTAACCGCGCTTTATCAAACGGCTTAAGAGTTATCTCCTTTTTCTTAATCGCCACCAAAATGTCAATGTCTGAAAGGAACATAGCTATTTCAATTCATTTTTAAATTCTGTTAAACCACTCTCTCGCAAAAATTCTTCCAAGATTTCTTTGCTATACAAACGAGCGTCAATGCCAATTTCCTTAGCGACATCAACATTCTTTTGTTCATTGTCAACAAAACCAATTTCTCCTCCCGGCAAATCAAGTTCATCTAGAATTCTTGTGAAAAATTCAGGATTATCCTTCTTGGCCTTCAAATCAGCCGAAAAAAAGTAGCCGTCGAGCCTGTCTCCTAGTACCTTTTCTATTCTCCGTGCCCGATAAGCTTCGTTATTGGAAGCCATGTAGCATTTAACTCCTTTACTTCTATACAAATCGACAACTCTTTCAATATCTGGATCAACTGAGACATCCTCAAACCAGTAATCCAAAAAATCTTCGACTGTTCCTTTCCATCCCCATCTCTCCAAAAATGGCTTTAGTTCGATTTTTAAATCTTTCTTACCGGCCTGACAATCACCAAAAGGACCCCGAAAAAAACTCATGATGTCTTCAGTCTGAACATTATGTTCGCGAGCAAATTTATCGCTAAAATACTCGCCTTTACCCAAAACCACGCCATCTGCATCCAGTAATAAGGCTTTCATAATTACTCAATCACAAACGTCTTATCGGTGCCATAATAATCCGGCCAGTTTTGATTGTAGAACTCAAACATGCGGGCGAGGCGATCTTGCGGTAATTCCTCAACTTCCAACTCCGCCATGATCGAATCAATTTCAGACCTAGCATCATCAATAGCGCTTTCGTCCTCAAGCACTTTCTCAAACTCAGCCAAGTAGCCGTAGCCGGCATTCCTATCGAGACAAACATTCGCCCCTTTGTAAATATACTCTTCACGTTCGCGCGACCATTTTGCCTGATATTCAAAACCGGATTCCAGTACCAGCTTATCCAGCTCATCAAGTGAGATGTTTACTGGCTCTTCGAACTCCATTCGCTTTACGGTATTGGCACTGGTTCCTTCATCCACCGAAGCTTTGACCACCAGTAACACCTCTTCATCGCGCTGTCTTGTCCGTACCGAAAAATCTGTTCCTTTTTCAGCGATAGTCTGAAATCTTTCGTGTTGCTCTCCGGTAAAAAGCGACTCCACCTTTTTATATAAATTCTTTAGATCTCCACCTTTAAAATAATGGTTTAGCTGTTTGTTTGAGGAAGTGTGAACGTGATTCGGATCAAATTCTTTCATCTTTGCCAACAAGGCTCTGGCGTTTGCTTCTTCTCCCAACAGGCTTTTTACTTCGATTTCAAAATGTGCCATATCTTAAGTCCAAGTTAATGGTGACATTATACCTTCCCTCCCCTTGGAGGCCAGGCAGACAAGTGGAACGAGCTGTGTCATACTGTCGTCATGAATGAGAACAAAGGTAATAAACCACCGATTGTGATAGTCTCTGGAATGAGTCGGAAAAATCGAGCGATTGGCAAAAATAATGAACTGCTTTGGCACGTGCCGGCTGACTTAAAACGATTCAAACAACTCACTATGGGTCACCCAGTCATCATGGGTCAAAAGACTTTTGAATCCATACTCGAAATTCTCGGCAAACCATTTCCTGGTCGCACCAATATTGTTCTCACTTTAGATAAAGACTTTTCACCGGAGGGAGAGAATGTAAAAGTGGCCTATTCAATACCTGAAGCGATTGAAGTTGCCGAATCAGAAAACCCGGCCGAAATTCACATCGGTGGCGGCGGTCAGGTTTACAAGCAGATGCTACCACTGGCTTCACGACTTCATATAACTTGGTTTTTTGATGAAAAAGAAGGTGATACATTTTTTCCAGATTTTGAAAACGAATTTGAAGTCGAGAAAGAATACCCGGTTGAGGAACACGATGGAATTAAGTTTCAGTGGGTAGATTACATGAGGAAGCAATGAACTACCTAGCCCTGACAAAAAATCGTCGCGCCCTACGGGCGCGACGATTTTCTACTCTCACGACTCAAAGTCGACATCACGTCTGATCATTTGCAAAAAGTGGCACGATGCAACTTCCAATATTTAAATGTTTTAAACACCCGGGGTCGATTCGGAAACCGGCTCTGGTTCCTGTTCCGGTGCGGGTTCTTCTGCCACCGACTCTGGATCCGGCTCCGGATCTGAGTCCGGCTCTTTTACCGTAACTTCCGGTTCAGTGACTTCTTCTTCAGAAGCACCTTCGTCGCCAGCCGGGTCAACAGGAATCGTGTCAGACTCTGTGTCCGGCTCTTCCGGCAAGATTGGATCCTCAACTGGTTCTTCCGTAACATTTCCTTTTGAGCCCTTGCTCACCTCCCCTTCAATCTGCTCCACCCTCTGAAGCAAAGCGGCATTTTCCGCCTCCAAAATTTGCACCCTTGACTCAAGACCGGTTACTTTATACCAAAGAGTAGTAACAGCCTTGATCACCGTCGCCATCGTTCCGTAACTTACCCCCTCTTCAAAAGCGGTTTCCGACATCAGTTCTCTTAGCTCACTAGCATCCGCCTCCATAACGTCATTAATAGCTCCCGTCATGCTGTCATCCAACCACCGATAAGAACTGTTAACAAACATTACCACTTGTCCCACTCTAACTGTAGTGCCGTTATCAAGGTATTCAGTATCAGTTCGTTCTTTGATCATCTTTCTTGCAATCTCTTCCACTTCTTCCGGAGTGGTAGTGCCAAGATCATCATTAACTTGATTGATGTAGCCGTCTGAATACTTTCTACCTTCATTGAAGTCTTCGAGTGCTATACCGACTACCATACCGGTGCCGGTTGCTTTCATAGCAATTCCAGGGAGAGACGAGAGCATGAGCTGGTCGCCTCGTTTGATTACTCCGTTTTCGGTAGAAATCTTAACTGGCACACGTCCGGATAGTGCTATTGGGTAACCGGTTTCCCCTTCGTTTAGCGAAGTATCATCGTGACCAAGAAGCAATCCTGGTTTGGTGGAAACTACACCAAGCACAGGGCAGAGTCTTTCTTACTTGCTCTATCTACCGAGAACCCGCTGATTAAAGAAACCAGCTCTCCAGGCAGTAATTCGACATCACTGAAGTACATTTCCGCTAGGTCGGAGTTGCCGGTATGGAAGTTAACGGCTGAGATTCGGCCGGTAGTGGAAGCAACGCAGGAGCCGTCATTGTCGACACAGATTCCGCCGAAGCCAATTTGAAGCCCGGCTTGAGTACTGGTTGCACCATACATTCCGATGGTGGTGGTACCGTTGACGGTGAGTTTTGAGTTGGGGTGGTGGTGCCGATGCCGAGGTAGCCACTGCCGGTAAGGCGCATGCGCTCCGTAGACTCCGTGTCAAACGTAAAGTATCCTGTACCGGAACTTCCAACACCGCCTATCCTGGTTGAAGAGTCTCCCCAGCGGAAAGTGTCGCTGTTCTCCGCAATATAACCACCTTTGGCAAAACTGCCCCTTTCATAAATATACCTCCGTCTCCCATCCAATCAGGGTATTCAGTTTCAGCAATTGAAACGCCATTGTTACCGACAGTGTCAGCGATAAAAGCGAGGCTTTGGGGAGGTACTGCCAATACCAACCCTTCCGTAAGCATCGACCGCAAAGACTCCACTTGGCGTACCACCGGTTGAGCTAGCAATTACGAATAACGATTTTGATCCACCCCTGTCTCCAATACGGAAAGTTTGGCGTAGGGCGAAGAAGTACCAATCCCAACATTACCACTCTCCAACACCGTGAACACTTCACTGCCTCCCGTTTCAAAGAGATTGAGGATATCGGAGGTGCCGGTAGACTGGACTGTTAAGCGAGCAGTAGATGAAGTAGTGGCGATACCGATGTTACCGGAGCTGATGGTTTGACCAGTACCGTTGACGTTGTTACCGAAGATTAAGTTACCGATGTTGAGCTGATCGTCGGCGGTGGTACTGAAGGCGTCGATGTTGTAGCCGATGAAGATACTGCGATCGACGGAGAGGGCGTTGTCGGCGGTTTGGTAGCCGATGGCGATAGTGCCGGTGCCGTTGTTAGCAAAAAGTACACCATATCCTAATGCATTATTGTAACTACCCGTCGTGTTTCCCACTAAGCTAGCATAGCCGATGGCGTTGTTTCGAGAACCCACAGAATTGAAAAGTAATGATAAGCCACCGATAGCAATATTCCTAGAACCGGTAGTGTTGAGTACTAATGTATTATATCCAATAGCGTTATTATTTGAGCCGGTGGTGTTACTAGTAAGTGAACTTACACCCATAGTATTATTATAAGAACCAGTGGTATTATTAAATAGAGAGGCATACCCCATTGCATTATTGTTTGAGCCAGTGGTGTTACTAAAAAGTGTATATTGACCGATAGCGTTACTTGAGGTTCCTGAAGTATTATTATACAAAGCTTGATAGCCAAGAGCGTTGTTGTTTGAGCCGGTGGTATTTTTGTACAAGGATTGATAACCAAGTGCATTATTGTATGAACCACTCATACCAGAAATACTTGAACCAGCCAAGGCACCTCCTCCAACCGCAAAGTTATAGTCTCCGGTCGTAAGGTTGGTAAGAGTATTATTTCCAATTGCGTAGTTATATGTCGCACCGTTAGTAAAACTGGTTGAACTCGCCCCCGCAAAGAAGAAGTTGTTGAGAGTGGTAGAACCGGTAACTGCCGGCATGCTGTTGATGAAGTAGCCGGGGAGGTTGGTGTAGCTGGAGACGTTGGTGTTGCCGGCGATGGTGAGTTTGCTGTTTGGAGATGATGAGCCGATGCCGACGTTGCCACCATCAAGAATGGTAAAGACTTCATTTGAACCATCTAGGAAGTTAACGATGTCGCCGGTGCCGGATTGGGTGATGGTAAGGGCGGTGTATGCTCCCGAAGCAAAGTCGGAGTCGGTGGCATTGACTGTGATACGGTTGTGCTGGGTGTACTCAGTGTTGGAGCTTAAGTCGCGGATGGCGGTAGCCCCGGTGCCGGAGTAGACGTTGTCGGTGAGCACCACGCCAGCTGAAGCAGCGTCGATATCGATGGCATAGCCGGTACCGGCGGTGTCGTAGATGCGGTTGCCGGAAAGGAGGGCATTGTCTTCGTTTACCAATGTTATGCTACTGGTAGCGCCAGTGCCACCGTTGTCTATCAATTGATTGTTAGTGATAGAATTGCTAGATATCAATCCCCGTTAACCAAATAAATGGCAGTGTCATTACCGGTAAGTGTATTGGCATTCAAGACACAGGCAAAGCATGTCCCGTAAATACCGTAACTGTTTTCACTAAAATTGTTAGCAGTGACTGTATTATTAGCACTTGTGTTCAGGTATATACCATACCCATTAAAATATACATTGTTACCTGAAATTGTGTTATAACCTGTCACCAAATTCAAATATATACCTATCCCAGCATTCACGATAATGTCGTTGCTATTTATTATGTTGTAGGAGGCACTCGATGATAGATCTATTCCGTAAGTAGTACTTTGACTAATCTGATTACCAGAAATTGTGTTTGAACTCGCATTAACACGTATACCAGTAGGATTGTTCTTGATAATGTTATTAGTTACGTTACTCATTGAACCATCAACAAATATACCCCAACTACCATTATCACTAATCATATTATGGGAAGCAGTATTGTAACTACCTGTCAGTTGGATACCTCTCAATTGATTATTATGAACCGTGTTAGAGACAACATTATTATTATTACCCTGCACGTTTATTCCGTAATAAAAGAGACTATGTACATATGTATTTTCTACAGTACTAGATCCAGTGTTTTGCAAATTAACACCATAATCAGTCCCCCCACTCTGATTCGCCTTGTTTCCATCCACCGCCAAGTGTCCAACGTAAACATCTTGGACGTTGTACGCGTGCACGATGGAGATGTTGGCATTGAAGCTGTTGCGGAGTTTGATGACGGTCGCGTCTCCCTGTCCAACGAGCTGAGTAGAAGTAGCCAGTCTAATCGCACTGTCAGTGTACGTAGTGGTACCAACGGTGAAGGTACCGGCTAGAAGATGAACGGTTCCCCCACCGTTAGCGTAGACGTAGTCGATAGCAGACTGGATTTCATCTTGGTCGTTCGTACCATCCGCAACATAGTCGGCGTAGGCTTTGAGATTGACGTCGGTGTCGTTTGCTGCGACTACTATCTGCGTGTCACCTTGAGCGCTGATACAAGTGCCACTTTGGTCGCGGAAGCAACCACCTTCGAGTTCGATGCCGTTTGCGAAGGTGGAGGTGGCGGTGCCGTTTATATCCAAAGTACCAGCAAAAGTTGAAGTGCCAGTACCGCCGACTTCCAGAAGGCCAGAGATGTACGCAGAGTTGTATTGGTTGGCGACCGGAATGGCAGTTGGAGTTGACGAACCGACAGTAAGGAGAGCGGTGGGAGTGGTGGTGCCGAGACCGACGTTACCTCCGGCAGCTACTGCAAATAATGAATTTTCTGAATTATCTATTATCTCAAAAGTATTTGAGGTCTGACCACTTGCTTCCTTGATTGAGATTGCTTTAGAAGATGCACTTGGGTTAACTGCTACCGCTGCAGAATGTGGTGCTGTTCCAGCAGAACCTGAAAAATATCCACCTGCATTAGCAATGAAATTACCGTATTGGTTTATCTGAAATTTTATACTGTCGGTTTCATCGAGAATCTTTAAGAAGGATGGTTGGCCACCCCCATCTTCCCCTTTTATAACAAACCGTGCATCAGGATTATTTGCACCAATCCCAACATTACCACTCTCCAACACCGTGAACACTTCACTGCCTCCCGTTTCAAAGAGATTGAGGATATCGGAGGTGCCGGTAGACTGGACGGTGAGGCGAGCAGTAGATGAAGTAGTGGCGATACCGATGTTACCGGAGCTGATGGTTTGACCAGTACCGTTGACGTTGTTACCGAAGATAAGGTTACCGATGTTGAGCTGATCGTCGGCGGTGGTACTGAAGGCGTCGATGTTGTAGCCGATGAAGATACTGCGATCGACGGAGAGGGCGTTGTCGGCGGTTTGGTAGCCGATGGCGATAGTGCCGGTGCCGTTGTTGCTGTATAGAGTGTGGTAACCGAGGGCGTTGTTACGTGATCCGGTAGTATTGCTATACAAAGCATTATGTCCGATTGCGTTATTGTCGGAACCAACAGTGTTGTTAAAGATGGTGTTATAACCAAGAGCATTGTTACGTGAACCGATACTGTTAACAAACAGTGCGCTGTCACCAATGGCGTTATTGTCTGCTCCGGTGGTGTTATAGAAGAGAGTTTGGTAACCAAGAGCGTTGTTACGGTGACCAGTTACGTTACTGAAGAGTGCTTGATAACCGAGAGCATTGTTAGCTCCACCGGTTGTACTGTAGCGAAGAGCTTGGTAACCGAGAGCATTATTACCTCCACCGTTTGTGTTGCTATACAATGCTTCGTTACCAAGAGCGTTGTTGTGTTCGCCCCAGACGTTACTAAAAAGAGTGCTATAGCCAAGGGCGATGTTACTGGAACCGTGCATACCAGCCGTACTCGAACCAGCAAGAGCGTTTCCACCAACTGCGAAGTTGTAGCTTCCTTGACCGAGGTTGGTAAGAGCGCCATTTCCCATCGCGTAGTTATGACTTCCGAGGTAGAAACTACTGGAAGTCGCCCCCGCAAAGAAGAAGTTGTTGAGAGTGGTAGAACCGGTAACTGCCGGCATGCTGTTGATGAAGTAGCCGGGGAGGTTGGTGTAGCTGGAGACGTTG
The DNA here is from genome assembly GCA_023898585.1 of Candidatus Nomurabacteria bacterium. Lineage (GTDB taxonomy): Bacteria > Patescibacteriota > Minisyncoccia > Phycocordibacterales > UBA918 > OLB19. Next base: position 444,716 of record CP060229.1, on the reverse strand, counting down.
GTGTTGCCGGCGATGGTTAGTTTGCTGTTTGGTGAGGAGGTGCCGATGCCGATGTTGCCGGAATGGAACACTGAGGCGTTTTTGTTAACGGTAAACATGTAATTTGGCGTACCTGCCACGTCATCAATAAGCTGAAATTCGCCCACTGAATTATCTGAACCACCTAGAATATATCCGGATCTGTGTTCGTAACGAATATTGCTTTGATACCCAGAATTACCTTTGAACCCAAAATCAACAAGATCAAGTGATAAGTTATTAAACAGAGCTCCATTTGCACCGTTACGATTACGAAGTAGGAGCTGGACCGTACCAAACGTGTCTCCAGTATTTTCTAGTATCAGTTCGTCTCCCGGAGTAGTGATTTTTTTTCCGCCAGCGGAAGAAAGTGTTATGTTGCCGTTTACTTCTAACTTACTGGAAGGAGAAGTTGTGCCAATACCTACATTACCCCCATCAAGGATGGTAAGCACCTCATTGGAGCCATCAAAGAAGTTGGCAATGTCTCCAGTACCGGATTGGGTTATTTTAAGCGCGGTGTATGCGCCAGAAGCAAAGTCAGAGTCGGTGGCGTTTACCGTGATGCGGTTGTGCTCCGTGTACTCGGTATTGGAGCTTAGGTCGCGGATGGCGGTCGCTCCCGTGCCGGAGTAGACGTTGTCGGCCAAGGTGACATTGCTTGAAGCAGCGTCTATATCGATAGCGTAGCCGGAACCGGCGGTGTCGTAGATGCGGTTGCCGGAAATGAGAGCGTTGTCTTCGTTTACCAATTTAATGCTACTGGTAGCGCCAGTGCCACCGTTGTCAGAGATATAATTGTTTGTAACTTTACTACCGGCACCAGTTATACCTCCATTACTCAAATAAATAGCAGTCGTGTTGCCCCTGATTTCATTTGAGGCAACAACGAGTTCAAGAGCGGTTGACGTATAAATACCATATCCGTTACCAAGTAAAAGATTATCTGTTAGTTTGTTGTAATAACTGGGGTCTATGTAAATACCATAATTGCTGTTCAGTTCAAATTTATTGCCTGATACAGTGTTCCAGTCAGCTAGCGTTCCTATCTTCAAGCCATCAGTGTTACTGTATACGTAGTTGTTAGAAATAGTATTTGCGGAACCAGTCACAGAAATACCAGTGGTGTTATCATAAATTCTATTGTTGGTGACTAATTCGCGTCCACCAACAACAACCCTAATACCGGTACCGTTATCTGAAGAGAAGTTATTGATAATAGTATTACTTCCATCTGAGGTGATACCGGAGTCAATGTTGTTACGGACGATATTATTTGTAATTGTGTTATAGTATGAACTTTCAGCCCTAATACCGACTGAGTGCATGTTGTAGGAGTAGACTCCTTCGATCGTGCTAGAACCCGTGACGTACAGGTGTACACCATAGTTCGTCCCCCCACTCTGATTCCCCTTGTTTCCATCCACCGCCAAATGTCCAACGTAAACATCTTGGACGTTTTTCGCGTGCACGATGGAGATGTTGGCGTTGAAGCTGTTACGGAGTTTGATGACGGTCGCATCTCCTTGTCCAATGAGTTGAGTAAAGTAGCGAGTCTGATAGCGGAGTCGGTGTAGGTAGTGGTACCAACGGTGAAAGTACCGGCTAGAAGATGAACGGTTCCCCCACCGTTAGCGTAGACGTAGTCGATAGCAGACTGGATTTCATCTTGGTCGTTCGTACCATCCGCAACATAGTCGGCGTAGGCTTTGAGATTGACGTCGGTGTCGTTTGCTGCAGACTACTATCTGCGTGTCACCTTGAGCGCTGATGCAGGTACCACTTTGGTCGCGGAAGCAACCACCTTCGAGTTCGATGCCGTTTGCGAAGGTGGAGGTGGCGGTGCCGTTGATGTCAAGGTGACCGGCGAAAGTGTTGGCTGAGTTAGTCTGCGTGTTGATGACACCGGTTGCTACCAGGTTACCGGCTACGCCGAGTTTGGCGTAAGGGTGAAGAGGTGCCGATGCCAACGTTACCACTCTCCAACACCGTGAACACTTCACTGCCTCCCGTTTCAAAGAGATTAAAGATATCGGAGGTGCCGGTAGACTGGACGGTGAGGCGAGCAGTAGATGAAGTAGTGGCGATACCGATGTTACCGGAGCTGATGGTTTGACCAGTACCGTTGACGTTGTTACCGAAGATAAGGTTACCGATGTTGAGCTGATCGTCGGCGGTGGTACTGAAGGCGTCGATGTCGTAACCGATGAAGATACCGCGGTCGACGCCGGTGGCGTTGTCGGCTGTCTGGTAGCCGATGGCGATAGTGCCGGTGCCGTTGTTGTTGTATAGAGTATGGTAACCGAGGGCGTTGTTACGTGATCCGGTAGTATTGCTATACAAAGCTTCGTAGCCAAGAGCGTTGTTGTGAGCACCGACACTGTTAAACAACATGGTTTGATAACCAAAAGCGTTGTTGTATGTGCTGTAGTTTCCGTTACGAAGGGCTCGTTGTCCAAAGGCGTTGTTATTTGAACCGGTGGTGTTATTGTTCATCGCTTCGTAACCAAAGGCGTTGTTGTATGTGCCTGTTGTGTTGTTATACAGAGACTGAACACCCATAGCATTATTGTCAGAACCGGAAGTGTTAAAAGCCATAGACCAAGTACCAAAAGCGTTGTTACCACCACCAGTAATGTTGTAGTTTAACGCTTGATAACCTAAGGCATTATTACCTGAACCAGTGGTGTTTGCGGTCAGAGTTTCTTTTCCTAAAGCGTTATTGTTGACACCAGCTGTTATGGCATAAAGCGCACCTTCACCGAAGGCATTGTTATCTGAAAAGAAGGTGGCTGCCGTACTGGAGGCATAAAGAGCATTTTTACCAATTGCAACGTTGTTACTTCCCCACAACAGATTGGTAAGGGCACCTTCACCGAAAGCGTAGTTATTTGCGCCAGAGGAAAAGCTGGTGCTTGACGCCCCCGCAAAGAAAAAGTTATTGAGAGTGGTCGAACCGGTAACGGCCGGCATGGAGTTGATGAAGTAGCCACCGAGGTTGGAGTTAGGATCTGATACGTTGGTGTCTCCACCAATCGTGAGCTTTCCACTGGTAGTATCATCACCGTCATTTCTAAGATAGACGTCTTCAATGTAACTGTTTGTTATCAAGTTGACTGAATCTAAAAGACCTGCTCCATTACCAAAAAGAAAACCTGTTGGGGTGGTACTACCGGTACCCCCTCGCGCCACCGCCAAAGTTCCGGTGGTTTCATCAATAGCGATATTTAGAGAACTAGTGGCTATAGTTAATACACCTGAGTCATTTTGTAATCCGGTACCGGTTAAACTAGTGAACGATTCACCTCCGACATCCAACGTTGTCACAACCAAAGTTGTGCCGGTAGCTCTACTAAACAATAAATCTGTAATTGTGCTCGAAGCGGAGCTGACAAAACCTCCAGCGAATGTGAGTAGACCGGATACTAGATCGGCTACATCTGATCGTACGAAAGAAGAAGAAGCTACTCCTCCTAGTTTGTATGATTCGAAAGAAGCCGGGACGGTACCGAGTGGTTTACGAGGTGACATTTCACCGTCCCAAGCGGGTGTGGTGGAACCACCTATCTCCACTCCCAGGTAGAGGGTTTGATTGAAGTCAACGGAAGTGAGAGCGCTCGTGGAACCAAGCATGATGGAGAATAGACCATCGGTAACTTGCACCTTATTGCTACCGGTGAGAGATTCTGTCCAAAGAGCACTCGTGGTCGCTTGCGCTTCGCTTTGTAGTAGCCAAAAGCGCATGTTGTATGTGCCGTCAGGGACTGCGAGGCCATTGGTGTCGGTTAGCTTACCTTGGTAGTTGATGGTGGGGGTGGGTTCGGCGTGGGCGGTTGGAACAAATTGGGAGCCTATTCCGATTGTAAGTAGCAGAAAAGCAACACAGCAAACAACCGCTGTCGAAACGGCTACCGAAAAGAAATACGACTCGGTCGTTTTAGTAAACAAAATAATTTTCTTAACCTCTCCCTGTCTATTATGACGAGGTTAGTTATATTATATAGTTTGTGCAATCGAAAAACTCGTTTCCGTGGGGATAAATATGGCTTAAAATAAAGAAAAGATCCGCTTATTAAGATGTTGTCAAGCGAGTTATAAACAGGTTATAAACAGGGTGGATTGCTACAAAAATCGCTCGTACAAAATCCGAAAAGTATCTTCGGCAAAAGAACAAAAGAGTATGTTCTTGAAATTACCATCTTTGAATTCCAGGTTATCAAGTCCGCGCGCTATTACTATTGGAGTGCACTCGGCCACCTCCCCCATTAGTACGTTGGCCCCAGAAGCGATTCCATCGACAAGATTGGCTCTCTCATATTTGATTTTCCTTCCAAATAAATCTTTTTCTCCGATGTGATTCTTGAGTGGAACAAAGCCCCAGAAACCGATAGCCCGGCCGGTCGCTCCAAAACGACAAGGGCTAGATACACTGTCGGTAATGATGATTCCCAAATCCCTGATTTTAAAGCGATTTTTTAGATAAGCGCATATTTTTTCAGCACTGGCAAAAGGATCGGCTGGGAGTAAAGTGTAGTAGCCATTACTGTTACTGCGGTCAACTCCGGAACTCGAAACCATAACATGGTTGGTTATAGTAAGTGGCGCTTTCCAATACGGACGAGGAATGATGACTTCCGCTTCTTTTTCGATGTGTTCTTTTTTATTAAAATCGGATTCTTTGACACATCTACCCTCACCAATTGCCACTACTTTGGATGAGATCACTACCACATCTCTTTCTTTTATCACAGGCAGATACTCATCTAAAACCGAAAAAAGATCGTCTTTGGGAGGTTTGAGGATACGAGTTTTTACCGGAATATATTGCATAATTTGAGAAAGTATAGCGAGTTTTTGAGAAAGAAAAAGACCCGAAGGGGAAAGTTATCCGGTCGAGTCTTTTTCTACAGCCTGACAAAGCTGATTGCGGTGATCTCGTTACTAGTCGACCACTTTTACACCCATGGTGTAGCAAGAACCTTCGACGATCTTCATGGCTGCTTCGATTGAAGCGGCGTTGAGATCAGGCATTTTTTGTTCGGCCACTTCTCTTACCTGAGCTTTAGTGATAGTACCGATGCTGGAGACTAGATTTTTACTAGAACCTTTGTCTTTACCGATCTTCTTCAGAATCAAACGTGACATCGGTGAAACCTTGACCACAAAATCAAAACTGCGATCGTCGTAAACATTAATGACGGTAGGCACGACTTCGCCCATTCGTTCACGCGTTTGTTCGTTAAACTGATTAACAAACTCGCCGATGTTGATACCGGCTTGACCCAGAACCGGACCAAGCGGTGGAGCGGGTGTAGCCTTTCCACCAACCGCTTGCACTTTTACTTGTTTTAATAGTTTTTTTGCCATTTTTTAAATTTTAATGTTGTGATAGCGACCATATTCCATAACTACGGCCACTTTTAGAAGCCCGGTTAGAGTACAAAAGAAATGTTCGTTTTGCAAGTTTTTAGCCCCCGGAATTACACCTTCTTGATCTGAAGAAAATCAAGCTCAACCGGCGTGTCGCGACCAAACATGGACACCAGCACCTTCACCTTTCCGCTCTCTTCATCTACCCCACCTACCTTTCCTTCCAAGTCCTTGAACGGACCATCGGCAATAATGACCATGTCTCCGACACTCAAATCGACTTTGTGCTTTACCGTTTCGCTGGTCATTTGCTTCATCAAAGCGTTGTATTCAGACTCGGTCAAAGGAACTGGCTGGGTTCCGCTACCGACAAATCCGGTCACTCGTGGCGTATTTCGAACCACAAACCAAGACTCATCATCAACGATCATTTCCACCAAGACGTATCCGGGATATATTCTTTCTTCTTCAGTTACCCTTTTGCCACCCTTGACGCGAATCTTCTTCTCAGTCGGTACAACCACATTGAAGATTTTGTCATGCATGTTTAGCGAGTCGATGCGTTGCTTTAGATTTCGAGTAACAGCGTTTTCATAACCAGAGTAGGTATGAATAGCGTACCAATGTCTTTCACCTGTGCTGTGTTGCTTGGCCATATTATTCTATTGAACTAACGAATAGGCTGATAATTCGAGAAAAACCGAAGTCAAAAGCCGCTACAAACAGTGCCACAACCGCGGAAATACCAATGACGAGAGCGGTGTAGAGCATCGCCTGGTGCTGAGTCGGCCACGATACTTGCTTTAATTCAATGGCTGTATCACGGAAATATTTTGTAAGTTTATCCATATTTATAAGGGTGAAAGGGTGATAAAATTTGTTACTTAAGCTTCTTTTATTTACTCATTTTTAAAACCCCTTCGGGGGGCTTGTTTACAGTGATTATACGCTTGTTGGGAGAATTGTAAAGGTGTCGACGCCTACGGCGTCGTCCCCTTTACAATTCCCACTCTACCCCAACCACCTACCGTACTTCGTAAACCAAATTAACCACCACTTTTGTGCTCTCTTCCCCAACCGGCATTTCCGCTCCGCCAAAACCCTCTTCTTCAGCCATGTCATAAGAGGCAACTCTGGTCTTCATATACTGTGGTTCGTAATAACCTTCACCTTCGTTGTAGGCAACAAGACGAACTACCCGGACACTAAGTTGCTCGGCTAACACCTTCGCTTTTTCTTGAGCGTCTTTGATAGCTTTCTCTCTGGCTTCAGCACGCAGTCCTTCAGTATCATCAACTGTGAAATAAAGACTGCCGATATTAGTAGCCCCCAGTTCCCCCACTCCAGAAACTATTGACCCTGCTTTGTCTGTGTCTCGCAGTTTTACCGACACGGTCTGGGTCACTTCAAAACCGTCTTGTACCCTTTCCCCACCCGGACAGTAAGAACCGATGGGGCAAATCCTCTCTTCATAACGCCACTTTGGATACAGGTTGTAGTTTTGATTTTTGATGTCTTTGTCTTCAATTCCTTGTTCTTTAAGATATGTCAAAATAGCGTTTATTTTAGTCCCCGATTCTTCTTGGGCCACGACCGCAGTTTCCCCTTTAGCGTTTACTGAAAATGAAAATTCTCCAATGTCCGGAATGGCCAAAACTTCCCCTTCGCCTGACACCGAAATGGTAGCGGGAGAGGGGTTTAGAAATCCTATCTTCTCGAAATTTAAAGAGGCATACGAAGCTAAGGCGATCATACACATTAATATCGCCAAACCACCAAAAATACGCATCTGTATAGTATTAAAAAATCCGTTGTTCATGTTAATTGAATTAATTTTATTTTAATAAAACTCTCGAATCACTCTTCTTACTTTTTGACCGAATGTTTCTCTTGCTCCACACACTTCGTAATAGGCTTTAAGGTCATTGGTTGTCAGTGTCGGTGTGGCACCGGTATCCTGTAATAAATAGTACATGAGTGACGAGCTACCTTCAACATGATCAATACCAAGAGCATGACCAAGTTCGTGAGCTACGACGGTAGAAAGTTCGTTGCCAGACGAAAATTTGTAAACATGGATACTGTCCCCTTGATAATCACCTTGGGTAAATTCTCCGATAAATCCAAATTCTTTATTATATTCTCTCACTTCTTGATTGTACTGTTCCACCAACTCATTACCACGATCGGCTAAGCGATTGATTTCTGAAACCAGATCATTTAGTTCCTTCGCAGTATCGGCAATCTTTTTCGCTTCTCTATCCAAAGACTTTAGATCAGATTGAAGCTTTTCAAAAACAGCCGGAGGGGCCCCGCCCTGATCATTATATTTATTTACAGTAGTATTATACTCGTAAAGATCAGCCTCATAGGCTTTAACTTTGGCTTGGTGATTTGCTAAGAGTGATTCGTATTCGGCCTGTAGTTTTTTAACCGTTTCCATGACTTTTTCGTTTTCCGCCCTTTGTTGGTCAAGAGTATTATTTAGAGCCACTTGTGAATCTGCCGTCTGTTGTCTTTCGTCGAAAACAAAATCAATTACAAACTCAGCCGTTTCGTCATATACGAAGAGATCACGGTCTACCCTAGACTCCCAAAGATCTTCAGCGACTTTAGCATACTGTTTAGCTTCCTCCTTTTCGATATTAAACGAACCATCAATATTGCCTATACGGTAGGTTAAGGGAACAGGACAAACTGCAGAGTTTGACTGGTACCAATACGCCCCGGCGATGGCGAGTGTTAACAACAGCGAAATGAGGTAAGTCTTTCCCATAAGACTATAGTAATCATAGCAGAGTGAACATTATCATTACAAACGGCGCCCGGCGGGGACTGCGTAGTCGCGATACGTAGTCCCTGCCGGGCGCCGTCAGAGCCGAAGCTCATAATAGAAACATGTCCGCAAGGGCATGGTGCCCCTACGTGCTTTTACTATACCCTATCTGACACTTACGCAAGAAAAGATTTCAACAGTTTCTAAAATTTGGGTTAGAAAGGGCACTTTTGATGCGACAAGTTAAGGTTATAAAAAATTAGCACTTTGATTGTACAAAAAACCGCTAGGTAAAGTCCTATCGGGTAGGTGCTTCGCACCTACCCGATAGGACGATTAGCTCGATTACTCAAGCGCTCAAAATATTATCAGCGCTAGCCTCAGGCGCTACGTCATAGATCTCAACCGGAGTAAGTTTAATAAGGCCACTAAGAGTCCTGTCCGGAAAACGTTTTTTCATCTCCGCGACAGCTCTCTCAAAATCCTCTCCTTCAGTCTCATAAACAGCGTCAGCCTTTATCTGCAAACCGACAAAATCATGCCAACAAGCAAAAGCGACCCTCGGCTCCGCCTTTACATTCTCAGCCGTTTTTCTCATAAAGAAATCGTAAAGATGTATTTCTTCCCCACACACTTCGACCACCGAGATCGGCACCACATTCAATCCATTGGGACCGGTGGTTGCTAATGTGGCTGATTTAAAGTCTTTTATGATCTTTTGTATGTCTTGTTTCATAGAATTTTATTTTAGTCTTCTTGCCTGGAAAAGCAACGGGCACGACCTACGGTCGTGCCCGTCCCTAACTCTAGAGCATGTTCCAAAACCCTCAATTTCTGCGTTGTCTGCATCTAGATATGTTCACAGTATATCCATACACGTCTCACGTACCTCGATTTGACGCCTTGAAATTGTGGTTTTTGAAGACATGCTCTTGTTTTGTTGCAGTGTCACACAATCATACTTCTCGGTTGTATGGTGTTTTCAGATGTGCTCTACAATGACAAACATTCAAAATTGTCATAACATCCTCCTCGCCTACTTTCCGTTTTCCTTGGCGTCCTTTTCAGCCAATTTTTTACGAGCCATTTGTTGAGCTGCGTTTTGGCTATGTTGGTAATAAAGCGACTTGATTCCCTCCTTCCAGGCTTTGATATAAAGTTGATTGATCTCTTTGGCGGGAGTGTTTGGTGGTACCATCACATTAAGTGACTGGCCTTGATCGATATATTTCTGTCTGATTCCCGCTTGTTCGATGATTTTAGCTTGGTCGATTTCACCGAAAGTGCGGAAGATCGCTTTTTCTTCATCACTGAGAAAATCAAGATGTTGAACCGAACCGTCATTGTCACGGATGCTGTCCCACGTCGCTTTGGTGTCTTTTTTCTTCTCCTTGAGCAAAATTTTCAAAGTCGGATTCTTTATCGTCACCTTCATTTTAGCCACGTCTTTAATGTAGCAATTTGACCAAATCGGCTCGATTCCCTGCGAGACCTGACCGAGAATAAAAGCTGAAGAGGTAGTCGGGGCAATAGCCATTAGAGTAGTGTTACGACGGCCGTAACCTTTCAAAACTTCCGGTTCGCCAAAATCTTTCGCCAACTGCTGAGTTGAGATGTCAGCTTTGAGCCTAATATGTTTGAACACTTCTTCGTTTAGCTTGGCCGCCTCCTCACTTTCAAACGGTAATTTTTTGGATTGTAGAAGAGAGTGGTAGCCAAGAACACCGAGCCCGAGAGCGCGGTTCGCTTTAGCAAAACTATACGCTCTTTGCATGAATTCAAAAGCCCTCTTCTTTTCATCGTCGCCCGAGTCACGCAAATCTTCCAATTTCAAAATAAAATCTTCCATCACCGAGTCGAGAAAAGCAATCATCGTCTCAACCAAATCGGTATCTTTCCAAGCACCGTAATGAAGCAAGTTGATCGAGGAAAGACAACAAACAAACGACCAATCCTCCTTACTTGGCAACATGATCTCGCTACACATGTTGCTGGCGTAGATCTTCAATTTTTTCTCTTTGTAGACATCAACCGTATTCTTGTTGGCCGTATCACTGAACATAATATACGGATAGCCCATTTCGCCCCGTCTTTGGATTATTCGCGCCCAAATTTTTCGCTTTGCCTCATCGCCATCTATCATGCTTTCCATCCAGTCGTCCCCTACTGTCACCCCGTGTGTCAACATTTGAATCGGATTTCCTTCGGTGCCGATATCAAGGAATTCCATGATGTCAGGATGCTCAGCCGGTAAGTAGGGGGACAGATGTCCGCGTCGCACCGAACCCTGGCTAACAACATTTATCAAAGTTTCGAACAATTGCATAAAATGCACGGAACCGGAAGAATGACCATTGTCGCCCGCTATTTCCGCTCCGCGCGGTCGCAATGCCCCAAAGTAGCCGGAGCAACCGCCTCCGTACTTGCTCATCATCCCCACTTCCGCATTGGTGAAGAGTATGCTTCCCATATTGTCGTCGAGATAGGAACCGAAGCAACTTATAGGCAGACCTCTTTTCAAACCGAAATTAGACCACACCGGTGAAGCGAGCGAGATCCAACCCTTCGACATGTACTCGTAGAATTTATCCGAAAAACCTTTTTTGTTTAAGATTTGTTCGGCTCTGTCGGCTATCACTCGAATGCGTTCTTCGGCGGTCTGCCCCTCGGACAGATAGCCTCTTGCTAGAAAAGCGCGACTATTTTCGTTCAACCAGTACCAGGGTTCCATAAGTATTTTATTCGTGATTAATTTATAAAAATGATTGCCTCTTGCCCATAGTTTAAAACAAATCGTCACTGGTGACACTTGACGACCGTTTGTTGTAGTTTATTGATCGCTTGTTGAAGAAGTCTACGTGCTTTGTCGCTATCACTTCGTTGTCAAACCAGTCGGTTTCTTCAAGCAAGGCTTCACTAACTTCAAATATTCGAGGCAGACCGATCGAAGCGAGTGAGTTATTCAAGCGATTTTTTATAAACTCTTTCACGTTAGTAGCCGGTAAGAAGTCCAATTCCCCATCTTCAAAAATCCAGTCCACGATCTTACACTCGGCTTCGTAGGCTTCTTCGCAGGACTTCACAATCAGTTCTTTGCATTCATCGTCAAACCACTCAGGGTGCTCTTCTTTTATGATGTTGATGACATCAATGCCAAACATGCCGTGAATTTGTTCCTCCTTCGAAGTGGCTTCAACCGCGTTGCTGATGCCTTTGAACAAGTTTTTATGCTTATTAAACGACATCATAATCAGGAATTGTGAAAACAAAGAAACATGTTCGATGAAAAGCGAAAAAAGTAGCATTGAGTGAGCATACTGCTTATCTTCCTCCGTGCGTGACAAATCAATGACCTTTTCGAGATAATCCATTCGTTTTTGAATGACCGGGATATCTTTAATATCGGTAAACTCATCATTGAGCCCCAGTATCTCCAACAAATGTGAATAAGCGTCAGTGTGGCGCACTTCACTTTCGGCAAAAGTGGCCCCTACCGCTCCGATCTCAGGCTTGGGCATTTTTTTATAGATGTCTCCCCAGAATGTCTTTACCGCCACTTCAATTTGAGCAATCGCCAACATCGAGTGCTTGATAGCGGTTCTTTCCGCTTCCGTGACATTAACGTGAAAATCTTGTACGTCGGAAGTGTAATTAAACTCAGTATGTACCCAATATGAATGGCGAATTGAATCGGTATATTCGTACAGTTCTGGATATTCGTATGGTTTGAGATTTTGACGCTTTGCAAAGATATCTCGCTCACGCATTTTCTTACGCGCATTACGATAAATGATGTAGGCCTTGGCTGTATTGTAGTAGTCCTTTTCCATCAAGGCTTGCTCTACCAAGTCTTGAATTTCTTCCACTGAAGGACTGCCATCTATACACTTCTGCGCCATCGGATCTTCCGGGTCGGCTTCCGTTGCCTCAACACACATGGAGACAACTTTTTCATAGGCCAATTCCGCGACATCTTCCGCCTCTTTCTGACCACCTTCCCTTGTCTCATTGAGGGCCTTGGTGATGGCATTAACAATCTTTTTAATGTCAAAGGGCTGGATCGATCCATCACGTTTGCGAATACTCTCGATTTTCATATCAATCTATACATTTGGTCAACGAATAAACTATAAGGGCTTATTGCCTTCAAACATAATCGGTGGAAAAACTTGCCATCTCTGGTGGAGATGGTCGTTTATGTCCAAAGGCAATCAAAGAGCGACAACACACGGTCGTTGAAAACTCCTTTATGACTTGATTCTTAAATTAAGAATACGTGTGTCTTAACCTCCGACACACGACAACCTCGTGTGATAGCTCCATCTTACCATTAAGAAGACTTCTTCCAAATCGCACTTTGGTACCGGAATAAGGATTTTTTGAAATTTATGAACCGGAGTCTGTGGATAAACTTATACGATGACAAAATACGTATCATTAATCCACTCCTGCCAATATATACAAATGGTTATTTTTCTATTCCAATCTAGATTCTGGATGACAAGGAAAAACAGTCGCCGGCCAAAGGCCGGCGACTGTTTTTCTAATTCATCTACCGTAGTTACTTTTTCAGAATATCGCGAATCTCGCGCAGTAATTTAATATCTTCCGCCGGTTCAGTCGGCTTCTTTTCCTTCTCCTCTTCCTCTTCCTTACCAAGATTTTGCGCCTTATTGATCGCTTTAACAACCAAGAAAATGACCATGGCAACAATTATAAAATCGACTATTGACTGAATGAAGACACCATAAGTGATCGCTTCATCTCCAATGGTGTATTCCAATCCGGTAAAATCTATCCCCCCCATTAACAAACCGATAAACGGCGTAATAATGTTAGTCACTAAGGAAGAGACGATCTTTCCAAAAGCCGCCCCTATTACAACCGCCACCGCCAAATCTATAACATTGCCTTTAACGGCAAAAGCTTTGAATTCCTCAATAAAACCTTTCATAAGTAATGATTTTAAATGAAATTAAATTATTTAGATAATGAGTTTCGCCACGTAAAAACCGATACCGGCCCCTAGAATAAGCGTAAAGAACAAAACCACTAACAATGATGTCTGATCCATTGAGATAATTATACTCTATAAAACCAGTATAAAAAATGCTTACTCGACATCTATCGAAAATAAATGAAAACCAAGTTTTACAACAATGGTTAGAGCATTGGTTTGTAAACTAAACCGCAAATCGCCTTGCTTACCTGCTATACTTGAATTATGCCTATAAAACAATGCGAAAAGTGTAAGGTTGATTTTTACGCTAAGCCCTCTTGGTTAAAGAGAGGTTGGGGCAAGTACTGTTCTTCCTCCTGTCAACATGAAGCATCTCGAACTGGTAAATATGTAAACTGTTCTTATTGCAACAAAGAAATATACAAATCACCCAAAGCTCTCAAAGGATCAAAAAGTGGAAAATTCTTTTGTGGCAAGTCTTGCCAAACAAAGTGGAGGAATCGGGAATTCTCTCAAGAAAAGCACCCTAATTGGAAGTCGGGTAATCATTCGTATCGGAGCTTACTTTCACGAGGTAAAACTCCTAAAAAATGTAAACTATGCAACTCTGGAGATACTAGAGTATTAGCAGTTCACCACATTGATGAGAACCACTCCAACAATAGCATTGAAAATTTGGCTTGGTTGTGCCACAATTGCCACCATCTCGTTCATCATTACTCGAAAGAAAAAGAACGATTTATGGCGACTATTGTATAACGGCTATTACGCCGGTTTGTGGTACCGGAAATCTGGGTTCGATTCCCAGTAGTCGCCCCTTCTGTCTAGACACCCTGTTTTCAGGGGTCTCGACAATACATTTCCTATTGAAAAGAAAGCGTTTTTTAGCGGTTCCACTATCCAATTCTGTATAGGTTGGTAGGTCCTCGAAGAAAAGCTTGAATAACTGCTTCTGTCGGAGTGGATTGTCTTTATCTATCAAGGCTTTTTTCGGTGATTCCACTATCTTTCGTGCGTAGCTCACCAACTCAGTAATATTGCCTTCAGTGAGATCGACAGAGAAACGAATTGATTCAGCCTTTTTGATGTCAGCAACAATGGTCTCCAATTCTTTCTCAAGCATGACTTTGACCGTCGGACTCTCAGTTGAGATTAAAGTACCTAGAACCTGCTTCTGTTGGCTCTTTAATAAAGTGACTCGTTCGTTTAGCTTCTCTGATTCCTGCACAATATCTTTCTGTCGCTGTCGTAGTTTACGGACCAGCACTTCTTCTAAAACTTTCAGATAATCATCGTCATAATCGACACTGTCCAAAAATGCTTCGACAGTCTGATTCATTTGTTGCCGACTGACCGTAAATGAAGTGTGGCCACGTTCACAGTGATAGCGTGGGTATGTTCCGCCGCGCCCGCGTGGTGCACTGCCTTTAAGTGGCTTGTTGCACTGCGGACAACTTACACACTTGAAAGGATACTCTGGGTTGTATCGAAGTCGTTGATAGACGGGCTTCTCGGTTTTATAGTCGTACAGAATCTCCAACAGGTCATTGTCGTACTCCTTAATGAAAATCTTGCCACGGTTTGCTTTGTTCCATAGCTCAATTGATACTAAGCCGTCCCATTGCGCCTTAATTGGCTTGTGGTGCGTCCATTTCTCGCAAAGTACACCTGCATACGCTAAACGCTGATAAATGCGCTGTAGCTGCTTGATATGAAGCTTGTGGCCACCTCCTTCACCGATAATCTCTGTGTGGGTTTTATTCCAGCGATGGAATTTTTTAGTACGAAACCCCATGTCTTCATTCACAATATGAAGTATCTCTTGATCAGAGTGTTTATTCTCTGCCCGTAGCTCAAATATTTTTCTTATGAAGTGAGCGCGCTCTGGATCGGGGACCTGCACAAATCGTATCTGTGTCCCCACTTGAGTACGATAGTTCATCATTCCATCGTCAGGGCGACCTATCTGAAATCCTTTTTGAGTATAAGCAATCTGCTTAGGAATTGTTCTTTTTAGAATTGTGTCGCGTTCCTGTTTGGCTGTTGTTGCCATCATCACCTCAGTCATGTCACTTGGTGATTCGACACTCCACTCATATTCAAAACCCATCTCAGCCAATTCCGGCATGTTCCGTGATTCTTGGATGATTCCGTTTGTATCAATGAGCATCACTCCCAAATCGGAAAGTTCTTTTTTCATGTCGTGATAGACAGAGGCACCACCACGAGTAAAGCGATCAATGTATCGAATTAGATAGTAACCAACCTTGCCCGGATTGTCTTTGATGTACTGAATGTGCTGTTCGTACACAGGACGACGTTTTGTACCAGTGAATATCTCAACGGCTACCTCACCGTCAGGTAGTATCTTAAGTCCTTTATGTTCAGCGGTAGTTTTGAGAACTCGCACCTGATCATCAAGACTCTCACCAGCCATTTGTTGTTGGCTACTGATTCGTGCACTAGCTAGACATGTCCTGGGCCGTTCTTTCTGCATACGTTTATTTTACACTGTCACAACCGTCATGTTTACTTTTGAGCCATGAGTCTAAAATCAAATCGGCTTGCGCATCAATCAAATCACGAAACACTTCGATCTGCTCTTCTGGCACGGAAACACCGCATTCTATAAGAATCTCTTTAAATGTTTCGAGGCTGGTCATAAGCCAAAATGCTAAAACCCCTCTACTCGACTTATGACAATCAATCGTTCTGTGGCTGTTCGTTTAAAATCTATGGTTATGCCTATCTCTGATAGACTATTTTCAAGTTCACGCAGTTTCTTGCTTAGTGATTCAGGATTGTTTGCTACAGTCTCACCCCATCTTTCATGAAAATCATCCTCAAAATACAGATCCTTTAGTGTCTTTAGAAGCTGAGTCATTGTCCCTTCAAAAGAAAGGTTGCTTTCGAGGTGTTTCAAAAGCGCTCGACCTGCGCTAGAAGACTGGATGGCGTCATAAGCCCGAGCTCTCATTGCTCTCTGTAAAGCCTTTTCAAAATTTTCAGCCCCATACCCGAGCACCTCGGCACATGCAGCGCCCCATAGCGCATATTCAGTCATACGGAACTCGGTCTGTTGTGGTAAGTCCTGCTTTACATTCGAAGCTGCTACTAATGTGTCAAAAATAGAGCCCAGCAGCTGTGGTTTCATCTGCTGATATTTTCTAAAAAGATCATTTTTATTCTTGAGATTCCCCTTACCCAACGCTTCAGTCTTAAAGATCAACAACCTGCTAAGTGAGTCACTATTACTAGCTTCAATGTTGATGCCCGTCATGTATGCAGGGTTCTTAACACGATGCACTGTCACTTCTGAGTCTTTATACAAGGTGCGACGAGCACTTTCAGCTCCAGTGGCCATTACACAAAAGAAGTCAGACAACTCGTCACCAATATGAGATATGTTGTCATTAGCAAACACCCACGTCTGATTTAAAAGCGGCGTGATGTGTTCAAGCTTTTTTACCGGCATTGAAATTCCACCTTGAGACGGGTCAAGCAGGTCTTTAGTCAGTTTAAGCAGTGTGGTTTTTGCACTTCCAGCTGGGCCGTAGATGTAAACGATCGGCTGGTCGATATCTCGAATCATTCGCACGGGAAGCGTGCACAAAAACAACATCTGTTCATCTTCGTCTTTGAGATTCACAAAATCGAGAAACTGTCTTAGGTTTCCACCCTTAACTGGTCTCGGCTGTTCTGTTGCAGCACCGCGCTTAAAAAGAAACTGTATTTTCTCTCCCGATTCAATAGTCCACCCGTCTTTTGTTATCTTTACTGCTTCTCCAGCATCGTTGCAGAGGTCATAGTAAAATTCACACTCACCAGACTGATACACTCGGTGTTGTAGAGCGTGCTGGGAAGACTCATACAATGCTTTGGCATGTAAAACTGACTGAATCTCTTTACAAACATAATCCGTTAAAACACTTTTGTCAGATTGATACGCGAGTAGGGATAAAAACTCAGTAAACTCTTGACTGTGAATTGGAATATTCACTCCCTTTTGTGAATTGAGGCGAGCAAAACCAATCTTGTCTTGGTCGTGGAATAGCGTAATTGCTTTATTTTCTTCAATATACTCAATTACTGCCTGACTTTGTTTCGGTTCTTTGTCTTTCTTCCCGTCAGGTGCATCAAAGTTTTTGATAGTCCAATCGACCATGTTCCCAACCTCACCTTCATCTATTGGAGGATTACAATATTCGATGTTCCAGGCCAGAACTGATTTGGTTATCTTTTTTCCATTCCCTTTATGCTTATTAAAGAAGTAAAAACAAGCTTCTTTTAATTTGCTGTGTCGCTCACCCTCATAGATGATTTGAAATATGTCGCTTTTTTTCTGGCCAACTTTCTCCTTTTTAATTCCACACAATTGGACCAAATCTTCAGGTAAAGGTGACAAATCTAAGAAATCTGTATAGTCCAGCTCCCATTCGTACAACACACCAGAGTGATGTAGAGAGGGTGGCAGAATTTCAAGCCGCTTTTCTGTGTAAATCTCTACCTGATATTTTTTACCGTCCCTCTTTTCATGTTCAGACAAGTCAAGTGGCCCATTCTGTTTGACTACAGAAGTTGTGGCATACCACATGTGTCTACCTTTGCCAGTTTTAATGGTTGGGGCTGGTTGTAGCCTAAATAACTTGTGTGAATCCTCTGTATCAAAATCGACCAGGATATGCCGCTCAACAATTGTTGCGATTCCGAAAATTCGTTTGCCAAACTTGGAAAATAAACTCTCTACAGCTTTTTCTGTCCGAGCCGGACCGTCTACATCTCGCCACCTTACTAGTGGCCTTTTATAGTCCCCTGTATCACCATTGAGGCCCATAGGTACAATGGGGTGGCCGTCTTTTACGTACTGTAGCGCAGCTTCCTTTAACTTATTCAAATGACTACTGTCGTTGTTCAATTTACTTACACCTGACATAAGCCTAGCCGTTATACAAACGATCCTTTAGATCGCGTTGGTGTTGGTAAAAGGAATGTGGCTCTATCTGAATTTCACGTAGCCTATAATTCTTAATTACTTCAGCGGTATCAGATTGCTCCGTAAAGCAAAATTGTGCCCGCCGCTCTGTTTTATCAATGTACTCTAGTTTGTGGTCATAACATAAAAGTACGACCGCCTCATTTAAATCTGATGTTTTATATACATTAGTCATAGTGACCAAAGTATTCCCCGTAAAAGAATTAGGAGTTAGTAAAAACCCAACCCTAGTTGAGTTTTTACTAACAAACGGTCATTTAACTGCACTAGATCACTTCTTGTATCCCCAAAATTTAAGAAGTCTTTCAATAGCCATATCCTTTCGAGTCGGCAATATGGGATCATAATCACCCCTTTCCTCGCACTCTTTTTTACACAACTTATTAAGTTCCACTAATGAATGGTCGCGCAAAATTCTCGTCATCTCTTTCCTCTCTGCTGCTGGTGAAACCTGATAACGGATTGGCTCATCTGGATATAGAAGCTTTTTCAGCTTTTGAAAAGCAGTTTTTTTCTTTGTTAAAAAATCATCAATGTCTTGCTTGGTTGTGTGACTGGAAACCCTGATGTACAAACCTTCAGATAAATCTGTATCTCCAGAATCTTTGGTCACATACGCAAATTCACAACCAGTGTAATCGCCCGAATTGATACTTTTTTCGTTCATTAAGCCCAACAAACCTTCCCGTACGGCATCTTCATATCCTTTTAGTACTGGAAATTTTTCTACGATGGTAGAAATCGCTTGCTGCAAAATCCCATAATCTGTCTTTTCCAATGCTTTGTTTAAGACGATTCGTTGCCGCTCAGTTAATCTTTTCCCTTTGTAGGCACCACGACTCATTGCAGTAACTTCTTTTAATGCGTTTTGATACCACTTTTCTTGGTCCTTAAAGGTCAAAAACCCCTTTGGTGGAATATTCAATCTTTCCCGAGTTTCAGTCACATATTCGGCAGGAATCCTTTTAACAACTGATCTCCATACTGTTTTTACCCTTTTTGCATCCATATACATTTACATTTCCTCGTATCATACCCTTATTTCTGATACTATTAAAAGACAATATAGTCACCTAACCCGCTGCCGTGAGGCGCGGCATGGTGCGAATAAGTTAATCACAGAACGATAAAGAACCCGCTGTTAACGGGGTCACGTTCTGTGTCATGTCTGGGAAACTGGGCATGTGGACTCACATCCTACCTTTTAGCAGTGGGCTTTTTGTATACAGACGTAACCATGAAAAAGATAATCATATCCATATTGACGATAATCGCACTAATTGTAGTCTGGCTATTTATTTCAGCGCAGATGAAGGAACGATATGCGTCTGGTTACGATGCAGGTATAGAGGTGGGTTACGAAGATGGTTATGAAGACGCTTGGTCCTTGTACGAAACGGAAGAAGAAAATCAACCTAGTACTGATATAAACATAGGCAGCATGTCAGTATCTGAGTTTGGAGAAGCACGCTATAACGCAGGATTCATACATGGCAAACAGGCGGCTCAGAGCGAGGCGCTAGAAAAAGCTCTAGACTTGAACGAAGATTTTATGGACTCAACAACCGAATACGCTTTTAGGGCAGGCATAGAGTATGTCTGCAAAACAATAAATTACTCCAGCCCAGCCTGTATTTGATGGTAAAATACATAGGTGTCAAGGCCACTTAAATTCAACAACCAAATAGCTCTACAGACCGCTGTGGACGGCTATTTTCAACTATGCGATCAACAAGATCGACCGTATACAATATCCGGACTATCTCTTTTTCTCGGAGTCACACGACAAACATTGTTGAATTACTCACGAAAAGAGGAATTTTTTGACACGATAGAGGCAGCAAAACAGCGCTGTGAGACATTCGCTGAAGAACACCTATTTAGAGGCGGGGCTGTTACTGGGGCAATGTTTAATTTACGGTGTAACTACGGCTGGGACATTCCTAGGCAAACAATCGAACTGCCCGCAAAACAGATCGATCAAGAAAGAATTGATCGACTAGTAGCATCCATCTTTGAAAAGTGACAGGTGTGACAGTAAAATGAGCGAACGATAGTAACCTAGTCTCGATACTCATCTTTGACAACGGAAAAGGTGTTGCCTATAGTAACGACTACCATGCTAACGACAGGGCAAAAGATTCGAGAAAATACTGTAATTAGAGAGCTGGGTGGCGGCAATTTTGGTATTGTCTACGAGGTAAAAAATGAAGAATACGGTTCGCCGATTGCTCTAAAAGTCTGCAGAGACGGCGCTCCCAAAGAAGAGATTGACCGCTTCAAACAAGAAAATACCATCCTCCACAGACTACACACACCTTTGCATTGCGAACAAATAATACTTCCTTTGAGTGTTAACGAGGAAGAGAGTCCATTTTTCTACTATCTGATGGAGCTTGCTCAAGGCAATCTTGATGCCCATATAAAAGAAAACTATAATCAGACACCTTCTGAACTTATCTCTACATTCAGAAAGATATGTACTGGTGTAAAGCATGCCCACCAACTGGACGTAGTACACAGAGATCTCTGGTGGAACAATGTTTTAGTATTTGACGGTGACGAACAACAGGTTAAGTTGTGTGATTTTGGAAGAGCAAAAGATCACAACCTTGAGCCTCTTGATTATCTTGATCGTCCTTGCGTAGGTCATAGATACGTACGTCCTCCCGAACTCTTCTTTGAGATAACAGACGGTACTAATATCGGTCTTTCTAAAAAGACCGATCACTATGCTCTCGGTATTTTATTATCTTTCCTATTTAACGGAACACCAATAATACATTACTCACAACTTGTGGGAGATATTGGTACCTACATGCAACAAAACTCGTTTAGCACGAACGGAAAAACCTATACCGAAAGAGAACAGTTTTATAGCAAGTGGCTTGAAACAAGAAGAAATCTCGACTACTCAAACTTACACGTATCTCTGGTAGATTACCAACTAACCCAGGAGATTAACAAAATCATTGAAAAGCTCTGTGATATCGACCATTCCAGAAGATACAATAGCATCGAGGAACTGGAAGCAGATTTAGACAAACTCAACATATGATTACTCAGACCCAAAATACCAACGATTACATCGAACCGGTTATTGGTGCTGCAAAATCACGACCAACTCATACTCCTATTTCCTCTACAGACGCTTCTCCCGTCAACTCTTTCGGACACAAGTTTAAACATAAGTTCATAAATGAGCAAATGAGGTTCGCCAAGAAAAGACTTAGTGAACGCGAGGCACCACAGACTCTAATGCAGGTTGGCGATCTGTACCTAATGAAAGGTAATTACAAACGTGCTATCACCTACTTCCTAATGGCGATAGATTTAAAACCTGACCATTTACCGGCATACGAAAAAATACTCTTTGCATGCATATCACACAAGGACATCGACCAAGCAAACCTATTTTTCAGGAAGGTACTAGAAGTTACCAATCGTCGCCCAGATATTTTGCATAAGTATGCCATTTTTAAAGCTTTAATAGATGAAAAAAATCGTGATGTAGAGGAAGCCATCAGCGTTTTAAATGAAGCTGAACAAAAAGATCCAGCAGACTACGAAGTTATCAACACTCATGGGTTTATACTCCTAAACCTTAAGAAAGACATAGAAGGTTCAGTAACGTATTTTGAAAGATCAAGATCTATAAATAACCGTTATATACACGCGATAAATAACCTTGGGGTGGCCCATCTACGGTCTGGCAACCCTGGAGATGCGGAAGGTCTTTTCAAGAGTGTTATTGAAATAGATCCTAGATATATACACAGTTATCAAAACCTGGCCTATCTGTACGTGAACGGAAAAAAATACGCTGAAGCCTTAGAAACACTCGTAAAGGCAAAACATAGTCAGTTGATACTCGACCACGTTTGGGAGCATAAGATTGGTTGGCTACTAATGGAGCTAAGAAACTTCGAAGAAGCGATACCCTGGTACCAAAAGAAGATACAAGAAGAGAAAAACAACGATCTTTTATACAACAATCTTGGAGTTTGCTATAAATCAGTTGGTCTGAACACTCAAGGTGACGCTTGTTTCGAAAAAGCTGCCTCTTTATTCAAAAAACACATCTCCGGCAAGCGCAATCTTAATATCAAAATTGATCACCTAAAATCATCTTACAACATAGGGAGATCAGCCGTTGACAGAGACGACTTAGATAAACTAAAAGAAACAGCCGACTTCATATTACGCATTCACCCAGAGGATGCTTTTGGTTTTTACCTAAGAGGAGCATACCTAGGGAGGATGAAGCAATACGACAATGCAAAAACTTATTTCGAGAAATCTCTAGAAATAGAACCTCGCATCCGTGAAGTTTACCCTGACTATAGTTTTATACTTTCTTCACTAGACAAGGATTACGAAGCGTCAATAAAACTACTTGAAGGTGCACTAGAGCTTGGTTTTGACATGCCTTACATTGAAAACAACCTAGCTCACGCTTACATTTTAGGCGGACATTTTAAAAAAGCTGAGGATATCCTCAAAAAGTATAAAGACGATGAGCTGCCACCATCACTTTCAGCAACAAAAGGACTGCTTTGTTTCCGAACTGGCAAAAATAACAAAGGAGATGCGTACTACACAAAAGCCATAGAACGCTTTGCATCAACTAAAAATAAAAATATTGCCTCTCAAATATGGCATTACGAAAAAGCTCGACACTACTTAGACAATAAAAAGTACGAGGAAGCAAAAGTCGAAATTGAATCTGCTTCTCACCTACCAGAATCATACGTTAGCGACGACGTTGCTGATTTGAAGAGCATCATAGAGGAAAAAATCTCTGCATAGCCCAGGTCAGACAGAAGATTCTAGTTTCACTAATGTCGAGTTAGTATTTACAAAAATTGACTTTTGCTATACTTTTTTGCCAGCTTATGGATCACTACGATCTACAAGTTCCCGCCATTTCGGCAATCACAATTCGCAACCAAGTGGAGAAACGACATGAGCCAATTGCTCACCCCCAAGTACCTCACCCCGCAACTGGCCGCCCAGGTGGCCAAGCAGGTGTTTTCGGTCACACTATTCGCCGAAGAAGGCCCTTACGCCGACGCCATGAAGCGTCGCCAAGGTCATCTCGTCATCCTCGTTCCGTCGATGGACGACGTGCGATCGGAAGACTACCCCGACTGGCCCAACTACCCGATTTACCCGCACTTGCTCTATGAAGAGAGCGTGGGTGAAAAGGATAACTGGGAGTACCCGTTCGACGACATCGCCCGTTGCAAGGCGCTCCAGCTCTGGCAGGGACGCAACGATGACGGGCAGACCGATTCGAACGCTCACCTGCTGTTCTCGGGCGACACGCCCTACTGGGGCGGCGTCAAACGACACGGACTGGTGGTCGGCTTCTCGGGCGAAAAACCGTGTATTGACCAGCTCATCTCCGGGATGACCGCTGACTCACTCAAGGCGCTCGGTCGTTACGCATTCGAAAACAGCAATGACAAGCTCGACGGCCGGAACTTCCTGGCCTGAAGGAGGACACGATGCCTATTGTCGATGTGACCGGTTTCACTGCGGACGAAGTACCGCAGATGAAAGCCATTCGCCACGCTGTACAGACAGCATTTCAGAAACGGTGGAGCTTCGAGCGACTCGACACCACTACCGTCAACTTCCTGACTGACCCCAGTATCGAAACGTCGCCCGACATTCACGCAATGGCGCGAGTCTACACCATGCAGTTCATCAACATGACCGAAGAACAGCGGGACGAAGTGTGCTGGGAAGTCCAACGCGCCCTGGAAGAACACGGTGGTCACACGTTCAACGAGGCGTTCCCGCCTGGTTACAAGTCCATATGCGGTGGCTGGAAAGAAGGCCGCCGCCCTGACTGACGCCACCCAACCACGAAACTGAAAGCGACCCTTTCGTTTCGGCGGAAGGGTGGCTTTTTCATACAAAAATTACTCTCGCTTCTTCAAGCCATTCAATACACAATTCCTCAAACTGGTTCCACCCGAGAGACAGTACGTGCCCTACTGTCCTAGATATCTGGGAAACAGAATAAAATAATGACTTTTTAGTTCCACTATGGACTTTTTTAATGTAGACAAATAAATCTTTATATTGTATTGTTTCGCCGGACACATTGTCCGTTCCTTCAAATCCAAAAACGGAAACAAGGAGACTACTAATGTCTGAAAAAACCGCAACTGGTGAAGCTATGAGCTTCTTCCACATGGATGGCTTCGTGCCATCCTTCCGGCAAGCTTCCAGATTCGCTGGAGACAAAGGTCATGTCGGCACCATGCTTGACGTGGTCGATGCACGGCTTGCAACTCCGCCGAAACACCTGAATGGCTACGACCCTTCCAACCCGACCCCGTGGGATCAGTACTTCACCACGATGTCTGCCGAGTACGTAGGGATGAGCAAAGGTGGCATCAAGATCCTACTCGTTGCCCACGGCGTTGGCCCGATGGCAACCGAACGTGGTGTTGTCGACGCCTACAAGTGGCAAACAAGCGACAAGACTCGCGGACGAGAAGGTGGTCGCATCACGATCGACGAGTTCCACAAACTCGAAAGTGGACACTATGGTCCGGTCGAGGTGGTGGAACTGGAGACATACCTTCGTCGGTACCAGTACCCTTTCCTCTCAATCCTTTCGGCTGTGGAAGCATTTGTCGATCCGGTGCTGCGTGCACGACTCGGTCCTCGGGCTTCTGAATATTTGACCGAGCACGCAAGGCTGGCAATCGAGTTCTACAAGAAGCATCACGCGTATGATCCGAGCAGTGGTCCGATGAACCCATACATCATCCAACCTGGTGATGCAAGCTGTAGCTACGTATACCAGGAGGTGGAAGAAGGTTTTGCCTTTGCCCACCTGTTGAGTATCGGCGCGATTTCCCAAGTCCAGGGCAATGACTATGGTCGTCTCCCAACCTGGTCGTGTGACATTGGACCCCATGGATGGGGTGATGGAACACGCATGTTTGGCGTCCGTGAGGGTGATGCTGGTGAAATCCGCAAAGGTCCTGATGCACGCAAGTTGCTACTAAAGCACTGGCGTGAACTCATGGAGCCAACCGGACTCGACCAAGCGCCAGGAGGCCTCATGGTGCTCATGCAACTGCCGGATGAGACCTGGTTCACACAAGTGCCAAAGAAAGGTGCTCGGGCTGATACGTACGAACCAGAGTTCCTGGTGAAATCCATGCAACAGGTGGGAGAAGCGGTACGATTCTATACCGATTCGAACTACCCTGTTCCGATCTTTCGCTACGATCGCAAGGAAGTGGAGGCTGTACTCCCCAAGAGTGCAAATGCGTATGCACTGGTGGGCGAACCCGACTTTACCAACGGTGTCGGAAGTCGAGAGACATGTCTCGTACAAGGTTATCGCGTGGAAGTTGACCCAACGCACCGACCCATCAAGGAAAAAGTGCTGGAAAACGACTATGATCGAATGATGCAACTCCTTAACGTCGAATAATGAGGTAAATGCCGCGTCCCTAGCTTATGGCAAAGGACGCGGTTTTTTATACAAGCACCTCCCTCGCCTCCTCCAACCACTCCAAACAAATTTCCTCAAACTGGTTCCACCCCATGGACAGTAAGTGCCCAAACGGTAATTGAAACCAAATAGCTTTGTAATTCCTAATCATTTCATTTCTAGCCAAATGGACACTAATGGGAATTTAGAACTATCCTCTCGTACAAAATAGTGTATACGGTGGGGTGGTACTTTTGCTATTATTATCACATGACAGATTACTCAATACTCTTTAAGAAAAGGGAACAACAATGGTTCGAAAGGATAAAGCCATTCCTGTTCGATGGGAACGCGGATATACTAAAGATTGGCAATGGGTTTGGTCATTTATCTGAGATGATTCGTGGTTTCTCTAAGTCACTCAAAATCTACGAGATTGCCGTGTATGAAAATACAGTAAACAAAAGCGAAGTAATCTTGTATGACGGTAAATACTTACGGTTACCAGAAAAAAGCGTCGATGTCACTGTGTTTAACCTTTCCTTCCATCATATACCGAAAAATAAGGAATATTTAAAAAACGTCGTATCATTAACCAAGAATAGAATTATCTTTGTTGAAGAAACATATGACAACCTCTTCCAAAAAGCACATCTCGTCTGGAGAGATTGGTACTTAAACCGAAAGGCTGGAACTCCTTGTAGGGTATTTTGGAGGAGTTATTTAAAAAGAAGTGAAGTTAAAGACTTCTTCAGTGACGTTGGTTTAGAAATGATACACAGGGAGACATTTAGACATCATTCTTACTACAAAGAGTTACTAGTTTTAGATATCGTATGAACGAGGGTTTGTTACACAATGAAAACAAAATCGATGAACAAAAAATGTCTGATGATGTAGATGCTTTTTTGATTCGGGCATTATCTGAAGAACCCAATCTGACTAAACAGATAACAGACGCTTGTAGTGCACTGGATGTTGATTTTGAAGAATTCCGAATGGCTGCACATAATTACGCAATGATCTTTACTAATAGCGCTGATAATTCTATATACAACGAAACTGCAACGAGTTTAGCGAATTATCACTGTATGCATGTGAATGGTTCTTATCACAGAGTGAGACACATGACCACTTTCGAGTGGCTAAAACGAATTAACCCCAAATCTATAACTGATTGTGGTTATTCAGCACCAACAGATTACATGCTTGACGAACAATTTGTTACCGAGAGAAAGATAAATCTAGTTGAGGGTTCAAGTGTCGGAGAAAAGGTTACTAGAGTAATTTTGGACATAAACCATATTCCAACACAAGACATATCTTTCGAAGTAAAGAACATGAACGATTTTGAGTATCTTGGCGACAGTGACGCCTACGTGTTTCTTGATTCGATTGAACACGCGTCTGACCCAGATAAATACCTCAGGACTCAAGTAACAAATGCAAAATATGGATCGTACTTTATACTCTCTATCCCTATAGGGAAAATTGACTCATTTAAAAATTTTCACTTCAAGGAGTGGAAAACTGACGACGAGGCTAAAGACTGGGTTGAAGAAAATGGACTAGAGATAGTAGATACAAATTTAGCAATTCCCAACCCTGAAGTAGACATTTTTACTCGTCCTATTATAGGCGGATTCCACAACCTTCTTCTTTTATGTAAAAAAGAGACTGCTTATGACTCGGCACCTACAGATTACACCGAGGGGGCAAAGAAATTTTTTACAGAGAATCCAGACGCCGAAAAACCAACGACATACATGCTAGAAAAAATCCGTCCCCTTATACAAAGTGCAGACGTTGCAGATATTGGTTGCGGAGACGCGCCAAATCTAGACTTTTACATTTCTAATGGGGCAAAGCACATTTCTCTTATTGACCCCGCAAAAAATATCCTTAAGGTACTCCGTGAAAGATTAAAGGACCATCCAGAACTAGAAAATGTTGATTTACAAATTGGTGATTATGAAAACAATAGTTTAAACGAAGGAGGTATCGATTTGGCTGTCAGTAGATTTTCTTTACATTACAACAACGACATCGACTCTTCCCTCAGCAAGGTTCACGAAAAACTTAAGCCTGGGGGCAATTTGTTCGTAATAGTTCCCCATCCTGACGACAAACAAAATCAGGTAGTTTTTGAGCGTAATGGTAAAGAATACATACGTATTAACTTGTACGGAACATTTGTCGTTGAGTATCCAGTTCACACCCTAGCAGAATATTTTTCTGATTTAATAAAAGAAAAGTTTGATGTCATCGAAGATAGAACCTTTACTTATGAAGAACTTGGTCTGAATAATGTACATTCTGGAAATGCAGTGCTCTATATTCACTTACAGAAAAAAGTCACGCCGGATAACTAAAATTAGTCCTACTTTTTTCGATACATCAGACTCCACTGCTGTCCAACTAACTCCTAAAACCCCAACTTCGGCTGCAACTTAGGCGGTGGCTTAAATCGGAAATGGGGACAGGAAATGGGGACAGGGACAATACTCTAGGTAAAGGAAATGGGGACAGGGACAATACTCTAGGTAAAAGTGTGTTCTGATTGTTCTTTGGACTCCCTATTACATGCAGTGTATACTCGAGATCATCAGCCTAACTGTCTCCTCCTCCAATCAAGGATACAGTGTTAGTGGCCGGGGTATAAAATATTATGCCAAGTGATTTAAGATTCTATTGTCCCTGTCCCTATTTGTCGGGTTACTGCAAAGATAGGTTGAACCTTTCATTTATTTTGTACCGTTCATCCCGCATGAGTAAACCTTTCTTTAGAAGTGTATCCACCTTTTTCAGTTTTTCCTTAAATATTATAGAAACGTGGTATCATTCAGATCGTTTATGATTGAAAAATTAAAAAAATACGGCTTTTTCCGGTACGGCCAAATCATTCCCGGACTGACCATATACGGTCAACCAGCACCTTATCCGGTATTAAATGAACGAGCAATCCGCGCCGGCGCGGGGATTATGTTCGCGCTCGGAATATTTGCGTTCTTTCAAGCTTTTTACCTACGGGACTTTTTATATATTAAAATAGTTGTGGTGATTTTCTTTTTTGATTTCTTGATGAAAGTAGTAGTCGGAACCAAATTCTCACCAATAACCCGCTTATCTGACCTGGTCGTACGAAAACAACAACCTGAGTATGTAGGCGCTATTCAAAAGCGTTTCGCGTGGGGCATTGGGCTCATGCTGTCCGGAGTGATGTTGTTATTATTGTTTGTCTTTGGCGTCCAGGGATTACCAAACATGATTATTTGCGGAATATGTCTTGCTTTCATGTTTATGGAAACTGCGTTTGGTATTTGCGTGGGATGTAAAATATACAGTGCTCTATTGGCCAAGGGAATATTAAAACAACAGGAGCATAAACCCGCTTGCGCCGGAAACGTCTGCGCCATTACCGTTGATTAAAATGAACTGCCCCAATGCAAGCATGCGGGTAAAGATGGAATCTAATATTAAATGGTGTATCTCTGAATACGACACTTGTGATACACTCTCTCGATGGAAACTTGGTTTATTTACGCTCTACTTTCTGGACTAGCAGCCGGTCTTTATTCTTTTTTTCTCAAAGTATCTGCAGAAAAAAAGCACAATGGCTTTCTGGTTAGTACCTATTCGATGTTTGTAGCATCAGGGCTAGCCTTGGTGTTTTTTATTCTCTCTCTAGATAAAATCACTCCCATTTGTATATTTATACTCACAGCAGTTGTAAATGGGACATTCTATTTAGTAGCAATAATTACGCGTATAGCCAGTCTAAAAAATATACACACTACTATCTACTTCCCTATTTACAAGACACTTGGTCCTATCCTGATGCTGTTGGTTAGCGTTTTTGTATTCTCCGAACCATTAAACGCCTACGAATGGGTGGGTTTCGTTCTTGGTATCTCGGTGCCACTTTTGCTTATTAGCAGAAGCGAGAACAGTATACAAACCAACCTAAGAAAAGGGTTGTTGTATTTGGTTGTAGGGACCGTTTTCGCCGTAATTTCTTCCGCGACCGCTAAAGTTGTTACCGTTAACAACCTAAACGTATTTGGATATATTTTTCTCTCTTTTCTTATCAGCGGATTTATCTCGTTAACTTACTATAAGCTCACATCAAGTCAGGTAGCAGAGTCTGGAGAAAAATTAAAAAGAATTGGGATTCTTAATGGAGTCTTGTTATTTTTATCAGTCTACTGCTTTACAAAATCTACTACGGGCAATCTTGCTATTGTCTACACAGTGAACTCTTTCTCAATATTGGTTCCAATTATCTTGGCTGTCTTCATATATAAAGAGCACTTTAATTTGAAAAAGTTTATTGTTATAGTCCTAACCTTACTATCACTCCTCTTTCTGCACTAAACAACAAGTTTCAAACTGTGGAGAATAAAGCCAGCTTGGCCACAGTCCCTAACCCTAGTGAGAAGCTGTGATCACGACGCACAAAATTACATCGTCAGTTCACCAAACAGCAATCCTCTTTTCATCATCTTTCGTATAATTTTTTCTTACATTGTCCTGACAAAATGTAAACTGATATACTTTGGGCATGAAAAAGTCTTATTTGATATCACTTATCCTGTTTTTAATTTTAATAAGTAGTCTCGTGGTTTATAGGTATATTTATTTACCGGGTGTTTCTTGCATCCAAGTTGTAGTTAGCGCAACCAACCGCATAACAGGTAAAGAAGTCGTCTTTAGCAACCCATGCAGTGTTCCTTTCTGGTATGATGAAATTCGAGATTATAACCCAGAAAAACTTCTAGCAGAAAAGGCTAATTACTTAGAGGCACCGAACACAATCATTGCATACGAAAACGAAGTTTCATTATTATTGCCCTCGCGAGAATGTGAGAAAACGTACACAATTGAACGTTCGTATGACACAACAGAATGGGAAGAAGTTGCAACTGTTACCTTCGATACTTTTAAAAACACCGAGCCGTCATTGAAATCGTGCGAAAACAGTTTTGTCGACAATCAGGTAGCCCTAGGAACACAAAGACTTTGGTACAGATACGGACTTCTTGATGAAACAGGTGTGGTTACTATTTGGAGCAATATTGGTGAAGTTGTTATGGAAGAATATCAACAATAAGTATCGCCAACTAAGTATTAGAGAGTAATGATATTCAATCACTTCCCTCCTTCAACAAAAACAGCGCCTGATGAACCGTCAATCCTTACCTGCATTCCGGCCGACAAGGGCTCTGTCGTCATTACCACCGGCAACCCCGCTTCTCTTGCCACCACCGCCAAGTGCGACAACATTCCTCCCTGCTTAGTAACGATCCCTTCGATCCGGTCAAAATATTGCGTCAGATCCGGTGATAAAATGTCGGTGTAAAGAATTTTCGACTCGGAACCATTTTCAATATCATCAACATAAACAAGCCTGCCCACCGCCTCCCCTTCGGACAAACCTACATTCCCAATATTGCTTTCAGCCATTGAAAAACTTGCTACTAAAGACGGTAATGATACATCTTCTGAGAGAGGGTTATTATTCCGACGCTTCATACCAACCTCCTTGGAAAAATTTTCGGTAGTCAGTTCGTCGATAGTGAAAAAATTGATCAAATCGGTTTCACCGGGAAAATGCTCGTCAGCAATTCTCGAAACTTCCCTTCTTAAGTAACTGATAAGTCTGACTTCAGTCCGGCGAACTCTCTCGCGTAAAAATTGGTATTTCTTCGCCTTTGTGATATAGGGCTGTAATCCTTGCACTTTCCATTTCGGTAACGACCGATACCATCGGCTAAAACCCGAATTTTCAGTGCTAAAATTAGCATTCGCCTGTTTAAAATCGGAAATATCATCTATGGAAAACGAATTGCCAATCCAATCATCAACTGAGATAGAATCAGGAAAATCTTTCCCCAACGCTTCATCCCAATCACTCGCCAATAATGCCGGCAGGTGCACTTTGTCACCCTTTAACAACTGCTCTAGCTTCGAGATTGCTCTTTGCGCTTTTAAGTTAATCTCAAACAAAACCGGGTAATTATCATTTAAAAACTTCCACCTTTCTTTTAAATTAAGTTCTTCGTCCAGAGAAACGGTTAGTAAATTATTAATTTTTTCTTTCAGAATCAAATAGTTTTTATCAGAAACAAATGACAATGCTAAAAAGTTTTTGACAGAGGTTAACAAACCTGAAAAAGAACCGATCCTCGGTAACGATGAGTCAAACTGTAAATAACTCATGGCCGGAAACAAGGATTTCAACTCAGCTTCCTTGTCTACATACAACTCCCCGTTAATCAATTCGAACTGTTCCGTTGCCAGATATTTTACTCCGATATTTTGGTAAGCTTTTTCAATCGGACCATCCTTCTTATACATAGACCGTAGTATGGAAAAAGCCAGCGGAGACGGTTTGTAGAAAGTTTCCGAAATCGCTGTTCGCTCGTAGTAAAAACTTTTCCTATTGTTGAATTTTTTCTCCAGATATTTTATCCCTTGCCATTCTTTTTCACTTATATTGGTGATCGGTCTAGTTTGTAAGAAAAGAATCTCACCATTGGAGACAAGCCACTCAATATCTTGTGGCCAGTCATATATTGACTCAATATCAAGGGTTCGTTTTGCCAGTAAGGCAAGAAAAGGTAGTTCGCTTTGATGTTTGGCTGATTGTGATGGTGAAAATACAATCCTTTGAGTTTTTTCTCCACGGACCACCACCTCTCCTCCTTCTTGTGAATATTCGATAACCATTTCCCTACCCCCCATGGGGTTTCTGGAAAAAATCACTCCCGCATAATCTGAAGTAACGTACTCCTGAACAATAACTGAGAAGCCGTGCTTGCCACCGGTTTTCTTAACATAATCGTTAATCACGCTGTCTATAGCCTCGCCCAGTTGATTCTCTGTCACCTTGAGCACTGTTTTGAATTGTCCGGCCTGGGAATGTTTTTTTCCGTCTTCGATTAAAGACGCTGAGCGGATGGCGTATTCTTCCGCCGGCACGGAAGTTTTTATTTCATCACACCACTTTGATAAGGTGACTTTTCGATCATTTAAACTGGACACTAAGCCACCCACCGTTCTGGCTGGTATCACTCCAAATGAGGGGACTTTAAATCCGGCCTGTCTAAGTTCATTTAATCGCAAAGCCTTGGCGCCAATTCCAATTTCTTCGCCAACGAATTTATCCGGTAACAAAAACATACTAGCTGTCATTTAACCAAATGCAGAATTCCCCCGATCGAACGGGAGCCGTTATTATCGTAAATCGTACCACTTACTTCAGTTCTTATCCTGTCCTCGCCACTTTGTTTAAACGGAACCACCGGAGATACTGTTATCATCGCGCCTTCAAAATCAGGAGCTGAAACTGACCACGAAACTCTGCCAATCTTATCGGAGACCGAACTTACGCTGGCCGAAAAACTTTTTTTAATAGTCTCGCCGGAAGCTGATTTGTATAGTAACCAAACATGAGATGGGTATTCAGGCGTATCGGATCTAACCTCTGAAATGTCTATGAGGTAAAAATTTTCATTCTCGTCCCACAACACAAACTGGTGAGTGGTTGAATCTATCTCCTGGTAACCGGGAAAGAATATCTTGGTTGTATAGTTGTTAGCATAAGTATTTTCAACCAATGCCTGAGCTTCGAACTTCTCTCCTTTATAAATCACTTCCGCCGTTCCTTCGCTTTGCAGTTGAGTATAATCAGGATGATTTCTGGTCACAAAATCACCCTGCAGATTTTTTATCTCAAATGAAACCGGGTCACCGTTCACCAGTACAGTGACTTTGTAGCTATCTCGGGGAGACAAATCGTCGGCCATAACCCTACTGATTTCTGTTACATATCGATTTTTTTGCAGTGTTGTTGTGGTGGCAAAGACACTATCGTAGTCAGATATAATTTCTCCATTTATATTTCCGTTCAGATAGGTGTAGTGAGTGTACACTCCGGGGCTGACTTCGATCCGATTGAAGTCAATCTCCAGCGCAAAAGAAGAACCACCTCCTCTATACAATATGATATTGTCACTATGAAACTGTTTATCCAAACTTTGTGTACCGGTAGCAAACAAAAATATATCAGGCCTGAAGTCGGGTGACTGCTTGTTTAGCTCGGCTACCAGTCGTTGATAATCAGCAAGTGATACGCTGTTTCCTAGTCGTTCCTCCAAGCCAGCATTTATCGATTGTAGTTTTTCCATTTGATTAAGCGAATTATTGTTTTGTTTCTCTAACTCAACCACGTAAACCAGAACAATAGCGCAAACGACAATAAAAACTATAAGGCTAATTACTTTCCAAACTTTTTTATTGGACCAGCAAAACCACCGGCGACTCCAATACGCCAAACTGGAAAAAACTCCTCCCACCACAACCGCGCCTATCGAGAAAAACTGGACTATTTGAGATCCAACACTGACGACCAAATCAGGTGGCAATAGTGCATGAACTTGGTAAGGGATAAACCCTACCGCCAACGCCAATATCAAAAGATACTTTTTATACACAGAAAAAGTATACAACAAAAGACCGCTCGTAGAGCGGTCTTTTTCCTTTATCACTTCTTCACTTTCACTTTGATCCTTTTGTCTTCACTGGCTTCTCGTTTCGGCATAGTGACTTTAAGTACACCTTCGGAATACTCTGCCTCGACAGCATCTTTTTTAACAGGGTTTGGAAGCGGGACAAGTCTCTCAAAAGAACCGCGTTTTATTTCTTTGGTGTAATGGTTCTTCTCTTTCTTTTCTTGAATTTCCTCCCTTTTACCGGACACGCGAAGATGATTTTCTTCTATCTCAACATCTATCGAATCCGCATCCAACCCCGGCAAATTCATTTCAGCAACCAGATTATCTCCGTCTTCATAAACATCGCACGCAAGATCAAAATTCATATTCGACATCTTGAGTGAAGGTAAAGTTGACATATCCCTAAAGACACGATCAAACTCTTCAAAAGGTTCCCATTTAATAAGTGACATAAACAATTAAGATTACAAAACTTATAAAACCTCTCTCGACACGACCATTATACCACAAAATATTAGTGTGTACACGTGGCACGATTTTCTCGTAGTTGTATATTTTTGGCTTTGTTTTAAGCCTTATTTAAACGAGCAGTTTATTCAAAATCGACTTCAAATTGGTACATCGCCATCGAACACATACCTCGAAGTTTGCCTTTGGTCTTTTCAAGCGGAATCTTGATTTCTTCCACTCCCGTTTGTTTAAGATATGACTGATAACCAATATCAGGTATCACCAAGGCACTAGAACAATCATAGGTACCTTCGGTTCTCACGCGAATGACCGTCTCCACGCCGGCTTTGGCCTTGGTGACCCTTGGAAAATATCCACCTCTTGCGGTTATGTCGATGTACTGAACGCCATCTTCCACAACCGCCTCAGCACCGGCTATTCCGCCGGTATTACTAGCATCTATATCGGCCGGAAAAGAATTATTCCTTGACATGGCGCTGATTCCAATCAGCAGACCAACTCCCAAGATTATTACGGCTATATGTTTTGTTTGCATACTAAAAACTAATTATTGGTGTAATGATACTAAAAATGACTAATGTGTTATGGAGATTGAACAAAGCGAAAAGTATAACCAAGAGACCGGCTGTTTTGAAAAACACCCCTTTGAATCGACTTTTAGCCAAATCGAGCGAACCGAAGGATAATAGCGCTAACACCGGCAAAGTACCTAAAGCGAACATGAGCATTGCGAGAGAACCGGTGAAGAAACTTCCGGACGAAAGCGCAACTATCTGCATTGACTGCGTAAAACCGCAAGGGAGAAAAAAAGTAGCAACTCCAAGCAACACCGGAGCGAAGACGCCTGTTTTATGTGCAATTTCAGTGAAAAATGTTGAGACGCTTTTAGGCAAAGTGAACATCCTTACTTTTTTTGTCACATCAAGCAAATGGATTCCGAGCACAACCATCACCACGCTGACCAGTCCTCCAAGTACTGCACTGCCATAGATCCCGATATGCATTATTTCACCAAGCGCTCCCAACAACCCACCAAGCAAAAAGAAACCGGCCAACCGACCAATGTGGAATAAAGCTTGCGGTCGCCATCCTTTTCCTTCATGAGCATAAGTCGCCGAAACGGAAAGAACCAGTCCACCAACAACCGCCAAACAAGTGGAGACAGAGGCTACCAAACCAACCACAAAAGCGGTTGTGAAGGTGGTTTCGTTCAAACTAACAGATGAAGCCAGGCCGGTTTTTTCGAGCAAAACAAAACCAAGTATCGCGACAAACACAAGTACTATCGCGCAGGTCCATTCATCTTTCAGTTTTTTTGTTTCCTGTCTTTCGACATGTACGCTGTAGTTATGTTTACTGAGAATAGAAGTTAGCATACCGGCCAGTTCTTCCCTAGTATTTCCCAATGTTGTAGTAAACGAAATGGTTTCATCTTTTAGCGACACTTTTACTTCACTGAGATTCTTTTCTTCTGACATGACATCTTCAATTAAATGTTTGCAGGCATTGCAGTGAGTCCCGGCAATGTGTAGGGTGATTATTTTTGAATTGCTCATATTTTTTTAGTTTTTAAACGCAAAGAATTACCGACCACCGAAACGCTGGACAAAGCCATGGCAGTGCCAGCAAAGGCCGGAGAAAGAAGCCAACCGAAAAACGGATAAAACAAACCGGTAGCAAGCGGGATACCTAGAGTATTATACGCAAAAGCCCAAAAAAGATTTTGTTTGACCGTTCTCATGGTAACTCTAGACAAGACAACAGCAGATATAAGCTTAGTAATGTCGCCATGAAGCAAAGTAATATCACTCGCTTCGATTGACACGTCTGTTCCGGTCGCCATTGCCACTGAAACATCAGAAGTGGCTAAGGCGGGAGCATCGTTAACCCCGTCCCCAACCATAGCCACTTTCTTCCCGTTAGATTTCTCTTTATTTACTACATCGAGTTTGGCCTCCGGCAAAAGTCCGGCCTGCACGTTTTCAATACCTACTTCTTTTGCTATAACCTTTGCCGAACCTTCATGATCACCGGTCGCTAGGACGACTTTGATGTTCATTTCTTTTAACCGCGAGATGGAATCCTTAGCTCCCTTCTTAACCGAATCGCCGAGACCGATAGTTGCTAAGTGTTTGTTGTTACTTAGTACAACGACCGGTGTTTGTCCCAAAGAAGTGACTTTTTCAATTTCGTCTTCTGACAACCGGATTCTAAGTTCTCTTGCGTATTCAATTCGGCCTATATAATATTCAACTCCATCGACAACCCCGCTTAGACCCTTGCCGGGAGAAGTATTGAAATCTTTGACATCGACTTCCGAGTGATAGTCCTTCAAATAAGTAACAATGGCTTCCGCCAGTGGATGTTCCGATCTTTTCTCAAGCACATACACCGCCTTGGCTACCCTCTCCTCATGGTCGGAATTTACACTCCAAGAAAGCACTTTCGGCTTACCTTCAGTTAGAGTTCCTGTTTTGTCGAGAATGATGGTATCAATCTTGGAAAGAGTTTCCAGTGAAGTGGCGTTCTTTATCAAGACACCTTTCTCCGCTCCCTTACCTACCCCCACCATGATAGCGGTTGGCGTAGCCAAACCAAGTGCACAAGGACAAGCAATCACCAAAACTGAAACAAAAGCGACTACTGCCAAAGGTAACGCTTGTACTAAAGAGGAAGATCCGAGCGTTAACCAAGCTAGAAAAGAAACAATAGCAACGACCAAAACTATCGGCACAAAAACGCTGGAAATTTTATCCGCCAATTTCTCAATTGGTGCTTTTGATCCTTGGGCGTCACTGACAAGCTTAACGATATGCGCCAACAAAGTGTCGGAACCGATACTATCGGCTCTCATGGTAAACGAGCCGGTCGTATTGACTGTCCCGGCACTAACTTTTGATCCACTCTCACGAAAAACAGGTAGAGGTTCGCCGGTTAACATTGATTCATCCACGTCAGAGCTACCTTTAATGATAGTGCCATCCACCGGCAATCTCATTCCGGGCTTTATAAGGACAACGTCTCCTAACGCAACTTCACCAACCGGAACAACCTCTTCCTTTCCGTCACGTATCACGACGGCTATTTTTTCTTGCAAGCCAATCAATTTTTTTAAGGCGTCACTGGTATGTGACTTGGCACGGACCTCAAGGAATTTTCCGAGCGTAATAAGACCAATCACAATTATCGTCGCGTCAAAGTAGACAACACCGGTATCAAGATAAGGCGAAAGCCGGTCGTTAAAAAGCACAACGACGAGGCTGAAAAAATATGCAACGCTC
The DNA here is from genome assembly GCA_023898585.1 of Candidatus Nomurabacteria bacterium. Lineage (GTDB taxonomy): Bacteria > Patescibacteriota > Minisyncoccia > Phycocordibacterales > UBA918 > OLB19. The sequence continues at coordinate 406,866 of CP060229.1, read as the reverse complement.
GTGCCAAGACCGACCAAAGTATCCATGTTGGCTACTCGATACTTAACAAAACGCACCACTCCCGCCAGATATGGTCGACCGACAAAAAATAACATGTAGGTGGCGACTACCAACATCAAGTACCTGATGGTCGGCATGTAATCTTCCGGCACGGATGGGATAAGACCGGTGTCGGAACCAAATATCTCCCAGACCATCATGAGGACGGACAATATAACCAGTGGAATACTTGCTAGCGCTTTTCTTCTTAATGAATTTAGTTCCGAATACTCTCCCTCACCACCTTTGCTTTTCAGCGCTTCATCACTTAGAGAATAGCCATACTTAGACAATGAATCTGATAATTTACTTAGAGGAGCCAAGTCTAAATCATGTTCTATTTGAGCGGTTTCCGTACCAAAACTGACAACAACCGACTTGACTCCATCTTGTTTCTTTAGAGTCTTTTCGATAATTGTGGCACAGCTGGCGCAGTGCATGCCTTTAATCCGGTAAGTGGCCATACTCATTTCCGTTTTAATTGGTAAACCTTCAGTATTTCGTCCCTCGCCTTTTCCACCTTCCCTTCCTTAATCTGATTAACCAAACAATGAGAAAGGTGATCTTTGAGCAAGATATCTTCCACGTTGGACAGAGCCTGCTTTACAGACGAAGTCTGAGTAATAACATCAATGCAGTACGTGTCTTTTTCTATCATCCGTTGTAAACCTCGCACCTGGCCTTCGATAAGTTTCAGTCTTCTTATTAATTTACTCTTATTTATTTCGTGAGACATGAAAAATATTATATACCCCCTAGGGGGTATTGTAAAATTCCTTGTTATGGACTCTATAGGACGCTCTTCCTTAATCTTTATATTGTAGATTTACTTGTTATACTGATTTTCTATGAAAACTTGTCTTATCATCCAACTGCGCCCGGAAGACGATACTTCTGATAATGAATTCGAGTCGATACTCAAGTTTAGCGGACTAAAAGAAAATGAGGTGACGAGATTAAGAGCGGAAAAAAGCGGGATTCCGAAACTAAACTTAGCTGACTATTTTGCAATTATTGTCGGAGGTAGTCCGTTTGATATCAGCAAACCAAGCGAAGAAAAAAGCGCTATTCAAAAAAAGGTTGAGTCCGATTTCAAACTCCTATTGAAGAAAGTGGTGGGCGAAGACTTTCCCTTCTTAGGTGCCTGTTCCGGAGCCGGTCTGCTTGGCAGTTATCTAGGTGTATCAATCTCTGGAAAGTACAATGAAGCGGTAGGGGGAAAAGATATTACACTAACTAAAGAAGGTAGAGATGATCCTCTACTTACTCATTTCCCCAACACAATCAGGGTCTTGTTGGGACATAAAGAGGCATGCGATGACGTTCCTCCGGGAAGCGTACTTTTGGCCTCAAGTGATACTTGTCCGGTACAGATGTTTCGAGTCGGTCAAAATGTTTACGCCACCCAGTTTCATCCCGAAGGCGATTCGTCAGGGTTTATTGTTCGTATCAACGCCTATAAACACCACGGTTACTTCCCCGCGGAGACTGCCAATAATTTGATTGAAGTTATAAAAAAAGAATCCACTCCATACGCCAATCAAATACTAAAAAGATTTGTTGATCGATATCGAAGTGAGTAGGCAGTTTACCTGTCTTTTCATGCTTCGATTAAACTGACGAGTTGTCAGTGACAAAAAATCACTCTAAACAAGGGTCCAGTATATGGAAAGCGCTTCCAAATCCGAGCCAGCCCAAATAGTGCCTTTGTCACTCACGTAGTAGTAAGCTTGATCAATTTGGAATTTGTGCAAACGAACTCCTTCGGTATTTGTAACAGGTTTCTGAGTGAAAAGACGACCGGAGATAGTGGTGCCGTAGAAGCCACCCCAGCCATCTAGGTAAAACGTTGCCGGTTCATCATGCGTGCTGTTTATATAGTTTTCGTTGGTGTAAATATCCGGCACCTTAGCGAAAGCCAAGGTGGGTGAAACGATAAAAAAACCGAATGTAACAAGAAAAAGGCGCATAAAATGTCTCAGCATAATACTTTATTTTTGAAGAATGTCAAGGTTGAAAGTTAATAGTTTCGAAGGTTCGAGAACAAGATTTGATTTTTTTAACTAAATTTTAAACAGAAAAACGCCTCCCACGTTTTTCATGAAAGACGTTAATTATTGAACATCATTAAGTGGCGTCACGTCATCCTCCCAAAGGGAGAGTTCTTCGATCCATTCGACACTTTCCTCCTCGAGGTCACTACGAAACAAGCGCTTGGTCACTGTAATGATCACCCGAAGAATAGGTTCATTAAGCTTCACAATAACGCTATGACGACCGTCATGCTCTATGATTGTGGCCTGAAGCTTTTGTGCTTTGTACACAACTTCTGCTGAGGCTCCTGGAGTGAATAGGTGTGCTTTCGCTCCATGCATGATTCCAAAATACATTTGTTACCTCCAAAATGGTTTGACTCAAACAACAAGGTAGCACATAAAATTCTATTTGTCAACCCCCGCGTAATGGTTCAATAGCTTGTGAACACTAGTCACTTAAACTAGTGTCATGTACACAACCAATCCTAAGATGCCCAAGATTCGTAGAGACGCTGTATTGTTTGCCAATAAACACGGAGTACGGTGTGCTGCCAGGCACTTCGGTTTCTCACCAGGAGCGATTGTGGAGTGGCGCAAGAAAGCTAAAGTCATTGGTCTTCACCCTATTCCCACAAAGAGCAGTCGACCTAAACATAGTCATCGGACGTTAGACAATGGGTTGGTCGAAAAGATTGTTGACGTTCGTTTGCGTACCAAACGATCATCGGAAGTGGTACACCGGGTACTGGCAGAGAATGGCATTCATGTATCACTAAGTACCGTGAAGCGTACTCTAGACCGAGGTGGCTATACCAAGAAACGGAGTCCGTGGAAGCGATATCACCCACCAAGTCCACGACCATTAGTTAACGCTCCAGGAGCCTTAATACAAGCCGATACGGTACATCTGGCGGTGCAAGGCAAGACGGTACTGTATGTCTTCACCTGTATTGATGTGTACTCGAGGTGGGCCTATGCTCGTTGCTATACAAGAGCCAACTGTCGTACCGCCACAGACTTCATTAAACAAGCTCAAGTGGCAGCACCGTTTCTGTTTCAGTGTGTACAAACGGACAATGGGAGTGAGTTCAGTACCCACTTTACGGAGCGTATACAAATACGTCATCGACATACCCGGGTTAGGAAGTCCAATGACAATGCTCACGTTGAACGCTTTAACCGGACTCTGCGGGAAGAGTGTCTGGACGCACTACCGGTTGACCATCGAGTGATCAATCAGCATCTCCCGAAGTACCTTGCTCACTATGTGAACGATCGACATCACTTCGGTATTAACTTGGTGAAACCAGTCCAATTACTAGAGAGGTGTTCACAAGCTATTGATTAGAAAACGTCCCGCCACATTGTCGTTGCAAGGATTCAGTCGAATTGTTAATTTGACAGTAACTTCGCTTCTTGAAACTATTTGCTCAATACAGCACCGAAAAAACAATTATAAAAGGCCGGTACTGCATTGTATTCCGGCCTTTGAGTTTTTTAGAAGTCCTCCGACCCTTTTCTTTTTGAGACTATGTCCCTTTGACTCCGCCTGGAGTCCATGTTTTTTAGGTACTTCGACTCATTTTTTAATGAATCGCCGGTCTTGCCAGCAAACATATACTACATGGTTTTTAATTATTGTCAATGGTTTGGAGCAATGCGCAAGCGATGTCCCCTTTTATGGTCGACGAATACTGTACCTTCTACAACCTTGTTCCGATTTCTTTTTGTATATTTTCTAACTCCTCGTAGTCTGAGAAGAAATCCACCTTTTCTCTGGCCACCGATCCTTTTAGCAACACTTTTCCTAAAACAAAAAAGGTGAAAGATTCAGCAAAGTCTTCTTCCGGATTGTAAGTGGCATAATCGCTGACATATTCGTTTTTGTGTTTTTTATAGTAAACCAAAACTTCTTCGGAGGTATTTTCTTTGGTCGCATATCGGCTGGCTCTGGTTAAGTCAGATGGAGACCAGAACTTTTCGGCAAATTGGTTAAGGTATGAATTTTCCGCCGGACAACCGCGAATGTCAAAATATGGATCACATTCATAAGAGCGAGATTGAGGTATGTTGATGTCCTCTTCGTAAGAAACAATGTGTCCCAATTCGTGTACTATCAATTCTGTATTAGGAAGAGAATCTTCAATATCAAACACCTCACTACTTACAGCATAAAGCCAGCTAGTGTGAGTGGGCGGTAAGGTTTCCACAAAAGCATCAAACTCGTTTCCATCGCCGGCAAAAACAATCAACTCTCTAAGCTTGTTGTCGTAATTATCAGGAAAGATATCGAATACTCTCTTGAAATATTCCTTATGCTCTTTGGTTCTGATTTTTTCCAAGTCCTCAACATCATCAACCCGGTAGACAGCTTCAATATCCACGACCCCCTTCAATCCCTTAACTTCTTCTTCATTTTTTTCAGATTGTCGATCAATTTGATTTTGTAAAGATAAGATTTGTTTTTGCAGTGTCTCAATCAATTGGAACAAAACCGCCCGATACGCTTCTTCACCTGCTACTTCCGATTTTACTTGCGCATACATTTGCACGGGAAAGGAAAGAAATAGCAAGACAAGCAAAAGGCCTATCAGCTGAAATTTACCAGGGATTTTCATAACCTTGATCTTAACCGATTTATCAATTGGACACCACCTGTGCGGGAATGTTGACTATAAATCGCGCCCCTTTGTCTTCCGCGGTTTCCACCCTTATAACACCCCCCAGTCTTTCAACTGACTGTTTTACGATATATAAACCAAGGCCGGTGCCTTCTGTTTGGTGTGCTTGTGCATTACTTGCCCGATAAAATTTAATAAACAATTTTTCTACCTCCGGCTCGGGAATGCCGATTCCGTTGTCGGCAACCACTAGTTCCAATTGATCACCCTTTAACTCAAAAGACAAATTCAAGTTGCCTCCTGGGTTTAAATACTTAACAGCATTGGATACAAGATTACTGACAATAATATGGAAGAGACGACTGTCAGCTCTTATCGTAAGACTCGAAGATGACTCACTTCTGTTGATTGTAATATTCTTTTCGTTTATTTTCTCTATGAATTCATCAACAATACTGGAAAAGAAATCGCTCAAAACAATATCTTCATCCTTAGTGGCAAAAGTGCCCATCTCCAACTTGGAGACACTGAGAAAGTCATTGATCAGATTGATCATTCTTATAACATTCCTTTCTATTTTGGTTAAGTAACGAGTTTGCTTTTCTGTCTGACTATCCTTCATATCATTCCTAAGCAATTCAACATTCCAGCGGATAGCAGATATCGGTGTGCGCAGTTGGTGAGTGGCCAGAGCGACAAATTCCGACTTGGCGGTATCGATGTGTTTCTGTTCGGTAACATCAACCAAAGACACTAGTCTTTCTTCGTAACTGCCGTGCTTGTATACAGACAATAAAACCCAGATTATTTCGCCGTCAAAGGTCTGAAGCGGTGTCTCAATGTCATTGATAGTGACTCCGGCGTCCACCTTACTCTTCAGAATGGAAGGTTCAACCTCCGAATCAATAGGGATCAGATTGTAGAAATTTACTTCATTTATTGAATCTGTCGTACCACGAAAAAGCTTAACCGACGCCGGATTACCGCCGATTACTTCACCGCTGGTTTTAATGGTCAAATAAGCAACTGGGCTCCTGTCATACAAAGAAGTGAAAGCACTGTCCTCCGTGTAATTGGTTTGAGAGATTGTCACCGCTAGTTGCGAGTCTATTTTTTTATACAGGAAAAACGAAATCGAGAGCATCGCAATAATAACCAAACCACCGACAACGTACCCAACCGTTCCCAACTTGCCTACTACCAACAGAACGACAAAACAGAAAACAAAAACGACCGAGAAATAGAAAATCAATTTGAAGACAAGTCTTAGAATGTCCTGTTGTTTCGTTGACGTCATTCCTTTATCTTAACAAGCTATGACACAACATGATAGCGTTTAATATGTCAAAAAAGTTCGGAGTCGTGGTATTATCTCGTTGATATGGACAAACACATACTTATTGTTGAGGATGAACCGGATATCAGAGAAGCGATATCAGAAGCCATTACCGAGAGTGGTTTCCGTGTCTCGATTGCGGAAAATGGTTCGGTCGGTCTCAGAGTGGCGATAAAAGAAAAGCCCGATCTGATCCTGCTTGATATCATCATGCCAATCATGGACGGACACGAAATGCTCAAAAAACTACGCCAAGACCCTTGGGGGAAATCAGTCAAAGTGGTCATGCTCACTTCAATGGATGATATCAACAACATCGGCTCTGCTCACGAAGGAAAGATCACTGATTACATCATAAAAGCCCACTCTAGTCTCGATGAGATTGTGAAAAAAGTGAGAGAAGTAATTTTTACCTAGAAACCTAGAAACCACAGACTATCTGTGGAGCAAATTAAATTCAGCCGGAAGTTCGCACTCCCGGCTGATTGTTTTTCTCCTCATTGCCCTTGTCGTCTAAGTTGCTGGTTTCGGAGTATTATCTCCAAATTCCTCCTTTCCTCCGGAGAGAATTTTTCATTTATTTCTCCGTGACGGACATTTCCCCGATGTCTGGGGTAAGGTTCACGCCGATCATGTGCCCGTGAGTCATTTGACTGGCGATGAGTGTCAAAATTATACCGAAGCTCATCAGCGCAGATACTGTTGAGCTTCCTGTCTTGCCAGTTGGCATTGTTTGCTTGATAGCCGTAAATCTGTACGCCACCAAGCTCCCTAACACGACTCTCACATACCTTAGGTAAATGAAAGTCTTCTCGGCGGTACAATCGACCTAAAGTCCAAGCGTGGGCCATTCCTCCCTTGAAGCCAGCGAGATATAGCTCGCCCACCCACTTTCTGGTCTGCACCCAACCTCGAAACCCGACCCGCTCGCACTGGAACACTCCCGCCACGCAAGCTTGTTCTTGGTCGTATATAGGAACGCGACTACCGACATCGATGGTGCATCCCCCCTTTAGATGCCAAGTCAGTTCATCGTTGTTGTATACTTGCATTTCGTTCTCTACCTCGTTCTGCAAGATACGGTACAAGCTCTGAAGACCACTCGGCCCCTTTTCACTGCTTATGGTACTCGAAACATCAAAGCAGAAAATGTTGTTTGTCGGATATTCTGCGTAAACCGTCGACGCGCAGAATACTGACAGAAAAAATATTACTAGACGCATGGCGTCCTCCTTTCAAAAGTTGACAAGATAAAACACCTACCTAAACATCTGACTGAGATTATACCACAAAAAATCTTTTTTGCAAAAAAAAAATCCCTGTCTTCTTCCTAATCCATCATGTTCTTTTCGATGTATTCTCTCGCCTCTTCAAATAGATTTTTCATTCCCTGGTATTCAAGTTTGTCTGAAGCGTCATCAAACGAGTACCACCCCGCTTCTTTAACCTCTGTACCGTTCAATTTCTGTGTCATATCTGTGACAATCCCGATGAAATAAAAAACCGACTTCTCTATCAAGTCACCATCAAAAACAAATGAATATTGCAGGTCAAAGATTGGTTCATTTAATATTTTTTCAGCCACCATACCTGTCTCCTCTTTCAGCTCTCGCTCTGCGGTCTCTATGGCAGTTTCATCGGATTCCGGATGCCCTTTAGGGAGAGCCCAGTATGAATTGTTTCCAATCCGACTGTACTGGTGTATTAAGAAAACCTCCCAGGAATCACCCTTCTTTCTAATCGGCACTACCCCGTAAGAAGAATCTTTTTTGGTTTCCATGAATGTTAGTATAACAAAAAGAGCAGTGTTTTTCGGATGTTGCTCTTTTTACTTCAGCTTAGAGCATGTCCAAAAACCCTCCGAGCTCCAAAGGTTTGCAAAATTTGAGACAAAAAATTGATAGAATTTCGAGCCATACTGATGTACGGTAAGAAATTATAGCGGTTTTTTGACCAAATTTTGCAAACCGACGAGCCGGAACAAAATATTAGACAATAATTTATTCTTTTGTGTAGGGTTTTTGGATATGCTCTAGGTGTGTCCACGACTGGATTTGAACCAGCAAGAGAATAATTCTCACTACCACCTCAAGGTAGCGCGTCTACCAATTTCGCCACGTGGACAGATCGTCATTATGCATTATGTAAACCGTCAATTCAAGCTGTCCATCATTCAAAAAAGCGAATCCTGGGGATTCGCTTTTTGTAGCCTTTAATCTTTCCTCTTATGTTCTTCTGTCTAACCAGCTTCCTATTTTACTTCCCCTTTAGTTTCTTCAGTTGGTTTTACCTCTTCGGATGAATCTTCAGCTACTTCTTTCTCTACTTCCTCAACCTCAACCGGAATTTCAGTCTTTTCTGTAGCCTCTTCTTGAGCCACTTCTTCTTTGGTTACATCCGCTTCTACTGTCGCTTCAGCAAGCTTAACCGCTTCAGCTTCAGCCTTGGCAGTTTCTTCAGCTTCCCGAGCCATTGCCTCAGCCCCAGACTCAGTAGACATTGAAACCAAACTCATGCGACGCATCTGACGCTTAATTTCTCGATTGACTTTCTCTCGTATGTGATAAAGTTTCGCTCTTCTAACTTTGGCACGCTTCACAATTTCCAATTTGTCGATAAGGGGTGAGTATAACGGGAATATCTTCTCTACTCCAACCCCGCTCGCTACTTTGCGAACAGTGAAGGTCGCTCCCGGTTCGTCTCCGTGCTTTCTTGCTAAAACCAATCCTTCAAAAATCTGAATTCTGGTTTTCTCCTTATCTTGAATCTTCTGGTGAACACGAACGGTATCTCCGGGTCTGATGCCGAGTCCCTTTCGTTCTTCCATATTTACAGGTGACACTGCCACCCCCGCCATTACTGCTTTCATAATAATCTTATTGAATAATTAAACAAACGAGCCGTTTAAAACGTGCCACACTCTAACATGATAAGATCTATTCTGCAATGCGTTCGGCTGCCTCTTCAAAATCTTGTGGTACGGGGGCTATGTACCTTTCTCGGGATCCATTCGGTAACTGGATTTCCAAAACGTGGGCATGTAGAGCCAGTCGGTCCATCTTTAAATTATTTGATCCGGATATTTTATGCTCAGCATACAGAGAGTCTTTCACAATCGGCCGGTCAATCGCTCGCAAGTGCACTCGAAGCTGGTGAGTTCGGCCGGTCTTAGGGATGAGTTTTACGTAAGAAAACGACTCGTCTTCATATTCACCCATACCGATACGTTCAAAATCCGTAATCGCTTCGCGACGAACACCTTTCGACCCGCGCTCGGCGGAACGGCGTCGGCTATCTTTCGCGCTACGCCCAATCGGTCGGTTTATTGTTCCCCATCTATCATTCATTCTGCCGTAAACAAATGCTCTGTATTCTTTATAGACTTGCCTGTCTTTAAATTGTTGTTTTAGATGTTCGTATGCTTCTTGATTTTTAGCCAAGACAAGCACACCGGAAGTTTCCCTGTCTAATCGGTGCACCACCCCCGAGCGATTTAACTCCTGGCCTTTAGGAGAATACCCTGCCTCACCAACACCGACCGCAGAAGGATATTTTTGACAAAACCACTTCACTACAATCGGACTCTCAAGAGAGTGTCCGTCTTCATGCGTCAACCAGCCGTATGGTTTGTCGATAATTAAAACATCTTTGTCTTCGTACAAAACCATCGGCTCGGTTTTATTTCCCACGACGTCTTTCTCGCTTTTCATATTCAATGAGTATGTCCTCAAAATCGTCTTTGGTCAAAGCCGGCCAGAGCTTATCTATAAAATAAAGCTCGCTGTAGGTAGACTGCCAAGGTAAAAAATTTGATAGCCTTTGTTCCCCGCCGGTTCTTATTATCATATCGGGGTCTGGCATTTTCGCCGTCCAAAGCAACTGTTTAAAATTTTCTTCAGACACTTTCTTGCCGGACTCCACAGCTTTATTTACCGCGTCTATCAACTCGGCTCTACCACCATACGACAAGGCTACCCAGATAGTAGTCGATTTATATTTTCTACTCTTTGCTTCCACTTGGTCCATTATTTTCTGTAGTGATAAAGAAAAGTCAGATCTTCGACCGATAATTTTTATTTTTACTTTATTCTCTTCCGTCTCTTTCAGTACCTTTTTCAAAACATCCTCAAACAATGACATGAGGTAGTCAACCTCATACTTTTCACGTTGCCAATTCTCGGTAGAAAAAGCATAGAAAATAGCGTGTGGTATATTCCTATCCCGCACAAATCGTACACAATCTTGAAAGACTTCCTGTCCGCGCTTATGCCCAGCTAAAGTGGGTAGACGCCGGCTCTTAGCCCAACGCCGATTACCATCCATGATGAATCCGAGACATTGGATATCAGTTTTTCCCATAGTGTTTAATGTAACACCGAGAACTCATCGAAAGTTTTACCAACACTCTTCCACTCAACAGCTACCCCTTCGACTTTGGAAGTGAGCGATCCTTCGTGTAGGTACTCAATAAATTCCTTCAGTACTTCCGGCCTCCCTTGAGCAACTACCACCACAGAGCCATCGCTCAGGTTCTTTGTGTATCCAACCAACCCTAAATTGGTGGCCGATTCTTGAGCGTATACCCTATAAGCCACACCTTGTACTTTACCTGTCACAACACAATAGATTTCGATCATAATCGAAAGTATACCTTGCCATATTTAATTTTTCGAATTATAAAGAAAGCGGGCCAGTCACTAGGGGGTTAATTGCAGTGGATTATGAAAAATGGGTAGAGATGATGAACAATCCAAAAGCCAACGATAATAAAGATTATCATCCTCTGAACGAATCAGGAGAAAAATCGGGAGAAGAAAACCATCCCGACAAAGATAGACCGCGAATAAGAAGGAAGGAAAAACACCGCAGATCCACCAGGAAACGTTGTGTGACACTCTACTTCTGACGAAACCAGTCGCCGAATTCCAACCAATGGAATCCGGCGACTATTGAATTATTCTAAAAATTAGGTACGATAGTGCCTACAAGAATATTTGGTAAGTGTTTGGGTATATCTAAAATACATATAGAATATTTTTTAAAAAATACACTGCGCGCGATTAGCTCAGTTGGTAGAGCAGCGCATTTACACTGCGAAGGTCGGGAGTTCGAGTCTCTCATCGCGCACAAAGGTATAAGAAAAATCACTGGAGTCAATCCAGTGGTTTTTCTTATAGCAAGCAAACTGCTTTGCTTGCGCACCTTGGTGCGAGGCGGAGTCATGTTTTTTTCGCCTTTCCTAGCGAAGAAAACAGATGAGCCGGGGTCGAGAACACTTAGTAGATTTCTCACGAAGTGCAGAAATATACTTAGTGATTCGTGACCACAATAATGATAAATGTGTCGGGATGTTTTTCTAGGACTTTCTCTTTGTTATTATTAGCGCATATGTATTGTTATGTGTATATCGTTCAGTGTTCTAGCGGGTCACTCTATACCGGCGTAACATCAAATGTTCGTAAGCGAATTGAGCAACATAATGGTTTACGTTGGGGTGGTGCTTTTCACACTAAAATGCACAGACCTGTGTTTCTCCAACATCTAGAGCGCTACCCCACTCGCAAGGAGGCACGAGTTAGAGAAAAAGAAATTCAATCTTGGAATCACGATGAAAAACTAGATTTACTTAATCAAACAACAAAAAACCAAATACTGAGTGCTATATAAGCAAAAACCACCAGACAGCGATGGTTTTGCTGTGGTGGTCTATACCCTAAAATTACAGATCCATAACATCATGAAGATCTGGATATCCAGGATCCAAAGGTCCAACACCTCTCTCTCTCGCTTCATTACGACGACGAACCAGCTCCTTACCGGCCTCCTCCATCCGGAAACCCACATCCAGATTGCTGAGTTGAGATTTGTGGTAACGAATTACCGCTTTCTTGTACCGCTCATAGTAAGAACCGTAAAGAAGTACAAAATTACGACCAAACAGTGAGAAACGTCGGGGGTACGGCATCCAGCTAAAAAAGAATGCCCATGGGAAAATTTTTGAGAACATTGTCATTTCCTCCACTAGTGGCTGACAAAATAGTTGTATCAAATCTACACAGACATGCAATTCTTACTCAAGAAAGTTCTAACGTCGTCCCACATGGTGCACACCAAGTTTTAGCTTTAATTAGCAATATACATTCCGTTCAAGTCTTTGGTATACTCGCTGAATGGAACATAAAACATCTCACGACAGTGAAACTGCGGCCCATGGCCAACAAGTAATAACCGCTTGTGCTCTTATTCATAAAAACTTTGACGGCGTAGAAAAGATATTTCTACCAAAGCGTGCCGGCACCAAGAAATTCTTGCCGGGGGTATACGAAATACCTGGTGGGCATATTGATTATGGTGAAGACCTTGTGGAAGGTCTGAAGCGTGAAATCAAAGAAGAATTTGAAGTTGATATTGCAGTTGGTGAACCGTTCGCTTCTTTCACCTATACCAATGATGTGAAGGGGTCACATTCTGTTGAAGTGATTTACTTTGCCACCTTCCTGTCGCCCATTGAAGACATTAAGATTCACCCTGATGACCATTCAGAATTTGGTTGGTTTACAGAAGCTGAGCTGGAAAAAGTCATGACTGAAAACAAACGTGGTGACGACCCTGAAATACAAGCACTGAAACGTGCTTTTGAGTTGATGAGTGGTAGTTCACTTAATTTTGGGTAAGTTGTGCTTCGGCTTTTTCCTGTAAAAAAGTTCTAACGTCGTCCCACATGGTGCACAGCACGTGTTTAAACCAAAACCGGTAAATTTCTTGGTTTTTGTCACCTCACATGACTGGACACCGGCTCACATGATTTATCGTTAAGTTATTTCCTGAACATAACGCAAACCAATTTGCACCATATTTTAAATATGCTAAAGTTCGTGTGTGCGAACAAAATCTTCAAAGAAGAATATTAGCGCTACCCAAGAAGACTATCTGCGGACAATTTACTTGCTTCAGAAAAAGAACCTGCCAATTTCCGTGACAAACATAGCGGAAAAGCTCGGTTTGAGTAAATCAACCGTCTCTGAGCGCCTAAAAGAATTAGCGAGAGATAAGCTGATCAAACAAGAGCTATACGGCAGAGTAACACCGACACCTAAAGGTTTGGTGGTTGGTAAAAAAGTCACTCACAAACACAGAGTCATCGAAGTATTTTTGAGTAAAAAATTAAATATCCCGAGTGACGAAGTGCATATTGAAGCCGACATTCTGGAACACGCCCTCAGTGACAAAGTGGCAAGAAAGCTGGATGAATTTTTAGGCCACCCGACGAGAGACCCTCACGGTTCTAACATCCCCTCTTTTGATTAAACTACTATTATTTAAAACATGAGAAAAATCACTATTACAGCAGTATTGTTAACCACCCTTGTAGTTGTTTTGTTCTACAATTCAAAAACGGAACGTTCAGAAATCGAATCAGAAAAAGACTCTTTGGTGGTCTTAAGTACGTTTACAATCATTTCCGACATGGTGAGTGAGGTTGGAGGAGATAAAGTCACCGCTATTTCACTAACGAAACCCGGGGCTGAAATTCACGGTTATGAACCTACCCCAAGCGACCTGACTCAAGCGTCAAAGGCTGACGTTATTTTTGAAAACGGGATGAACTTGGAGTTGTGGACGGAAAAACTGCGAGCCAGTATTCCTGTTGTGCCCATAGTGACGGTAAGTACCGGTGTTAAAGTCATCAACATAAGAGACGACGCTTATGCCGGCAAACCAAACCCGCACGCCTGGATGTCGCCTGAACAAGGTTTGGTATACGTGGAAAATATAAGATCAGAATTAACCAAGCTACTGCCAGAGGAGGCTGAATATTTCGCAACCAGAGCCGAGAAATATTCCGAACAAATAAAAGCCGTTGGGGAAAGATTGTCGGTCGCTATGGACAGTTTGCCGGAGAATAACCGTGTATTAGTAACTTGCGAGGGAGCCTTCTCCTACCTAACTAACGATTACGGTTTGGAAGAAATCTACTTATGGGCGATCAACTCCGAGTCTCAAGGAACACCCCAACAAGTAGCATCGGTAATTGATACGGTGAACGAGAAGGAAATTCCGGCTGTATTCTGTGAGAGCACGGTCGAGCCACGCTTGCAAAACGAGGTGGCCAATGCCACCAATGCAAAACTCGGTGGGATACTCTTTGTTGATTCCTTGTCTTCCGAAGACGGTCCGGCACCAAACTATCTTGCTCTCTTGGAACATACAACAAACACAATAATCTCCGGTCTGACGAGTAATTAATCATTAAACACTATGACAAACATCGCGATATCTTTGAGAGACGTCACTGTATTCTACGGCGACAAGCCAGCTCTTACCGGTGCATCAATCGATATTCCCTACCGTTCTTTTACCGGTGTGATTGGGATGAATGGCGCGGGTAAATCCACCATGTTCAAGGTCATCATGGGACTAGTAGCACCACAATCCGGCACAGTGACGGTTTGCTCTGATCCTGTCAAAACTGCTCAGAAGCACGGCCACGTCGCCTACGTACCACAATCGGAAGACGTTGATTGGGACTTCCCTATCTCCGTCTACGAAGTAGTGATGATGGGTCGTTATGGAAAACAGAATTTTATTAAAACCGCTTCTGAGGAAGACCACGAAAACGTTATTGATGCTTTGCGACAAGTGAGTATGCTGGAGTATAAAAACAATCAGATCGGTGAGCTGTCGGGAGGACAAAAAAAGAGAGTTTTTGTTGCTCGCGCTCTCGCCCAAGGTGCCGACATCATGCTTTTGGACGAACCCTTTGCCGGACTCGATGCAACCAGTGAAAAATCTCTGATTTCATTATTTATGAATCTAAAAGAACAGGGCAAGACCATAATATTAGCCACCCACGATTTGCTGTCTCTGCCTGAAACATGTGATCGTGTGGCTCTTATAAAACATACTGTAATAGCAAACGGTCCCACTAAGGAAGTATTCACCAAGGACTTAGTCGCCAAGACCTTCGACGGACTGTTGCATCACCTATCATTTGAATAATATATGTTTGCTTTAGACTTTTTTATTGAACCACTACAGTATTCGTTTATGTTGAAGGCTGTTGTTGTATCCACGATTGTTGGTGCTACTCTCGCCATCATGTCTTGTTTTCTTATCCTGAAAGGTTGGGCTCTTTTGGGTGACGCCATTTCGCACGCCGTATTGCCCGGGGTGGTACTAGCATATGTCATCGGTATTCCTTTCGGCTTGGGAGCTTTTGTCTTTGCTATGCTAGCAGTCATATTAATTGGATACATAAAAAGCAACACTCGTATAAAAGAAGACGCGGTGATGGGAATTGTTTTTACAATGTTCTTTGCCTTGGGTATTATGATGATCTCAAAAGTGGTCAGCTCTGTTGATTTGACCCATGTTCTTTTTGGTGAGGTGTTGGGAATATCTAACACTTCGGCTTGGTATACCGGCATCATATTAGGAATAGTATCGTTAGTAGTGATCACGTTCCGCAAGATGTTTACTATGTTTTGCTTTGATCCCACTCACGGAAAAGCGATTGGTTTACCTATGAGTCTGGTCCATTATTCTTTTCTTTCACTCTTAGCTATCGCGATTACCGGATCAATCCAGACGGTCGGTATCATACTAGTAATCGCCATGCTGATTACCCCCGGTTCGACCGCTTTCCTTCTCACCAAACGTTTTATTACCATGATTAAAATTGCTGTTGGTGTTAGCATATTCAGCTCTTTGGTTGGAGCTTACAGTAGTTACTATTTCGACATAGCGACCGGCGCCACTATAGTTTTCGTCCAAGGCCTGATTTTTATCATGGTTTTGATTTATACAAAATTCAGAACACCTAACCAATCAAGAATGCTTGAGTGATAGTTCATCTATCTGCTTCAGACTGACCCGTAGACAGACAGACTGATGAGAAGGAAGATAGGCTAGTAAGTATTTCCTGTTCGGTAAATATCTGGTATGGTTATCACTGCCGTAAAAACGGTAAGGTAAACAGCCCCTATAGTTTAATGGATAAAACTGCGGACTTCTAAGCCGTTGATCTGGGTTCGATTCCTGGTAGGGGCGCGAGTACAAAATGAGCACACATCAGTGTGCTATTTTTGTTCGTGCCCCTACAGAGAGCAAACTGCTTTGCTCTCGTCAGGAATCGAAGGGACAGCAAGTTTATAAGCTTGTCTCCGGCCCGAAGGGGTACCTTTCAGAGGCACAAAAATAGAGAGTGAGATATTTAAATTATTCTTGAGGGTGTTTTTGTGGTTCCAAGTTTTGAAAAATCACTGATGAAATTTTAGGCATAAGGTACACAAACGTAGGGATATTTTCATAGAATATGAGCAAGTTTATCCTCAGTAGGAGAAACAGAAGAAGCAAGGCAAATGGAATGAAGGACTTTCTGCTTCTGTGATTTTGATAATCCTCTATGGATAGAGGTGACTCGATTGATATGTGAAAAGTGGCCTTCAAGTGAGTTGGTGGTTCGGGATATCTTCTTGTTATGTTGGTAGACGAATAGGTAAGGTTCAAAGTTGACCAGACTCCGATACGCAGATCGTACCCCTTCGTGGGTATAACTCCAGTCACCGGTTAAGGGGTGGGTGGTGCATTCATTCATGAAGGTGTGGTACTTGTCGAAGAATAATCTCATTCGGTTTCTAAACGTGGCTTGATCCATGCACTGAAGTGACCTCACCATCGCCAGGAGCACCTGACCTGCCTCTGTTTGTGGTTTCCTTGTTGTTCCTTTGATAACTAACCGCTCCATATGCACATGACACATTTGGAACGGAACACCAGAAAAAGCTTGTCTAATACCACCAAAACCATCTCCGGTGACACTCTGAATGGTATAACCCAGTGACTCAAGATACTCACGTCCCTCTTTGTATACACTAGTGGTTTCAGTACCACAGAACGTCCACCACAGATTCTCTTTGGACCGAGGACACCTAAACACAACCAAACACCAGCAGGTCTCCTCGTTTCGTTCACCAAAGTACGTCGCATCCACTACGAGGTGCACGTTTCGTGGCATGTGTAGCTTTGGTGGCGATTGATACGTATCGATGAGATTTCTGATAGTTCGTCTGTCCAAATTGTGTGTCAGACCTAACTCCCGAAAAGTTTGCTTATGAAACACGTAGTCCTTCCATAGCTGTTTGACCAGCTTGGTTTGACTTCTTCTTTTGGTACTAAATTTCTTGCCACAGTCTTTGCATTTGTATGTTTGAATACCTCTTAGGTGACCATTCTTAACTGTTCTTAGTGATCCGCAAACACCGCATTTCTGGTGTTTTTTTAATCATGAAAATAAGTATTAGCCACTATAGCTATACCACATAACGTACATTTAGTATTTTATCCCTACGTTTGTGTACCTTATGCCAAATTTTGATGTGTTGGAACCAAATATCAACAATTTCTAAAGTATTTCTTCGCAGTCTCCAATTGCTCCTGTCTTCCTGTTCGATGCCAGTACGGACACTTCATGCAAAAAGCAAGAAAAGTATAAGCATTGAGTACTGCATCGTTGCAGTCATTGTCATCAAAGTAGCCATCGAGTAACTGTTTGAACGATTCGTCCGAACCACTCATAGCAATTTTAATAAAATTGATTTTACCTAAATCATAGTACCCACTGTTGAATTTTGGTTGAGGGTCAAAAATTGTTATTGGGTCAGTTGCGAAGATGTTCGCTGTTCCAAAATCATCGTGGCAATACGTACTATCAGAATTTTCTGAGTGTTGCTTAATTACTTCCAGAGCTTTATCTAGCTCATCCTCAATTCCTTCAAGTAAATTATGCTCATCTATGTAATCAAAACGTCTTTTCATGTCATCTCCCTCAAGCCATTCTTCTACTGTCTCAAATTCTGGTTTACCATCAACAACAAATCCGTAACCATCAGCAGATTCAGAATGCATACACCGAAGAGCTTCTCCCATCTCAACGAATGTACCTTTAGCTAAAAGCTCCTCATGACTGTAGCAAGTATCAAGTGTCTGGGCGTCTATATATTCCATAAGTGTATACGGCGAATCATTTAATTCACCAGTTTCAATTACTTGTGGAACAGTAACCCCAGCTTTCTCCCACACCTGAAAAAATTCACCCTCTCCAACGGTATGTCTTTTGTTTCGGGGTATTTTTAATACCCACTTGCCTGCAGGCGTGTCAATGATGGCAATTACAGAAGATACTCCTTTTTGAGCAAATTCAATGCCTACCTCTGTTTCATTCTTGAATAAATCGTGCTCTGTTACAAAGTCCTGGATATACGTCATGAACTCCGTTCGCATTTTATTCAAATCGTTGTCAATCTCGTGCTCAGATAACTTTGGTTCATTACGAAAAATAACATTTGGTTTATGATGTTCATCAGAACCTAGTTTTTCGTTTGATTGCATTAGTTAAGTATAGCAAATTGGGTGTTTACAACCTCCTTTACATCCAACAACCCTCTCAATTCTTCCTCAATTTGGTTCCATCTAAATAAATCGAGGGGCAGATTCAGAAACTTCTCGTTCCGAAAGGACGGGAGAACCGCGCGCCGCAGGCGCGCGGGGAAAGGAAAGAAACCCCGTGGCTTCGTGACAATAGTAGCAACAATTGTCTACTCAATTAACATACTCTCCTCTAATACCTCTCCATCGGTTTCTGCTTCTTCGGGAGTGACAGCATCTTCCTCTACCTCATTAGATACAACGACCGGCAATTCCTCGTCTGTAATCACTTCCGAGCTTGATGCAGTGGCCACCGTTGTATCTTCGACTTCTTCAGGAACATCTTCTATGATTGGGTTAGCGGAAATCTCCTGCAAAAGCACGTCATGCTTGTCTAGACGCTCCGAGAACTCTTTGATGGCGGTTCCTACCAAAGATTCTTTGTAGACAACGACCTCAGAGTCTATTTCATTCAATTGCTTTACAGAAAGGTCTTTGTGCTTCATGTGTATGTAAGCACTCCACGCGCCACAAGCGACAAAGACAATAACGGCCAGTGTTATGCCAATAAACCATTCGCGAATTGGGTGCATTATCCTCGGGCTTTGCAAGCCTTTATTAGACTTGACTATCCTTTTGGCAATTTGAGAAAATTGTTTCTTATTTACCATAAGCCGTTACTCTTACCTGCATATTAACACTCGCTTCCCACTCCCCCCCCGACCGGGAGAGGAAATTGACTGAATTAATTCTCGATAGCAAGGGATAGTTCTCAAGAATTTTAATGAATCTTTCCACTCGTTCACGCGATCCCGAGAAAGAAAATGTCACCTTTATCCATTCGACTTCTTCTTTTTCATTCTGAACTGTTCCCAACCCACTGGTTCTGATTTCAACACCAACTTGCGGGGCAAGGGACTCAACCTGATTCAAAAAATAAATACTGTCGCTTTCTTGTGAAAGGAAATAGCTCTTCAGAAGATTTCTATCATCTGCCGACTTCTCAGAAATACGTTGCAGTGCGATATAAGAACCCACCTGAGACTGCTCTTCTCTCAAAGACTCCATTTGCGCAATTAGTTGATTACCCTGATCTCTTACCTGAAAAACCATTAAGCCGAAAACGGTCAGGGCCGAAGCGATGAGAATTAAAGATATGACAAGATTTCTGATTGTCGCTTTACTCATAGTTTGGTTTCGTTACTGAAAGTTATCGTAATGGAAAACTGGATGTCCTTATCTTTCTCCAAATTGGAAATCGGTAAATCAACTGTCGTTACATTTTCGTTACTGAGAAGTCGATCACGAAAAGTTGAGAGAGATTGGCGATTGGACGCGATTCCGCTCAACAAAACCGGTGCTATGCCCTTCCCGCTTTCATTCAATCTTAGGTTTATTGAACTGATAGAGAGGTCGGGGCCCTGCAGATCATCAAACATATCTATATAACTTGAAAAAACCGGCAGTTGAAGCTCGTCAACAATTTCTTTGGCTTGCAGACTTGCTTCTTGTAGCGACATTGAGACGTTTTCATAATCGGACACTTTTTGTGATGCTTCTTGCACGGATGTCTCATAAGCGGAAATTTGCGAACCAATCAATACATAAGTAGGCAAAAGAACAC
The DNA here is from genome assembly GCA_023898585.1 of Candidatus Nomurabacteria bacterium. Classification (GTDB taxonomy): domain Bacteria; phylum Patescibacteriota; class Minisyncoccia; order Phycocordibacterales; family UBA918; genus OLB19. The sequence goes on along the minus strand of CP060229.1, from coordinate 386,784 downwards.
AAGCTCCGGCAAAAAGAGCGACCGCCAATAAACTCAACCAGGCGGAACAAACACGAACCCAATACTCGATAACCAGACTCTTCTTTGCGTACTGAGGAATTAAATTGATCATACGAATTTTTTAAGCGCTAGACCGATCGCTGTCGCATACCCGAAAGAATGCCACTTATCGATCGGAGGAACATTGTTATCAAGAGAAAAAGTGTTCTCCCAGACATTACCTCTGACACAAGGAACGCCGATGGTTTCGGTAAGATATGCAGGCAGACCCTTCATATTTGCGCTTCCACCACACATCATAATTGATGTTATCCTCCTTTCTTCACTGTTGCCGTTGCGCAAATGCCAGTACTGCATTCTGGTGATCAGTTCGTCTTTGATGATAGAAACGACACTAAGCAAAGCATCGTGAACATCGGAAGAATCCACACCACGCATCAAACCTTCCGTATTTTTTATTTTAGTTAAGCTGGATTCAGCCACATCGGACCCTAAAATGCTACGTAGCGATTGTGATAATTGATCACCGCCGATATCGATGGTGGAAGTGTAGAGTAAAATTCCTTTGTAGACAATCCCGATGCCGGTTCTTGTTTTTCCGAAATCCACCAACATGACTGCTCCACTTATGTCATTTGATATGACTGAGCGAGCCATGGCCTGCGCTTCGACCTCAAAGGAGATCGGACGAAGCCCGGCTTCCTTGCAAGCATCGTAATATTTCAAAACTGTTTCTTTACCATAAGCTGCGACGGCAATCTGCATCGTTCTCGTCTCGGAATCGCCCGGAATAATTACATAATCAAAAATTACATCTTTGGAAGGAATCGGAACATTCTCCTCCAGCTTAAATTCTAATAAACTTCTTATTTCTTTAAGAGGGACATCACGTTTTATTGTTGTCTCAAACAAATAAGCTCTCTCTTCCGGTAAAGATACAGTGACAAATTCCGCTTTTGTTATTGATTTGAATTCCTTGAGCACGATAACTAGCTGTTCAGGCTTATCGAGTTGCCCTCTTTGCAAGATACCGTTTGGTATGGAAATGTCTCCCCACAGCTTCAACTTACGATCAATCCCCTCTCGAACGGTTGGTTCGAAAGCGATGTATTTTAAAGAAGTGTCAGAAATATCAACTCCAACAGACGGCATTGTTATGTAAGCCGGAGGCGGAAGAATTCTTGAAAGAACCGAAGACATAATACGTGCCTTAAGTATACGCTGTTCAAGCCTTACTTTCGAGACCAGCAACTCACATCTTAAGCCAAATGTATAAGACAGTTAAACCTAGTACAATTACTGAAGTCAGGACGATGTAGCGTTTTGCGTATGAAATAGCGAGCGGTCCGAAACGATAAGTACAATAGCCTACTATGAAATACCTTAATCCACGACCAATAACTGAAGCGAGAATAAAAGTAATAACTCCACCCTCGATTACCGCCACCACCCAGGCAACGATAGTGTACGGTACGGGAGTAATCGCTCCAACCAGAGTCAACATGAAAGTATCTGATTGATTGGAAGAGACCATAGTTTGAAACTCAGCCATTATTTCGGGCGACAAATACCCGACCATGGTGTCAAAAAATAATGAAGCCACCGCGAAAGCAAAGAGACCGCCAACAACAGACGAAACAACTGTTGTAGCGACCAGCAAAGCTGTTTTTGTTCTGTTGGCTAAAATGACTGCGATCAAAAAAGGGTCGGTGATAATAGGTATCGGCAGAGCCGATTCTAAAAAAGAAATAATCGAAATCATCAATACTCCGGATTTGGAACGAAGCAGTTTTTGTACCCTCCCAACACTTTTCGAATGAAGCACTTGTTCAACTTGCACCTCAAGGTCTTTCTCCAGAGTAGTCATAGATCATGAAACTAGAGTACCCGGCGGTAACTTATTGTCAGGATGAAACAGAGCAAAGTCACCATCGGCACTACCGGCCAAAATCATCCCCTGACTCTCTAAACCGCGAATAGTCCGGGGTTCGAGATTAGCAACAAACGGACACTGTTTCCCTACCAACACTTCTGGGTCTTCATAATATTCTCTAATGCCAGACACAATCTGGCGTAGCTCCGCTTCGCCCAGGTCTACGGTGAGTTTGAGTAGTTTGTCGGCGTCTTCCACCACCTCAACTTCTTTGATAGTACCAACACGTATTTCTAATTTTGCAAAATCGTCGTAATTTATGTTCGTATTCATGATTTTTTGTTTTTAGTAATAAAGCTGTCGAGAATGATAGATGCCGCCGAAGCGTCGGTGTGAGCATTTTTACCTTGAATTTTTACCGCCTGTTGCGTGGAATACTGCTCTGGCTCCAAATGAATAGGGATTCCGAGCGACAATGTCAGATCAGTGATTAGTGACTCAACCGCTTTATGAATGGAGTTAGATTCCCCTTTGTTATCAATTGAATGACCGATGACTATCTCCTTGATCCCTCTCTCTTTCACCAACGACTCGATGTATCGCAAAAAATCAGCGTTGTTGGGAACAACCTTATACGGAAACGCCATCACCCCTGAATCGTCAGTGATTGCCAGCCCGATCTTTTTTGCACCATAATCAATTCCCATTCGTTTCATGAGAAATAGCATACCATGTGGTTTATGCACGGTATATATAAACGACTGATTATGTTAAATTGTACTGTACAATACAATATAAACAGCCCAAACAATAACGAGCGTTTTGCACCGATTTAAGAACCTTATTAACACATTATTTATGGAAACTTCCAATGACGATTACACAACCGAGGAACTAAGCCAGATTCTCGATTTTTTAGCTAAGAAATTTGCTCTGCTTCTGGCAATCAGTGACCTTGACGAAGAAATACAAGAAGCACTCATCAGCGCCCTGCCTCACCTAAAATTATCCCAAATCATAAATCTAGTAAACAAACTGGAAGCCAAGTACGCCAATTCAAAAATGACAACGCTCGATGAGGAAATGGAGGCCAAATTGAAGCAAATAACTGACAGCTTTTACCAACGCCAAGCCGATCGTGATGAAGAATTGCAAAAAGAATTATCCAATTTATCAGCCACTTTAAACTAACCCTATGAATGAAAGAGTACTAGACCCAAGAGACAACAACTTTGAACAAGAGCGGGCTTATGCAGAGACACGAGAAAAATCGGCCGATCGTCTGACAGGGAGTGACGTGGTTGAGATGTCAAAACCGTGGATTAAAGCGCTCGCTTCTATATCTGGTGTCAAGGGTCTTTATGATCTGCCTGTGTATCTAACGGAAAGATACCAATTGAGAGGGTATGACATTGGAGGAATAAGCTTCAAAGAAGGCGGGCTTTCCAAATCAACAAGCGATCTGCTTTCTGAACTTTCAGCACTACACAGTAATGCTGAAGGTAAAAAGGAAAATAGTATCATGACCCGCGGTGAAATGTTTTCTCGTCTTGATGAACTGGAAAATTCCGGACAGACGGAAGATGAAGAATACAGAGTGTTGCAAGAACAACTTGACAGTGAACACCCGACGGCGGTCCGAGAAGCGATCAACGAGATAAATAAAAAACTTTCCTTCACTAAAGAAGGTGAAATTAAGAAATCGGAGACCCGTAATGAAATGGCTCGTATTCTTCGTGAACATAGAAAAAAAGAAGTGGTTGATCGGTCTGCAGTCAAAGAAGATATAACCAATCTACTTGATTATTACTCCGAGCAGAAAGTCGATGGCGTGACGGCTGCCAAAGAAGGCTTGCGTTCGGTTATGGTTCTTGGTAGCCAAGCTTACATAATTTCCGCCTTTAGTAGTCTGGCGCTTGACGGTGTTGATTTTGTCAAAAAGACGGGAATAACCGCGCATAAGGAAGGCTTGGTATTTGACGAAGGGCTTCTGGCTTTAAAATTCGGCGAGGCGGTAAAAAACAACTGGCAAAAATTAAAAGGGACGGATGTTGAAAACAAAAGTTTAGGCAAAAAATGGATTGACCGGGCGGGAGCCGCCGCCAAGTTTACCAGGATCGGGGCACTCACTGCCAGCCTTGGTTTCAATCCGGACGCAATTGGAGAAGATTTGGAAAAGTTGTCCGATTTCAGTATCGAAAATATGCCTTCCGGATTTACCGGCAATCTAGAAATGTTGGGCAATAGGATAAAGTCAATCGGCAGTTTCGTGGGATCATTCTTTTCCTTAGGACCTGTCTACGCTAACGGCTCTACAGTCCCCGAGGTCAATGGAGAAAATTTGAAAACCGCCACTGAAGAAATCCAGCCGGTGAACGAGGAAATTCCTAAAGCACAAAATGAACCTCCTACTATTCCGGAGGATGTGCTTAAAAAGGCTTTTTCGGTGGAAGCTGAAGAAAAACCCGACCCTACAATCCAAACAGAAAACACCGTAAACACTGACGATGATAAAAAGCAAGTCTTTTTTGGCTCAGAGAGAAACAAACAGTACACTAACCAGATGACAAATGTAGAGACTGCAAATAATGACACCGTTCCGGTTTATTTTGGTTCCCAACAACAAGAACAACTGGCTGAAGAAATGGAAGACATGAATACTACAAAAGGTAAATTCGACGTCCCACTTGACGAGGAGGTGATGTCACCAGATACTGAAGTGGCGCTACCAGATACTCCCGAAGCTATAAAATCAGATATAAAATTCAACAACCAAGAAGTTTACCAGTCAGAATTTGAAAAAGCTGGCGAGCAACCCGAGAGCAGTCCCTATTCAGGGGGAACATCAGCAGAAACAGTAGGCACTCCAGTTGACGAAAAAATCAACGCGTTGGTTAAAGAGATAAAACAGACTCCGGGATATAAGGTGATGCCCGGAGACAATGTCTGGAATATTATAGAGAAAAAACTCGAAGCGCATGATTTATTTCACAAACTCAAGGATGGTCAGCGTACTCATCTGATCGACGAACTGAAAGACAAAGTAACTGCCATGTCTAAGGAGGAGCTGAGGGACTTCGGTATAAAAAGTGGCGATCCTAATTTGATCAAAGAAGGAGAAATATTGAATTTCTCGAAAATAATGAGTGAGGATTCATTGGAAAAAGCTGTCACTCACGCAGAAAACCTCTCCGCTACGCAAATAGAACAAATAGAAAACTACGTTCCCCAAAAATCTGGAGCGACCATTGAAACAGCAGGCAGAACTGCATCAGGAACAACCGCCAGCGACCACCACACGATAAATGTTGAGTTTGGTTCAGAACAGCACGAGCAACTGGCTGAACAAGTCGAGGGTCTAGATACCACCAACGGTAAATTTGACAATATGGCCAATTTGCAAACAGCCGAGTTTAAAGCGGACCGCATAATCACGAAAGACATTCACGAACTTTACGGAAGCAACGGCATCTTCGGTATCGGTAGTACCAAAGGGGTTAATTCAATCACCTGGATAGATTTGCGAGACAGGCCAGCTCTCGAACTGATGGCCAAAGATAAGTTCCCTACTGTAGATATTTACAACAACCCGATTGACACCACCTTCGGATACAATTCTGAATACCAGGTTGAAAAGATGCAGAGGTACGTAGCAAATCTGATTAAAGAGAGTGGCTTAAAGCCCATGAAATCAGAGACTGTAAATAACTTCATACATAGGGCAGCTGAAGCTATAGTTAAAAATAGATAGTGAATATTGCTGTCACAAAAACAGGGCGACTGAAAGTCACCCTGTTTTTGTTCGTTGTGCTCCCGCTAGGAATCGAACCTAGAGCACTGGTACCGCAAACCAATATTTTATCCATTAAACTACGGGAGCGAGCGAGGAACCAAGTAGATATTTATTTATACTTGTGTTCCGGGCGAAGCTCACGAAAGAAGTTTTCTTGAAGCGTAGCGGAGAGAAAAGCTTCTTACAGGGAGCGAGTGCACTCGCACTTACTTCCTTTAGTAAGTGCGCCAAATAATACATCAAAACCCAAATAATTCCAGTATTTTTACAAATAACGACTCTTCCAATTCTTCCTCAACTAATTTTTCTTTAAGAATGGACTCTATATCGTCTATGTGGTCTGTCGGGATCGGCAAAATAATGAGGGGCATTATTTTTCTAGAAGATTTTAGTAACAATTGCGGTCCACGAGGGTCTTCCTCATCTATTTTGTAACTATCAAGCGTACCAAAAGAATAGAGCCTATCATCTACTTTTACTCCCCTCACAGTAACCGCGTAAGGAATGATTGACGGACGCTTCGCCGCAGAAACCGCGAGAGCCCCACCGGCCAAGCCGATAAGAAGAGCAAAGAGTGTATTATCAAACAATATCGCTACAACAACAAAAGCGATGATGATTATAGCAAGAGCAAAAAACCAATCGTTCCCTTTCTCGACATGATGATGACCTGGCGCTTCCCAAGTAACGCTTCGTGGTGTAGGTTCCATTTGTATGATTGTATCACAGAGAAGTTGTAAGTGGTGTACAATTCACTCTACTTTTGTTACTATCTTTGCCACTGGGTAGCCGGTTAGAATTTGAGCAATACGACACCCTCACAACTAAATAAAGGAGGATGGCTGAGTGGATGAAAAATGAAATTGATTCATTTTTTATCCGTTCTGCGATCTTTTAGGAGCAGACATGCCGATATTTATGAGGCATGAGGTGGATGAAACCTTCAACCACTTACGAGCACAATTTAATAATGGAGAGATGGCTGAGTGGTTGAAGGCGGCGGTCTTGAAAACCGTTAAGGGTGAAAGCTCTTCGAGGGTTCGAATCCCTCTCTCTCCGCAGTTTAGAATAGAATAACGATTTTGGGCCGGAGGCCAGAGCCGCTAACGCGGCTGACTTGTGAATGGAGGCTAAGGCAAAGGGTTTTTGAAGTGGCACCCGCAAGGTGCGAGCAGCGAGGGTGGGGTTCGAACCAATCTTTTTGAGGAAATCTCGATTTGCTTCGAGATTTCCTGAAGCAGTGATTTTCTCGGCTTGGTTAAGCGCTTTTATGAAGCTCTCGGTGAGTTCGAACCGATTATGGCTTTGTTCTCGGGAAGCGGCTAGTTTTTCCTTAAGACCTGTCTTTTGCGTGAGGAGTGTTGTCTTCTTGCTCGTATACTCATCTTGCGATAAGTGACCACTAATCGTCATATCTAGGAGTGTATCAAGCTTGTTATCAACGCCATATATCTCGTTTTCTAGCTTCCCGACCAAAGCCGCCGATGAGTGGTCAGACTTTTCTATGTCTTTGCGGTTCTCCGCAATCAACCAATCTGACCACTCGTTGGGCAAAGCGACTGTTTGAATAACCTCCCTGATCTGCTCAGAAACTATCTCTTCGCGCGTGTACCGCTCGGTACAGTTCCCCTTGCGCTTCGTACATCTGAGATAGTTATGACCTTTCTGTGTCTCAGTGGTGATAAAGCAACCACAACTGCCGCACCGAAACAGTCCGCGATAGAGATAGGGTTTGAGTTGTCTCGTCTTTGGTTTGCTCTTTGCCTCCATCACACCCTGAGCGCGGTCAAACAGTCGCTTTGAAATAATCGGTTCGTGTTTTCCTTCATATAGCTCTCCGTTGTATCTGATCATGCCGAAGTAGATCGGGTTCTTGAGAAGATACTGATAGTTTGAAATAGAGAGCTGTCCTCCTTTCTTCCCGACCAAGCCGAGTCCGTTGATAATCTCTCGGAGTCCCGCGAGTGAGTGTTCGCCAGAAGCGTAGAGTTCAAATGTTTTGTGAATCAGTGGTGCTTTCTCTTTATCTGCCACAATGCACCGCTTGTTCTTGTCGTTTAAGTACCCAAGCGGTGCATACCCCGGCCAAACACCATTACGCAGCTTCTGGCGAACACCACGCTTAATGTTCTCCGAGAGATTATCAACGTAGTATTTGCTCTGTCCAAACGCGATGGAAAGCATGAATTTGCCTTGGGGTGTGTTTTCAAACCATAGGGTAGGAAATTTGAGTGACTCTAGTTTTCCAGTGTCCAAAAGATAAATAATCCGACCGCCATCTATGCTATTGCGTGCCAACCTATCTGCGTGCCACGCCACCACCCCACATGCTTTCCCGTCCTCTATGCCAGCTAACATGTCGTTGAATATCTCACGGCCCGGCTCTTTGGCAGTTTTGCTTTCGATAAACTCCTCAACGATCTCCAATCCTTCTTTCTTTGCATATTCCCTGAGTTCAAAGAGCTGGGCCTCGATAGATAACACCTGGCGCTCCGCTTCGTCCGTAGACTTACGGGCATAGAGGAAAAATTTTTGCGATGTACTAGACATAAAACTTTAATGACCGCCCCGGTGCAACCAAACCAAGAAAGACCTTGATCTGTCCGAGACGGCCATTAAAAAAGACCTTTCTTGTCGGTTTGGTTGCGTCTCCATTGTATCACACCACACACAGAGCAAAAATTTATCGCGTTGGAGAGACAAATACAAAATCACTGCTTCCCCTTCACGACAGTGAAGCTCAAAAAATTGGTACAAAGCGTTAGCTTTGACGAAGGTGAGTATGAACTTCAAATAATTCATACGAACCTTCGACGAACCCCACCCTCGCTGCTCGCTGAAAGGTACCCCTTTCTTAAGACAACTTTTGCAAGTATTATCACTTAAACAATACAAGCAATATGTCCAAGAAAGGATACAAGATATCAGCTGAGATCAAAGAAGAAGTTATCAATAAAATCAAACACGAAGGCTTGAGTGTTAGTGATACTGCCAACCAATACGGCATCAGTAGTCGAACCATTTATGATTGGCTAGGTACAAAGGCCACGGGTACGGTCAGTCTCCTTGAACACAACAAACTCAAGAAGGAAAACGAACAACTCAAACAAATCATCGGTGACCTCACCATAAAAATGTCCATTGAGGCTAAAAAGGGGCTCTCCAAGGGATGGTGATCGGTTATTCACGTACGCATCACTATTATCACCATAAACAACCTCAAAAGGATTGGCACACCAAGCAACAGATTGAGACGGCTCTTCGTGAGCATCCAGGGTACGGACACAAACGGTTATCGCAACACCTCAAGATGAACAAGAAGAAGGTGCTACGGGTGATGAAACTCTTTGACATCAAACCTTATCGAAGAACAGCCAAAAAAGTCTATAGAAAGCCTAAAGGTAGTGTGTTTCCCAACTATTTAATGAGTGAGGAACCACGAGGGCCAGGTGATATATATGCCTCAGACTTCACCTATCTTAAATATCGAGGAAAGTGGTTGTATGTGGCTACAGTACTCGATACGTACACTAGAGAGATAGTTGGTGTATCGATATTGACAACACATCAGACACAGCTCGTCATTAACGCTTTGGCTTCAGCAGTGCTCCATCGAGCTCCTCCACGGATTATTCATTCCGATCAAGGGAGTGAGTACTGCTCAAAAGACTACACTGCCTTAACCCAAAAGCTTGGTATCAAACAGTCCATGAGTGCCCCCGGTTGTCCCTGGGAGAATGGTTACCAAGAGAGTTTCTATAAAGGGTTCAAATTGGACTTAGGTGACCCAAACCGGTTTGATACTCTCGGTGAGTTAGTGGCTACTATTTATCAGACGATTAATTATTACAATCAAAAACGCATCCACTCCGTCTTAAAAGTACCACCTCGGTTGTTTAGAGACCAACATGAGGTATTATTAAAAGACTTGCAAAAGGTGTCTTAATTTTGGGGTATCTTCCAATAAGCAAGAACCAATGTATTGACCAAAGCTCCGACATGTTCACGCCCAACTCGCAGAGCTCTACGGTAGACTTCGCGCGCACTTAAGGCGGGGTTACTGTTGTAGAGTTCGGAGACCACAGCTGATTGTGTGACGGCTATATCATCAAGTACTCCAAGCACACCAATAATAATCGCTCCGAGAAGAAGCCCGGTGAAATCCAATAAACCTCCGGTGTTGAAATTAAGATAAACAGATTCATCGCTGATAAATCCAGATAGACTGCTCATGTTGACGGCCACAATGGACAATACTCCGGAATAATACGGCCAGCATTGTCCCTGCGTAGGCGACGGACGATTCACGATTAAACCCGTGAGTTAGAAAGATTGCACCAAAGAGAATCGCGGAAGCCACTGCAAAACTAACCAACAGTGGATTCCATCCCTGGAGCAAGCCAGGCAGAAGAATGTAGAAAATCGCGAAAAAGCTACCAGCGAGCGCAACCAGTGATCGGACTCCTTGCCAACCACCGAAAGCAACCACTGTGACGACAAAAAGAAGGGTGAAGAAAATCAGGGAGTCGCGTCGATCAATATTAATAATCGAGTAAATCTCTTCACCACCGATGTACTTTAGATAATTGAAGTAAAACTTGTCACCTTTTTTCAGTTCCAGATAATCGTTCTCGATAGAAAGTTTTTCACCCTTACGAGGACCATCAATGATTTCAATATGTAGTGTTTGATACAAGTGTTCAGTACCTGTTCCAGGAATCACACGCATCTCTTGTCCCTCGACCTCCAGCACCTCTCCACGCCAGGTCGCTTGGTACTCACTATGAAGTTCCTGGGCGTAAGAGAAAGTCGCAGTGGTCAAAAAGAATAATATTGAACACAAAATCAAACCTTTGATTTTTGGCACCACTGACATAGCAGGCAGTATACAATAAATAACAGATTAATGACCGTAAGTATGCTCCTCTGTTTTTTCCTCCGTGGCATAGCCATGCCCAAAGTGGTTATGTGTCCACGTTAAAACTGTGGTCATGATGGTGAAGCCTAGAACAATACAAATGGATGAATGCCAAATGCTTCCGTAGTTTTTCAGATTGCCGTGTATGCGGGGTAAGAGATCGCTTGCCGCGAGAAAGAGCAGGTTGCCCGCCGCTACTCCTGTAATAACCCATACGTATTCTTCAGCATGTTGAGCCAGAAGATTGATGAGTAATGCTCCGAGCACGATACTGCTCGCAGAAATCAGATTATACAAAGCGGCTTTAGTGCGTGAATAACCGGCCCTTATAAGAACACCGAATTCTACGATTTCCTGCGGTATTTCATGCAAAGCGAGACCAATTGCTGTCGCGACACCAATACTCGGGTCAATTAAAAAAGCTCCTCCGAGCACTACTCCATCGGCTACGTTGTGTACAGCATCACCAATGAGGAGTAAAGAGGCGACCCCTTTACGGTCACACTCTTCTTCCTCCAAGTCGTGGTGTCGTTTGTGTAATACATTCGCCAGTACATAAAAAACAATAAAACCAAACGCCACAGCAATTCCGCCAAACGAAGGAGACAGCTCTAGTGTTTCGGGGATAAGCTCAAAAAGAACCAAACTCAAAAACACACCCACAGCCAATGGCACAACGTATTTTTGTGAACCGATGAGACGTTTGTTATTGCCGAAAAAGAAAACTCCGACGAGGGAAACAACGGCAACACAGACAGAGGCGATTATTGATTCAAATATCATAAAATTTTGTTATAGGTAATAAAGCCTTCCCTGTCATCCCTACAATGAACAGCCAGAGTGTTTTAACTTAGCAATAAATGCAAATGATTTGCAATTGATAGTCTAGCAGTTGTTTGTTAAAATGCAAGTAATTTGCATATGTCAATTAGATTAACCGACAAAAGAAAGCAGATTCTTGAGATCCTCAAGAAAAATCGTGGTTCTCTTTCAGTGGCTGATATTCATAGCAAGATACCGGGAATAGACCTAGTGACAGTCTACCGAAATCTTGATCTCTTTGTTAAAGAAAAAATGATTAAGAAAATTAATCTTGGCACCGAAGAATCTCAGTATGAATATCAAGACAAACCACATCATCATGCAGTGTGTAGTAACTGCAGTAAAGTATTACACTTCACCGCTTCCGACGAAAAAATAAAGGAGCTAATTGATGTCGAAGGTTTTCAGGTTGATGAGATAGAGGTGACTGTTCGTGGTACCTGCCATGAGAAAAAACACTTAGGCTAAGAGGTGAACGGAAAATTTTTGTGCATTTAAGTACACTTCCCATACAGTACTTGACCTAATTTAAAAATAGACATAGAGTTGTCGGGGTTTAGTTGTTTGATGTAGTAGCAAAAAGCAAGGAGTAAAAAGTGTATATAGTTATACCAATGAGTCAACATCCGGCGAGACTGCGAATCAAAAAGGTCTGGGAAAATCTCAAAAACTGGAAACGGTGGGAGATATGGCCATTCCTGAAGCAGTGGAGGGAGTGGGAAATATGGTTATTCTTGAAGCAGTGGAGATATTGGAAAGTATGGTCCTGTCTCAACAAACTGAGACTGACGCTTCAAAACCTCGTAACGTTCGTTGCGCCGGTGCTCATTTTCTTAGCCATATTTGGCTACGCATGGGGATTTCTTCATAGCTATCTTATCCTCAGCTGATCAATTGATCGGTTAAAGGGGTGGCTATAGGAAACCGCCGGATTTCTGTCCGGCGGTTTTATAATGGCTGAAAATGCCAACTCGACTGAAAAATGCGGGGGGGTGATCGGTGACGGAGAAACAACTCACCACAAACCAATCGACCCTGCCTTTTCGTTTCTCAAGTGGTTTGCTACTTCACGTTCTGAACCCGGGTAGCGAGACGAGACTTTTTGCGGGCCGCGGTGTTATCCTTAATAACACCTCGCTTCGCTGCCTTGTCGATGGCTTTGTACGCGGAGGGCAAAAGTTCTTTTGCTTTTTTTGCGTCACCGCTGGTAACAGCTTTTTGTATGGCTTTTTCTGCGTCCTTCATTGCACCTTTTCTACGCACATTAAATACGCGCTTGCGCTCTGATTGACGATGTGATTTTTCTGCTCCTTTTGTGATTGGCATATATATACTTCGATAAAGTGGGCATACTCTACCCCAGCAAGCCTAAAAAGGCAAGGGTTTGGATAAAGACTTTATTTAGGTAAAATAGATATCATTATGATTCGTTCGTTAGCGGGAAAAATTAAAGACGTTGGTGATGGGTGGATTGTGATAAGCGTGAACAATATCGGGTATTTAGTTAGCTGTTTAACTGCCACAGAAAATTTTAAAAAAAATCAAGAAATCACCCTTCATACCTATCTGGCCGTCAGAGAAAATGCTTTGGATCTTTATGGTTTTATCAACAAAGTGGAGTTGGAAATGTTTGAGCTTATACTATGTGTACCGAAGATTGGTCCAAAGTCGGCTCTCCAAGTATTAAGCCAAGCGACCCCTACCCTGCTCATAGAATCCGCTCACAAAAACGACGGTGCTTATTTGCATAAACTATCGGGTATCGGAAAGAAAACCTGTGAAAATATCGTGCAATATTTGCACGGAAAACTTGAAAAATTACCGGCTACAATCATGGTTTCAACAGACAGTCTGAGTGATATGCAAACCGATGCTATTGATGCTCTTGTTTCACTTGGTTATGACATGAGTACCGCAAGAGATATTGTGGTGAAAATTTCAGATGAAAATTCAACCGTGAATTCTCTCGTGACTCAGGCCTTGAAACAAATACGATGATGCTGTGTTTTGATGACACAGACAAATGTTTAAAAGCCGAGGAATCGATTTGTCTTCATTCTACACACTGGCGTGCATTCGTGTTAAATCCAGCTTATACTAAACAAATATGGATATGGATTTTGTACGACAGACTATCAAGAAACTGCTGCCGAAGCGGGTTTTTTCTTTTTTTCAACCTTATTATCATAACTTTCTTTCTTACTGGGGAGCAGTTAAATACAAATACCCTTCGCGAGACATTGTGGTAATAGGAGTAACCGGAACAAAAGGCAAGTCCTCGACCACCGAATTGTTGGCTCATATTCTGCGTGCAGATGGTAAAAAAGTTGCCTCACTCTCTACCATTCAATTTTCCATTGACGGAAAAACTGAACGAAACATGTTTAAAATGACCATGCCGGGACGTTTTTTTGTTCAGAAATTTTTGCGCCAGGCGGTCGACTCGGGCTGTACTCACGCAGTGATAGAAATGACGTCCGAAGGAGCAAGACAATACCGGCACAGCTACATCGAAATCGACGCGTTGATCTTCACCAACTTAACTCCTGAACACATTGAATCTCACGGTTCATTTGAAAACTATAAACAAGCCAAACTTTCAATCGCCAAAGCGGTGAAAAAGTCAGTCAAGCGCCCTCGTTATTTGGTAGCCAACATTGATGATGAGCATGGTCGAGAATTTTTAGATTTCGACGTCGAAACAAAACTACCATATTCTCTCAAGGATTTAACACTGCACTCTCTTCATAAAGACGGGATAAGTTTGGTGATTAAAAACACCACTATCAGAGTCCCTATAGTCGGTTTATTCAATGTCTACAACACCTTAGCTTCCATTACACTCGCCCAAGCCTTTGGCGTATCACTGGAAACAATTCAAAAATCATTACGTGAATTACCCCCTCTTAAGGGACGAGTCGAACATTTTGAAACCCCGCCGGAAGCGGAAAAGCACGTTACGACAATCGTCGACTATGCCCACACCCCGGATTCACTGACCCAACTGTACCAAGCTTTTCCGGACCGCTACAAAGTGTGCGTTCTCGGAAACACCGGTGGCGGGCGCGATACTTGGAAGCGCCCGGAAATGGGTGCTATCGCTGAAAAATATTGCGATCAGATTATTCTTACCAACGAAGATCCTTATGATGAAGACCCGGAAAAAATCGTTAAGGAGATGAGAGAAGGAATGAGTGAAAAAACGCCCGTCGAAATAATCATGGACCGCCACGAAGCAATTAAGCACGCGATAGATATTTCACCCAATGATGGTTACGTGATAATTTCCGGCAAAGGAACCGATCCGTACATCATGGGACCTAATGGTAGTAAAGAGGTTTGGAGCGACGCTGAGACAGTTCAACAACTACTTTCCAACTAACGCCACTGTGTTGGGGTGGACTATTGGTTATTTACAGTAGTCGGAAGTAAAAATTCTATTTTGCTGACTCTCCACATATTATTCTCCTCTACAATGTCAAGGTTTAATAATTTACCGTTTGGATTTATAACCTTGCCTGAAACATGATTTCCGGCACTCACTATGTATTGATGATTCCAAACAGCTTGAACCTTCAGCATGATGTCGAGTTGATTCCATAAAATGTCAGACTCATGAAACCACGAGTGCGATATCGGGTGGGCAATAAATGGTATAGTGCCTCTTTCTTTCATGACAGTCTTCACTCCCAAAGGGTCTACGCTTTCAAAACAAAACAAGACACCGGGAATCTCGCTCGCCACTCTTGACTGGTCTGTATTTGGACCAACTTCATAAGACAGATCGTTACCGACTTTATCAAGTGCATCACTGTACCCAAGTGCTTTCAATGCCCAAATTAACAAGTAAGAAAGAAATTCTCCTTGCGGAACCAGATATCTTTTTTGTACTTGCTCGACGGGTTTATCGCCTCCGTTATAAATGAAAGTTTGTAAAAAAGTTTTTCCTTGGCTTTCAACTCGGCTGGTGTCAACAATTACGGACGATGGGTTATTGTATTGAAATTTAAAAAATGACTTGACCACTCCGGGAGGTTGCTGTTGATTAAAAAAACGAGAGTCTTCTGGCAATATGATGTAATTTGGATTCTCATCTAAAGCCACTTCCATTGCACCGGCCAATTCTTGAGAGACAAGCAAGCTTCCTTCAAAACTTCTAAACAATGAGCGAGGAAAATAAGTATCTATAACCACCACACTGAGACTTCGTAGGTGGCCATCGTTATTTGCTGTATTGAATTTTAAAAATGATCCGAGTAAAGCAAAGATGATCAGAACCACCGACACTGTTTTCCATAACTGATCGGTTGTTCGCCGAACCAAATGAAAGATAAAAGACGATAAAACAGCGAAAAGAAAACCGAGTCCGTAGACTCCGGCGACTTTAGCCAGTGGCAACAGCCATTCGCTTTCTGCCAACAAGTATCCGGAATACCCGAAACTCAAAGAACTGTTAATGCTTCCGCCTGGCCCCAAAGAAACTATCGAAAAAACCGTTGATCCTACCACCTCCCCCACTACCCAAAACAAAGGTAGCAAAAGACCATAAGATATTGAACTGTTGGGGAAATATTTTTTTAGTAGTTTAGCGAGCCACACAAAAAAAACAGCCCCGCACCCTAAACAAATTGAGATCACTAGCCAATAACCGCCTATAATAAGCAGTTGAACATTTCCCAATTCATCCGGCAACCAATCGATTGGATAGACCGACCATAGCCACACCATGGCCATGGCGGATTTGATAGTCCAAGCAAGCCAAGTTCCCAAAAACAAACTCCGTCTGGTCTGTTCTCTTTCCAATAAATATAAAAAGTAGGCTCCGCCGATAAGACTAACAAACCAAAAGCTAGGGTAAACAAAACCTATTCCGAGAAGCACTCCGGAAATTGACCACTGCAACAACAATTTCTCTTTAAACCAGTCCATGATATAAAACTATTCCTGTAGCCACTGACACATTGAGCGATTCTTTGGTACCAAGCATGGGTATTTCGACCACTGTGTCGGCTATTTTGAGAGAGTGAGAGGAAACCCCTTCTATTTCGTTACCAACGATGTAAACGACTTTTTCCGGAAAAACAAAACCCGTAAGCGGGACGGACTGTTCGCTCTGTTCAACCGCGACAATAACAAAACCCTCCTTTTTTAGTTTATCTAACACCGTTGCACCATCGCTATTGTGTTCCCATTTAATTTCTTGACTGGCTCCGAGCGAAGTCTTTTTTATTTCCGGCTGGACACGACCGAAACGATCGATCGGGGTTGGTGTGTAACCGATCAAAAATATCTTTGCGACACCGGCCCCATCAGCCGTACGAAAAATCGCACCGACATTATGAGCGCTTCGAATGTTCTCCAACATAAGATATTTCATCTCGCTTAGAGTAACAGAACTGGCTGATATTAGAAACTGTCGGCCGAGAAGGTTGATTTCATATCTCATCATGGTATAGTTTTTCCACTTTGCGTAAGCAAAGATTTGTACCGCCCTTAATCACATTGGTAGCGTGAACAGTGTCCCACACTCTTCACCCCTTAATTAAGGAATGGTATAAAAAAACAAAATAGTCACCGCCCTTAATCACATTGGTAGCGTGAACAGTGTCCCACACTCTTCACCCCTTAATTAAGGAATGGTATAAAAAAACAAAATAGTCACCGCCCTTAGCTCAGATGGTAGAGCGGCTCCCTTTTAAGGAGATGGTCCCAGGTTCGAGCCCTGGAGGGCGGACCAGAGTAAATAACGGTCGTTTAGCATGCGACCGTTATTTATTAGCTTGTCAAATTTTTTACGGTCATAACAAGACTTTAGTTTGTAAAATAATGCTAATGTAGTAGAATGTATACATATGAGTCATAAAAATGGATATGGCGGGACTAATCGTTCGGTTATCTCAGTCCATACCAAGCCTGAAACGTCTAAGCGGCTGGACGGGCTGGCTACCCTCACCCGCCGCTCCAAGTCTTTTCTCGCCAACGAGGCGATTGAGCGCTACCTCGCTGAGGAAGAGGCCTTCGTTAACTCTGTACGGCAAGGAATGACGGATGTTGTGGAAGGTCGCGTGTACGAGACAAACGAGGTGCGTGACCGGCTGAAAGCCTTCGTCACAGAGAAATCCTCTAGCCAAGACGGCTCATGAGACTGCGATGGTCCGCAGAGTCACTGCGCGAGTTGGAAGCAATCATTGAATATATTGCCAGTGACAACCTCACTGCCGCATTAGATCTTGGGGAGCAAATTCTGTCTTCGGTGGAAACCGTGCTCCCGGCCAATCCGCACGCCGGCCGGCCTGGTCGAGTTGAAGGTGCCCGAGAACTGGTCGTCCACGCATCATACATCGTGGCCTATGAAGTGACTGACGTGGTAAATATTCTTACAGTACGACACAGTGCTCGTTTATGGCATGAACGGTTGTAGTGGTGTGTTGTGAGGCCTCGATGGATAAAACCTAAACATCACTGATGCCATCACAAGCATTTGGTTCATATTCAAACCGGGGATCAGATGGCATATTTACCTCGTCATGCAAAACCCATTTGTTAATGTTTATTTCATACAACCTAATATTGGTACTACCGTTAGCAATTGCAGCATGCGCTAAATCGGCCGCAGGCCAGCGCTTACTAAACTTATATATTGAGCCTAGCAAATCCGACAACGGCACCACGCGAGCTGATCCCGTGAAAGAAACCCCACGAACAGACTGTCCAAGCGATGTCAGCTCCATATCCAGAATCCCACCAGCCACTCTGTGATCATACTCGATATGGACCGAATGATTTCTTGTTGTCCTAGAAGTGAAGAGCAATCTATCATTATCCCAATCCGCCACATACCATACATGACAAACCCAGGGGCCGCCTTCAGTTATTGTGGCGAGCTGAAGCACTTTGCCGTTTACCACGTATTCTTTTAATAACTCTAGTTTATCCATGAATACTTAACTCCTACTTTAGATAACTAATAATTTAACCAATTATTTGGTGTTACACAAACCTTGTACTATATTAACACCGTGGGGACTTTTCGTAGAAAACCGCGAGCTCTAGCTCGCGGTTTTTGTGAACACTTTTAGTGAACACCCTTTCTTCTTAACTCAAGAACAGCCAGTCTCATCAATCGATGTTCCTCATCTGATTTCTCAATTTCACGAGCGGTCTCTGCCCGCATCTCAGCAATGACTTTATCGAGCGCCTGCTCACGTTTTCGTAAATCTTTAGCGCTCCATCTTCTAACGTATCTACCAACAGGTAACGACATTTTTAATCTCTCCTTTCTGAGAAACCTCCACCTAGATAATACCTTATAAAAACTGTGCGTCAAAAAACTACAACTTCAACACCCACTCCTCCAGCGCCAGATCTATATCGCGAAGGCCGGCGTGTCCGTCGTGATAAACCTCAAGCAAAGACTGGGAAAGCCGGGAGATTTCCCCGTCAGAAAATTTTACCAGCGCTCGCTTGGCTTTGTTGTACGGAAAATCTTTCATCCCAGCTTCGTCCGCTGAATTTGTAAGGGAGGCCAGGCGTAAGCTTTTTAATTGCCACCAAAGCATTCCGATTACTTCCTCATCCCGTAAACCATTTAAACGTGCCTCTTGCAACAAGACCCACAATTTTCGTTTATCTTTCCCTGCTAAAGCCTCAGCCATGGCGAAAGTATTTAATCTTTCGTTTTTCTTAGCAGAAAATTCAGTTATCGCGGACGCATGTTTTTCATACTTCTTTTTGGCGAGCGAAAGCAGTGCGTCTTCTAGAATAACAAACGTGTTATCCGATTGTGCCATTTCCGCCAATGAATTATTGACTTCCTCTAAGAAATCAACATTGGTTGACGGGGTGTCCAAGACAAACCATTCACTCTCTCCGAAAAGTGAGTTTGCGCCGAGCGCGTTGGCCAAACGACCGATTTCAAAGTCGTTGACCTCGATTGTTGTCAGCAACCCGTTTAACGGCATTTTGGTTTCAATAAACTTGGTCGCCCCATCGCGCACCCCACCCCTATCTGAACCGTAAAAAACTACAAACATGATTAATTCTTAATTTCCATGCTTTTCACATCTTCCCAATTCGGACCTGATTTCACCTCGGCCACAATCGGCACTCCTTTGGATTGCTTATCATCTAAAACCCCGGTCATTATTTCCAAAAGAGTCGGAACTGTTACTTTTAATTTGTCTTTTTTTATTTCAAAAATAAGCTCGTCGTGTACCTGAAGTAGCAACCGTACATCGTTCTCTAATTTCAGATCATTGATGTATTGGTGAATCTTCACCATTGCGATCCTGATAATATCAGCCTGCGAACCTTGTATCGGAGCATTCACAGCCATACGCTCCGCCTGAGCTCTGATAAAAGGCACACCGGAAGTGATCCCGGGAAAATAGCGTCGTCGGCCGAACATTGTCTCTGTGTAGCCGTGCTGTCGAGCAAAGCTTTTTGTCTCTTCCAGATACTCAGCCAGACGGGTAAAGGTATGAAAATAAGCATTGAGAAATTCTTGCGCAGCTTGGCGAGAAACATCTTCACCCAAGTTTTGTCGAAGAGCATTAACTCCCATGCCATACAAAATACCGAAGTTAATCACCTTGGCTTTTCTGCGCATCTCGGAGGTAACATCTTCAGAATTTACACCAAACACACGCAAAGCCACACCATGATGAACGTCTTCACCCCGCTTAAAAATATCTTTCATGTTTGGATCATCAGAAAGAATAGCCGCGATACGTAGTTCTATCTGAGAATAGTCTATCGCCACCAACTCAAAACCTTCCTCCGCCAAAAAAGCTTTTCTTATCGCTCGACCCTCTTCGGTACGGGCAGGTATGTTTTGTAAGTTCGGATCACGACTGGCCATCCGTCCGGTTGCAGCCCCGGTTTGGAGCAGAGTCGAATGAACTCTTCCGTCCTCTCCAACCGCGTTAGGCAAGTTGTCTACATACGTAGAAACCAATTTTTGCAACTCGCGATAACGAAGAATGTCGCCGATGATTGGGTGTTCAGCTCGTAATTTTTCCAACTCCGACTCCTTGGTCGAGCGCTGACCGCCGGCGGTCTTTTTGGCGTTTTTCGGTTTTAGCTCAAGCGTGTCGAACAACACCTCTCCGAGTTGTTTAGGTGAATTGATATTAAATTCAAACCCAACATACCGATGTATGTTCTTTTCCAAAACCACCAACTCTTCATGCATTTTTTGGGACAGTTCTTTCAAATATGGCACGTCAAGAGAAATGCCTTGTCTCTTCATCCCAGCAATCACTTCAATCAACGGCAATTCTATATCTTCATAAATGTGCCAAAGTTTTTCTTCTTTCACCCTTTTTTTCAAAGCTTTCACTGTCTCGTCCCAGGTCGTTGTTTGCAGGAAAGAACGACCATACTCAACAACATCATCGTAAGTAGCATTGGTGCGCTCACTTTCAAGCAACCAGAGTAAAATTGACGCTTGTTGCAATTCCTCTTCCCCCACCTTGGCAACTTTGGATTCTTCTTCAGACATGGTCATACCGAAAAGTTTTTTAACCCGGTCAGAAGTACTACGAAAACCAAATTCACTAAAAAGCTTAGTTATCGCTTCCGCGTCAGCATGCTTTCGCCACTCTGTAGTCGATAAATCAAAGCTGTCGAGCGCATCAGTTCTGATGGTTGCTAACATCTTGGAAAACTCAGCCTCTTCCTTCCCTTCTTTAAGCAAGTTGATGATTCTCGGTTTAATACCGGCTTCTGAAAATGCTTTTTCATTTTTACTGAGTTTTTTATACATCTTTTCCAAAGACCCGAAATTGCTAACAAGCGTGGTCGCAGTCTTTTCTCCAATACCCTGAATACCAGGAATGTTGTCGGAAGGATCGCCACGCAAACCTTTATAATCAGGCACTAACTTGGGGCTGAAGCCGAAACGCTCTTTCACCGCTTTTTCATCATAAATAACCGTATCTTTAATGCCTTTTTTGAGAGTGAATACTTGCACGCGTTTTTTATCAACACACTGCAAAGTATCCATGTCACCGGAAGCGATAATTATCTGTAGGTCTTCTTGATCTGCTGTGAGATGCGCGATGGTGCCCAGCATATCATCAGCCTCAAAACCAGGCTTCTCGATAATAGGAATCCCGAAAGTGGTAAAAATGTCGCGCGAACGGTCTATTTGTTGAACCAGTGATTCGTCTGTTTTGGAGCGCCTGGATTTATAACCATCAAAAGCTTCATGACGATAAGTCGGCTCTGGTAAATCAAAACAAGCTACTATGTACTCTGGTTTAAAGTCTTCAATGATCTTCAATAACATTGTGGTTACACCGTACAGAGCCCCAGTTGGTTCACCGGTTGGTGAAGTAAAGTCCGGCAAAGCATGGTAAGCACGATGTAGAATCGCGTGTGCGTCCAAAAGGACGAGTGTGCTGGGAGTGGCTTTTTTCGACATAATGTTTAGTATACGTTTTTTCTTTACTCTGTTCTACCGCGAAGAACTTTCCAACCTCACAGTCCGAACTTCACCATCACCGATAGTGATTTTCACACCTAGAGCTTGCTCTGGAATGAGAGAAGAAATCAACTCCGGCCACTCAATACAAACGATGGTGTGTGGGCGATTAATGATTTCTTTTAATCGAAGAGGCAAAGCTTCTGATTCGTCTTCGAGACGATAAGCGTCAATATGTACCAACCGATCAAAGTCTTCGTAATTTATTTCGTACTGCTTCATTATGACAAAAGTCGGACTGTTGACAGTTTCCGCTACTCCCAAAAATCTTCCCAGCTCCTGAGTGAATGTGGTTTTACCGGCTCCCAAATCTCCTTGCAAGGCTAGCACGATATTATTATTGGCACGATTACCTTTATGTTCTTTTTGCCGGAGAAAAATATCTTTAATGACTAACGAGAAATCCTGGGGGGTCGGTACTTGATACTTCTTTTCCATAGTCACATGACTATAACATCTAAAAAGGTGGAGTAAACTCCCAGTGAAGCCAGACCAACGAAGACAACCGGACGTTAATCGAAAGGCGAAATTTTATCGTGTTATGATTAAAGCGATATGGTCAAATTTGATGACAATCTTTCCAATACAAAAATCGCTGATTTGCATTCTCACGAAGAAGAGCGAGTCATCCAAACCATGGCTCCGCAACTTGGTTTTGAGTACGTAAATCTTCGCAATATCACCATAGACCCTGAAGCAGTGTCTGCTATTCCTGAACAAAAAGCTCGCGAAGCGGAGATTATTGGTTTCGCGCTTAATCGTCACACGCTGTCTGTCGCTGTTAAGAACCCCAACAATCCAAAAACACAAGCGGTCTTTCAAGAGCTCCAAAGACAACGCTACGAGTTGACAATATTCATATGCTCCACCCGCAGTCTTGAACACGCTTGGGCTCGTTACAAAGACATCAATGAATCGCAAGCTGAGAAAAAAGGTGTTTTTGAAATAAGTACGGAAGACATAAACAGACTATCCAAGGAGATTAAAAGCCGGGAAAATATCATGACTATTTTGCAGTCAATCAGTAAGATGAGTAACACCAGACGTATTTCGGAGACACTGGAATTGATTTTTGCCGGCGGTCTCGCCCTAGGCGCCTCGGACATCCATATCGAACCGGAACAGAATGCCGTCAGACTACGTTATCGATTTGATGGCGTGCTACACGACGTGGCTGACCTTGATTCATACATTTATAAAAGAATGATGTCCCGTCTGAAACTACTATCCGGCATGATCCTAAACAGCAGAGCGGAAGCCCAAGACGGACGATTTACTTTCAATACCGGCGAGCGCGAGGTGGAAGTCCGATCATCAGTCATACCGGGAGCGGTGGGAGAATCTATCGTGATGAGACTCCTTGATCCGACAGTGGCTAGTTTTAGTATGGATAAAATAAAGCTGAATCCATACATAAGAAAGGTGATGGAAGTTCAATTAAAGAAGCCGAACGGGTTGATAATAACAACCGGACCGACCGGTTCCGGAAAAACAACCGCTTTGTATGCCTTCCTGCAAGAAGCACATTCGGAGGGGGTAAAAATTATTACTCTTGAAAACCCGGTTGAATACAAGCTTGATGGAATTGTACAAACCCAAATCGGAGAAGACTACACTTTCGCCTCCGGACTGCGCGCCATTCTGAGACAGGACCCGGACATTATCATGGTGGGTGAAATTAGGGACAAAGAAGTAGCGGAAACTGCCATTCACGCCGCACAGACCGGACACCTAGTCTTTTCCACTCTCCACACCAACAGTGCTGTTGCTGGTTTTGTCCGATTGATAGACCTCGGGGTTGACCCCCGCATCATGGGAAGTTCGATAAATATCATTATCGGACAACGTTTGGTTAGAAAACTGTGTGAAGTATGTAAAGCTAAGTACAAAGCTACTGAGGAAGAGGTGAAATTGGTTAAGCACATCATGAGCCATCACCCTCACCCGGTTACTGTTCCAGAACCGACAAATTTATTTAAATCGGTCGGTTGTGAAGCTTGTGGCGGAACCGGCTTCAAAGGCAGAATGGGTATATTTGAAGGTGTTGTGATGGACGAAAAAGTTGAAGAAGTGGTGATCAGAGACCCGCGAGAACACATCATTCTCGAATCAGCGAGACCGCAAGGAATCCCAACCATGGTTGAAGACGGAATAGAAAAAGTACTTGAAGGCACAATCTCGATATCTGAACTCGGTAGAGTGATTGAACTACCCTATCAAGAAGCCAATGTTTCTTTAGACTCTATAAACATAAAAACACCCACCAGTAAAAAAGCTGGTGATGGTGACTTTTTGTCACACGTGGTTTAGACAATTGATTGCATGAGCGAAATGAACAGAGGTCAATACTGTTTTTTTCAGAAATTATGATACTGTCAGTTTGTTAGAAGTTCCTTCCAGAATATAACTCTCTAAGCAAAGCTTCCGCATTGAAAGTGAATACCGCGCTAAGGAAGTTTGCAGCACCCTCACTCAAGGTGAGCGCCAAAAACCCCTCGCAACGTACCCAAGTTGCTTAGAGAGTTATCGTCTGGAATTTTTCAAAAATAAACACGCACGATTTTTGTGCGCTCGAGAACAACCAATCGCCAGTAATACTAGCATACATTACATTTTTGTCAACCCGAAAAAGCCCTTGTTTTTCAACATAAGTTGCTTGCTTAATGTTTACTCATAAAAAACCGGCAGGAAATTCCTGCCGGTGTTGGTAAAAATAAGAACTCTACCTTAACGAACCTAACGTTTCGAGGAAGAAATCTTGCTCTGAAACAGAGGTCATGTCCCCGTACAAAACAAGGAGTTCTTTGGCGATTTTGACATCGTCCTCTTCTCTTTCATACACTCGTGCGATCTCAGCCGGGAGCAAGTCTCTTTTTCGTTTACTCAACTCTGAAGCAACAACCGTCCACGACCACTCAGAAGAAAGTTGTTTTTCTATCCGACACAAAGCGGGAAACGGAAACAGAGGTAACGAGGCTGATATTGCTGAGTGAAAAACCTCAAACACTCCTGGACTCAACCGCACAGAAGGTACGGACGCCATCTGACACACTTCCTCTTCAGTTAAAGTACGTTTTGAAGTTATCGCTTCAACCACATCCATTATGTGTCTCGTGAATTCCTCCACATCTCTATACCGAGAAACCAGTATTTCAGTCTGATACCCACAAAGCTTGATGATGTCTTCCTCCTTTTTGACACCTTTAAGAAAGATACTCATACACTGCGCTCTCGCCTCAACACTGTGGAGAGTACTACAGTTATTCAACACTTCAGTCAAATCATCCTTGTTTAGCCGAGCCAGTCGTAGTTCATCTATCCTTTCAAATATTTGCGACCATGGATAATCCATTCCCATTGAGCAAGACTGTCTTAACTGATAGGCACGCTCCAGATTATTTTTTCTAACAAGCTCCAACAACTCAGGACTTTCGGCTTGTGACAGGAGTTTGTCAATCCGTGCTTTCAAGGCAAGACAAAATGGATCATTCTCCTCCGCCGATCGACAAAGCCTACAACGAGCAACGGCTGTCTCCAGCTTCATGGTTTGTACGTAAGACAGACTCCTCCGTCGCAATTCGGAAGAAGCAAGCTTAGCAGCTTCATCGGCATAACCCATCGAACTTCCCAAATCCTCAAGCAAACGTCTTGGCAAGGTTCGGACTTTCCATTGAAACAGACCAACAATCGCAGGAGCTAGTACGTCTCTAGCCTCGCGACACTCTCTCGAAAACAAAGCGTTGACTAGAATATCGACCGATTCCTGATTGACTGTTTTAACGAACCAATCATTAAACGTGGTAATGGTTTTATCAGACAAACGATCAGCTTGACAGAGATTGCCCAAAAGAGAAACCACTTCTTCGGTTTCGCTCACTTTGGTATTCTCCAAGACCTTTTTTAAAGCGTTGTCAAAACTTTCGTTTCTTTCCCAATCGGAAAAACCATTTTCCAGAAGCTCTTTTAAGTCCTTGACATTGGCCGCACTTTCCAGTCGCGACCGGCTTTCCTCTTCCATCCTAACTAAGCGATCATGCACAATTCTCTCAAGATCAGGCAGTAAGAGCCCGGAGGCTATGCGCCCTCTCTCCTTAAAATTTCGTGAATTTACCAGTAGTTTTTGCATATCGGGTAGCGGTTGCGATGAGACGACTTCACACCATCTTTGCAAAAGATATTGTTTGATATTTGGCTCTTTTGCCCAACAATTTTTATACACTCTTACCCAATATTTTCTTAAGCTACTGGCGGGTAACGAATCATTTTTTACACAATGTTCACAAGCCTCTTCAAACAGTTTCTGGTTGTGATCCTTTTGCCACTCGTCCAGTTCAACTGGAATGTTTCGAGAGTCATAACACACGTGTTCATGAGTATAGGTTTTTTCTGCTATGGCTGGTAGTTGTTTAGCAACAAAAGAACGGTTGGGTGAACTCTCTTCACTTAATCTCCAATATGAAATTGCCAAATCAACGTCACCTTCCTCGACAACGATTTGTCCATCTGTTGCCAAAAATACTGAAAGAGCAATCTTGTAGAGAAGATGTTCTTCATAAAATTTAAAGTTGGGCTCCAATCCGCTTCTGTGCGAATTGACTACCGAAACCGATTGGTTCTGTAACCACTGTTGGTAGACATATTCACAACCTGTAGCAAGGAGCGGGTCAGAACCGACACACTCCTTATAACGGTCTTTGAGTAGTAACGTGGTTTTACCTAGAGATTGTAAGAATTTATCAACGGCAGGTTTTTTACAAACTTGTTTTAACAACTCTGTTTTTAATCCTTCAGGCATGTTCATGTTTGTACCTCAATATAATTAATGTAAAAAACAAAAGCCTCCTTCGAGACTCAATCTGATTGAACCTTACACCAAAAACCGGCATTTGCAATTATCCTGGCTCTCTATTTACCCTTCTTTAAAAAAGATTCCGCAAACTATAGGAAGACTTCAATTGGCTCGAATAATCTGTTTTTTGCTTTATAATGACTGAATCATGTCAGACAATAATACAGAGAAAGAAATCACTCGTGATGATGGGAGCGGGCTCGACCGCACACTAAGACCGCAAACCTGGGAAGAATATATCGGTCAAACAAAAATAAAAGAGAATTTAAAAATTCTTTTAACAGCCGCCAAGGAGCGAGGTCACGCAGCTGAACACGTACTACTCTACGGCCCGCCCGGGCTTGGCAAAACCACTTTGGCTAATTTGGTTTCAAAAACCCTCGGCACCAACATGAAGACAACTTCCGGACCGGCTATTGAGCGAGTTGGCGATCTGGCCGCTATTCTTACTAACCTATCTCCCGGGGACGTACTTTTTATCGACGAAATTCACCGACTTTCAAAAAGCATAGAGGAGGTTTTGTATCCGGCTATGGAATCCGGGGTGTTGGATATTATCATTGGCAAAGGCCCATCCGCGCGCACCGTCCAGCTCGAATTGCCCCCCTTCACCATGGTGGCTGCGACCACGCGCATTTCTCTCTTATCCTCCCCGCTTCGCTCGCGTTTTTCCGGTGGAACTTTCCGATTGGAGTTCTACGCCGATGAAGAAATAGCCACCATTTTAAAACGTTCCGCCGGGCTTCTTGGCGTCAAAACGACAGACAGTTTGTTGTCTCAAATATCCAAGCGTTGTCGCTCCACCCCGCGCACTGCTAATTACCTTTTAAAGCGCTGTCGCGATTTGGCTCAACTTAAAGGAGGTGAGCTCAATGAAGAAATTGTGGAAAAAACCTTTGAGTTATTGGAAATAGACGATCTCGGCCTCGGACAACCCGACCGCGCCGTATTGGAAGCGATTATTTATAAATTTAAGGGTGGCCCGGTCGGCCTAAACACCATCGCCGCCGCGACGGGAGAGGAATCTTCCACCATTGAAGACGTTATTGAGCCGTACTTAATAAGACACGGCCTACTGGAAAGAACCCCCCGCGGACGGATGGCCAGCTTGGAGGCTCATGCTCACATAAGTAAAATTTGAGCAGTCCACATTTTTTTTCTTCCCAAATCCTAGAGCATGTCCAAAAACCCTCCGAGCCCCAAAGGTTTGCAAAATTTGAGACAACAACTTCGCGACCTAAACTTCTCGCGGAACAGGAACCACTTCGATTCTGGTATCTGTAACAGTTGGCGGGACATCTAAAGTAGGCATTGAGCAGGTGGTGCGGATTATTTGGGCGGAACTGAGATTTTTGGTGGTTATTTTCACTTCTTTAAGCGTGCCCAATACTGTGGTGTCTCCTCCGGTCGCATAATTGATAATATCCGGAGTGTCATTTGCATTGATCAATTCACAAGTCACAGGCACGGAAGCTTTTATGTCAATAGATATATCAGCCGTTTCCCCAATACGGATAGTACCCGGGTTGGCTTCTATAATGATTTCAGGGTCATTCACACAACTGCTAACTCCGGTCGATATGTTTTTTGCCCAAGTGCTGTCTGTGGCACATTCTACGTTTGCACTTTTTGTAACAATGTCATTCGTGCCATCTTTAAGAGTAAACGCCCGGTCGTCTGGTGTAACTGTGCGAGATGCTGGACCACTGTGACTTGAGCTGAAAGGAGCACCAGTTCCTTGTATCATAGAAGGAGTGCCGACAAAGTTACTGGTGGTCCAATCAACATTGAGAGAACAGTTACTTTGACCAACTGCAATTATACAAGGGTTTGGTGAGAAGGTAATGTTGCCTGAAGGTGCAGTTGCGGCGGCTGCTACTATGTCGGCATCACAAAATCTGTCAGGTATTCCCCCGTTTATAGCGTCACAATACCAAGTGAACTTACTCCCGGATATTGTAAAATCCCTGCTAGCTCCTCTTGCACACAAAGAAGAAGAGTCTGGTGGGTTGCTTGCGGTATAAGATTGGGTATCAGCTGGTCCGCAAATACCACCTGATATTACCCCAGCGTCACAGCTCGCAGAAGCTCCACCACTTATTCCTTCGCAGTCCCAAACGAACTCGTCCCCCACTTCAACTGCCGGTACTGGATTCATATTACCAAAAGAACAAGCTTCACCTTCAATTAATGCAACTGAAAAAGGCCAAGTATTATAATTTTTTATATTAGCAAGCCCACACGCTCCGTCATTTGGTGAGGCGGTAACGACTTTGTAAGGAATAGGAATTTTAATATACTGCCAACCCGGGTCCTCAAACGACATAGTCTTAATGTTAAATGAGGGCGCAATACCCATCTCACTGTATCCAGCTTTAATTTTTATCTCGTAGTCACCTGGCGTAGTAGGAGCTGTGAATTGAACTTGGCCACTACCATTATCAATTTCATATATCCAAAAAACATTAGAAAACAATTCTTGATAAGGTTCCTCGTTGTTGTTCATTGCATCCATGTCAAATTTAAAGACTCCTCCCCAGTTTCCACAATGATTCATCTTTCCTGTCCCTTCTACAGTTATAGTTTCACCAGGACTATACTCTGACTTAACACCGTTAACAGTGAAAGTAACCGAACCAAACCCACCAGAGCTGAACGTCAAAGCTTCCACTGATGTGGCTGGAGCAAACAAAGCTCCAAATCCGACTAATGTAGTAATGATTGCCCAACTGGAGATTGTGGTGGATGATTTTTTATTGTTTTTAGTTGTAGTAGTGTCATCATCGTTTTCTTCCTCGTCATCAGACTCGGAATTTTTTTGATCATTTATTTTTCGAACGACATATAACACTCCCGCTCCGAGAAGCAAAACGACACTAGCGGTAAGGATAAGTTGTACAAGGATATTAATAAATGGATTTGAGTCACTCGTGTAATCTATGTTGCTAAATTTGGTCCAGAATACTTTAGGTTCTCCTTTTGATTCGATCTCATATTGTTTTCGGTCAAGTTCTTTCATTCCATCACTCAGAGACATGATCACAACCGGATCCATACAACTGGAAGTCACTGGTATTTCAGCCATAAACTGAACCTTGTCGGAACTCAGTTCGGCAGTATGTTCATCAGCACAAGTCTCCCCACCCGCATTGGTTAGAGCCAATCTATAACCCAGACTGCCGGCAGAAGCTTCATTACCGTATCTCGCTCCAGGGAAGGCGTCTGCTCTGCCACTCCAAGTCACCGTGACTTTTGCCGTATCACCCTTCTTATAAGTGTCTTTGTCTAAAACAATGTTTTGTATAGTGGCGCTCTCTCCTCGTATCACATAGTGGATTGGTAATGACTGAGAGACAGCGGTACCAACTTCATTAACAAGGGTTAATGTTGTGTCATACGCTTGAGGGGTGTAACCAAGGGCAACGGGAGTGGTGATAGTATTTTCACCCGGCTCAAGAACGAAAGTTTGTTCTTTGAAAATATTTGGTGCAATTACTTGATCGCCCATAATATTACGCTCGTATACTGCCATTTTGGGATATACAGTTACCTCCTCCAAATAAGTGCTAGTTACTGTACAGGTGACCTTTAATGATTCACTGAAAGATTTTATATCAACCCCCTCCATCAAGAAATAGGTCTCGTTGCTACCTGTAAAATCTCCGGGTATGGTGAGGTAACAGTTATTTGTATCAAGTTGGATGTATTCTCCCGTACCGTCTAAGTGAATTGTTTCTGGAGCAGAGCCAAGTCCCAAGATAAGACCGCTATCATTCTGAAGCATGACCCTGACCTTATATTCCCCCGCTAAGTATTCTGAAGCCGTATAGGAAATAACATTGGTTATTGTTTCTTCTTCTGCCACACTTATCACCTCATAGAAAGGTACTGACTCTCTTTGAATAAAACCCGATTCTGTAACTTCTTCAAGAATTACCATATACTTGATGTTTGTCTGCGCCCCCACTTTATTTGCTACGTCAAAACGAATATCAAAGGAGTTTCCGTTTTTATTTTCAACCGAAATATTGTGTAATCCTACAGTAGCCATAATCACAGCCTCGACAAGGGTGTCTGGGTTGTAAAGCTTTTGCACTTGCTCCTGTTGTTCGGGGGTAAGAGCACGAAAATCCTCTTCTGTGTGTACGTCCTTAAGAAACTCCGGAGCATCTGGAAACTTCTCGAATATTTTTTCTGATTCCCAGGGTAAGGGTAGGGATTCTGATTGAGCGTTAGTAATAATCGGAGCGACTGATAACAAATTACATGTTAACAATAAGAGAATACTTAGTTTATACATTATAATTATTGAGTTAATTTTGGTAGCGAGATTACCTTGTTAATATACTTATATTATATGTATACTTCACTAAGGAAAGAATGTTATACACAAGCAAAACTTTGTGACGGATTAGTTGATAATTAGAGCAACATATATAAACAATGATATACATACTAAGTCAACTATATTAGCTCCTTTAAAGTTTGTTACACTCTATACACCATGTCAGGACACAATAAATGGTCAAAAATCAAACACAAAAAAGGAGCAACTGATGCGCAAAGGAGCCGGATTTTCTCTAAACACTCTGCTCTGATCACCATGGAAGTTAAGAAAAACGGTGGAAACACTTCTTCCGCTTCAGTGCTAGCTTGTATTGATAGAGCCAAAAAAGACTCTATGCCGAAAGATGTTATAGAGAGAGCTCTTGCTAAAGGTAGTGGCGCGGACGGATCCACATTGGAGGAAATCACTTACGAAGGGTATGGGCCGGGTGGTGTTGCGTTTTTAATACAAACAGTTACTGACAATCCTAATCGAACAACGCCGGAAATACGACATATTTTTTCTAAAGCCGGTTTTGAATTGGGGACGCCCGGATCAGCCTCTTGGGCTTTCACTAAGACAAACGAGGGATATGTTCCATCTAACCCGATGGAAGTTGACGCGGAAACCGGTGAAAAACTGTCTGAATTCATCGAAAAACTTGAAGATCAAGATGATGTGACAGACATCTACACCACGGCCGACACTCCTGAATAAACAGGGGTTAAAAAGAAAAGTGTCAGGGTGGCCTTCGGCCACCCTGACACTTTTCTTTTTTAACCATCCCACGCTATACTCCATATACTATGAGAGTCATCAGTGTGGATCCGGGATACGACCGTATGGGAGTAGCTGTAATGGAATTAAAAGGTGAATCGGAAGAACTCGTCTATTCAACCTGCGTTGAGACCGACAAAAGACAAAGTTTAAATGAGAGGTTGGAGTTTTTAGGTAACAAATTTAAACAACTACTCACCCTTTACAAACCAAACGCCCTTGGTATTGAGACAATTTTTTTCAACAAAAACCAAAAAACCGCAATTGGTGTAGCAGAAGCTCGAGGGATATTGATTTATCTGGCACAAACACACGGTTGTTTAGTTTACGAATTTGGTCCGCAGGAAGTAAAAATCGCCGTCACTGGTTATGGTAAAAGTGACAAATCGGCTGTTTTTGACATGATAAAACGTCTCATACCTTCCACTCCTCAAAAGGTTTTGGATGATGAATATGATGCGATTGCAATTGGAATAACCTGTCTTGCACATTACGGCCGAACCAAGTAAACTAGCCCCCAATAAGTATTGAAAAAAAATTAAAGATGAGTTATTTTGATACGAAATAAATATAAGAAAGTTATTTATGATTCACCTTGATCTTGATACAGAAGCAGAAGAAATGGAGGATGAAACGGAAGAGACTGATGACGAAGATTCTTCTATTGATGACGATCTGCTTGATGAAGTTACAGGCGTTGATGATGAGGAAGACGAGGAAGGAGAAGAGGATGAAGGTTTTGGACACGTCAAAGAAGAGGAGGAGGAGGACGAAGATGAGGACGATGAGGACGATGATGATGAATTGGAAGACGACGCGGAGGATGTGGAATACGACACTTTCGATGATGTAGATGAGATGTAGAAACCACAACAAAAAATTTGACCTGTTTGAAAAAAGACCCCTTGTAATTCGGGGTCTTTTTTAAACTCACCTTGAGCATTTTATTGTGATTTCAAGTGTCGAGCGATAACAGGCAGAGGTTTTTCTTTCCTCTTCTTAAGAGAGTTATACCTTCTACAAAATATTTACCGCTGATATTAGTGTCGACAGCGCTTATTCTCTCATCTCCCAGAGCTATCGCACCACTTTCAATAAAAGTTCGCGCCTCTCTTTTGCTGGTTGCCAGATTCGACCTAATTAAGACATCAGTGAGTGCCTCCCCTTCTTTTGTTTTTAAAACCGGAGCGTTGCTTAAAAACATCTCTTTTTCAATGTCAGACAGTGTCCCTAAAGATCTTCCTTCGAACAAAACTTGGGACACAGTTTCTGCTGTTTTCGACAACTCTATGCCATGCACCAATTCAGTCACTCTGAGTGCGAGTGTTTTTTGCGCCAGACGGTTTCCTGGATTCTTTTCATGCTCACGAACCACCTCGACAATATGCTCCAATTGTAAAAAAGTGAATCTTTTTAGATGCTCTTCGACACTGTCATCACTGACATTGAGCCAGAATTGATAAAACTGATAAGGGGAAGTTTTTTCTTTATCGAGCCAGATAGCGTTACCTTCGCTTTTACCGAACTTTTTACCAGTGGTTTTATCAACCACCAACGGCACGGTGACAGCAAACACTTCGTTTTGTGTTTTCCTTCTTATAAGCTCAACTCCGGAGATAATATTCCCCCACTGATCAGAGCCCCCGATCTGGACAGTACAATTTCTGGTTTGGAATAGTTTTAAATAATCGTATCCTTGCAAAAGTGGATAAGCGAATTCTGTGTAAGAAAGTCCAGTGTCGCTTTGCAAGCGATTGGCTATAGCTTCTTTTTTAATCAGCTCGTTTACTGTGAAATGTTTGCCGGTATCGCGGAGAAAATCAATCAGTTTCAAATCCTTCAACCAATCAGCGTTATCAACAAACTCAATTTCGATATCGGTAAAAAAATTCTCAGCTTGTTTTTTTATTTTTACCACATTTTCCTTCACACAAGCTTCATCTTCTAGTTGCCTTTCTTTGTCCGGTTTCGGATCGCCGATCATCCCCGTACCACCACCGATTAAAAAAATGATTTTATGACCAGCTTTGCCCAAATGACGCAACAACATCCACACCGTTAAATTGCCAACATGGGCCGAATCGGCACTTGGATCTATCCCTTGAAAAATGGTGCGTCTTTCTCCATCCACAATCTCACCGAGCGAATCAGATGAAAATTGTTGAATAAAACCCCGCTCTTCCAATTCATGTGCTAAATTCATAATGAAATAACTCTATCACACAATCGTATTAATTCGTCTAGACAATAGTTATGAAGCTTGTCTCATACAACCAGTTTTTTATCCGGGATAGTTGGTTGTTTTTGAGTCAGAAGTTATTTATAGGTTTTTTGGTTTCGTCGATATATAATGAAAAATATGGCTATTCTTAATAGGTGTGTCAAATTGTATAAATTGAATGTCTTACATCCTGCTACGGTTTGTTTCTTTGGACAGGCTCCGATAACTACTATATAACTATATATTATGAAGATCCGTTCGTGGTTTAAAAAGAATTGGAAAGAAATGTTGATCGACATTTTTATTTTCGGTTTGGCTTCTTTTATTGTTCTATCGGCTGTGCTTTTGGTTTGGATTTCCACTTTAGAGATTCCTGATCTATCTGCTTTTGAAGAAAGAAGGGTTCTCCAATCAACTAAAATTTTTGACCGTACCGGAGAGATTTTGCTTTACGATTTAAACCAAGATGTGAAGAGGACTATTATTCCTTTCGCGGAAATGTCCCGGCATATTAAAAACGCTACGGTGGCAATCGAGGACGATCAGTTCTACAATCACATCGGTATTGATGTAAAAGCGATTATAAGAGCCGCGATCTCCAATTTTACTGAAGGTGATCTTTTGGGTGGACAAGGTGGCTCAACCATAACTCAACAAGTGATCAAAAATTCCGTTCTACAGAAAGATAAAAAACTCAGTCGGAAAGTAAAGGAAGCTATTTTGTCCATTAAACTGGAGCGAGTTTTGGAAAAAGATAAGATTTTGGAAATCTACTTAAATGAGTCGCCATACGGAGGAACTATTTACGGGGTGGAAGAAGCTTCTCGTGCTTTCTTTGGAAAAAGCGCCAGTGAATTAACCCTTCCCGAAGCCGCTTATTTAGCGGCTATCCCTCAGGCCCCAACCAGACTGTCGCCTTACGGCAACAATCGTGAAAGTTTGGACAATCGACAGAAATTGGTTTTGGAGAGAATGCGCTTGAATGGATTTATTACCGTTGATGAATACGAAGAAGCTAAAGGGGTAGTTGTCGAATTCCAGCCTCAGGCGGTAACTGGGATAAGAGCTCCTCATTTTGTTATGTACGTGGTGGAGCAACTAGCGGAGCGTTTTGGGGAAGAAGCTATGGCGGAGCAAGGTTTTAGAGTTATCACCACTCTTGATTGGGATCTGCAAAAAGAAGCGGAACGTATCGTGGCACAAAAAGCCGCTTCCAACACAGTACGTTTTAACGCCTCAAACGCTGGACTGATAGCGACCGACCCTAAAACCGGTGATTTGCTCGTTATGGTTGGGTCAAAAGATTATTTCAGTGAAGAAATTGAAGGTAATTTCAATATCACTCTGTCTTCAAGGCAACCAGGCTCATCTATCAAACCGTTTGTTTATGCTTCCGCTTTTAAAAAAGGTTATCTGCCAGCCACCATACTTTTTGACGTTCCAACCCAATTCTCACCCCAATGTGAACCGTGGAGTCGTAGTTCGGAATCCCCTTGTTACGCTCCCAACAACTACAACCACAAATTCGTCGGCCCAATCAGCATGAGAAACGCCCTGGCGCAATCACTAAATATTCCAGCAGTAAAAACCCTTTATTTGGCTGACTTGAAGGACACATTGAAGTTTGCCGCTGATATGGGCCTAACCACTCTAAACGACCCTGACCGTTATGGCCTTACCTTAGTGCTCGGTGGTGGAGAAGTGCGACTTTTGGATATGACATACGCTTATGGGGTTTTTGCTAACGGTGGAGTAAAAGCACAACCGAGGTCAATCTTAAAAATAGAGGATAGTCGAGGTAATGTTATCGAGGAAACCGAAGTTATTTCCTCCCGCGTCTTGGAAGCCAATGTTGCTTATATGATAAGCGATGTTCTTTCTGATAATGTTGCGAGAACACCACTTTGGGGGTCAAATTCACTGATCAACTTTCCGAACCGTGATGTAGCTGCTAAATCCGGTAGTACCAACAATCTACGCGACGCTTGGATTATGGGATATGCCCCAAATATAGCTGTTGGTGCTTGGTGTGGTAATAATAATAATGAAGCAATGGGTGGTGGTTTGTCGGGACTCATCACCACTCCGATGTGGCGTGAATTTATGGACATCGCCTTAAAGAAACTTCCTCAGGAATCTTTTCCTCAACCACAGATAAACACAGCCGGTGTCAAACCGATAATCCGAGGAGAGTACATAGACACCACACTTTTACTTGAAGCGATGAAAAACCAAAATAGTACTAATGAAGAAAATGATAACGGAAACGAAGCAAATACTTCTGATTCACCTAAAATTGACATCGCTACGGTTTATAAAAACATTCATTCCATCCTACATTTCGTAGACAGAAACAATCCGCAAGGTGGGTATCCTACGAACCCAGCCAATGACCCACAGTACGAGAATTGGGAATATGGGGTACAGAAGTGGAACGAAGAGACTTTTGGTTTACTTTTAAACACTGGAAAGACAGGAGGTGTAGGAGAGGAAGAAAGTGAAACAAATGAAGAAGGTGATTAAAGCCGGCCTTTCACTGAAATATAGAAAATACAGGTTTTTAAAGAATAGTTTTAGGTGCAACGCCACCACTTAATTTTTCCGACAAGGTTTTTATTATTGTGTCCTGATGAAAACGTAACTCTGATTTTAGAACACTGGGAATTTGTAGAGAAATCACACCAGTACTCACAACATAGTTAATTTGTTCCGGCTTAATATCAAAACCAGACACTTCTTTTATCGCTTCAACACAAGCTTTTTTAACTGTTGCCTGCGGTGCTTTTATATTTAAACGGTATTTTTCAAACAAATCCCCCACTCTCTTCATTTTTTTAGGGACGTGATAATCTTCCACCATAAACTACTTATTCATAGGCATCACCAAATACCTGAATGTTTTATCTGTAACTCCCTGCATCACCATTGCTCTTCCAATACCAGCAAAACTCAACTTTACCGATTCGTCGTGTATATGTACTAGAGGGTCCATGATGTATTGTTGATTAAAATTGAGAGTTAAATCTTCTCCCTCAGACTGTGCTTTTAACGTGTCTGTAGTGTGGCCCACATCGTTATTTTGAGAAGAGATCGTTAAACTATTGTCGGTCACCATTAATGAAACTTGTCTGAATTTGTTTAAGAAAATATTGGTTTTTTTAAACGACCGTAATAAATCTTCTTTTAAAACTGTAACGTGGGTAATAAATTCTTTCGGTATTATTTGAGCATAATCTGGAAAACTACCAGTGGTTAAACGAGAGGAGACGTAAGTTCCGTCAGGAAACTTTAAAGCACATTGATTTTCATTAGTCACAAATACTGGTTCTTCATCAAAAACATCACAAACTCGAGCTAATTCTACTGCGTTTTTTTGCGGAATCATAATAGACTGCTCAAATACCAAACCTTTTTGTGGAATGGTTTTTTCCATCAAACGAAAAGAGTCGGTGGCCACAAAAGTTAATGAGTGTTCTTTTTTTTGTTGAATAAAAACACTACCCAACTCAGGTTTAATTGAAGTCTGAGAGGCTGAAAATGCCACGCTTTTAATCCCATAAGCGAAAGTTGAACTTTGTATCCTAAACTCTTCCCCTTGTAGTTGTTTAAGATTTGGAAACTCCTCAGCGTTCATAGTTTTAATAGAAGTGTTTGTAGTTTCGGTTTCAAGCTGTAGGACTTGATCTTCCGTTCTTAAGGTAATATTTTTTTGAGAAATAAATTGGATACTTTGTAAAAAAATTTGCGCCGGCACAGCAACCACACCTTCCTCAGCCACTTCCCCGACAATTGGAACTTCCATGTTTATTTCCAAATTAGTGGCTTGGATTTTTATTTCATTCCCTTTCGCTTCCATTCGTACACACTGCAACACCGGCAAGGTGACATGTTTTGTACTTACTCGACTCATCAACTCAAGAGCCCTTGTTAGTTGGTCGTGTGGAATAGTTATCTCCATATTTTTATTTTAATCTATTTTACTCTTTATTATTAAGGGTGTGGAAGTGTGCAAAAGTGGAATCTATGGTCTGTTGTCTATGTTTTATAACCATCATCTATTTACTATAGCTGTGGATTTAACTAAATACTATTGTGGAAGAATGTGGTTTTAACTAATATTTATTAGTAAATAAAATTTTTACTGTGGATAAAAATAGTTTTTGGTCGAGTTTTACTACCAGTTATCTAAAGCTATTGACAGTTTAATTGAAAATAAACAACAGGTATTCCTCATCTTATCTACAAGTTTACACTCTGTAAAATAAAAACTTGAATTGAACTAAATCCC
Organism: Candidatus Nomurabacteria bacterium; assembly: GCA_023898585.1. GTDB lineage: Bacteria > Patescibacteriota > Minisyncoccia > Phycocordibacterales > UBA918 > OLB19. The sequence goes on along the minus strand of CP060229.1, from coordinate 348,430 downwards.
ATTTAAAAAACCGGTCTTTAGACCGGTTTTTTTTTACTTAAGAAGTAATCGAACTTGGGTGATTTCTTCTTCTAATTCCCCGTCTCTTTTTATCTCCGTCTTTATTTTTTCACAAGAATGGATAACGGTTGTATGGTCTCTACCACCAAGTTTTTTACCAATGGCGGGATAAGAAACTTGAAAATCCTCCCTTAGAATATACATGATAATCTGCCTCGGCTTCACTACCTCTTTACGGCGAGTTTTTTCGTAGATGCTGGCTTGGTCGATATCGTAATACCTAGCCACCTTTTCCACCACATCAGTAATTGCTAACGTCTTTCTCGGTCGAGAACTGTTTTTAATAATAGTTCTCACCTCATCAATCGAAAGAGTCCGACCAAGTAATTGTGATTGGCACATAATAGTATTTAAAGCACCCTCCAATTCACGAACATTACCCTCTATGCTGTGCGCTAAGTGATCAACCACATCGTCACTCAAAGTGATACTGTTTTGGGCTGATTTTGCTCGTAAAATCGCGGCCCGCGACTCAAGATCGGGGGCTGGTAAGTCCACAATCATACCTTGAGAGAATCGCGACTGCAGTCTTTCTTCCATCCCGTTTAATAAAGCCGGGTGTTGGTCACTTGAAAAAACAATTTGTTTGTTGTTGTCATGTAGGGCGTTAAATAAATGGAACAATTCTTCCTGTGTTTTTTCTTTAGAGGCTAAAAATTGTACATCATCCATTACCAACACATCGTACTGACGATAGCGATCTTTAAAACTGTTTGCACTTCCACTCTGGAGAGAGTTGAAATAATCGACAGCAAAACGCTCGCTGGTGACGTAAAAAACCTTCTTCCCGGTTTTTTTGATTTGGTTACCGACAGCTTGGATGAGGTGAGTTTTACCGTGTCCGGTTTTTCCGTAGATAAATAACGGGTTGTAGGTTATGCCGGGTTTTTCACTCACTGTCTTTGCGGCTGCGTGAGCGAGAGCATTGTAAGGGCCGACTACGAAAGTGTCGAAGGAATATTTAGGATTAAGATTATCACTCTTGTTTATATAGTAGTCCTCCAAAGGCAACGCCGCGTTTACTGTTTGGTTTTTGTTCGATTCTTGCTTTCGGTCATTTCTTTGCGCCACAGCGTATTCCACGCTACGCACGTGTGGGGTAAGGTCGCGTAGGGTTTTAAGGATCATGGTTTGGAATTTGTCCTGAAGCCAATCCTTAACAAAAACACTGGGCACACCGATGGTGGCTGTCCCGTCTTCGAGTGAAATGATATAGGTGTCTCTAAACCAAGTTTTAAAATTGGCGGTGGTGATGGAGAGTTCGATTTTAACCAAAGCGTCATCCCACAATTGCTTAACATCTACTTGTTCAGTATGAACAATGCTGTTTATTGAGGATGAATGAGAAATTGAATTCATACTAAAAATCGATCAGTGAATTGCATTATACCTGTGGTGTGGAAACTGTAAATCTTTTATCAAAAAATTGCGTGTCAAAACACAATTTTTACGATCTAGAAATGCAACTGTGTATAATCTGTGAATAGCCAAACCAAAACCGTGGGAACATGGCGCTCCTATTGAATTATTTATGTAATCCTGTATAGTGGCCGAGTATTAATTCTGTAGAAATATGTCAAAACGAACTTATCAACCAAGTAAGAGAAAGCGCGCCACCACCCATGGTTTTTTGGTGCGATCAGCTACCACCGCCGGAAAAAAAGTGTTACAAGCTCGCCGACAAAAAGGACGTGCAAGACTAACAGTCAAAAAAGCCCAATAGGGCTTTTTTGTAATTATATTGTATATAATCTCAGGAGGTATTTTATGTTTAAGAAAAACGAACGTTTAACCCACTACGAATTTTCTGAACATTTTCGTACCGGTAAAAAACACCACTTCCCAACCATGACCATAATTACCAAACCACTTCCCACCCGCAAGGTGGCGGTAGTGGTTGGGAAGAAAGTGGCCAAAAGTGCGGTGCGGAGAAACACGCTAAAAAGAAGAGTTGTAGCTTCGCTCCGAGAGGTGTTGGTGACCAAAGGTTATCAAGGGCTCGTGATCGTGATTCTAAAAACCCAGTTCAATTCCCTTTCTCGGAAAGTGGCGGATAATTTACTCAAGGAGTCAATTGCCGAAGCTCTGAAAAGCACGTAGAATGGTGTGGAAATTTTAAATTTAGTCCTGAGTTAATATTTTTTATGTGGAGTAATATTTGGCACACGTTCTTCTTCGACCCAGTCTACAACGCACTGGTATTTTTTATTGATGTTATTCCCGGTGGTGACATCGGCTTGGCTATCATCGCCACTGTTTTAGTGGTTAAGATGATTCTTTTGCCTATCTCCATAAAAGCCGCCAAAACGCAAAAAATAATGCGTGAGATTGAGCCCCAACTCAAAGCTATAAAAGAAAAACACAAAGACAACAAACAAATGCAAGCGGAAGCCATGATGGCTCTTTATCGTGAATCGGGCATGAATCCCTTTGCCAGTATTTTGCTTATTTTTCTACAAATCCCGTTCATTATCGCGCTTTACTTCTCGGTTTATAGTGGTGGTGGGGTGGCCTTGCCGGAGGTAAACCTTAGTCTACTATATTCTTTTATTGCCGAACCAAGCATTGTCACGATGAATTTTCTCGGTCTGATAGACATTACGGAAAAAAGTGTTTTGTTGGCGCTCGGAGCCGGCATCACGCAGTATATTCATGTGAATTTAACCATGCCCAAACTGCCTCCAAAAGAAGCCGGAGCCGAGCCAAATATGAAGGATGACTTTATGCGCAACATGCAAACACAAATGCGCTACGTGATGCCGGTTCTTATTACTATAGTCGCCTACTCCATCTCGGCCGCCATCGCGCTTTATTTCTTGGTCAGCAATCTTACCTCCATCGCTCAGGAGTATTTTGTAAGGAAGCATCGGTAAATTGGGGTGGTGGTTAGTTCTGCCAACTACTATTCCCCTAAAAACTCCGAGAAATCAGATGTTCTTTTTATCAAAATGTTATTCATCAAGGCCACTCACATTCTACTTGGCGTACTGAACCAGAATAAACATAATCAGTGTCATAATCTAAACCAGCTCCACTACATTTTGCTTGAGCGGCGCTACAATCCCACCCTTCATTGAAAAGATCCCAGCTTATTACACTACAAGAGTTGTCCCAATCAAAAATAGTTGAAAAACTACACTGTAAAGGTTGTGGCTCACTACTTATCCATTCACAATCAAACTCCTCACCACCTTTGACGAGATTATTCTCCCTGATGACACAAACTTTCTCATCGTTCGTCTGATAGTACTCACCTTCATAACAACCTATCTTCCTATTCTCTTCACAAAGAGTCTCGCTTCTAGAAAGACAAAGTTCTTTTGCTTTAGCTTCAGGCACATTACTTGGTATAACATACTTCATGTCTTCTTCCAACAACGCATAGTATTCAGTATCACGTGATTTTTGCAGGGTCGGAGTTGGAGCCGGGTCAAGTCTTAAATCAACCTTAACCAGATCGGGGTTGATAACCGTCAAAATCAACACAGCGCCGAGCACAACCAACAAACCGATCAAAGCCCCCTGAATGTCTTTTTTTGCCTCACTTTTGGAGGTGACGATGTCCGTCATCATCCACTTTATACCCGCGATAATTATCTTGAAAACCGCCAACAGTCCGGCAATACTGATCGACATTATATAAAGGGATTCTATGTAGCCACTAAAATCAGCGTTTGGATCTACGTTTGGTATGCCAACCAAAGGCTGGTACTGAGCCCCGAAGGAAAGAATCGGTAGTAGGAGTAGTGCAAAGATGGCGAAATATTTCATATTATTATCTTACTATAAACATATTACCTTATTGCCTGTTTTCATCAGCCGGAATCAACTCAAACATCCACAAAAAACCGTCGGTTTTATTGGTGAAATATAAATTACTGTCGTCTTTGTTGGTCACTAGATTTACCATATCCAACTCACGCCCACTCCCAGACTTCACGTTAAACAAATATGCCATTCCACCGGAATCGGTGTCCGCTCGCCATAGATCATCGGCGTAAGTTACTTTTCCTTTGTACCAAAGATCAGGTAAGTCCGACTCTTTTATGTTGTCTGAGGAGGCACAGAATATTTTGCTGGTGTTGGTGTTGGCGGTCGCGCATTTTTCCGGAATCACTCTAACCGGCGATTGAGCAGACACGTTGTTTTCTTGGTTGTAGACATAGGTTTGGTATTTACCAACCATATCTTTGCTGTATATCACATTAGCGCCACCGCCCTCAGCTGACAATCCGTAGCCGTCAATCGGCAGTCTGGAGATTTTTCCATTTTCGACTTTATACAAAAACCCTTCCAATTTACTAGTCGCTTTAGGGTAAAAATAATGCACAGCAGAAGCGCTGTCTCCCCAGTCAATCAGCGCTTCTCTGAAAGGAGCAACGAACAGTGTTTTTTGGGTTTCTTTAAGTGGATCATATTCTTTCGCAATCACCGAGTCGATGGTTTGGATGGAGTATAAGAAAGTATTATTGTCGGTGGCGGAAAAGCTCACAATCTGTTCATTCAAACCTTTATTGGAAAGTGTGTTATCGGAAGGGTTTATTTCCCCGACGACGAATTCGCTACCGGCGCCAAAGCCTGATTGAATCATAACGAATTTTCCATCAGGAGTTATCTCTCCCTTAGTGCTCAAGGGAATTGTGGTCGCTGAAATACGTTTCTCTTCCCCAGACGCTAAATCAATGGAGAAGATGTGTCCGGTACCGGATTCTATGTAGAGCAGTTCGGGGGTTGAGCTTGGTGTGCGTTGTACTTCCCTGTAGCCGGCGGTTGGTTTGGTTGTTAATTGTCGCAATCTTTCCTTCCCCATTACGTCAACTGTCGGTTCGTTGTTTTCAGGCTGATCGACTATAGCGGTTGGGTCGTTGGTGTTGTTAAAGTTCAGATTGGCGAATTCATCTTCCCCACCACTCGGCTTATTGAAGAAAAGCATGTATACCCAAATCACCAACAACACTAAGACTAGAATCGCGCCGATAATGATAAAGACTGGACGTTTCATAGGACTAATAGTTTATTCTTGTTCCCCCTTTAGCGCCTTGTAATATTTGCTTCAAGTCTCTGACGTGAAATTGGAGTTCGGACAACCCGGATCCGCTGTCATTTCTTTTCAGTGTCACTTCATAGGGATTGCTTCCGGTATTGTTTGATGTGATACGGTCTATTTGCCACTCACTTACGTCAGGATTATTAAAGACCCGAGAATCAAGGTTATACGGCTCGGCTCGAATGATGAGACTATTTCCGATAAGTGAAATATTTTCATCAACCGGAATCGGCTTAATACCAAAAAGAGTACTCACCTCATAAAAATAGATTTCCGGTTCGACCGAAGCCACAAACATCGCTCGGCTGGCGATTATTTCTCCGTCCGGCTTCGTTACTTCGACCGAAAGAATCATCTCCTTTCCCATCGGGGTTTCGAAGGAAATTTTGTTACGACCTCTAAGAGGCCCGCCTTCAAACACGGTTCGTCCCAGTCTCCAGGTGTAGATAAGATCGGTGTCGAGAAATCCATTAACGCCACTCACAAGAGCGGTCGCGTTTACAATACTACCAATACTAGGCAGAGACCGGCCGAGATAAAAGTCCGGCGTTCTGGTTTGGGGTTCTATTATGACGTCGAGGTAGTAGGGTTTGAGAGTATTGCTGATCACTTCTCGTCCCCCGTCCGGTTTTGACAGCACGATCTCGATGGTTTGCACTTTACCGCTCGGACCGGCGGTGATGATGGTTTGTCTTTGGTTTTTCGCGTCGGGAATTTCTTTGCCGTCCAAAACCCAAGTAATCGAAGAACCGTAGGTCCCACCCCGATAATCGTTCAAAGTGGCGATCACTTCTTCGCCCGGACGAGGGAATTCCGGTTGCAGTTCGATCGCGAGTTCGGTGGCACCGATTGAGTTGCTGTCAAACTGAGCCAAAGTCGGATTGGATATTAAAAGAAAGGTTACTAAGCAAGATAATATAAACGCCCTCATTGTTTATAATAATAGCAGATGAAGGGACGGTTTTATGAACATGTTGACTAATCTGTGGGAAATGAATACCAACTCAGTGGATAAGCTAACAATAACTCTGTGGAAAAACCTGTTGACAACACAGTGGATAACCTATTGCCAAAAGTAGCACATTGTGGTACGAAAGAGATAGGTGCGCATGGACGCGCAAATGTTCTTGGACAAGGAGGGGTCCCTTTTTCATAATTTTTGCAGCGCCACGGCGCGAGGAGGCCACATGGCCAAGTTGAATAAACTTGCAGCTATCGTTGTAGCTGCACTGATTCTGGCTCTGGGTTTCACGACTCAGGTTTCGGCTGCTGATGCAGTCAAATACCTCGTCGTAAAAAAACTCAACAAAAAAGATTGTTTCGACACAAAGGGGCAGTCTTGCATATTCCCTCATGAAGATACCGAATTGTCCTTGTTTGCAAAAACTTACGGACTTTCGGTAGATGAGATCTGTAAACTGAATCGCGAGGTTGGAGAGGAATGTAAACCAGGCTTAATCTTAAAAGAAAAGACGGTTTTGCTGTTTGATATTTAGCTCACGTCAACAATCGACAAAACCAGTTTATTTTTGCCTAGTCAGTTTAATGACTGGGCATTTTATTTTAAATTATCAAATTATTTTGGTTTAAACCAAACAGCTATTGTCCATGGTATAAAACACGGAAAGATGTTTAAAATAGGGATAGCATAGCCCACAAAAGCGAGAAGGAAAAAACCGTATTTCGTACCACTTGCTTTTCCAGACAGAGGCCTAAAACGGTTTAATTTGTATAGGATGTAAATAAGTATCAATAAGAAGGTTCCGTAGGCTAAAACTACCATATAGGTGAGTGCGAATAGGTTGATCGGAAGATCTAAAATTTTGAAACCAGTTATTTTCGATATAAGACCATCAATCCCATCAAGAGTAGCAACAGAAGCTTTTCCGAGGGTGTACCATATTCCCATTTCGTTCTTCATAGTTCCGACTGATGCTCTCAGTGCATCTATCCCCCCAGCAACTCCCAACATCATCGCGCTCACGATCGCAAAAGGAAGCTGAAAAACCAACCAACTACCCACTCCACCAATCCAAATACCGGTATTCACTCCTGTCACCCTAGCGCGGGTTAAAGGAGTGGTTTTTTTCTTTTTCTTCTCTCTCTCCTTCTCTAAAATTTTGTTCGCCAGCGCCGTCGATGCCACTGCCGGCTCGGAAGAATATTCCACTCTGGCGGAGCGATCGATTTGTGAGATCGGTTTGTACGGCTCTTGTTTCCGGGTGTCTATTTTGTTTAGTAAATCAGACTGAGTCAGTCTTTCCTTCTGGGCCTCTGTGAATTCCGTCGAAATGTCCGGTTTGCCGGGGTTGAATTCTTGATTGCGGGATGAGCCGGGCATGGTTGAAGTGCGCACGTTCCAAGTCTGGTTGGGGTTAAACACTCTTCGCTCGGGGTCGGTTATTCGGTCTCCAACCCCTGGTCTTTTCGTCGGGACGGATTTTAGATCCGCGCCGTAATAAAGGTCGCTAATGGCCTTTCCTCTACCCTTTGATCGGCTATATAAATCTTTATCGTCTATTTGAGGCTCCGCCATATACCAGAAGTATACTACATACGTGATGCTTGCAGTTCTTCGCGTGCTTTTTTAATTTGGAGAAGTTGAGACGGGTCGGAAGTGATGATTTGGTCTTCGGTGTACGAGGCGATAATTTTGATAGCCACGTGTTTCAGTCCGGCAAAGAATATACCCTCACCCACATTGGACTCAAGTAACAGATATTTTTCCTCGTCGGTCAAGTTAAAAGTTTTTTGAATGTTATCGATAGCGGTTGGTGATTGTTTCATCAAAAGTTGAATGGAAGAGTTGGTTATCATCGGCACGCCGTAAGGAGAGCGTAAAAAATCATCCACATCTTGAGTGATGGTGGCGATGCCGAGGTAGTACTTTCGTCCTCTTTTGGCCAAACTAAACAAGAAAGAAGCGGTGTCCTCCGATTTCATCATCCACCAGGCTTCATCAATTACCATTAGTCGCTTGGCGGTGCGACGCCTGATCGAGCCCCAAATGAAGTTGGTAATAATGTACATGGCGATGGTCTTCAGTTCGTCCTCCATGTCACGAAGTGAAAACACCACAAACTTTTGGTTGATGTCCACGTTGGTTGGTTGGTTCATGAAACCGGACCAGGTTCCCGAGGTGTATTTTTGCAGTCGGGTGATTAGTGAATTGCTACCGTCCATTCCCGCGAGCACCATTTCAAAATCAGAAAGAAGCGGTGGTTCCATATCACCAAAGTCTGTATCGCCGGTGATGTCTTTCAAGGCATAAGTTTCTTGGATGGCGAGGTCGATCAAAGTTTCTTCTTCTGCGGTCAGGCCACCGAGCATCAAGCGGAAAAGTCCGACCAGCTCGATAATATGGGTACGAAGAACGTCCCTCGGATCCTCATCTTTGCTCGGTGGCGGTAAGTCGAAAGGATTAACGTGGTGGTTGGAGGACAGGGAAATATTAAAGAATCTTCCCCCCGTCGCATCGGCCAGGTATTCGTATTCATGCTCCGGATCAAGAACGATAACCTCAGTGCCAAACATCAACGAGCGCAAAATTTCCAATTTCAAAGCGTACGATTTACCCGCGCCGGAGGTGGCGAAGGTGACGGAGTTGTAGTTGGTGAGCGTGTATCGGTCGAAAAGTACCAAGGAAGAATTGTGGCGATTGATGCCGTAGAGAATACCGGTGTCTGAGGTAAGGTCGAATGAGGTAAAGGGAAAGAAGCTTGAAAGTGGTTCCGAGTTGAATTTGCTGTGCACCAAGAGTTGATCGTCTGCCAAGGGCAAGACACTTTTTATTCCTTGTTCTTGCTGGAACAAAGCCGGTTTTACCATCACCAAACGGGCGTCCAAAATACCCCGCACTTCATTTTCCACTTGGTTGATCTCGGTGTCATTCTCGCCGTAGATTGCAAGATAAAAACCAACATCAAAAAGCTTCTCTTCCGCTTGTTGCAGTTTGTCTCTAAGTTCCTCCAAGTTGCGGTAGGCAGCTTCGAGTTGTGGGTCGCGCACTTCCCCCTTGTCGGCCTTGATGTTTATCTGGCTCTGCACCTCGGCCACTTTCTTTTGAAATTTCTTCAAAGTATCAACCGTATCAACCGGGTGAATAAAAATAGAAACATCCAACTCCTTGGCCATGTTCAAGACCGGCTCAATCCAACCGTCGTTTAGATAACGAGGATAAGAGACCGCGTAGTACACACGCGCGGTGACACCGCTCACATTGATTCCGCGCGGATTTATACTGACGGCAGACGGAGCAATTACGTCCGACAGAGTCATCATCTGATCTTTGATGCTGTCTTTGTTTCCCTGATCACCACTTTGCGGTGGTTGTAGAAGTTCTTTTAGTCCCATATTTTAATTATATTCATTATCAATTTGTGGAGAAGAGCCGGTCAAGTCTCCCGGGTTGTAGAGGTGGTAGAAAAATTCAACCAAATCATCTTTCTGCAGGGTGATGGTTCTCACTCCAACGCGCGCCAAACCTTCCGATACCATCCCCGCGCGTTGCTCCAACTGAATACGATGTTCTTCAAAACGTGTCTCGTCCGGCAGTATCATTCTGCTCGATCCGGGGGTGAACAGATTGGTGATGCCTTTAGCAATGTTTATTTTTGACGGTGAGTAAGGAATTACCACAAAAAAATTCTTACTCATCACGTCTACATCCTGTGTAAAGGTTTGGATAAATTCGACATATTCACGCAGTTGAACGCGCATCAGGTCGTTGTCTTGTTTTTCTTCCAAGTTGGAGAGCGTGGCCAGATATGGTTCAATGTTCAGCCTTCTTGACTGGATAAATATTTGCAGAGTGAAATCAAGCGTGTTCAAGAACTGCTGAAATTGTTGCAAAATAGCTTTTTGCTCGTCGAGCGACTTGAGTGCGAAGTTGATGGAAGAAGCCAAAAGCACCATTGTCATCTGACCGTTTTTGTTGATGACGACATTTTCCTTAATGTCTCTTACCGAGACAAAATCTTGTGTGGAAGCTTGTGATTTTGGCATAATTACTCAATTTTTTGTAGGGCTTGTAATTCCAGTTTACGGGCCAGGGAGGCGATGTCACTTTTTGGTCGCAGGCTACGGTTTCTTTCTCTTGACGAAGCTGATGTTTTGGTCGGTCTCGAACCACGGTGTACGATGTTTGATTTCTGTCTCCAGAGATACAGTCTCTGCCCGCTTAGATAATTGAAGATGGCTTCAAGAAAAAATGAGAAAGGGCGGTTGTTGACCGGATAGAAAGAGAGCGCTCCGGCTAGTAGGGCTAAAGGAATGCCGAACAAAATAAATACTATGAGGGGCAGATAAAAAAATATGATTACTGCCAAACCGATTCCTCCGCCCAGATAGACGAATTGTCGCCAAGTAAATGGTCCGAAAATTTTATCCTCGATTTCAATGAATTGCGGAACTTCAAAACGCATACACCACCATTATACATGGTGGTGTCTGAAAAATTATTAAAGATTCCAACTATCCCCAACTGCCGGTGTCTTTTTTGAAGTTCTGAGGCTTCGGTATTGGCGGTGGAGAAGAGGTAGGAGGAGCGGTCGGTCTCGGTAGCGGGACTGGTACCATAACGGCAACAGCTGGTTTGGAGTCTTTTAAAATTGCTTCCTGGGTCGAAGAGTAAACTTTTTCGCCCGGTGTTTGAACCTTGTCCATGTCGGTCATCATGGTGCGTATGCGTGGCACGGCCTTGAGCGAAGCTTCAGTTTCTGCGATGTCAGCGGAGAGGTCGATCTCGGTGTTTTGTATCGGTTTACGATCTAGAAAATCAATCAAGTCAGTCGCAATAGAAGTCGCTTTTTCAGAACTAATTCCGAGTGAGTTGGACAGTAAGGCTGGAAGATCAGACCTTTTACGTAGATTTAAAACCACGTCACCAACTATCATTGCGTATTTATTGTATTGCTCGTCATTTACAATGTTGTGTTTATTCGCAATGTCGTACATCTTCTGACCGCTTTCCGGATCGGCATACAAATATTTCTGCTCAGGGGTTGCTGTTTCGTAAGCCTGGTCACGTTGTTCGTTGGTGATTTCCATAATTATATTAGCTGTAATATCTTCTTCCTTGAGAGGTGTTCAAGTATTTAATAGCCTTATCGTTTGGTACCGGGATACCTCGTACAGCTTTTGCAATTTCTCTTCGTTGGTCTGCGGTCATGGTGTCTTTTTTAGCAATTTGTTCCAAGACGCTACCATCTATCTTGCTTACAGCGACATCATTTGGTGTTCCGCTACTATCAATAAACACTTCGAATGGAAGACTGGCGATTTCAATCGCTTTCTTTTCTTTTGAATAACTACCGGTTGAACCTCGAGCGTTGTGTTTGAACAGTTGCTCCAATCGGTGTGGATCGTTTGCCATATCAACCTGATTCTTCTTTCGGGTGCCAATATAGGAGCCCTTCTGGCTTTCGGTGAACGAACTGCTCTTCTTAATAGATTCCATCTGGCTTTCAGAGAATAGGTGTGCGTTTTGGCGAATGAAGTCGTCTCCCATTGCCTCAATTTGTTCGATGGAGAGGTTTTGGAACTCCTCAGTAAGGATTTTACCGTTCTGCATAAACGTTTTCTCAATGGTCTTTTGTCTTAAGCTCAACATTTTACCTTTCTCGGTTTGTGGAATTCCGTCGCTACTCACCAACTTATCGAATTGGCTGGCCTTAAGATGACCAACAATACTGTCAAATTTCTCCCTATCGTTATTAAACATTTCTTCCAACTGTTTGTCGGAGTAGCCAGTGACCACACTCTGCATTTTGGCTGCGTTTTGTTCAAGTAGAACTTTAATTTCATCTGGAGTGAGGGTGCTTCGGTTAACCATTTTACCTTGACTCTGATCCCAAATCTGACCGGTAGTTGCGATGCTTCCCGTGGTCTCTTTTTCTTTGTCGAGTTCTTCCTGAGCAGACACTCCTCTTCTGGTTATCTCTGCGTTTTCATTTCTCTTGTTGATGGCGTCTTTCTTCGCTCTTTCCTCATCAGAGGTGTTGGCTAGGCCGAATTTAGCCCCTTTCATTTTAGTCGCCGCTCCTCTCATTATCGTGTCTCCCGCCACCGTGTTGGCGAGAGCACCCATTATGACACTGCCTCTTCCCTCCTGCCATTTGGTAATTTGCTTGTTAGCGTAATTGCCGGCCACATTAGAAAGTGGCCTCGCTATCCTACCAGCAGTTTGTGAAGCCGTGAATCGAGTGGCTCCAATAGCTGTTCGTTGCAACCCTCTCTGTGCTCGGCCACGCAGGTTGTTGCCAATCCGGAGTGCTTGGCTGGCGCCATCGGCCCCCAGTTTGTTGGCGACAACGACCGAAGCGATCATGAAGAAGCAGGACAGAATAAACGGTGGCAGTGTTGTTGAAAATGATGGTTCAATGTTGTCACCCCCGCCTACAAATAATTTATGGAAGGCGGGAGAGCTATTGTCTGCGCCATAGAAACCAGCAATAACTTTTAGTGAGAAAAATAAGAGCAAAAGATAAAGGGGGGCAAAGAAGGCTCGCCCCAAAAAACCTTTCCAGTACTTACTAGTCTCGCTCTGTAGCTGGGGGAAGACCCAGCCGATAAACATCAAAGGGGAAAGCACCATATAGAGACAAAGCATGCCGTAGCGGAAAATGAGCATTATTCCCCCAGCCGCAAAGACAAATGTGCCGACGATAAAGAGAATGGCAGCTCCAAAAATGTAACCATATGCCCCACCCTCCAATGAAGGTATTTTATCAAGGCCCCAAACACTGTTGATGCCCAAATAATTCATGAATTGTTCAGAGATTTCTTTTGATCCGGTCTCGAAACCGTTTATTGCAATCTGAGAGGCGGTAATATTTGCAAGGTCTACGATCAATTTAGTGATATAGAGGCTGAAATTAACCAGAATAGCCGCCATGATAAGGTTGATCAACCAGCGTTTGGTGTTGGAGTCGTCGCTATCGAGAATCATTTTAAAGCCGATGTAGACCAAGCCGAAAATGAAAGTGATATTAAAAAGATCGCGCACATTCACCCACAAGGCATCGACCACAAAACCCACTCCACCCGGTTTGGTAAAAGAATCACCAAAACCGATAACAAAATCTTTTATACCCCAATCCAACAACATTCCAGCCAGCCCAAAAAGTGTCCCGAAAACACCGTTCGCAATGAACCACAATGTTTTTTCGATAGCTCCTTCTTGAGCAAAAACCACAAAAGGCGTACTTAAGAGCAGTAGAGCGAGTAGCGATAGAGTCGGAATGTTTTTCTTAAGAACGTTCATACGTGTGGTTTTACTTCAAAATAGCTTCCCAAGCCGCTCTCGATGAGTCTATGTCTATATCCGAATAAAGATTCAGTCCGGAGAAGATGACCATTATGTTGTCTTGTTCTGCTTCGGTAGCAAACGGATCGGAATGGTCGGCTATCAGCTCATTAAGGGTGATGATGTCCGAGGAAGTGTTCGACATGATAACCTGCGCGTTGTTGGCACCGGCGCTAGCTTGAGAGCGCAAACTGGCGCTGTTGGTAGAATCGTTAGCGAAAGCAATCAGTCTTGAACGGTAGGTGGTAGCCAGAGTGTTGTAGTCTTTTTGGATGGCGCGGGCGTTTTGCATTCTGCTTAGATCAAGGGTGGAGTTGGTCGACAAGACCGGGTCAAAATTGGCGTCAAACGAGCCTGTGACAGAGCCGTTTGCTCCACCGAGGCCAAGCAAACCGGCTGCGCCCGTGATAGCCTTATTGGCGATCTGGCCAAGAAAAGCTCCGATTACCTCATTAACCTCGTCCGCTTCTATAAGCGACCTTGGGCCGATAGAAAGATCAAAAGTTAAGGCTTCCTGGATAATTTTACCCGGCTTGGAGATAAAACAGTCTTTTTTCGCGACACCAGCTCCGTGTACAGTATTGCATATTTCGCCGGAGAGAAATCCGTCACCAAAATCTAGAATGGAAAAAGCTTCTCCTTTGGCGTTGACGATTTGGGCACGAGCTCCGACTTCGGCCGACAGAGCGGCGCCGTATTTGGTGTACATATGAGGAGAAGAAGTAATATCAAACCAATCGTTCCACCCGCCTTCCCCAAAGCTTCCTTGTAGTCCGGAAGTAAAACCTTCTAGGTTGTCTATGATACCGCTTAAAGTACAGGTTGGTGCCGGTTGATCAATTCTGCCGAGTTGGTACTGAGTGGCAATGGCGATTTGTATATCGAGCCTAAACGGTGAACAGATGAAAGAACCAACGCTCCCAAGTTTTTCTATGTACTCACCCATGGCCGCGTCGGCCGCGTTAATGAGAAATCCTTGGAGGTCTTGCACGAAAGCTGGACTGCCTTGAAAGCCGGAATTTATCCAATGGATAAGACTTTGTACCATCGAGCTGACGATAGATTTAGCCAAGGCCCAGGCGATACCATCAAGTGAAAAGTTCTTGATGTAGAGATAATCGGTGGCGAAGGCTGTTATTGTTTCCTTAGCGATTGAAGCCGCCTGGAAGGCCTTGTCGGCTACAAATTGTGCCATCTGGGTTGACTCTTGCGCCACACCGCCTGCCCCTCCACCGGCTTCTGCCACTTTCACGCTTTCCCAGTCTTGCGGAACGTAGGTTCCAATGAAACCAAAAATCACAAAAACAGTCGCCACTACAGTTTTTTTGAGAATCGTAAAGAAAGTGTCCATAGGTAATTAATTATAATTGATAATCGGGACTAAAAATAACAAACAACACAGCCGGGTCTTCCGTCGTGAACAAGCCGGCGTGAGGTTCGAGTGCCAAGTACATGTTTTTTAGAGCGTAACCGAGTCCGGTGGCGTCATCTTCGTAGCGCTTCAGACGCAGTAGTGAAACCACCGGATCCTCAAGCGCAATCGACATGGCTTCGATGTCTTTAAATACAGCATGGTAGGTATTTATCAAATCCAGATGTTCTTTAGCCAAGAACTTAGGAACCGGTATTTTCAAAGTGTCGTCTCGGTAGTTTCGGTACGCATTCATTAATGATTTGAGTTCAACCACTCGATTTTCCTCCTTATTTTTCACGATATCGTTAAGTATTGTGAGTTCTGAATCCATGTTGGGAATGTTGTGTCGGTATAAGGTAGCAGCCACCGTGTTGGCGTAATTCACTATATCTTGATCGTCCCATTCCTCCATGATGGTAATATCTGATTTACCATAAAGCTTATCGGCGGTTTCTCTCACCAAATAATTAACCGTATCACTAATCACTTCTTCGTCGCTTCGTCCAAACTCACCATAACCGCGCGAACGGATGATGTTTTCCATGAAATCAATACTCATTTTTCCCGTTAAGGTCTCAGGTCTGACATAGGTGGATGAGGCTTTGTCGAGCACAACCGGAGCAGTGGTGACAAATTGATCTCGCCAGTCCTCGATACCGTTGTTGTCATTGTCCGTCACCTCGATAGATACGCGTTCGACCGGTGATGTCGCCCTGACGCTGGCTGGTTGAACGGCGTTTTTTCGCTCGCCAAAATTGCCGACCGTGTAGGCGAGTGCCACCAAAGCAAAACCAATAATGGTAGCTCCAACAACCTTTTTGCTACTCTGCTCCTGCATATATTATTTAGTATATCAGTACAGCAACCTTTCGATTGTCAAAAAGTGCACAGCTGTGCATTATTCTGTGTATAAAATGTGAATTTTTTGTTGTTACGTCTGTGTTTTGACTGTTGAATACAATTTCGAACACAATTCGAGCCACGTTTCGACCGAAATGTCCTCGGCTCTCGTGTCCAAAGGAAGCGACAAATCAGTAAGTATTTTTTCTAAAATATTGCGGGGGAATTCAGCGCTTAGGTTGCCGATAAGCTGTTTGCGTTTTTGGCAGAAGCCGAGGTTGAGTAATTTGAAAAAAAAGTCAGACGGGAGATTGTCAAAATTACCTCGTCCAATTTTTCTTACAGCCACGATGGCCGAATCAATTTTGGGAGGTGGAGTAAAATGACTTTTTTTAATCGTACATATATATGAAGGGTCACCAAAAACTTTAATGGAAAGTGAAAGTAAAGATTCTTTTCGGTCACGAGCGATACGTTGAGCGACTTCCTTCTGGACAAGAAAAACCAAATCGGTCGGTTGGCAATCGGTATCAAGTAGGGCTCTGAACAGGTGTCCAGAAAGGTAGTATGGTATGTTGGAAATTACCTTGTAACCTTGTTTTTCAAGGTTAAATTGGGCAGGGTCGAGAGAGCGAGCGTCGTGGTGGTGAATGGTGAGCTGACCGCGGGCGATTTCTGTCTGGAAGCTGGCTTCCAGAGCAGAAATCGCCCGCCGGTCAGCCTCGATGGCAATCACTTTTGCTCCCCGAGCTATAATCTCCTTTGTGAGGATGCCGGTGCCCGGTCCAATTTCTAGTACCGTCTCCCCCGTCTGAAGAGCGGAAGCGTCGCACATTTTTTTCGGCACATAGTCACTGTTTAAAAAGTGTTGCCCGAGACTTTTTTTGTGTTCAAATTTTTCCGTCACGAGAATACGTTAGAGCATTTGCCCGAAAAGAGCAAATAATAAAACAAAACTCTACCTTTTAAGATATCCGACACCTCTTCCTATTTCCGAAGGGTTACCCTTCGGAAGGACTACCTGAGCCGAGGGTTTAGTGTGGTCTGTGGTAGCGGTAGGGTTTAGCGGTTGTTTTTTCGTTTCAGTCCAGATAAATCGTTGTTTCGTAGCCGGAATTTTTCCCTCCCTCTCCTTCCGGTTCAGCGTTTTCCACGTGTTCTCGACTGATGTCATTGAGGAATGATGAAGGAAGGTTTACTTTTTGTTGTCCGAAGATGGTACGTATGTGAGCGTAGCTGAGGAATATCTTCTTTTCCGCTCTAGTTAGAGCGACGTAGAAAAGGCGACGTTCTTCTTCTTTGTCTATACGCCCGTCATCCAGTCGTTCGTGCGGAAACAAACCCTCCTCCAACCCGGTTATAAATACGTAAGAAAATTCCAAGCCTTTGGCTGCGTGTACTGTCATAAGACGAACGGCATTTTGCTCCTCTTTTTCCTTAAGTTCATCCTGATCGCTCTGTAGAGCCGCGGTTTCGAGCAGTTGCTCCACCGCTTCGTTTGGTTCGGTATCGTCAAAACGACCGGCGAGAGTTACCAATTCGCGGAGATTCTCGATTCTTTCCAATGCCTCTTCCGTTCCTTCCTCTTTCAAACTAGCTTCTAAACCACTACACTTCATGATGAATTTTATGGTGTCAGATAAGGGTTTTTCAGTGGCGGTTTTTGTGATGTCGGACATTATTTCGTCAAATACCGCTACCTTAGCCGTGGCTCCTTTGTTGAGGTCGGCTCGCTTCCCTTCTATTACCTTTAGCATAGTAACTTTGCCGATACCACGGGCCGGTGTATTAATAACTCTAGCCAGATCGGCGTTGCTACCCGGATTAAGTGCCAAGCGCAGATACGACAAGACATCCTTTACCTCTTTTCGTTCAAAAAATTTTGTTCCCAATAATTGATATGGTATTTCAAAATTAAGGAAAGCCTCTTCGAGCGAGCGTGATTGGAAGTTGGTGCGATACAAGACGGCAATTGAAGCCGGGTCAGCACCGTCTCTAATCAGCGATTGGGCGGTCATGGCGACATATTCAGCTTCGTCATACCCCGTCATACCCGCGTAAAGAATGACCTTCTCCCCCTTGTGGTTATTGGTGAAAACGTTTTTATCAACTCGGTTCCGGTTTTTTTTAATGATTTCGTTTGAAACGGCGATAATGGTTTGGGTCGAGCGATAATTCTCTTCCAGCAATATAGTTTTGGTTTGGGGAAAGTTTTTTTCAAATTGCAACACATTTTTTATATCTGCTCCGCGCCAGGAATAGATATTTTGATCGATGTCGCCCACCACACAAATATGATGATTATCATCAGCTAGCAGTTTCATTATTAAAAACTGAACTTTGTTGGTGTCCTGAAACTCATCGACATGAATAAATTTATATCTTTGTTGTAATGTTTCTCGCACACTCGCATTTTCTGAAAGGAGACGGAGAGTCTTAGCTAAGAGATCGTCAAAATCTAACGCGTGCTCGGCTTTAAGAATTTCCTCGTATTTTTCCCACACTTCTCCGGCCACTTGTTCTGGGAAAGAGTCAGCCTTGTCTTTAAAAGTTGCTGATGTGATGGCTTCACCCTTGGCGCGAGAAATGATAGACAATATACGACGTGGTTCGAACTCTTTCGGATTATAGCCAGCTTTTTCTATACTTAGTTTGACGGCCTTTTGACTATCGCTCTTATCGTAGATAGTGAAGTGCCTCGGCAGACCAAGTACATTGTGGAACTCGCGCAATATTCGCACACCCAAAGAGTGAAAAGTCGTGACCACCGGATAGCTGTCAATAACCGCTCGGTCTGAAGGAAAATATTTTTTTGTCAGGGCAATAACACGTTCGCGCATCTCTTTAGCTGCTTTGTTGGTGAAGGTGACAGCCAGTATATTGTGAGGCGCTACGCCCCGGTGGATGAGATGCACGATACGATGGGTGATGGCTCTGGTTTTACCTGAGCCGGCGCCGGCAAGAATCATTAGTGGTCCCTCGGTGTAAAGCACCGCTTCTTTTTGTGGCTCATTCAGCCCCTTGGTGTATGGAAGATCTTCAGACATGTCGGGACATCATAACACGGGTAAAAAAAGTTAATTAAAAATTACATAATCTGAGTAAATTAATGTCAATACATAATATAAGGCTCGAACTATAGCTTATTTGGCGAAGCTGTTAATTTGCTGAAAAAGTGTATTTCGTCAATTGTCTTGAGTATCTGCTCTAGTAAAATAGTCCTCGTACCAGTTTGCTGGTATGTCGGGAGCGCGAGCTCTTTTCAGTCGCTTATATACTCGAACGGATGTAACGGAAGCATGGCGGTGAGACCCTAACTAAAGGCATATACAAACTTACTCTCAGGATTCTGATAGCGATTCTGGAAAACAGGATGATCAGATTACAAATAACAAATCAAACACGTTATCGCGATTGTCGATGATCGGTGAATTTTTGCTTATCACTCTCGCGGTCGCAGTTCCTATTTCCGTCCAAGCCGGTTTCTTTTCTAAATTTTTTACCGGGGAAGAAGCGCAGGCGAAGACAGAAGTAGTTGGAGTGTTCACGGCCACAGATATTCCACTTTTGACCGCCCTGCAAAATCCGAATCCCTTGGGAGCAAGAGGTGGAGCGGAAATTGTGGTGGATGAAAACGCTTTAGTTTCAACCGGACCGGTTGGAGAAGATGATATTGCGGAACAAAAAACCAGTACCGGCGAGATTCGTGTTTATACTGTGCGCGAAGGTGATTCCCTTTCACGCGTGGCTGAGATGTTCGGTGTAACCACCAATACTATTATGTGGGCCAACGATATCAATAAGGCGACAGATATCCAACCGGGCGACGTCCTGGTCATTTTACCGATTGTTGGTGTGCAGCACACAGTTAAAAAAGGTGACACGATTAGTACTATCGCTAAAAAGTACGAAGGAGAAGTCGATGAAATCTTGTCTTACAACCAATTGACTTCGGCTGAAGGGCTGTCGGTTGGTGACGTTTTGATTATTCCCGGCGGGGCCATGCACGCTGCGCCGGCGCGAGTATACGCGGAACCTACAAAAACCTCAGGCCCGGTGGCTTCCGGCGCAGGCTTTATTCATCCGGCTCCCGGATCGGTCAAAACCCAAGGTATTCATGGTTACAACGCGGTTGATTTAGCCGGAGGATACGGTGCACCAATCAGGGCGGCCTCTGCCGGAGAAATCATTGTTTCCAAGAGCTCGGGATGGAATGGTGGATATGGTAATTATATTGTAATTAAGCACGCCAACGGTTCACAAACTTTATACGCTCACCTTATGCGTAACGATGTAGGGGTTGGCGAATATGTGGCGCAAGGTCAAGTCATCGGCGGTATGGGTAACACCGGAAAATCAACCGGAAACCATCTGCACTTTGAAGTTCGCGGGGCCAGGAATCCTTTCTAGAGCTTGTTCTGAAACCCACGATTTCTGCATCCTCTCTATATTTTTGAATCTCAATCCATTCATCTTGAAAATCAAAAAAAGCGACGTCTTAATAACCGTCGCTTTTTTTGCTGTCCTATGTCGCCGGACCGCGAGACTTTTTTGCGAAGCAGTTTCGCAGACAACAAAAAACATACTTAACCTGCCAAGACCACAAGCGCCACCCACCATGATATTTAGCGTTTATATAGCCTTGCGAATCTATTGGTGCCATCATGTGTCATTTCTCCTTACAGACAATTTCTCAAGGAACTGTACTATAAATTTACCCTATATTGCAATGCCTCCAAAACGTGAGCGGTTGTAATTTCTTCCCTACCATCCAAATCAGCGATGGTTCTGGAGACTTTAATCAAACGATGATAACCACGTGGCGATAAATTCAATTTCGCGCTGGAAACTTTTAGCAGATTTTTGACTTCGTCACTTAAGCTGATCAGATTTTCTATATCTCTTGCCGACATGCCCGAGTTGGTGTGAGTAGTTGTGTTTTCAAAACGAGAACGTTGCTTGTCTCGCGCAGACAGTATTTGTTCGCGCGCTATCGACGTCTCTTTAGTCTTACTTGGTATGGCGGTCAGGGTTTCATAAGGTACGTGCGGTACTTCAAGCCACAAGTCAATTCTGTCTAAAATAGGTCCCGAGACTTTGTTCTTGTAGGTTTCTTGCATTGCTCTTCCCAGGTCTTTGGTTCCGTCTTCGCTCCCACGATAAGGGTTAAGAGCAGCGACGAGGATAAAGTCAGCCGGGAATTCCGCGGTATTCTGAACTCGTGAAATGGAAACGACCCTATCTTCGAGAGGCTGACGTAGCGCGTCAAGTGAACGTCTGTCGAATTCCGGAAACTCATCCATAAAAAGTACGCCATGATGAGCCAACGTTATTTCGCCAGGCTTTGGATACGTCCCCCCTCCAACCAAAGAAGTGTGTGAAGCGGTGTGGTGCGGTGATCGAAAAGGTGGACGAGTGCTGATGGAAAAATCACTGTTTACCAGTGAATGGATGGCGGTGACGGTAAGAGCCTCTTCTCTCGAAAGGGGAGGTAAGAGAGCGCGAAGTGCTCTCGCTAACATAGTCTTGCCGGTTCCGGGTGGTCCAACCAACATCACATTATGTCGGCCGGCCGCGGCTATAATAAGTCCTCGTTTGGCACTCTCTTGCCCTTTGATATCTTCCAGGCTGACACTGCTCTCGTACCAACCATCTTGAATGATCGTCGGCGGTTGAAAAGTGAGTTTGGTTTTTTCATTTTCTTCATCAGGAAGAGATATGTGATCAATCACTTCTTTAAGCGTATTGGCGGGATAAATAGCAATTTCTTCAATCAAAGCAGCTTCCATCGCGTTTTCTTTTGGTACGATTACTTCAGTAAATCCGGCTTCTTTAGCTACCTTAACGGAACTCAAAATACCTTTGACCGGACGAACCGTACCGTCGAGGCCAAGCTCCCCTATCAACACCCTTTTAACACTATCGACTTTGATATCACCGGAGGCGATCAGGTAAGCGACGGCTATTGGCAGATCAAATAATGGACCTTCCTTCTTTAAATCCGCCGGAGAAAGAGAAACGACTATTTTTTGATTTTTCGTCTTTGGTGAAGAGAATCCCGAGTGTTTGATAGCGCTACCGACCCGGTCTTTTGATTCGTCGACCGCTTTACCAGCGAGGCCAACAATGGAAAAGGCGTGAAGCCCTCGCGAAATGTCAGTTTCTATGGTGACAATAGTACCCTTTAGTACATCCGGTTGTGCTGTACTGACTTTTGCGACTGTCATGACATTACAAAGGTAACTCTTTTTCTCTTTCCATGTTAGCCAGATTTGTACGAGCGGCCGGGTTGGCTGTTAATCTCTCACCCTCGATTTCCTTTCCGCTTATTTCACAAATACCATAGGTGCCGGTTTTTATTTTCTCTAAAGCCCTGACAATATTTCGGTGTCGGATTTCCAGTTCTGCCAATAAAGCCCGCCTGTTTTCCCATTCTTCCACCGCATCAGCTTCGACATTCTCGTCGGCGTTCTTCAGATCCTCTGCAACCGGTATTGCCACCCAATCACCAGAGCGCGGATTAAGTACAGCTATTGTCTCTAATTCTGAGACGATTTTTGCAAGTTCAGATTCAAGTCTATTTTTAAATATTTCCGTATCTAACATATCAGCTAAGTATACCTTATTGTTCCAGCAGTCCGAGTTCGACAATTTGTGCAAAATCTTCAGCTTTGGAAGAAATGACTGCGGTATTATTGCTTACCATGCCATACATCAGGACAACTTTATCATCGTTCTTCAATACTCTAACGTCAACATTTTTCACCGTTTGGTCACTGAATTTAGCTTCTGACACAACCGGTATTTCGTAGAGATTTTTCAAATCAGATACCATGGATTTTTCCCAATTAAGGAAACCACCTCTAACCGTATCCTCATCAACAAACTGCAAGATTATCATCGGTTCTGACTGATTGATGCTAAGGAAGCGGATGGTCGTGATTGACTGGTGCAGGCTCGGCAAGGTCTGAAATTCCAGAGTTTCGAAAAGATAGGAAGGAGAGAGTTCGTCTCCGGCCGGTGTTATGAGCGGGAATTCTATTATTCCTGCCGGGGCAGAATCAAGTGTCTCCCTGATCGTGTTTTTAGTTTGACTTAGTTCTGAAGGAGATATGATTATGTTCTTGACTACCGCATTTTTTACAATAGATTCAGTTTTCACTTCTTCTACTGTTGCTGGTTCAGGTTTGAAGTGCTGAACGGTAAGCTTGCCAGCAAAAATTATCACAAGTATCACGATCACCACCATCAACATGGTTAGAGTAAGTGAGTTTGTGTCGCGACCAAGGAAGGATCTTGGTTTTTCTTCTGTTACAATCGTTTCGTTCTCTTCCTCCCCTATCATTTCAGTCATAGTTTCCGGTTCTGGCTCTGGTGGCACCGGTTCGGTTTCTGTCTCGTCCTCCCAATTGTTTTCAACCGGTTCAAACACTGTTTCTATTGCTGGCGCCTCACTAACGGTTGGTGATGGTAAGGAAGATTCCACCGGCTCTTCAGTTGCAAATTCGGCGTCTTGTTCTCTATCTGCCCCCCACCTCTCGATATCAGGCACTCCAAGACTTTGTGGTTCTTCTTGTGCCTCGGACACCCACTCAGTTGCTATCGTGGGTTCTGGTTGGGTAGATTGTACGGGAGAAGGGATGGTTGTTAGAGTCTCCGGCACAGATCGCTTTTTGAACTCAACATATACATTTTGAGTTGTGTCTCCAGGTGGGAGTAACTCATAGCCTGTTTCAGTAAATGGAGACCAGTTTGTTTCCGGATCGTGCCTTTCCTCCTCTTTTTTTCTGTTCCGGATACGTTCTTTCAATGTCTCATTGTCCGCGGTAAAAGATAGACCCGTTTTGGTGGTGGCCCTTTGGATGACCCCTTTTCTTCTGTTGGCTTCCGGTATCGAGTACTTTGGTGTCGGCTTTTTCTTTTTGGCACTAACTTTGCGGAACCAGGATCCTAAAGAAGCTTTAATGGCAGGAAACAATTTAAACCTGTCACTAACGGTGTCGGTTATTACAGTCGCGTCATATCCAATGTTTGGGCGAGGCACCTCTTTGTCCGTGGCTTCCTTATCTTTTATTCGGGATCCCCGCTTTGCCGAACTTTCCTTTTTGTTTTCGTGAACCGGCGTCTTGTCTTTAAATTTTCGCTTTTGCAGTTCATGAAAAGAAGGTATTGGGGATGGGGTTAATTTTTCTTCTCCCACAAATTTAGCAACCGGTTCAACTGCCTTTTTTTTCGAGGCTGGCTGGGGAATTTTGGAAAGTTCATTCGCTATGGTCGGTGAGTTGCTGAGCTGTCTGGCACCATTCTCCGGAATTGCTTTTTCTGCCACCGGTTTTTCCGAAGAAGATCCCGGATTTTGCTTGTTCCTTTGCGCTTCCAAATCAGCCGCGTAAGTGCGGATCTTGGGACGTTGTATTGTTACTTCTCCACTCATTCCCTCTAGTATCGCATGCTTCGGCTAATTTGTGAGGTGAGTTTTTCACTGCCTAACGTCTTTTGCCGGTCTTTCCGGTGGTTTTATCCCACGTTTTTGAGCGAAATCTGGGTCAGCTTGCTTAATGGAGAGACCGATTTTACCATCTTCAATCTTTGAAACAACTACAGTGACAGTTTCTCCTTCCTTGAGAAGACCTTCAACTTTATCGACTCTAAACGGGGCAATTTCAGATATATGAATCAAACCTTCGTTATACGAATCCAGTTTAGCAAACGCTCCGAAAGTGGCGATGCGAGAAATTACAGCTTGCACACTCTCACCTACAGTATAGATTTTAGTGAGGGAACGAATTTTTTCAGCGGCTGATTCAGCGGTACCATTTTTTCCGGTGATAAATACCACCCCGTCTTCCTCTATCGTGATTTCTTCCACCTTGGTTTCGTCTTTGATTCCGTTAATCGTCTTTCCGCCACTTCCGATGACCAAGCCGATTTGCTCTGGCAGTATTTTTAGAGTCACGATTTCCGGAGCGCGCGGAGAAATCGATGCGCGATGCGTTGGTATTTCTTTCGTCATCACTTCCAATATTTGCAGTCGGGCCTGTTTCGCTTTTTCCAAAGCACCGATGAGAATAGGAAGAGGAACACCGTCGACCTTTACGTCCATCTGGATCGCCGTCACGCCGACGGTTGTCCCGGCTACTTTGAAGTCCATATCACCAAACTCATCCTCCGGTCCCTGTATGTCAGTCAAAAGCTGATACTTGTCTTTCTCGATCAGAACACCTGACGCGATTCCTGCGACCGGCCTTATAATCGGCACCCCTCCGTCCATTAAAGCCAAGATCGATCCGCAAACTGAGCCCATCGAACTGGAGCCATTGCTGGAAAGAGTCTCCGACACTAGTCTTATGGTGTAGGGAAAATCGGCTTGGGAAGGAATAACCGGAGCGATCGCTTTTTCCGCCAACGCCCCGTGCCCGATCATGCGTCTGTTGAATCCGCCCACACGCCCCGTTTCTCCGACAGAGAAAGGAGGGAAGTTGTAGTGGTGCATAAAACGTTTTTTCGAATCTTGAGATTCGATCGTGTCGATCATCTGGGCCGACTCCGGACCGCCGAGAGTAAGCACGGAAAATATATGTGTACCGCCACGATAAAAGATTCCCGATCCGTGCAACACCGGAGAAATGCCACCGGCTTTAGCGTAGAGTTCCCGCACTTCGTCCATTTTTCTTCCGTCAGCGCGCTTGCCTTCTTCGATTGCGCCACGATGTAATTCTTTATCAATAGCCTGTTCAAAAAAGTTTCCGGCCATGGTCACGTCTATCTCGGTCTCTTTAACCACATTCATGAATTCATCTTTCAATTCATATATATGTGATTTCCCCGCTTGGTTGGAAAAAATGGTTTCAGAAAGTTTGGTTTTGAATTTCGAATCGAACAATTCAGTTAGAGCTTCGGGAATTATTTGTTCAGGATCGGTTTGTTTTGTTTTTCCAACTTCAGCAACTATTTCTTTTTGCCAAGCTTCCAGTTTTTGGTGCACTTGGATTGAGGCTTCAAACACTGAGACAATATCTTCTTCGGAAACTTCGTGTGACGCAGTCTCGATCATGTTGATGGTTTGGTCTTTGCCACAGGAGAGAACCTCAAAATCTAAAAGGTTTTCCGATCGCTCCAAATAAGTCGGGTTGATTTTTATTTCACCGCTTTCTTTGTTGCGACCGATGCGCACCGCTCCCACCGGCCCACGCCACGGGATGTCTGAAACTGAAAGTGCCAAAGAGGCACCGATGACTCCAAGTACATCTGGGTCGTCCTCACCCATCGCGAGGACAGTCACGACCACTTGAATTTCGCGACGAGTGTTTTGGTTAAAGAGTGGTCGTATGGTTCGGTCAACAATACGTGCCGAGAGGACAGCTTCGTCACTTGGTCTGCCTTCACGTCGCATGAATCGACTACCCAAAATCTGACCGGCGGCATAAAATTTTTCTTCAAACTCAACAGATAGCGGGAAGTAATTCGCACCACTTTCTCGGTCGCTCATAACGACTGTTACCAAGATGGCTGTTTCTCCGTATTTAAGAAGTACCGACCCGTTGGTCTGGTTGGTTAAATCGGAAAATTCCGCGATTAAAGTTTTACCTGCCAGTTCTAAAGAAAATGATTTTGATTTCATGTTTGTGATTCGACTTAATAAAAATGCTTACAATAGATCCGTGTCTGAGCCGACAACTTTTGCTTTCGAATCATCGACGGTCGAGGAAGAAGTTCTCGAATTTTTAGTTGAGCGCTTTCGAGATCCGCTTTTTTTACTGGGACGATAACCGATCAAAAATCTTTTCGGGTCTTCGTCCAGATCGATGAAGTCATCGACCACGGCCCGCAAGCCGGAGGAAGATGATCTGCTGAAGGTGATAGCTTCCACTTGGCACCCAAGACTTTTCACGTACTCCACACAAGGAATAAAATCTCCGTCCCCGGTTACCAAAACAACAGCATCAACTTTGTGCGCAGCTTTGATGGCGTCTACCGCCATACCCACGTCCCAGTCGGCTTTCTTTGCTCCTCCGTAAAATATCTGCAAGTCTTTGGTTTTTATTTCTATCCCCAATTTTTCCATTGCTTCAAAAAAAGCGGTCTCTTCTCCTCCTTCCGTATTTACTACATACGAGACCGCCCGAATCAACTTTCTTCCCTGGACAGCTTCTTTGACCACTTCTCCGAAGTTAACTTTTGATTTATATAAATTCTTTGCACTGTGATACAAGTTTTGTGTATCAATCATTACCGCGACTCTTTGGTCGGGGTGTCGGATTACTCCCATAGGTTATTTAAAATTAAATTAATTATTTAAAAATGTTTCCGGTTTATGAAAAACAGTCTGATTGCAATAGAGACCAACTATCGATCGTTTTGATACTAACAGTCAGAACCGCTATCTTCGATTGTGGGCGAAGATATGAAAATAATTGCAATGTTTACACTATACCGCGAAACAAATATTCGCTCCAGTTTGGAGCGAATAAATGAGTCGAAAAGTTGTGAAACTATCTTTTTAGACCAAGCTTTTTAATGAGTGCATCGTAAGCCTTCTCGTCTTTCTTCTGAAGATACTTCAGGTGATTGCGACGGTCTGCCACCATTTGTAGCAGTCCGCGACGTGAATGAAAATCTTTTTTGTGCTTACGTAAGTGAGTGGACAACTCCTCAATTTTTCTGGTCAAAAGAGCAACTTGTGCTTCCGGTGAACCGGTGTCTTTGTCGTGACGCTGGGTGCTCTTGATAGTATTTTCTTTTATTCGCTTTGATAGCATAGTGTTATTTCTGTTACGTAACCGATCGTGTATTTCCACGTATATGCCCAAAGACACGAGTGGCACCATCTGGTCCGGAATAATAAACCCGTATACCTAAAAGTTAGTTTTTAAAATCCTAACGAGGATATAGGTTCGCATGATAATAGCATATTTTATGCAAAAATCAACCCTGCACGACCAAACTGTTTCATCAGTTTGTAAAACAGAACTCCCGCTGGGGCGGGAGTCAGATCGAGTCCTTATATGTACTTAAAAGCTTCTAGTAGCTTTTTAAATTCATCTGGCGGTTTCAAATTCTCTATTGCCCTACGCATTAGTTCACGGCGCTCGCGAACGAGATCTTTGTGGTTGTCTGGCATAACGGAAGCAATGTACATTATCTGTTGATTTGATCTTGCAAGGGAAGCCAGTTTTCGGACTAAAAGCCAATGTCTATTGCTTCGTTGTGTCAGTTTCGTTTGTTGTAAAACATATGCGTAGTCGTCGAAGCTGTCACACTCCTCCAGTGCCTGCTTCCAGATATATATTGCAACAGAAGAGACCTCTGGTTTCTTCAGGTAATCGCGCATGAATTTCTTAATTCAAGGAGAGGGTTCAGGTTCGTAAGTGCTCACTTTGTCGTCCTCCGAACTTGTGTTGGTTAATGAGGAAAATGTAGTTTGTAAATTATCACCAGGTGATTTTTTGTCAATGGTAAAAATAAAAACCCGGCAATGATTAGTTGCCAGGCCATCCCCTTAGTCACGTCCTAGACGTGGTCGCCAGGGAACATGCGACGATTCTCTCGCTCGGTCTCTATTTCGTGTTGAGTGAGCCTCTCGTCAATCCTCTTTCGTGGGTCACTTATTTTGACCCACTCGCCACCTTCGAGTTTTTCGAAGTGATAATCTTCCACGATATATCCGTCTTCGAACTCTTTGTGGCAGAAAGGATCGGCGCGGAATATCTTACTCGGTGGGTACTTTTTACTGAGCTCCACCAAATCCTTGCCTTCCCATATTATCTTTTCAGATTCTGATCCGAAAAATTTCGACTTACAAATTACTCTGTACATTTTTCTCTCCTTCTTTTCCGACTGAAAAGGAAGGAAAATACCCCGCTTACTTTTCTTTCGAAAAGGGGTGAAGGGGTCAAGGCTCATCCTGGGCTCCTGATCTCTGATTCCCGACGATCACAGGAGGTTGCTGGGTCAAGGTCACCACAAAGGCGTCCAGCAACTTAAGCCATGTCAAAAAAAGTGACGCCAATATTATACATATAAAAAACATTATGTCAATGTTCTCTTAATGTCGCAAAACAATTTCTAAAATTGATATAATGTAACCAACATGGACCTGATGGAACTGAAACGACAATTTCTGGAGTATCTGGAAATAGAAAGGGGTAGGAGTGTAAAGACGGTTGAGAACTACGATCGATACCTGGATAGATTTTTTGCATTTGCCGATGTGAAGAAACCGTCCGACCTTACCGAGGAACAGGTGCGAACGTTTCGAGTCTATCTTAATCGTCAACCCGGAACAAAAGTTGGCGGAAGAATTGAACCCATGAAACGACGCACTCAAAACTATTACCTAATCGCTCTTAGGGCGTTTCTAAAGTTTTTGCGCAAGCGAGGGATAGAGGCTCTTTCTCCTGAGCGAATAGAATTGACAAAGGTGCCTGAGCGATCGCTCGATCTTATCTCTTCAGCTGAACTAAAAAGACTGATGAACGCGCCGGATCAAAAGACACTCGAAGGTAGGCGCGACAGAGCGATTTTGGAACTTTTATTTTCCACCGGTCTTCGTATCTCCGAATTGTGCGGATTGTCAATCGATGATGTTGATATGACTCGTGATGAATTTTCTGTTCGGGGTAAGGGTGACAAAGTACGAGTGGTTTTCTTGTCTGATACCGCAAGGAAGTCACTGCAAGATTATCTGAAGAATCGTAAAGACATGGACGATGCAATGTTCGTGCGCTACGGGCGTAAGGCAAATGATGGTGGCGATCTGCGATTGTCTCCTCGGGCGGTGCAAAGACTTTTAAAGAAGTATGCAGTTTCCGCCGGTATTACTCGCAAAGTGACACCGCACGTTATTCGCCACAGCTTTGCGACCGACCTGCTTTCAAACGGAGCCGACCTGCGTTCCGTCCAGGCTCTTCTTGGTCACGCGAACATCGGTACGACGCAAGTGTACACGCATGTGACTGATAAACATTTACGAGAAGTACATAAAAAATTCCATGGAAAGTAAAACAAAACAGCGAGTCTAACTCGCTGTTTTGTTTTACTTCAAATTGCTGCTACTTATTCCAAAGTAGCTTTACAAACTTCCAGAATCCTCGTAGTACAACAATGAGTACAATTAGATAAAGAGCTATCCGGAATACCCAGAATAGGAAGATGGCAAATACAGCAGTTACTCCAATAAGAGTTTCGTTAAATTGCTCCTTCACTTCTTCCCAAGCGTTGTCCCACTGACTAGTAAACTTACTTGGATAGATTGGGTTTGCTCTATTGAAGTTTACAGAAAATTCAACTACGTCCATGCGGGCCTCAAGGTCGGTAGCTTGTTGGTAGGTATTGTTTAGCTGACTGATGAGACTGATTTTTTTGGATGTCATTTGATCAATGAATCTCAGGCTGTTTGTTACCTCTGAAGAAAGTGCTGTGACTTCATCTGTTGAATGGAATCGACTGTTGAGTCGATCGAGTTGTGCTTCGGCTGATTGAAGAGTTTTGTCTACACGAGCTAGCTGTTGTTGTAGAATATTTGTTTGACTTTGTAATTGTTGCCGGTGACGAGTGACTGAAGATGTATTTCGTGTGACTTCAATTCCTTTGAAACCTTTAAGTGTTTCCGTTACAGCTACTGCTTGCTCTTCTTCAGCAAAGAAACTTGCTTGGCAATAATTCGTGCCCGTGTTGATTGATTGGAAGTGAATATCAGAGCTTGTTTTTAAATTCGTGATTGTTGAGCAAGCCTCGTCAAATTCTTTCGTCCTTCCTGAGGCTACGTAGGTGGTTGTTTCGTAGGTCTCAAGATTTGAGGTGTAGTTGCTGGGTGACGGTTCTGGAGGATAGTACATCGCTTCTGATTCTATTACCACCATATCTGAGTCCACTCTCATTCCATCAGACATTGTTTTGTTCATGGCAAAGTTTGGTGCGCTTTGTCCCCCGTAGCCCATCTCGTTTGAAAGACCTATACCACTTCTAGCATCGTTGAGTGATCCGATAATTACTGCAAAAACTATAAATAATAGAAACAAAATCACAATTGCTCCTCCACCAAACCTGACGTATTTATTTTGAAAAAATGGATACATAATATTAAATTTATTAACCAATAAACATTTGTAAATATTGTAGCATTAAAAACCGGCCGGCGCCTTTGGGCGCCGGCAATTTAAATCATAATAATTTCACTAACTTATACTACAGCAGTGTGCCCTTAGCCTCCTACTCTAGAGCATGTCCAAAAACTCTACACAAAAGAGTAAGTTCTTGTCTCAAATTTTGCAAACCTTTGGAGCTCGGTGGGTTTTTGGACATGCTCTAGAAAGTAGAACATTTTATTTTCCGTACAGATCCAGCACTGCTTTTACACCGGCTAAGTTCTGTTCGTACTCAGAGTCTGTTCTGCTCGTTAGCTCAACCGAAACTGTCGGTATGCCAAGCGAAGCCAACCAATCCTCAGCCGCTCCGGTCACCACGTAAGCGTCAAACACCGGCACTTGTCCGTAGCCGGAAGCATTGGCATAAGTACGCATAAGGGTTAAAGTTTTATCGGCGACTTCTCCTCCGCATTCCGAACCATAAACATTGCCAGCTTTACTGTGCCAGAAGATTGTCGCTTTTGGTTTTATGCTGTTTACATAGTCTCGAAGAGCGACGGCTTCTGGTTCTGAGAACGGCGCACTTCCGGCGCTAACTTCCTTACCTCTCCATACGCCACTCTCTGCCCACCGACAATCAAAGTTTCGGTTTATATCAACATCGTTGGCGTTGAAACGTCCGACTCCCGAATTGTGCATGTCGTTGTTTGGAATGTCTGAAGCGGAAAATTTACCTTGCAGGCCGGTTGCGAGGAATAGTCCGTCAGGATTAAGATTGGGAATGATATGAACGGTAACTTCCTCTGGAATCGCAATGGGGTTAGTTTCAAAATAATCAATCATTTCGTAGGCTAGCACAACACTGTTCCATTCGTAGCCACCATGGATTCCTCCGACTAAAAGTATATTCGTTTCTCCGGTTCCAAAAGTAAGAGCTGAAATTTCTCTATTTTGAGCAGATCTGCCGATTATCGTTCTGGTTGAAGTCGGTGTTGGTTTAACGGTTATTACTTCTTTCTTTGGTTCAGCAATCGGCACCGGGAGTGGCTCGGACACACTTTTGAATGTCATGAATACAATTCCTAATACAACAAGGAGTAGCAATACGCCCAGTATAACTTTTGGAGTTTGGTTCATTATTCAGAATAAGCCTTTATTACTGCTTCAATACCAGCTTCGTTCTTTTCCCATTCTGTGCTGTTGTGGTCGGAAAGAAGAACGCTGATAGCAGGGATACCTTGACCTGCCATCCAGTTCACCATGTCGCCGGTAATGGCGTAAGCGTTAAACTCAGCTTCGGCTGGGTATCCAGCTGCGGTTGCAAAAGTGGCGGCCAGTGTGACCGAGTCTTTGCTTGGCACTCCTTTGCAGGCAGATGGATATACCTTTCCTTCGGAACTAAACCAAACCACGGCAGCCACCGGTTTGTATGTTTCTACGTAATCCCTCACAGCAACCGCTTCTGATTCTGAAAATGGTGATTCTCCACCACTAACAGACTGGTCCTTCCATGTTCCGGTTGCCTTCCACTCGCAATCAAAGTTTCGGTTCAAGTCAACCTCATTGGCGTTGAAGCGACCAGCCACACGAGTTTCATCGCTTATTCCGGTAGCGTCCGCTGAAGTGAATTTACCGGTCTTGCCTATCGTGGCCTCAAGTCCGTCGGGGTTAAGTAGAGGAATAACTGTCACGGTTACATTTTCCGGAATTGCCTCCGGGTTGGCTTTCAAATAATCAACCAATTCGTATCCGACCAAGGCAGTGTTCCAAGAGTATCCACCATGTGTTCCTCCGATGAATAATATCTCATTTGCTCCATGGCCGAAATGATAGGCAATAATCTCGTTGCCGTTAGCCGAAAAACCGAGAGAGCTTTCCTCACCTCTTTCTCTTATAACAACTTCATTAAGTGGTCTACTTTCTTCTCCTTTCTCCTTGTCAGAGTCGGAAGACAAATCCTCGGTTGTTTCGGTGGGTGTCGGTTCATCTTTTACCACCATTGTTTCATCGCTACTTTTAATGAATAAATAGGCCACTGATCCTATTAGTACTAATGCCAATATGGTCATTACAATATTTTTTGCTTGCATATACCTACTATTGTATGTCAGGTTAGGAAAGTTTACCAATGTTGAGTTTTTTGTCCGGAAAGCGCAAGAAAACGCTCTCTTTCTCGCCTTACCGCAAACATATTTGTGTGAAAAATCGACTTGTGTGATGCGGGGTTTGATATGTCATTGTTTAGGAGCAATGCAGTTTTTGCTCTTAGTTGTGCGAATCAACCTTACTAGGGATAAGGATGCCCCGTCTTACACACCTATCAGTCTTTATTTTGTCCACACGGACAATGAGGCTGATAGGTTTTTTATTCCGCAAAAACTGCCTCGTCCTGTCAGGACGAGGCAGTTCATAACTTCCAATTCTTGCTGTACTCACTGCCCCACACCTAATTCCTCCTCCGTGAAATCAGCCCGAGTCAAATTTATAGTGTCCCCTTTTTTGACAGCGCCGGATATTATTTTCTGCGCGATCTTTTCTTCGATCACATCCTGTAGTACTCGTTGCATTGGGCGGGCGCCGAATTCGGGATCGTAGCCTTTTTTGACCAACATATCGAGTAAATCTTCGCTCACATTAACTTCATAACCTTTTTCTTTCACTCTTTCATACAGTCCGCCGAGCATCAAATTGGCCACCTCGGTTTGTTGTGCCGTTGTGAGAGGTTCGAAAATAACCGTACTGTCAAAGCGGTTTATTAGCTCCGGTCGATAAGTACCTTCCTTAATGACATGGTCGATTATCTTTTGGTATAAAGTCGCAAGAACTTTTCGTTGTTTTACTGTACGTAGAATCAAATCACTCCCGGCATTGGACGTGGCGATGATAATCGTATTTCGCGCATTCACTTTGTTTCCGCGTGAATCAGTAAAGGAGCCCTCATCGAGGACTTGCAAGAAGATATCGTGAATTGGTTGAGTAGCCTTTTCAAATTCATCAAGCAGTAGCACACAATACGGATGTTCTCTTAAAATTGTTGGCAGTGACCCCGCTTTCTCCCCGTCACCAATCAGTTTTTCGAGAGCATCTTCCCCGCTGTATTCAGACATATCCAAGCGACGCATCTTGTCTTCCCCGCCAAAAAATACTTTAGCCAAAGCTTTGGCCGTTTCGGTTTTGCCAACTCCGGTCGGTCCGAGAAACAAGAAAGAACCAATCGGTTTTTCGGAATTCTGAATCCCAGCCCTTCCACGACGCATTGTTCTGGCTATGGCATCAATGGCCACTTGTTGCCCAACTACTTGTTTGTGTAATTTGTCTTCCAAGTGTAGAAGCAGGTCACGTTCGCTGTTCCGAATCGGTCCGACCGGAACCCCAGTTTTTTCACTGACCAGCTTATAAACGTAGTCCTCGCTAATAATATCAACTCGCTCTTGGTTTGCCCTCGTCGCGACATCAATCAAGAGTTCGATCGCTTTGTCCGGCATCACTCCTTCCACAATATATCTGTCGGCTGAAGTGGTCACGGCATGTAGTCCAGCGTAAGTGAAAATAGTCCTATACTTCAATTCGTTTTGCAGAGCTATTGATTGCAGGATTCTCGTGGTAGACGTCAAATCCGGAGTATCGATTAAGACTTCATCAAAGCGTCGAGTGAAACCACCGAGAGTCTCGAGGTAGGTGTGGTAGGAGGCGGGTGTATCGGTAGCTATTATTTGTAACTGAGGTAAGGACAAATATTGATCAATCAGTTCAGGAATGAACACCCCCATCGTTTCTGCTTCTCGCACAAAAGTGCTGAGATTTTCAATTACTATTATGATATTGCCGGCCTTGATCGCCTCATCAAACATTTTTAGAATTGTCAGTTCCAATTCCTGCTTGTCTTTATGGGTGGCAAAGAGCAAATTGGTGTCGAGAACTATAATTTGCCGACCGGCAATGGCGTCTAATGATTTCCCGGTTTGCATCCTTTTGTTTAATTCCATTACCAAGTCTATTTTACCTACCCCGGCCTCTCCTATAATTAAAATATTTGAAGATCTGGCTCTAACCAATGAAGATTCTATCTCCTTCACCTTCTCGGTGGCAAAGGTAGCGTCGGCGCTGAGAGTTGAAAAAACCGCACTGGTACGAATGTCTCTCGAAAATTTTTCCAGAAGGTATGCTGTTCCGTAAGACCATTCACGTCCGATGCCGGTAGTGCGTGACAGGTTGTCTTTGCTCCACCAGCGCATTGCTCGTTTTTCTTGGTGATATGAACCAACTACCCAGCGTAAAGCACCTAAAAATATTTCTTCCCTGATACCGGCTTCTTTGAGCATATTTCTAAATCCGTAATCATAAGCGAGCAGGTATTTACCTAAGCCTATCAAGCTGAAAATTTCATCTTCGGGCAATATCACTGAAGAAGCGGTTATTTTTTGCCTTGGCCCTCGTATGAATTCACCCACTTGTTCAGGGTTGAGGCCACTTCGCAGTAAAGTGATCGAACCAAACTGTGAGTTGCAAAAAGCCAGAGTCAAATCGTTTTCATTTTTTAAAGTGGCTTCAGCCACATCATAAGTCGCCCCATTTATCGGCTCTTCGTCCAAGCCAATGATGGAATTGAGTCCGCGAAAGTAATAGCTGTTGTGGTATGAAAAAGTCAGTAGTTGCTCCAGCCAAAGCGCACTAAAAATAAGCGAAGCGCCAAGCAGTTCGGAAGCATATTGACCGGCGAAGAAAAAATTTGTCACGATTGTGCCAAAGCTACAAATCACAATTCCGGCAAAAGATAATTTACGTAGTAGTGAGAGAGTCTGTCTACCCATCACGGAAGTCAATCTGATAGACGGTTTGTATTGTTGAATACTGTCTCGGAGAGTGTTCATAGTAGTATCTTACCTAAGCAACGATTAAAGCAATGCCAAATCCTATTAATATGATGATCATCATTGGCGCGATAATCCAAAAAATGTAAGTCAAAAGCCCTACTATAATAAGAGTAAACAGACAAACAAGACCGATACAGATGACAAGCGTCCTCAGGGTGAAGCCAATAATTCGTGAGAGGAGACCGATAATAATTGATCCGGCCAGATCTTCGAGGCTCCATTTATTTCTTCTCGGTTCCGTTATTCTCTTCCATGGTGAGAACCAAGACATCATTAATTCAGGGATGGAAAAGAAATGAACGATAAACCACATAAGGTTTAGCCAGACATGGAAAATCTCCAAGAAGGCACGAGAATAATGCCATAGCAGATAGTGATGCACTATCGAAAGAAAGAGCATAGTGATTTTATTATAGCAGGAAAGATAGTCGGGGTTGGGATGAAATCGGTTTTGTATAGGTATAGAAAACGGTGCGAGGCCTTTGGCCTCGCACCGTTTTTCTTTTTCACCTTATTACTTAGGATGCCGGATTACTCTGCATCATCTCCCGCGTCGTCACCAGCTGGTGCGGTAGCACCGGAAACTCGTTGCACATTTGTCGCAGCTGGTCCCTTTGGACCTTCTTCGACTTCAAATGTTACAACGTCCCCCTCGCTCAAACTGTCGAAATCAACATCGACTAGAGCTGATGCGTGGAAGAAGACATCCTTCTCGCCACTTTCAGGTTTGATAAAACCATAACCTTCATCTCGCTTTCGCACGATTGTACCTTTCATACTCATTTGTTTTTATTTTTGTTTACTTCTTTATAACTACAAAACTTCACTGCGCTCGATCCGTCTTCAAAACTTCAAGAGGAGCCCGGTTTCGTCATTGCATTAAAGCATACTCTTGTATAAATACAAGACACACGAATGGTTTACTAGTCTGTCGCAGAACGCCCCGAGCTCTTAGCTCGGGGATGAATGCGACGTTAAACTAGTGCCGGCGGAGCCGGCTCCATAGCTAGCAAAAATCCCCGTGAAAAGTAACCCCGTTACTTTTCACCTATGCCGAAGGCACAGTGGCAAACGCCCTGTGCTCTTGGCACAGGGATTTTTACAGTTAGGGTAGTACAATCATGATTGTTAAAAAAAGACGCAGGTTTCCCTGCGTCACAAGTGGCTGACAATCTTTTAATCTTTTAACGTTTTAAATTCGAGCGGGACAGACCCTCTTACGGGTCTCCTGTCTTTCGGCTGATCCATGTGTGCTTCCCCATGTATCTGGAGCACCACTTTTAGCCCAGTGTAAGAAAGCAAGACCGGCTCCGTTTGGATGATCGTCCAAAGTTCGGATTTCACCCCTTTGTCTAATTGGCACTTCTGACTCGTAGGTGAAATACGCGTTCTCTTCCCCGAGAATACACCCGGCTTGTTCCAAAAAGAATCTCTCGTCCCCCGTCAGCCCCGGTTGAGACCATCCGGCCCTGATCCCCTCTCTTGCCTCTTCGAGTGTCATCGGTTCTTGTAAATTGAACATCTTAAACCTCCTGCACCACGCATTCATCACGCACAATTATCCACCTAACATAATTCAATACCTACCGCTTTTTACTGTCAAGAGTCGCAAGTTCACAAGTACTATGACGCGAATAATATCTCGGGAGTCAGACCTACAATCCGTCAAGCTCGAACTATTCGGTCGATGATGTAGACTATGTAAGTATGAAAATATACTCATGGAATGTAAACGGCATTCGCGCTGTGCACAAAAAGGGCCTATTACAGCCATTTTTAGACGAACATCAACCGGACATACTCTGTCTCCAAGAGACGAAGGCTAACCATGACCAAATAGATTTAGATTGGCCAGAGTACGAAGAATATTGGCACTCAGCTGACAAAAAAGGCTATTCCGGTACGGCCATTTTCACCAAAAGCTCACCTATTGATGTTACAAATGGTTTGCCGGAGGATATCATGTCCAAATACGAATTGGCAGATGTTTATGGTGATACCACCAAAGAGGGCCGGGTAATCACTGCCGAATATGAGCCATTTTACGTCAGTACGGTTTATACCCCGAACGCCAAAGACGATCTGTCGCGAATTGCTATGCGACAACAATGGGATCCGGCGTATCTCGAATTTATGGACAGGCTTCAACATAAAAAACCGGTCATCTTCTGCGGAGACCTTAACGTAGCTCATGAAGAAATCGATTTAGCCCGACCAAAACCCAATGAAGGTAAAAAGGGATTCACGTTGGAGGAAAGAGCCGGCTTTGAGTCTATTCTCAAAAAAGAGTTCGTCGACACCTTGCGCCACTTTAATCCCGGTGTACCGGAATTATACACCTGGTGGAGTCACTGGGGCGGGGCTCGCGAACGTAATGTTGGATGGCGGATTGATTATGTCATGGTCTCGAAGCAACTCATGCCATTGATAAAAAATGCACGCATTCATCCCGGTGTTGTGGGTTCTGACCACTGCCCTGTTTCGATAGAAATCAACGTAACTTTGTGGTCATAATAAAAACACGAAAGCAAAAATACGCAAGTAAGTAATCATTCATAAGCTATGCATCACGCAAAACCAAAACCACCTCAATTGTAGAGCTATAAATAAGGGTAGAAAACAGCGACTTTAAGAAAGTAAAATCACACGAAACACAATTTTGTCAAGCAAATCTATAAAGGACAAGTTATCCACAGATACAAAAGCACTTGTCCTTTACTCTGTCCTTTATGAGGAGTATATTATTGGCAGGCCCAGAAAGGGCGAGCAGTAACTTCCAGAGTTTTGTTCAGAAGGATTTCCAAACAAAACCCTGGGAGCTACCCTTAAAGAGATCTTCCAAAAAACAATTGAGTATTACCTCCAAGGTCGCAAGACCTTACACTCAAACAAAAACGTTCATAACAACATCCCACCCCAATGAGATTCAGACGTTGCACCGACTCGGAGCAAAGTCAATAAAGAAATCTCAAAAATAACGTAGAGCTTCGGATCGGGTTAGTCTCATAGAAGACG
The DNA here is from genome assembly GCA_023898585.1 of Candidatus Nomurabacteria bacterium. Lineage (GTDB taxonomy): Bacteria > Patescibacteriota > Minisyncoccia > Phycocordibacterales > UBA918 > OLB19. The sequence continues at coordinate 309,789 of CP060229.1, read as the reverse complement.
CCCACTAGGATTACCATAATCCTCAAAAAGGAAAGCTCATTTTTTACAAGACCTGAAGGCACCGGTAGCTGATCATCACCACAGATTGGCTCCCGATACCTTCAGGTCTTTTCTATTACTCTGGCAAATATTTTCACTGTGAGCAAATTTTAGTCGCGGTCTATCTAGCCACCTGGGTACGCTTTCTTCAAATTTTTGCTTACCACCTAAACAATTTGCTCAACTTAAAAAGAAATACTTCAATTTGACAAAAAATAGAAATCACTGTACTTTAAAGTGAAATAAAGTTCTGCAAATTAAGGAGTGTGAAATGAAGGTGCATAGTGCAAATCTTAGTGATGGAACCAATGAATATTTTTTTCTCGTAAGCTACACACCCAACGCTTGCGGCGAGAGCCAAGCAATCACTGGTTCATTCAACAAAGTTCTCGATCTGTTCAAAGAAGAACGTGAGTATCAAGGGTTCTGGAGTTCCATAATTTTCCCTCAAACATGGGGTATTGTTCGTCTCCATGATCGTTCGTATGTTTTGGCCGAGCCTGTTTCAAAGGAAATGATGAAAGAAATTTTGGAAGCCATTAATTCCTTCTAACTTTGTTAGTTAGCACGCCAATTATGAAAACGGCTCTGTTGAGCCGTTTTCTTTAAATATTTCAATCTTTAAATCTTTAAACTCTCACCCCACCTTATGCTCGCGAGCGATGTCCTTTAAAGCCGATTCCTCCCCCTCTGCTTGCCGGCGTTTACCAGCCTCCGCCAGTTCGATCAGCTCTTTTTCCGGTAATTCAAGCAATTCCAGCGCCCGTTTTTCCATATATTCCATCGTATTCTTGCTAGCGTCATCAAGTGCTTCCTCCAAAAGAGCGTGCAAAATATAGCCAAGTCGCCTCCCCGGCTTCTCGCCAGACAGTTCCATAATCCGGTCACCGTTTATTTTCAAGAGTTTCACTGAAATCGGTTCACGAAGCGCCTCATCCACCATCGCCTTGTATTTGCGGAAGCGAAACGGCTGTTCCTTAGGTCGGCCCATGCCTATCCGGTCGCATACGCGCAGGTTTAGGAGGTCTTCGATATGGTCTTCGCCGATTCTTACTATGGTTCGCCTTACGGCCGACAAAGTGATTTCGTCCGGATCGGCAAAAAACATGTGCCAGCGCACCAGATTGACCACCTCGCCAGTCAGCTCGCGAGGCATCTTTAATCTACCCATGATTTCCCTAGTCATTCTGGCTCCGACCACTTCATGGCCAAAAAAAGTATAGTGTTTGTGTTTGCCACCAGTCCGTCGCGTTGTCGGCTTGGCAATGTCATGAAAGAGTGCCGCCAGGCGCATCGAAAGCGAAAATTCTTTATCAGTGGCCGCCTGCATGGTGCGCAAAAGGTGTTCAAATACGTCGTAAACGTGAGCTCCTCCCTGCTCTACCCCGATTCCTTCCTGCAGTTCTGGCAAAAACTGCTCCAACAGACCCAGTTTTTCCATGAAGACGATACCCTGCATAGAAGTTGGAGAATTAACAGTGCGAAGAAACTCACTAGCCACCCTTTCGATGGAAATACGGCTTAATTGCTGGTTATGACGGGTAATTGCTAGCATGGTTTCAGACTCAATTACAAAGTCGAGTTCGGCCGCGAGGCGTACCGCCCGCAACATGCGAAGCGCGTCTTCGGCAAAGCGTTCATCGGGGTTACCGACTGCCTTAAGACGTTTAGCAACGAGATCTTCTACCCCACCAAAATTATCCACCAATTCTTCGGTTGAAATGCGATATGCTAAGGCATTGACGGTAAAATCTCGGCGTTTGAGATCCTCTTCCAACGAGACACCGAAAGTTACTTCGTCCGGCCTTCTGGCGTCACTATATCCACTTTCTCTGCGGTAGGGAGTGACCTCAATTACCTTCAAAGCATCATTTTCTGACTCAGTCTTTATCCCGATGGTACCGTAATCGTTATTGGCGTAGTGGTCTGGAAAAAGCTCTTGGATTTGCTCCGGATGTGCGTTGGTGGTCAGGTCCCAGTCTTTCGGCGTCTTCCCCAGCATCAGGTCGCGCGTACAGCCACCGACCACATACGCCTCAAAACCGGCCTTTTCCAAGGTTTCCGCCACTTGCTTTACTTCCATTGGAATGTCAGTCGGCTTGATGGTCATGTTGGCTATTCTAGCAGAAAATCAACAATACACACGTAAAAGTTAAGCCATTGCTTTCCGTTTAAAACCAGTGCATAGTGCAGATGTTCCTGTAGGGGCGCAGATCGCCCCAGCTTCAGAAGAACTCTGAAGTTCATTGTGGCAGGAAGTGTGTGGAGATCCTTGAGATGAAGTTAGAAAGAGCTTCTGATAAACGGTATTTCATAAACTCATGGTCATGGGTTGCAAGCTGGTATTTTTTAACCGCTGTCGTTGCTATCAGTCGGTTATTTATGCCCGACGCGCCTGGTTTTCTAGATGAGATCTGGTTCGTTGCGTTGTTTCCGGGCGCCATTTTTATTGTGGTGTCACTCACTTTGATTTACAGAATAGGAATGAGGTTGGTTATTGATCAGGAAATCTGGACACTAACCAAACAATCTCAAACACCGGAAAAACTGATCGCCTCTTGGCTTCAACTACTGAAAAAAGAGGCCGAAGGGTTGCAAGAGCTGTTTAAGCAACAAGATATTGTAAATCAACTGTCGCGCGAACTTAGCCCGGACGATTCCAGCGATCCGGATGGCTTGCGAGCAAAGAAAGTAGTCTTCGACAGAATAGTAGCGGAAGGAAAACAAAACTGGTGGCAACTGTACCATGAGGTGCAACGGTATTGTGATCTGGTGACTGAAGGTAAACCTAAAGTGGCTATACCGGCTCACATCCGTGATTGCGCGATCATGGATGTCAATGTTTTTCTGTCACGCCTTGATTGGCCGTCTACCGACACAGAAGACGAAGCTGTGGTTTATGAGCCCACGGAAGTAGTAGTCAAGACTTGATCATTGTTCAATTGTTCTCTATTTCACACCGGGAAAGGTTCCAACCTTTCCCGGTTTTTTTTAACAAACATTCGAACTGTGATATAATGATACATACATGAAAAAACTAGTTCAAGAAAAAGAAAAAGCCATTGCCCTGCGAAAGAAAGGCTTAAGCTACAACGAGATCCTCAAGCAAGTGCCGGTGGCAAAGAGTTCACTATCGCTGTGGCTCAAGGATCTGCCTCTTACTGTAGCTGAAAAAAGATATCTGCGGAAAAGATGTGACACAAACATTTCTCAAGGTAGGATCAAAGCTGCGACAGCTCATCATGATAATAAGCTAAAACGTGACGGAGAAATTATTAAAGCAGCTCAGACAGAATTCTCCTCCCTCGCCACCGATCCTCTTTTTCACGTTGGTATTGCACTTTACTGGGCTGAGGGTGCCAAGCGAAGCAATGCGTTTCAGTTTGTGAATTCAGATCCTGACATGATTTTCATTATGCTTGAGTGGATACAGCGATTTACTGCATATAAGCGAGAAGAGTTGGGATATCGTCTGTATGTACATAAACCATATGCGCACTTGGGATATGAAAGAGTTTGGGCAAAAAAGTTGCAGGTCTCCTTATCTCAATTTAAGAAGACCGTCATCAAGCCTACTAGTCGTGGCCACAAGAAGCGCCCAAATTACGAAGGGTGCTTGCGTATAGAAGTCCCGAGAAGTACAGCGCTTTTTCTACAGATCACGGGATGGACAAAGGCGCTTGTTGAATATCACTGCAAAAGGTAGTAGACTCCTACAGTACATTTTGCACCCGTGGTGAAGCGGATTATCATTACGGTCTTCGGAACCGTCGTCCCAGGTTCGAATCCTGGCGGGTGCACCAAACTAAAAACAACCCAATAAAACTGGGTTGTTTTTAGTTTGGTCTCGCATTGTTGGGGGCAAACTCGAAAGCCGGACTGGAGTGAAGCGTAAGGAGGCGGGGTCGCGAGCGCGACTGAAGGGAGCGACTTGTGACCGAGTCCTGGCAGGTGCACACATGATTTAAGCGCCTAATTAGGTGCTTTTATCGTTCAGATTTCTGATACAATGACAGCATGCAAAACCATGCACCCAGAGAGGCAGATTCACCGGAAGAAGTACTGGACTTAGTTGATGAAAATGACTCAGTTATTGATTCTATTTCCAGGAAAGAAGTGTACAGGAGAGGTTTAAAAAACTTTAGAGTAGTGCATGCTTTTATCATTAATTCTGAAGGAAAGATCTGGACACCTCGCCGAGTTTCTACCAAAAAATTATTTCCTAACGGACTGGATTATAGTATTGCCGGACACGTATCCTCTGGTGGAACATACGAAGAAGCGCTAATTAAGGAAGCCGAAGAAGAAGTTAATTTACAACTCACTCCAGAAAACTTTGTAGAAATCGCACACCTTAAACCACACCTAGACCATACTGCTTGTTTCCAGAAACTATTTGAAATCAAAACCAACAAAACACCCTCTTATAATCCTGAAGAATTTTCAGGTTTCGAATGGCTAACACCAGAAGAGATAGTTAAAAGAGGTGATGAAGGAGAAATAATGAAAAGCGACTTGTCAGATATTGTTAGACGATTCTATCTTTGAGAGTTCTAAATCGTTGAATAAGCCCGCACATACTGAATAAAGTCCAGTTTTACACTGGGCTTTTTCTGAATATAGCACCTCTGGGGAGAAAAATATCTCTATTTGTACTTAGAGTTTTTAAACAAAACCAGCGATAAGACCAGAGTACAGCCAGCCAAGTTGATACTGACAACGGTAGTTAAAAGATGGTCATGGACTACAAAAATCGCGTAAAGCACAGCAACCAAGTTCGAGTACGTCCACATTGACCAGCTTAATATGGAAAAGTTCACTGCCCGACTATTCTCTGTGACAAGTTTTTTAATTTGTGGTAGGTAGGCCAGCAGGGCGATGACACCATTTCCGGCGTAAAGCCAAGTGATTAACTCAAGCATAAAAAGATTTTAACATGCTTTGGTCTGAATAACCCAAATCGAACAAATAGAATTAGTATATAATATACACACGATATGGTTCGAAATAAGGAAAAATACGATCAGGCAGTGCGTTTGCGTAAGCGCGGTTTTACTTTAGAAGAGATTGCCAAGTACTGTGACATTTCGAAGTCCACCGCCTCAAAATGGTTGAAAAATAAGGCTTTTTCAGCACAAGTTACCAAGCAAAACGTTAAGCGCGCCGGCGCTGAAAACGCCAAACGACTGAAGCTGATAAATAAAGCGCGCGGTACAGAGCGAGTCGCACGCTACCGCGAGGCTGTCCGCTCCGCCGAAACTGAGTTCAAACATTACAAAAACAATCCCCTTTTCGTTGCTGGGTTGATGATTTATCTGGTGGCTGGAGATCTTAACACAAGCAATCGGATTCGCTTGTCTGTTAACCGAGCTGAATCTCATCAAATTTTTATCAAGTTTTTACATGAATACATTGGTGCGGAAAAAACAAGCATCAAATTTTGGCTTTTACTCCCTCAAGGCAGTTCAATTGAAAAAAACACAAGATGGTGGTCAAAGCAAATCAAACTTTCAGTTTCTGCCTTTGGTAAGCCACAATTCGTATCAAGTCGAACCAAGTCAGCCCATAAAGGCACAGGAAACACTTTGTTAAATAGCGTTTTGGCAAAGCAGAAACTGCTTGTTTGGGTTGAAATGTTGAAAAAGGAACTATAAACTGAACTAGTGATGTATACTAGTCAGTATACATGAGAACAGATAAAGACAAAGCCTTTGCATTACGTCAACAAGGAAAGAGCTATAGGGATATTTGTGACAAATTGGGTATATCAAAAAGCACCCTTTCAAATTGGTTTAAAGGTGTTGATTTTTCAGAGAAAATTAGAAAAAGCTTGGTAGAAGAATCAAGGCGTACTAGTTCTGCAAGAATAAAAGATTTAAACCGAACTCGTGGCGAGACACTAAGAGCGTCGTATGAGGTTGCCAAGCAAGAGGCACAAATGGAAATGGAAAAATACAAAAATGATCCCCTCTTTATCTCGGCAGTTTTCGCTTATTGGGGCGAAGGTGACAAATTGAGCCGTAATCAAGTTAGACTAACAAATACTGACCCTAAAATGATCCAGATTTTTCTAGAATTCCTTTTGATTATCTGTAAAGTACCGATCGAGAAGATTAAATTGGCCTTATTTATCTATACAGACTTAAATGAAACAGTGTGTAAAAATTTTTGGAGTGACATCACCGGTATTCAAAAGTTTCACAAAACCCAAGTGTTGCCCAGTAGGCACAAAACAAAAAAACTGCCACACGGAGTGTGTACGGTTGTTGTCTCAAACACTTATCTAAAAAAGAAGATAAATCTGTGGATTGACCAATTACCTGAAATGGTATTAAATAGAACAACTGTTTAACAGGAAGAGATAAAATGCGGGTATAGTTTAGTGGTAGAACGTCTGGTTGCCAATCAGAAGACGGGGTTTCGATTACCCCTACCCGCACCAAGAAAAAAGCCCCCACAAAGGGCTTTTTTCGACTGCGGGTAGGAGAAAGGTGCCTGCGCACCTTTCGTGGTAATCAAAACCGCCGGAGACATGTCGCACGGAGCGAAGAGAGTACGACAGTCGAGGCGTGACCCGCGGCTCTTAATGAGTGGCGCGCCCCTTCGACAAAGTCGTTGGAAGTGCCCTTGGGGTGAATTTAGAGACCGTCAGGTTTCGATTACCCCTACCCGCACAAATAATGACGCCTCAACAAAATACGAAAGACACCCCTACTAGGTGTTTTTCGTATGTTAATAACTGTGGATAACCAGTTGATATGGGGATAAAGGACAATCCACACTTTTCAAACCCTAGTGTCCTTTATACGATACTGCTATAATTAAGGCCGTATTTCACATGAAACAAATACTAGAAATAAATATTTGACGTTTCACGTGGAACATATCAAAGTCGTTAAACATGGAACAGCAAAATAAAAAGGGAGAAAGAAACAAAACTGGTGCTCTGGGTGAGGAAATTGCTACCAAATATCTTGGAAAGCTGAGTTTTATTGTAATTGAACGTAATTATCTTAAAAAATGGGGTGAAATTGACATTGTTGCACGTGGAACTGACGGAAAGGTGCATTTTGTTGAGGTAAAGACTGTTTCATATGAAACTAAAGATGATCTAAACAAGGCTATTTCAAGTGGAACTTGGCGTCCGGAGGAAAACGTACACTATTCTAAGATAAAAAGGCTTACCAAAGCAATTGAAAGTTGGATTTCTGAGAAAAAGTATGCAGGTAATTGGCAAATAGATGTTTTAGCAATCAGAGTGGTTCCACGTGAAAAATATGCTTCTGTTAAGTACTTATCAAATGTATACTAGAATAATGTTTGACGTGAAACTAGGAAAATACAGACATTACAAAGGTAATGAATACGAAGTTATTGGAGTTGCTAAGCATAGTGAGACGCTGGAAGATCTTGTTGTTTATAGAGCTTTATATGATTCTGAGGATTTCGGTCTAAATTCCTTGTGGGTACGACCTAAGGACATGTTTTGTGAGAAAGTTACGGTTGGCGGAGTGGAAAAGCCTAGATTTGAATATATTGGAACTTAATTAAAGTTCAAATGATGTTTTTACATGAAACAGCAGGGAAGTGTTCCACGTGAAACAAACGTCTGAGTTTAGTTTGTGTGTTATACTCATTAACTTACATAATGATTATGAAATTTTATATAGCATCAAGAACAGCAGTGATGAGTGAAACAAAGTGAATGATCAGTATGTTAGAAAAAAGGTCATGAATGTACTCACGATTGGACTGCGGTAGAAGGTGCGGATGTAAAAAGGCCGTATGAGGATCATTTAGAGAAGGTTCAGGAATTCGCTGAAAATGATATCGCTGGAGCAAGAGACGCTGATGTGTTTATTATACTTGGTGATAAGTCAGGGACAGGAATGTTTGTTGAAATGGGGGCCGCGTTATCAAATAATGCCAAGGTCTACGCAATTGGTGAGTATAACAATCTAACAGTTTTTCATTTTCACCCGCATGTAACTCGTCTGGATACTTTTGAGGAGGTGTTGTCTGATTTGGGAATCTAAGGCTCACAATTTTTGAATTATAACGAAAAACTGCATGAATTTGTTATTCAAGCAGGTTTTCATTTGTCGGGGAGCGGAGAATCGTCCTGACGGTCACTAGCGTATTCTGTATCCTTAGCGCCACAAAATACTCGGTGCCATGGGACACGGCTCACTTGTTCGTAAACTCATCGCTCCGCCGTTCGATTCCCGACGTGAGCAAAGCAGTTTGCTCACTAGTCCCTCCTTACCACAAGAAAAGCCAGGAATAAATAAACCTGACTTTTCTTGTGTTTGTCGGGGAGCCGGGAATCGAACCCGGGCCACGCCTTCTTCGAAGCCACAACAAGCTCCCAGCTTGTTGGTCAATTCTTTCAATTTCCATTTCGGGCTACGTCGGGGAGCCGGGAATCGAACCCGGGCCGCGCGGTCCCAAACCGCGTACACTACCATTATGCTACACCCCGACGTAGCCAAAAATATGAAAATTGAAAGGACAGACCCCAAACCGCGTACACTACCATTATGCTACACCCCGATGTCGTGAGCGTCGTGGTGTGCAGAAGTCAAGAAATTTTTCCCGAGCAGCGGAAGCTTGCTTACGGCTTCTCGGTAAAAATTTCTTGATGCAAGCTACGCTTGCATAGCACACCATGACCGAACAAAGAGGGAATGTATCGAGCCCGCAGTCGAAGATACACCCCGATCACCCAAACAAAAACCACAAACGTGATTTAAGTCAGCAAAATATAACACTCCTGTTAAAAAAAAGCGAGGGTGAGTCTTGTCTGATATACTCATTGACATGAATGTAGAATACGAAGCGGTGTTTACTAATGTTGATAAAGAAGAAATGCGCTTGCGGTTAGAAAAAGCCGGCGCGGAGTTGAAGCGGCCGGAATATTTACAGAAAAGAACAGCATTTAATTTGCCAGCCGGTTCTGATTCGGTACGCGGTTGGGCGCGGGTGCGCGACGAGGGCGATCGGATAACCATGAGCGTGAAGTCGGTGGCAGGCGAGGGAATAGAAAGTCAAAAGGAAACTTGCGTGACGGTTGATGATTTCGCACAAGCGGAAGCCTTGTTGCAGGCGCTCGGGTGTGAAAAGAAAGCTTATCAAGAAACCAAAAGGGAACTGTGGTCGCTTGACGGTGTCGAAATAACCATAGACACCTGGCCGTTTTTAGAACCTTTTGTCGAAATTGAAGGCGAGTCAGAGTCGGTCGTACAGCAGGTGGCGGAAAAACTCGGTTTCAAGTGGAAGGAAGCCAAATTTTGTGCGGTTGATGTTCTCTATAGCGAAAAATACAACATTCCAGTTGATCGGATCAATAACCACACGCCAAAAATTGTGTTTGAGATGGAGAATCCGTTTTTGTGATTTTTAGAAATAATCTTTTCTAAGTTTAAAATAATGATAAGATGAACACATGAAGTTATTTGTGGCGGTAAAAGCAATGGTGCAAAATTCTGAAGAAAAGATATTGATCGTGCGTGAAAGTTCGGATTATGTGGAAGGGTCTTTAAAAGGGATTTATGATGTGGTTGGCGGGCGTATCAGTTCGGAGGAATCTTTAATTGATGGTCTCAAGAGGGAAGTCAAGGAAGAAGCTGGTCTGGAGGTGGAGATTGGTGAACTGGTGCATGTGGATGAGAAATTTCAAGAAATCAAAGGCGAGAAGGTACACATTGTGAGGATTTATTATCAGTGCACGTCGGACAGTTCCGAAGTTGTTTTAAGTAAAGACCACGATTCGTTTGAGTGGATAGAACCGCATAACCACAAAAACTTTAATTTGTTTTACGACGTGGCAGAGGTTTTTGATAAGTGGATAGAAAAAGGGGTTTAAAAGGATAAGACACTATGGCAAAACAACAAGTATTTTATATTCACGGGGGAAATGCGTTTTCGAAATACGAGGATTTTTTGAATTACTTAAGGACGGCGACGGTACGCGGTTTGCCGGGGGAAGAAGCGCTGGATATCTGGAGTCGAAGAATTGCGGAAGATTTTGGGGAAGATTTTGAAGTGTTTACACCTTCCATGCCGAACAAGCAAAACGCCAAGTATGAGGAGTGGAAGATCTGGTTTGAGAGGCATTTTGAGTATTTGCGGGATGGCGTAATTTTGGTGGGTTGGTCGCAGGGAAGTTACTTTTTTGCCAAGTATCTGACCGAGAATGATTTCCCTTTCAAAATAAAAGCATTATTTCTGTTGGCTGCACCGCTTGAGGCGCATCATGATGATACCGGAGAGGACGGCGCTGATTTCCAGTTTGACACCAGTCGTGTGGGGGAGTTGACTAAAAAAACGGACAGGATTGTAATCATGCACTCTAAAGATGATTTTGTTGTGCCGTACGAACATGCTCTAAAGTATAAAGAAGCATTGCCAGAGGCCGAGCTGGTGACTTTTGAAGACAAAAATCACTTCCTCATCGAGGAGTTTCCGGAGTTGTTGGAGATGGTTAGACGGATGTGAATTTTTAACGATATAGATATTGATAATCGTTAAAAAGTGCGAAAAATTCACGTTTTTAACGATTATTATTGACATAATCGTTAAAAACTTTAAGTCTCGGCTGTAGTAACCTATTTACAAGGTTGTTTTTTGACTTATGCCCAGCACCCGATCTCTGTTTGACGTTTCGGCCAAAAAAACCGGTGCGGAAAGTCTCAAAGAGATTTTCCGCACCGGTCTAACCTTTACTAACTCATCACAGAATGATCCGTTCGCTCTTGGCGGAGGTGAACGCAACAAGAAAGGTGGCCGTTTTCTTTTTTGTTGCAACAGGTTTAAGCGGTGCCAATTTTTGAATCTCACTCTCTGGGAGTCTGATTTCAAATCTTCTAGGCTCCCTTATCAGAAAGGCTCTAAGAGAAGATCGCTGATCCATATAGAGTTTGGCTAAGTCTAAAATCAAATCTCTCGATCCTGCAAAAGTAGCCTTGTTTCCGTGTCTGTCACAAAAAATCAGACTGTCTTGTCTAAAGATAATACATGCTTGCCGAGCGGTGAAAGCGACGGGGAAAGAGAGGCAAAACATATCTTCTTTTTCATGGCTTTTGTATGATTGGTAACTGATTCCAATCACACTATTATTGCTATCAAGCAAAATAAAACAACCTCCACTATCTCTACCATTATGTCCTTTCATGATGTCTCCATGTAAAGTAAATTTGCCTAAAATACAATAAACACCCACTTTCCCCTAGACTAAACCGAACAACGAAGAACAATTTAAGGTTCGTCCATAAATGAGATAACACACTAGTTTTTTTGAGATGAACTGATTTTGAACAATTTTCGATACTATGAGGGGAAATGAATGTTGTGTCAAGGGGCAACAAAACCGTGGTCAGATGTTCAGATGTGTTGAGCGCTACTTCGATATTGTATTAATTGGGCGGGGTAGTGGCAGGGCTTTTCCGAAGGAAAAGCCCTGCCACGTACCAATACCTAGTGTCACTCCGCCAACCATTTACACCTAATTGTTGAAAGAAAGTGCTCTTTCGACCGTCTACGTATATAATGGTCATTACATGGCAGGAGGAAATTTGACTGACAACGTAAGTGACCACGAAGCCCGTTTTTTGAAAGCTTTCGAGGAGTATAATGACGCTTTGTTCCGGCACGCTTTTTTACGCATAAGTGACCGAGAAAAAGCTGTCGACCTGGTGCATGATACTTTCACCAAGGTCTGGTCATATATTCGGGACGGTTACGAGATTGATAATTTTCGCCCATTTTTGTACAAGGTTCTCAATAATAAGATAATTGACGAATATCGGAGACGAAAAGAAGCTTCACTTGATGCCATTTTGGAAACTGAAGGGGTGGACGAGGGTAGTTTCGACGAGTTGAACGAAAATTCGGCGGAAGTGCTGGCGGCAACGATAGATGGCAAAAAAGCGTTTGAGTTGCTCGAAAAATTGCCGGATCAGTACCGTGAAGTACTCTTGTATCGTTTCGTTGATCAACTAGGACCCAAAGAAATCAGCGAATTGGTCGAGGAAAGTGAGAATATAGTCTCAGTTAGGATCCATCGCGGATTGAGGTTGCTTAGAAAGACGATCGAGGACAACGACCAATATGCAGAAGAAAGACGTAAAGCCAAGTCGAAAGACAATACACAGAATAAACAATGAAAAGATTTAGCGAACAACTTAACAAAAAAGCCCAGTCTGTAAGACTGCGGTCGGCCGAAAAGCGCGAACTCAGAGAGCGGGTTGTTTCGTATATGGAATACCACCCTCTACCATTCCATCTTAGAACCAAGATGGCTAAAAAGAGCAGGACGACAGTCTCTCCTTTGTTAACTGAATCTTTCAAAACTTTTCATATTCCGTTTAATATTTTATTCAAAACATCAGCCGTGGTGGTGGCTGTGGTTTTGGTTGTTATACCCTTCGTGGCCGAAAAGGCTGTCCCGGGAGACACTTTGTATGCCGTTAAGGTTCAATTTAATGAAGAACTTCGTAGTACTCTCACGTTTGACGGTTACGAGAAAGTAGAATGGGAAGCCACCCGTCTCAGTCGGCGTATTTCTGAAGCGCGATTGTTAGCTAGTGAAGGGCGGTTGACCGAAGAAGTTGAAGCCGAGGTTGCGGAGGCTGTAAAAGTTCATACTGAAAATGCTCAGCGTGAGATCGACGAACTTCGCACGCACGATGCGGATGAAGCGATGATGGCTTCTATTGCACTCGACACCACCTTGGAAGTGCAAGCCAGTTCTTTTCTTGAAGAAACGATCGTCTCGCCCGAAGGTTCGGTTGAAGTCAAGTCCACCAATTTGATAGCCGATGCCATCGATGAGTCTCGCAGTCAGGGTGAAGCAAGGAATGCTTCCACAAGCTTGCCATCTTTTGAGAAACTAATGGCTCGTATAGAACAAAACACCACGCGTATTCATGAGTTATCCATTTCTCTGATCGAGATTATCCCGGAGGAAGAACTGGCCGAGGTGAGACGTCGTACCGAAGATATCGGAAGAGCGATACAAGAAGCAGTTGCCTTAGTTGAGTCAGACGAGGAAGAATCACGCCGGCAGTTGGTTGGTATCTTACAACGTACTCAAAAGCTGATCGTATACATGACCGAACTGGAAGTTAAAAAGACTGTCGATATTGAAACATTGGTCCCGGTTGTATTAACTGATGATGAAGAAGCTACTATTACAAAAGACTTAACTGAACAAGTGGCTAAGCAGTTAGTAGAGATTGATAAATTGTCGCTCCGATTAGAGAATAAAGATGTGTTGGCTAAAGTGGAGTTCGCAAAAACATCAATCACGAAACTCTATAATCAGATGAATTCAGCAACTGATTTTGATACCTTTGAGGCTCTGGCGAAAGAAGCGTTGAGTTTAGCTGGTGATACTAAGATTCTTTTAGAACAAAACATTGTTTCCGGAGCGGAGTTTGTTGATAAGGAAACATCTTCTTCCACTGATGGTGTTATCAATGCAGGTGTAAATGATGGGGAAGTCGCGACATCGTCAGAAACACAAGCTTCTCTTCCTGCAAATCACAACTCATCTCTTATGGAGATACGGCCTGAGTATGGAGATATCGTTGCTCCAGAATAGAAACCGAAGAACAAAAATTGACACCCTAGAGTATTTGAGTATTATTAAATTGAACATTATGCAATCTGCCTGTACAGCAACCGTCGCTCAAGAGATAGAATCGAGCCAAACATGGTTTATTATCTTTCTGTTTATAATTTTTGCCTCGGCGGGCGGATTGGTTGTGACGGGATGAAACTCTAAACAAAACCGACCCGCTTCATAAGAAGCGGGTCGGTTTTGTTTAGAGAGAGTTGTCGGCCGGTCTAAAAATTGAAGACTTTCAATTTTTAGACCGGCCGACAACCCAAACCAATCACCACTTATTGTTCGCTCTTGGTATCAAATCGTTTCATTTGAATTCAAGAGCGGACCATAGGTCATCCATGATGGATGGTTCGCGGTGGGACAGGGCCTTTTAGGATGACCTGTACTGATCTTTAACAAATCTGACGAGGAGTCAGATAAAATTGGGGAATAGAGGATGAGTGCAATATTAACCAAAGCAGATTTTTCGCCTGAATACTTAAACCGTATCCAAACAATTGGGATGGAGGTCGAAGGATTCAGCAAAAAGAAGCTTGAAGTTGAGATACCAGGATGCGGAAAGCGTATCGGCGAAGCAGGAAAACACATGTTTGAACTTATCACCGCACCGTATTATGACGTAGCCAGTTCTTTCGGTGCACTCAGGCGACTGATTAACGGGGACGAGGGTAACGTCAGTTTTGTGCCGTCAAGACCGACCAAATTCGGCCAGGAGATTATTTGGGAGAAAAAGCCTCGTTACAATGCTCTCAGAGAAGCTTTAGAAATTGAGGTTCCCGGACAAAGTCATCTAGTCGACAAAATGACCACTCACGCGGCGATTCATGTGAATTTTAGTGGAGAGTTGATCGATCCCTTTGGCAAGGACGGTGTTTTTCTCAACAATATGATCAATAACTTGGCACCTCTGTTGGCTGCCTTGGTTCATAAAGAAGTCGGTAGGGGCAAGGAACATTTGTCTATTTGGCAAAAATTTGCCAAACCGGAGCGGTTTCCTCAGTATGGGTGTTGGTTCAAGGACTCAGAGGACATGATTCACTTTATTGAGTCTCTACCTTCGTTGTTTGCAGTAACAGATAACGATGAGCTTCATGTTTATCCCGGGAGTAAACAGAGTATCAACAATCCGGTCGATCTAACGTTCATGTGGCGTTTTTTACGTCCCAAAATCGGACCGATTGGTCCCTATTTGGAATTAAGGTATCTGCCATCCATGAAACTTGATTTGGCAGAAAAGTATGTCAATCAAGCCGTTGATCTGATTGAAATTCTGCTTGAATGGTTTTGGTACTGTAATGACGGGCAACCGGTAACTTGTATCGAAGAAGCAGAGGGTGCTTTTGAATTTTTAGCCCGACGGTCTCGAATCGATCTGTTATCAAAACCACTGACCGAGGACCAATGGCACGATCTTTTCAACAACCATTAATCGCGAGGACGGCGGGCTTGCCCGCCGTCCCAAGGAGTAACCTTCAAAATTCCTAAAATTCCCCAGTTTAGTTCTTTATAAGTCACGAAGGGCAGATCAATCTGCCTTCAGTTCCCAGCTTGGAAATCGACTATATATTTTCTGATTTGGGATCTGAATGAAGTTATAATCATAAAAAATGAGACCAAAAATATTAAGTTTGCAATTTAGAGAAAACGCAGAGTCGATGAGGCAAGAGCGTGCCTGTATTCAACGCGAAGCCGGTATTTATACCGACATCGACTTCGTTAATGTATCTGATGAGAGTATCGACTGGGGGACCCCGCAGGATTTGATGTCCGGTTATCATGGTTTGATAATTGGCGGATCAAGCGACTACTATTTTGATGGCGGAAGATCGGATGAAGATGTAGCGAAGAAAACCACATATATTTTTCTTAATCGGTTAAGATCTTTGTTTCAGTATGTCTTCGACAACGACATTCCCACTTTGGGCATTTGTTACGGACACCAATTACTGGGTGCTTTCGCTGGAGCACAAGTGACGTGTGATTCGGTGCAGAGAAAAACCCGCTCTCATCCGGTGAAATTGATGGTGGACAAGAACGATTATTTCTTATTTTCAGATTTGCCAGATGAATTTTTCGCTCATTATGGGCACAAAGATTCTTTAGACCGTGTCCCAGAAGGAGCTGTCCTCCTGATAAACGGAGGTGAAGAATGTAAAGTCTCAGCTCTTAAGTACAAAAATAATATCTATACAACTCAATTTCACCCGGAATTGACTTACGATGACATGATAGAAAGGATGAGCTGTACAACCGGTTATTTACCGGAGGGTGCCTTGGCTGAAGAAATATTCAAAGACGAACCTCACTCCAACTCAATTCTGCGCAATTTCAGTAAGTTTGTGGCTATGCAAACAGAGACAGTTGAGAATGGTGATAACCTTAATGAACCTGTTAAAGTATGATCCACAAAATCAGTCAATCTTGGTGGTGGCAAAGTCAGTCGTTTATACGGCGGGTTTTGTCTGGATGCTGATTAAAGAAAGTGTATCTAAACAAGCCCCGCTTCGTAAGCGGGGCTTGTCCTTTCTTAAAATTTAGTGAGGTAAACAAAATGTATCAAATCAAACTCATCATTACCGATGAAAATGGTTTACAAATTCAAAAAGAGACTTCTCTCGATGATCTGGGTCGAAACTGGATGTTGCTTACCGGTGACAGTATCGGTTCAGTCTTAGGTCATTTGTTTCGCAAGATTAGATTCAAAGAAACAATCGGTAGCGCGACTGGTTGGAGTAGTTGAAGAGAGGCGTATTTCTTAAGGGGCTTGGAATGTTCTAAGCCCTTTTCTTTTTCGATCAAAACACACCGTTAGATGTTCCAAGGTATGACTGTGGAGATTTAGGGTCGTTTTAATCTTATTCGACTGACTAGACGAGAATTTTGGGATATGAGTATTGAGACATTTACAACTATCTGCTAGGGTTACGTCATAATCAGTAATAAATCATATGTTTGAACTTCTTTCTGCCAACACAGTCACCGCGATGCTACCGGAATTAACCTATTCACTACCTTACTTCGGCACTGTTGATTTTAGGATGGCGGTTGCCTCGATAGTTGTATTTATCGTCCTAACCTTTTTCTTTTGGCTTTTGCGAATTGTGATACTGCAACGAGCTAAAATGCTGGCAAACAAAACTGCCGGCACATTTGATGATGTGGTTGTGGATGCGGTGCAAAACGTCCGGGCTTGGGTCTACACCATCGTTGCTCTTTACGCCTCATTGCAATTTTTCACCCTGCCGGATTTGCTCGACAAAATAGTCATGGGTGTCTTTTTATTCTCAGTAGTTTGGCAGATTATCGAAATAATCACTCAATTTGTCGATTACTTCGTCACTAGGTTTTTGGAAAAAGATGAGGACGGTGATGGGATGGTGGATCCAAACTCAGCCATGGCTTCTAATATGGTGACTCTCATTTCTCGTATCACTCTTTGGTCGCTCGGTGTTCTGTTTGTCTTATCTAATCTTGGTATCGAAGTAACATCACTGATCGCCGGATTGGGAATAGGTGGTATCGCCATCGCTTTCGCCTTACAAGGAGTTTTGGGAGACCTCTTTGCTTCTTTTTCCCTATATTTTGATAAGCCATTTCGGATAGGTGATTTTATCGTTGTCGGTACCGACAAGGGAACAGTGGAAAAAATAGGAGTCAAAACCACGCGAATCCGTACCCTGCAAGGTGAGGAACTGGTGGTTTCAAATACAGAGATCACTTCCGCGCGTGTCCAGAACTTTAAAAAAATGCGTGAACGCCGAGTATCGACTCAGTTTGGAGTGACGTATGAAACACCTCAAGATAAGTTGAGAGAAATACCCGGTATAGTAACCAGAATTTTTGAATCGCTGAATGGAGTCCGTTTGGACAGGGTGCACTTTACTTCGTTTGGCGATTTCGCCTTGATTTTTGAAGTGGTTTATTTTGTCGATACCTCCGATTACAAAGAGTTTTTAGATATACAACAGCAGTTTAATTTTGATCTGATGGAGCGTTTTGCGGAGTTGGGTATTGAGTTCGCGTATCCAACCCAGACGATTTATACCAAATCTGCGTAAAGTGAGTCCAAGGAAACAAAGGGTGGCGAGCGAAGCTCGCCACCCTTTGTTTCCCACTCTAACCTGCCAACTGTAATATTCTTATCAAAAAGGGAGTCAAAGTCTCGGAAAATATCTTGGCACGGTAGGGTAGATTCCCGCCCAAATTTTGCTCCAACGAAAAGCCGGTTTCCTCAGTGATTGTTCGGTCGATGTGAGAAAGAGTAATGGCTCGCAGGCTACCGTTCCCGTCAATAGCGTCATTACCACGAGTGACGATGATGCCGATCACATCACCATTCTCATTTATTACCGGTCCCCCTGAAGCCCCTTCAGCGCCGACATCACTGCCACGAATGGAAAAAACATCAGCGTAGTTGGAACCAAAGGTGTATAGTTCGGAGACGGTGGTCGTGGCTCTTCTCGGGATTAAGTCAGCACTTGGTCCATTCTCAAGCAGGTTGGTGGCCGGGTAGCCGGCGGCCACGACGACGTTGTTTTTGGTAGAAACTGGAAGCAAGCTGGTGTCAAAACTCAAAGCCGGGAATACGGCCGGAAGGGGCGTCTTGTCTATGCTTTTGCTCACGTACATTAGTGCGTAGTCTCGCTCACCTGTGCCCATCGGCACAGAATCTTTCATGACATGAGCGTTTTGTTGCACCCAGGCCGGGGGTAGGTAGAGTAATTCGGCTAAGTAATGAGAGACTGCCGGATTGCCACTTCGTACGACACATTCTGTTTCACCGAGATCGTCAGTTTCTTCCATCAGCAAGAACTGAGCTACGTGGGCGTTGGTAATAATGACTCCGTCCGGATCGACAAAAAAGCCTGTCCCGGTAGTGGTCCTGACATATTCTTTCGTTGTAAAGGTGCAAAAAATATTTACCAAAGCTTCGAGCGGGTCTTTGGTCGTTGCCCCGGATATGTCGGTAGCCCCGCTCAATGAAGCTTGTTGGTATTCGGAACTTCTAAGAAGAATATCGGGAATCGCTTTGCTGATGAGGCTGGGCAGGGAAGACAGGCCGGAGTCACCACTCCCCGGTTTTTCTTCAACTTGAGTAGGAGTGCTTTTCTCAGTGAATAGCCAACTACTTATTTCCATAGCCAAGTTGGTTGTGAAGGCTAAATAAGCGAGTAAAAAACTCACAGCAAAATCAGTAAAAAAATGCATGGGGGAATTATAGCATTGCTAGAAATATTACTTGTGTCACATTGGCGCAAGCGGTGTTTGGTTTCAGTATTTCAAAACGTTTTGTTATTTATAGAAGTGAGTCAAAGTAGCGGTCGATATCTTGAAAACTTTTCAGGACGACAGTCTTCCCTTTAAACTGACCAACCAGCTCTTCAATACTTTTATTTTCGCCATTTCGCCAGCGCCTAAATATCGTTCTTGCGAAACATAAGTCTTGCCACTTTGTGACTTCTGGATGTCGATCCTTACCCTTTATCACTCTTAATACGTGGCTAAACAATCGACTAAGAAAAGGTCGTTTGATCAGAATTACAGTATCTGCTTTGTTTGCAATGAACAATTGGATTTTGGAGTATGTGCCTTCAGTAACCCAGTTATCATTACTAATTACAAATTGTTCTATGTCCGCTCTAATCTTTTTGTTTATCTCTTGTTTTTGTTCGGTAGTATTTGCGTTAGTTCCGCCGTGACGAAACCAGAGTCGATCTAACCCTAACATTGGTAGAGAAAATTTTTCACACAATTTTCTCGCTAGCACACTTTTACCTCCGGCACTGGGTCCAATAATTGAGATTTTCATTGTTGTTATTCATAGCAGTGATAGACTCAAGTTTGATTTTCCAATCACTTCCTATTTTCCAATACTTTACGCAAATACTCATTTTGATCAAACTGATGGCCGGTTTCATACATGAGAGTATGAAGCTTTTTCATCATGTTGAGCATTTGTTGGTTTTTGATGAGGATCAGCACTTCCTCTTGCCAGTTCACGAGCAAGAATAGGTTGTTGAATATTAGTAGTTCGGCGGTGAAGTCGAGAAGTTCGTCTTCGACCACTCGGTAGGCGATCGTTCGGCCCTCAAGGCTTTTTACCCAATTTGGATCTTGTTCGGTGTACCACTTCAACATCCCTTCGCCAATCACTGCTTCGATGATTACCTTGTGTTCACGAATGGCATCGTTGACCGGTATGAAATCGTCAGAACCAGCTTTTTCTAAAGCCGTCTTGATTGAAGATGCACTTTGCATTGCCAAAAGACGTTGGTTTGCGTGGGCGATCATTTCGCGCTTGTAGATAGCGATCATATTGCGCCAGCCGACAAAGATGGTGAATTCCGACTCGCGTGATAGTTGGAGATGCAGATGTTTTTCTTGCGTGCCAGTGTCGGCTGGCGCCTGCAATAGTTCTGCCACGCGCAGAAATTTCTCCGCCAGCGTGATGGCGTTGGTAACTTTCCATTCCGTGTGTTTGCCGATTGGGACTGGTCGGACTAGACCGCGCTTTTGGAGGCGGGCGAGTGTATCGATTACGGTGGAACGGGGCTCACCACAGGCGCGGGTGAGGCGGGCGACATTCTGTCGCCCACCGGCTAAGAGCGAGCTAAACACTGTTGACTCAGTGGCTTCCAAGCCAATGGTTTGTGCTAAATCAGTCACTTTAGACATCCTTCTATTATAAAAATAACGGGAAATCCGTCAATACATAAACTCCAAAAAAGCCCAATAAACAAAGTAATTATACCAATTAGCACACAAAGCAACATAATAATTTAACTGTCAAGCTACTTTGGGCTATGATTATCGCAGTTCAAAGTTCATCACACCTGGGGCGTCTGCCCCGCAACAGCCCATGGGGGCGAGGAGAGAACCATGCCAGCAGTCGCCGGTCCCAAAGGGAAGGAGGTTCCACGGTCAAGCGGGCATACTGCCCAAACCGAAACCGTCGGTCCAAACGGTAGGGGGAACACCATGGGTGTTATCGCCGGGCCTAAGGGTAAAGAGCCGCCAAGGCCAAAGTCCTGAAAGGGACGCCCTCTGTCGGGAAGGCAGCGGGGTCTGGCAGCGCCACGTTTCTCAGGCTGCCATTTAAATTTCGGAGGAAGTAGACACTTCCTCCTCTCTATTAGGTGCTTGATCAAAGATCGAGCATCCATTGAGATTTGTTCTTTGTCACTATTCTCTAGCTTGGTTGGTAGGAACAGCAGCGTGAGTACTAGCGCTGCAATTTCTACTAACCAAGAGGAAAGAGAAATGAAAGCAATTGAAAAGTGGATGAATGGCGAGTTGTACAGTTTGCACCCGGTACGCGTGGATGCGGTCCCGGTCGCTGAGTGCAACCTCAAGTGCGAACATTGCTTCTGGCCGCATGGTGTCGGGTCGCCCAAAGATGGGAATGACTGGACTGCACAGGCGGATCAAGTCGCGAAGTGGGGTGTGCCGGTGGTTTATGCCGGTCGCACGCTCACACCGCGAGGCGAGCGGTTCATCGAGGAGTGTTTCGCAAGGGACATTCCGTTGGGAATCATTGATAACGGTTATACCATAATGCGCAGAGAGGATTTCTTGTCGCGGTATGGCCATATCAGCATCTCCCTCGATGGGTCGCCAGAAGCTCACGACCGTCAGCGCCGCAAGGTTGGCTCGTTTGACAAAGCTTGGGATACGATCCTGCGCCTCAAAGCGCTTGGATTTGATCCCATCGTGTCAACCGCGTTCAGTCCGTGGTCGTTTGACGGTTGGTCCGACTTCGAAGCGCGCCTCCGGGACTATGATGTTCCGATGTCGGTCGCGCTCGTGGTCAATTTCCCAGAGACCGTTAAACGCGGTCAGGTCAACTTTACCGACGAACGTACGGTGAGGGAAGGATTTGATGTGCTACTGTCGGGTATCCCGAAGCTCATCAATCTCTACGACTCGGAGTTCGTGCGCATACTGCGAGGTTCTCTTAGTGAGTTCTCGTGGGCGCCGAGTGACACGGGTGACAGCCTCGAAGCTGAAACCCCGAACGGTAGTAGGATCGTCTACTACCCGGACAGTGTCATCGCCACATCTAATGTGGTGCTCCGCTGGGACGGACAGTTCTACGCTCCTTGGGGTAAGGAATATCTCAAGTTGAGCGACTTCTCAGAAGTGTATGAGGAGCAGGTAAATGCCCTGAATCGGCGTGAACTGGAACTGTGGACCAAGTGAGTTCGCACGCGCAGACCTTGGTTCCTGCCTGCGCGTAATAAATCAACAAGGATGCATGGTGGCGGTGAGTCTAAGTAATTTCTTAGGCAACAAACGACACACAGGCGGGATGAGAGGCATACATAGGCAAAAACCCTCATTAGAGCTTCATTGGGAGATCAGCTCAGACTCCTCGACGTGTACCGGCCGTGATCGTGGTAAAGGTTTATTGCGGGAACAAAATAGTTGTTTGTTCCCGCTATCTTCTCTGCTTATTACATAGCAAAAACAACGTAGTGCGCAGAGAGAGATAATAAAAATTAAAAAACTAAATATGACAATAAGTATCTATGTCGTGGGAGCCGTATTGATTTATTTAGGCTTGCTCGCATTTATTACCTATCGTGCTTTAAGAAGTGAAAGTGATCTGGAATTCGCCAGTGAAAACCATAATGTATCAGTACTGGGAACTTTTTCTTCGCTGTTTGTAAGTACGATAGACGGGGCAGGACTGGTTTTTCTGGTCGCTTTGGCCGGAGTGATGGGCTTTGGTCTGTACTGGTTCGTGGCGGGAATTATTCTAGCTGCCATCATTCTGTATGTCCAAGCTCCGCGCATCCGCCGATTGGTGGAGGAAAAGCGCTATCTAACCCAAAACGATATGCTCAAGTCGCAGATCGGGACTTGGACCAGCTCGCTGATACTGGTAATAGTTACTGTGCTGGTAGCAGCCCAAGCTGCCTCGCTCTTGCATATTACCGGTCAGATTTTCAGCACCTTGTTTGCCGGAGGGTTAACATTTTGGGTGATAATTGCTTCGGTAATTGTCGGGCTCTATATGTTTGTTGGGGGCTACAAAACAGTTATTAAAACAGACATCGTTCAATTTTTGGCGATAATTCTGGTTCTTATTGTGGCTCTTTTTGTGTCAGATTTGCCGTCGTTTTCGTTTGCTACGGAAAGCTTTATGATGGGTGGGGATTGGCGCAGTGTATTGGGCACAGTACTCTTCTTTGGTCTGATGTTTTATCCCTTGCCGGCGATTTGGCAGAGAATGTACACTGCCGGCAGTGCCAAGATTGCCCGCAAGTCACTGACTCTATACAGTGTCACGTACCTGCCGATCTACTTTGTGATTATTGCCTTTGGTATGACGCTGGTGGCACTCTATCCGGAAGCGGATCCGAACACGATTCTGTATACTTTGGCCGATGGAGCAATTAGTCCGGTGCTTGGTACGATTATCAGCGTGGCTCTCTTGGCCCTTACCATGAGTTCGGTTGATACGCAGGCGTATCTGTTTCTGTCAACTATCGCATCAAATTGGCTGGGAATTGACAAGGATGAAAATCCGGCTCGCTATCGAAGAACTCTCAGGACATTGATTGCGATAGCCTTCGTCGTGTTGACCGTTGTAGCTCTTACTATCACTAACGTCGTTACTTTCATTGTCGGAGCACTGACTCTCTTGGCAGTCTTGACGCCGGCCTTGTTTGCTTCAGTTTACAGCAAAGGAGTCAGCCGAGCGTTGGACCGAGGAATGTTCCTGGTCACTGTGGCTGGTACCGGAGTTTACCTCTACATGATGTGGCAAGGCATGTTCACCGATTTTCTAATGAACGCTGTGCCCGGAATCGTGGCGTGTGTGTTGGGACTGATAGTTTGGTTTTACATCGCTTTTGCAAAAGGTAATCCAGCTTAAATAAAATACAGGTTCGTGTTGAAGGTGAGTCCCAGAATTTTGAGACAACAAACGACACACAGGCGGGATGAGTGGCATACATAGGCAAAAACGGGCTAAAGAAACAATCTAGGACCTAAAACACCAAAACCACGGCTCTGTATAGCCGTGGTTTTATGTTTATCTAGCTCGCATGGTTAATAAACGAGTTAGATGTCCCTATTGTTTATCATTACAAACTAAAAAGAAAGGTAAACAAAGTGGTAGACAGCGCTATGGTTGCAACGATTGTGGTAAACGATTTCAAACTAAGCAGAGAGAAACAGGGTTGGTTAATAAATTATGGGAAGAGTATACACATCAAAAACAAACGCTGACCGAACTGTCTAACAAATACAAGAAGAGTCACGTCTGGGTACGTACACGATTAGATCAAGTTAAAACCTCAATACCAAACATACAACCACAAAAGACGGTTATCGTAGCTGACACCACCTTCTGGGGACGACACTACGGTGTCTGTGTCTTTAGATCATGGAACTTACGAAGAAACATTTGGTGGGGTGAGGTTGAGACTGAGAAAGTGTCTCACTATCACTACGCTCGTAAATTATTAGAAGAACGTGGTTGGACATTCATCGCTGCCGTAGTGGACGGAAGGCGTGGATTAGCAACGGTTTTTAAGGATATACCAGTACAAATCTGTCAGTTTCATCAACTGAAGACCGTGACCAAGTACTTAACTAGAAAGCCAAAGACTGAAGCTGGTAAAGAACTGCGAAAACTGGCTTTAACACTCACGAAAACAAACGAAGAAGACTTTGCTAAAGCTCTAACTATTTGGGAGGAGAAGTATCATAATTTCTATACTGAGAAAACGTACGTTACCTGTACTAACCATTGGTACTACACACACAAGAATGTACGTAGTGCCTATATGTCACTGAAACGAAACTTGCCTAATTTATTTACCTACCAAAAATATCCAGAGCTTAATATTCCTAACACCACCAATACTATTGATGAATACTTTGCGTCACTCAAAAAGAAAATCGCCCAACACCATGGACTGAGGAGAGACAGAAGGCTTAGGGTTATTTCTGAGCTACTAAATAGGTCCTAAAAAGTTTCTTTACTCCGCAAAAACCCTCATCAGAGCTCTAGCGTAGAGATAGGCTCAGACTCTGGTGTGTACCTTCTGTGATCGTGGTAATGGGCGAGTTGAGATTGCTCCTCGCCCTATCTTTTGAGGATTGCACAAGGGTGTGAAGTCTTCAGAGAGATAATTCAAGTTGTATAATAAGCTATGGAGAAATTTGAACAAATAAATGAAGGAGTTCCTAGTGTGGAAAAAATTAAACCTGTAGGAATCATTGCTGGAGCGCCCGGTGTTGGCAAATCGACTATGACCGGAGGTCTGTCCGACGATATAACTGTAGCTGATATAGAGCCAACTCCGTATACAAAAGCAGAGGATTGGCCAAACAACTACATAGAAGAAGTTATAGAGCGTTCCAGGGACACAGATTTGGTGCTCATCACAACCAATCCTGTAGTTGTTCAAGCGCTCAGGGAAAGAGGATTGTCTGTCACTGTCATCTGTCCTGACGAGTCACTCAAAGATGAGTATCGACAACGGTACATTGATAGAGGTAACAAGTTAGAAGTGGTCGAGAAGATCATGACAAATGCTCATAAAACAAACAAAGAGATCCTTTCTGACTTCGAAGGTTGCAACGTTGTATTCTTACAATCAGGACAATACCTGTCTGATGTTTTGGACTTTGACTAGGTACTAAAAAATCAGATGATTTATTTTACAGGAGGTAACTGACTTCCTGTTTTTACGTGAACAATCGTTGTAAAAGCAGTATTATAAGGAGAGATGTTAATAACGTAATGGATAGCATGCGTACCCACCAAGTACAAATAAAACATTTCGATGAGATCTGGGAAAACACCAAGAAAACTTTTGGTGATACATTGTGGCGGGAAGATTCAACGACCTTGTGTTGCATTAATGTACCGTTACACCCAAGTTGTTATGAACATATGAGAGTTGTATCCGATAATTTACAAGCTATGGTTCCTGCTAGTCTGGCAAATCTCTGGCTCTCTAGTGAGGATATGCACATAACACTGATGATTCCAGGTAGAATGGGTAAACAATTTCAAGAGAGAGATGTTGACTCAATACGTAGCTCTGTCGAGAAGGTTGTGCAGAACTTCCCTAAATTTTCTGTCGAGTTGGGTAATATAAATTACTTCCCTGGAACTATTTTTCGCGAAGTCTACGATAGGAATGGAAATATTTTCGTTCTACACAACCAGCTGGCAGATTCCATTCCCTTTGATCTTCATCCAGAATACCGATACAAAAATTACAACCCCCACATGTCTATTGGATATTTAGCTGGAGAACATAAGGGTTTAATCAAACATCCAAAATTTAATCGAGAGATAGGAGTGGTGGAGATGAAAGTAGAAAAAATCTACTTCTCTGCAGTCACTGATGCTGGTCATGTCTACCAACAGAAAATACTTGGAGAATTTTCTCTTGAAAAGTAAATAATCAAGTGTTTTGTGTTCACTAAGTAGTCTCTGTGATTTCGGAATATATCTCTATAGTGAAAGCGACCATTTCTTCTTGTTGGTCTGATCAACATTCCATATAAATGAACCGTCCTCTTTTTGATGAAAGTCAGGAAGTTGGCATTAAATTTCGGGGAGAGGGTACAGTAAGAGTGGGGGAAAAGCAATGAAATGTTAGAATTTCATTGATGAAACCAATACATGTTGTTTTGATAATCCTTGTACTGATGGTTCTTTCAGTTATGAACGAGCGGTGGGAGTTTCCGTGGCTAAGTTTGGTGGCGCTACTGGCTTCACTGTGTGTTGTTTTTTACACAACAAAATTGTCTTTTAAAAGCAACAGTGATTTTCTGGATAAAGAATTTGAAAAAGAACGCGGTCGTATGGGTAGCAAGTTTGAATACCGTCGTATCGAAGGTGGTTTGTTGGCCGGTGTTTTGGTTAGATTATTGATCGCTACCGAAGAAAGACTTGAGGAATTGGATCAATCCGGCCGAGCCTCGTACAACCTAAAATACGCTTTTGCTTTTTTATTGTGGATACCAACCAGTTGGTTTATGAGTGGGATTATTTTGTTTAATTGGTTCGGTTTTTAAGCGAAAGGGTGGCTTGATGGTGTGGATGAGAGGAATCTGTCACGAATAAATGTTCTGCGAAAATTTTTCTCGACCCCGACTCGCTCGTTCGTCATTCTTCCTCACATCGTTCCGTCCTTCGATTCCTCACATGAGCAAAGCAGTTTGCTCACTTCAACCTGCTAGCACAAGAAAACCGGCAAGAGGCCGGTTTTCTTGTGCTAGTGCGGGTGAGAGGAATCGAACCCCCGACTCAACGTTGGAAGCGTCGTGTTTTACCACTAAACTACACCCGCAAATATTGTTCTTGCTCCAAAGCCAGCTTCGCTGTAGCTTGGATACGGCGAGATAATAACACACCGTGTTGTTTGTTTCCAGCGGCGCGGACTCTCAGGTGTGCGGTGCCGTAAGGAAGCTTACTTCTTTTGCTATGTCGCTTGTTTCTCCGTTTATCAATCTGAGTTTTTCCAAACTGCACCAACGGTAGCCCTGTCTGTCTTGACCAGTATTCAAGTGAATCTTTGACGTTGTTGTCTGGATAGAGGTGTATTGCAAGTGTAAAACTTTCATTTGGGACGTCATAAAATTTCCTCAACCATCTAATGCACGTCCTGATTATTCTCGGATCGGCATTTATTACTCCTACATTGTCATTTTTTTCACCTTCACCAATATATAAAGCCAACCCCAACATAAAAAGATCCCTGCCTATGAAGTCACCAATGTCTATTTTGGCCAACTTTTCTGCCTCCCTGAAACTGGCAAGTTTCTGTTCATGTTTAGACTTTGTAACGGCTGCATGGGCCTTTCCAATTCTCTTTACGACGTCTTTGTTTGGTGAGTAAGGTATTTTTGCTAACCAGAGTGATAAAGTGCTTTTAGAGACTGACACCTTTTCAGCAATCAAGTTATATGAATATCCATTTTTGCGTAACCGGATAGCCTCTTCTTTATCTGATACTTTTGTCATATTATATAGTATATCATACCCGATACGTAGGTTCGATTTTACTGCTTTGTAAAAGCCCCGCGACAGGGCTTTTACTTGTGGTGGGAGATACAAAATCCCTTTTTGTATATCCGCATAGCGATTATTACCTCCGCTACATAATTAGTATAACATAAGTTATTTTTATGGGGAGTGGATAACTAAAACAGGCGCGCCTTTGGCGCGCCTGTTTTTGAATAAAGATAAAATTATTTAACTGCGTCTTTAAGAGCCTTAGCTGCTCGAAACTTTGGTACTCGCATAGCTGGAACTCGTACTGTCTCACCGGTGCGAGGGTTTCGTGCTTCACGAGCTGCGCGCATTTTTGCTTCAAAAATACCAAACCCTGCAACTGATACCTGTGTACCGTCTTTCA
Source organism: Candidatus Nomurabacteria bacterium (assembly GCA_023898585.1). Classification (GTDB taxonomy): domain Bacteria; phylum Patescibacteriota; class Minisyncoccia; order Phycocordibacterales; family UBA918; genus OLB19. The sequence continues at coordinate 281,730 of CP060229.1, read as the reverse complement.
TAGCAGCTTCGATACTATTAAACACAGCGTCTACTGCTCGCTCCGCATCGGCTTTTGTGGTGTCGAGCACCTCATGTACTTTGCTTATGATGTCTGCTTTATTCATAAATCAGAAATTATTTTCTAAGTGCGTATAAATATGTGGTGAGTGATAACTCAAGCACGGTGCCTGTTTATGGCTTGAAAACATTATATATCAACACGTTTTACCTGCAACGACTACACATGTGAATTTTGTGTGGTGTAATATTTTTGTAAGTCAGTTCAAAGGTATCCCGTCAGCTACTAAGGAAAAGCGATGTTAGTTTTACACTCATTGACAATGGCGTGAGAGGGGATAGTATCGGTTAAGATATTTTGGATATTTCATTGAGGAGTCAACGTCATGTCGGGAGAAATAGTCGCCGTCATTTTCGATCAAAAGGAACATTTTTTGTTGATTAGAAAAAGAGTCAATAATTCTGATCAGTCGTGGTCGTTTCCTAGTTTTCAAGGTTGGAGTTGTCCGGATTGTAACAGGGCACTGCTTCAGAAAACATTGGATATGCTAGGTCTGAAAAAGGAAGGGTATGTTGTTGAGGAGCGCAAGCCTATCAAGATCGGAAAAAGCTTTTACCATCCACGCCTGATTAGTCTCAAACCGGCTGTTTCTTTGGATCGAGTGGTTTCCGAAAAGGCTCAATCTCGCCGATTTGTTTCGTGTGATGATTTTGCCAAGATGTCGAACATGATTTCTGACCATCAATTACTTTTTGAAAAGGTTATGAAGTAGAGATTGCAGACAAAAACAATCAATCCCTCACTGCTTAGGTGAGGGATGATTTTTTTTGTAATTACCGAGCGTAACTTATCACTCTAGTTTCACGAATGACGTGAACTTTTATTTCTCCCGGATATCTAAGTTGAGTTTCTATGTCGGTTGCTATTTTGCGAGCTAGGTTGTTGGTCTCAAAGTCGCTGAGAGCGGTTGGGTTTACCAGGACTCGGATTTCTCTACCGGCGGCAATGGCAAAGGCTTTTTCTACTCCGGCAAGACTGGTGGCTATATGCTCAAGGTCTGACAATCTTTTCACATAGTTTTCCATGGAGTCACGGCGAGCCCCGGGCCTTCCCCCGGAAATGGCATCAGCCACTTGGACGATGATTGATTCCGGAGTTTCATAAGGATACTCTTCGTGGTGAGCGCGCATGGCCAATATCACTTGTTGATCAACACCATATTTCTCTAAAATACGAATACCGATTTCTACGTGAGTACCGGCTACTTCATGACTAACAGTCTTGCCGATGTCATGCAGTAGTGCGCCAGCTCGAGCCACTGCGACGTTGGCTCCTGTTTCTTCAGCTATCACTTCTGCAATGTGAGCCATTTCCACCGAATGCCAAAGCACATTTTGTCCATAACTGGTTCTAAAATGAAGTCTGCCAAGAATGGTGATGAGATCGGGGTGTAGGTTTGGCACATTGGCTTCATAGGTCGCTTTGTTTCCTTGTTCACGTACAATTTTAGCCACTTCGGCTCTGGCTTTTTCCACCTCATCTTCAATTTTAGCCGGTTGTATACGACCGTCTTTGAGTAGAGATTCAAGAGCGACTCTGGCGATTTCTCTTCGAATCGGATCAAATGAAGAGAGTACAATGTAGCCGGGAGATTCGTCAATCATGACATCAACTCCAGTTGCTCGCTCGAAAGCTCGTACGTTTCGTCCTTCTTTGCCGATGACTTTTCCTTTTAGATCATCGCTCGGAATTTCAATGTGACAAGTCATCAGATTGGGAGAGACGGTATTGCCGGCACGATGAATAGCGGCCAAAAGAATGTTTTGAGCTTTCGCTCCATATTGTTCTTCTCCTTGGCGTTCGAGTTTTTCGATCCGGACGCGCAGATCTTCCGCCCTTTCCGTCTCAACCTTCTTTACTATTTGTTCGAACGCTTCCTCCTTGGTTAAATTGGCCACTTCTTCTAGTTTTTTATCCGCCTCATCAACCCTTGTATCAAGCTGAGCCTTTATTGATTTAATTTGATCAATTTTTTCTTGCAGAGATTCTTTTTGTGAATCAATATCAATCTGTCGATCGTCGAGAATTTCTTCTCGTTTAGAAAGACGTTCTTCTTTTTGTTCCAATTTCTCCTCTTGGTGTTTTCGCTCTGTTTTTGCTTCGTTCTCAATACGTTCAGCTTTAGCTTCCGCCTCTTCAATCGTGGCTAAGGCCTTTTTTTCAGCTGTGATTTCTAGTTCTTTGATTTTCAGTTCAATCGAATTTTTCTTTGACTGTGAGTGCAGGTAACGCACCAAGTATCCAGCTCCAATACCGAGAAATAAAGTCAACGCCAGAGCAATCATGAATAATCCTGGTGGCATGTTGTTTATTTACTAATTAATCCGTAACAGTTCACATGAACTGTACAGGAGTGAAGGCGATTTGTAAACGAACAAATGGGTCAGCGCACCCCTTCGGAGTAACCGTTGGAAGTACCCTTTGGGTGATTGTTGTGAGTTTATGCCAGTAATAATTCTCTCCCTAGAATGATTGTCAGCTAAAAACAATTGACCTGTTTTTGGTTGCAAAAATGTGTTCTTATCATCTATAACTTTCCTTAGTTCAGGACTTTAGAGGATAGAAAATTGAAAAAAGTGGAAATTGTCTATAACAGATTTTTTCATCGGGGCATAGAACTGGAAGGAGTTACAAAGCCGGTCCAAATGGCGCAGAGTTTACCGTTTAGATTGCAGAAAATGTGCGAAGGCGGTGGTCAACACTGGGACAAAGAATGCCCCAAGTATCTCAGAGAAAAATTAGATAAAGATAAGTTGATAAGAGCATACCGATACGCCTATCGCCTATCGGCTGTAATTTCTTGGGAGTTATTATCGACAACAGTAGTCACACTAAGGTTCTTTGCCAAGCAGGGAACAGAAGAGAGCTTCTATAACATTACTGTTAATATCAACATAAAGGGAGGTGTTATGCTTGGACGTATCACCTCTACTGAACAACTGTTTAATTTTGTAGTTCCAGATCTTAATGACAGTCTGCCTTTTCCCTAAAAACAAAGGAGGTAAGCCTATGCTTAACATCATCTGACCTAATGTCGCTGCTAGCGGATTCTTTGGGCAATTTATGTTGGCAATGGGGGTAAAAACGGGACCAGCTCGACGCCCGTTTGACCTTTTGAGAGAATTACACTGTTCCTCCCCAAGGATTAGACCAAGAACTGTCTTAGGATATACGAACTTAGATTTGTAGTTCTAAACGGAAACGGTGAGAGCTTAGGCTCTGGGATCACAAGTTATCCCTATCGGAAGAATCACTCTGATTCATACTTGATTTTAGCCCTGATTATTGGGGCTTTTTCTTTTTATTACAAAACAGCCTGATTCCGAAGGATGCCGGCCGATAGGTTAACGCAATTAAGCGTAAACCTTATCAACAATACCGTATTTTTTGGCTTCTTCAGCATCCATGAAGAAGTCTCGATCAACGTCTTGTTCCACTTTCGCTAGTTTTTGTCCAGTCGCTTTGGCCAACATTTTATTAAGGCGGTCGCGAGTTTTCAGAATATGCTTAGCAGTAATGTCGATGTCAGTTGCCTGGCCGTAAGCCCCGCCACTTGGCTGGTGAATCATTACCTCGGCGTTTGGTAAAATAAATCTTTTGCCTTTTTCACCTTGAGAAAGGATAAGCGAGCCCATCGAAGCGGCCATGCCAACGCAGACGGTAGCGACATTTGGCTTAATATGGTGCATGGTGTCGATGATAGAAAGACCGGCCGTTACGCTCCCGCCCGGAGAATTAATGTACAAAAAGATATCTTTTTTGGGATCGTCTGCTTCCAGGAAAAGCAATTGGGCGACGACTAGGTTTGCCATGTGGTCCTCAATAGTACCGGTGACAAAGATTATCCGCTCTTTTAGGAGGCGGGAGAAGATGTCAAAAGCACGCTCGCCACCAACGGTTTTCTCTATCACCATTGGAACTAGAGTAGCATCCAGTAAGTCAGTGTGTTTTTCGGTTTTCATAAGTTTTTTCAGATTTAAATTCAAATGTTAGTACGATGCAATCCTAGCAAAATTGCAGAAAAAACAAAGAGGCGCGCCCTTTGGGCGCGCCTCTTTGTTTTTTGATTTAAGTTTTACTACTTTTCTTCCAAAAACTTCATCACCTCTTCATTTAGTAGCACTGAAGTGACGTACAGTCGGACGCGATGTTCGTCGGCGTCTTTAAACCTTTTCATAAGTTCCTTAGTTTGCTCGTTCACTTTTTCCACGTCAGGATGAATCTCTTCTTTTTTGGCAATTTCGTTCAGTATCAGTTGTAATTGCGCCCGCTTTACCGCCGCCGGCTTCCATTCTTCAGCCAATTCCTCTTTGGACTTTTTAATATGCTTTAAATAGTCGTCCATCTTCAAATCCGCTCGCTTAATATCATCTTCCATTTGCGCGAACATCTGGTTGATTTCAGAGTCAATAAGAATTTTCGGTAGGGTCATTTCAGTTTTAGCAATGATACTGTCGGTGATATTGGCTCGGTGTTGGGCGATATTATTTTGTTTTTTTTCAATCTCCAAGTGCTCTCGAAGTTTGTTTTTGAAATCTTCGACATTTTCAAATTGCCCCTCCTGTCCTAGTGTTTTTACATATTCGTCAGTCAGCTCCGGCAGGGGAGCTTCCTTCCCGTCAACCTCCTTAGTGTTTTCTGATTGAGATGGGTTTTCGGCCTTGCCCTTAGTATCTATTTTGCTTGGATCAGATGGATCGGCAGTGTCATCGGCAGACTCAACTTTTTTGGTATTTTCGGAAGCCAAATTCTGCATTTTTTCGTAGGCTCTTTTTCGGGTTTGAATTTCTTTGATTTTTTCTGTCAATTCTTCATCGGTAACTTCGTCCTTGGGCCGACCGATATTTATCTCTTTGGCAATCTGATTGTAGTCGGGTAGAGAAAACTTTGGCATAACGGCGACGGTAATGTTAAAAGCTAACGGATTACCCGGAGCTATCTTGGTCACTTCGATTTGCGGTTGTCCGATAGCCTCAATTTCATGCTCTTCAATTATGTGGGGATAGGAGTGGGCAATGGCTCTTTCAGCCATTTCGCCCATAATGGTCATTTCTCCCAAGTGTTTTTCGAGAACCGGAGTGGGGATGTGACCTCTCCTAAAGCCGTCCAATTCAATATTTTTCCCGAGAGCTACTATTGCGGATTTGCGCTCACTTTGAAGCTCTGCGTAAGGTAATTCCCCGGTTATTTTTACTTGTGAATCTGGCAATTCTTCCACCTTGAAGGCGGTTTTAAAATCTACTTCGTGTGAATGGGTGTGTGAATGTGACATAGTGTTCGCCAGTGTACGGAAATGAGCGGAAATTGCAAATCAAATAATGATTCACCCAACGATCATTTGGGGAGAGCACGTCGCACCCATGCTTATAGATTGGTCGGTGTGTAAATAAAAAGTGCCGTATATCCATATATCGGCACTAATTGACGTTCGGGGGCGAGGATTGATTACTATTCGGAACAACTTCCAGGGATGACGCAATGTTAATGACTATTTCTTCCCGTTGTTGTCGGTCACCCCAACATCCTCTATCGGCATAAAAATCAACAACCAACACTGTAACTTTATTGTTTTTCATACTTCTCCCGATGTCCATCGAGGAAGGCAGGTGCCATCTCTTTAAGGACGCCTTGCACCAAGAGGCGGTGTGTTTTAACCAATTTTCAGTTTGACAGGACTTTAGTCCGATTGGTTGCAGGAGGTTACCTTTTTCTTTAGGGTAAATCATCCATGTCTCACAGGGGACATTGTCCCCCTTTCTCCTTGTTTCTGACAATTTTTTACAACTGATCTGATTAGGCATTTGTTCTCCCCAAGGTTTATTTTTGCGAGGAAAATTACTGACTCAGAACTCAAGACACCACTCACATTAGAGCACATTTCTGTGTTTTTGCAAGTGTGGTGCAGGGTGGGATTGTAAAAGGTGGGATTTGTCGCGCCCTAATTTTAGGGAGCCGAGAGCGACCATAAGAAAAGTAAGTGCTCTTGGGGTACTAACCCCACCTTTTACATTTCTTAAAGATGATCCACTACAACTCCGTACTCAATGCCGCTTCAATTTCAGCATCAATCGCGTTAAGTTCTGCGTCGAGTGAGTCAAGGTTGGTTGCTTCAAGATCAGCCTCGATAGCCTCTATTTCGTCGGAAGTACTGACAGCTTGCAAGGTTTCCACCTGAGCCTCGGCTGTGGTGCTTTCTGGTTCGTTGTTTTCTTCTGCGGTTGGTCGGTCGATCACCGGCATTTCCTCCTCGTTAGAAACAGTCAAACTGGCAAACCAGTAATACATACCACCGAGAATCGCAATCAAAAGTACAGCTAGACCAAACAAAAGTGGGCCGTTGATGACACCGGTTGACTCTTCCTCTTCCGGTGCGGGTCTTGTGTCGGAATTTTCGGGCATTTTCATTTTCTCTCCCTCAAAGTCTGGTGTGTGTACGTTTTTATTTTCTTCATTCATATGATAAACGATTAGTTATTATCTTCTACTACTACCTATTCGTCGGATGATACAGGTTCGTTATTAGAATCGGCTGGTGCTCCTTCAGACATCTCTCTATCGGATTTTGCTTCAGCCACCGCCTGCTTTAAAGCCGTCACGCTTGCTCGTAATTCGGTATGTGCGGTTTTGAGATGGTTTCGGATACCCGAATACTTTTCTTTGACTGATATCCAAGCGGAACGTATGTCCTCGGAACCAACGGCAGACGCCACATCCGCATCTATCTCAGATATCTCAGCCAAGGCTGAATCAATGGAAAGTTGCGCTGAAGCCAGAGCACCCTCTGCTTCAATGGTATCAACACCAAGATCAGATAATTTTGTTATTCTAGTATCCATTCTGTCAATGATGTTTTGGACTCGCGCAATCACAGCCTCCATTCGGTTGCTTACGTTGGCAGCCAGGTTTGTGATGCGCTCCTGAGCCCTCGCTTGCAGTTGTGACCTTCTCTCATCGATTCTCTCCTGGCGTTCGGCTTTGCGCTCCTCAATGTTTGCTTCCACCTCAGTTTTTCTGTCGGCGATCATCTCTTTTCTTTCTTCCACATTAGCTTTCGCCTCTTCTCTTTTAGCTTCAAACTCGGTTCTCCTTTCTTCAAGATTAGTATCGAACTCCGCTTTTTTGGCTTCTCTTGCTGTTGTGGTTTCGGCAGATGATTCATCGGTACTAACTACCGGTGTTGTCGCTTCGGTCTCTGAAGTTTGAGCCAACACCAGAGTAGCTACACCGAAGAAAGCCAGAAACACGGCATGGGTAATAACAATATGAGTAATGGTTTTCATATAATAAATAAAATGATCTTGTAACATCCCTGTTCCTGTAAATTATAACGTTGCTTGCCAGCTTGCGGAAAGGTGATATGCACATGTGAGTTTTGAGCAAATTAACCACTAGAGCATGTCCAAAAACCCTACACAAAAAAATTTGGTCAAAAAACCGCTATAATTTCTTACCGTACACCAGTGTGGCTCGAAATCCTATCAATTTTTTGCCACAAATTTTGCAAACCTCTGGAGCTTGGAGGGTTTCTGGACATGTTTTAAGGTCTAAGATTTTTTAGAAAATCGCCCAAAGCAACAAAGGCCAGTTTTCGGTGGCTAGTAGCATTCTTCTCTTCCTCTGTCATTTCGGCGAAAGTTTTTTCATGACCGTCCGGTAGGAAAATCGGGTCCCACCCAAAATTCGTCTTACCTCTTGGCTCTACGATTTTTCCTTTTACTCTCCCTTCAAAAAAGTCAGTTCTTCCTTTCTCATCAATGTAGCCGATCATGCAACTGGTGTAGGCCACCTGATTATCATATTTGCTCGCTAGTTCATAAATGCCGACTGTCCCGATTGTTTCCAAGAACCACTTTATTAAAGGTCCGGGTAATCCGTTCAAGGCTTCTATGTATAAGGAGGTGTCCTCTACAATATAAGTCGCTTTTTCTGATTCGTAGGCCTGTCTCAATTTGGCTTCGATAATTTTTCCGGCATCAATTTCTTGAATTTCCGGCAAATCGAGCTTTTTGTTTTCAATGACAAAATCTTTCAAGATGGCTCTTGCTTCTTTGAGTTTATTTTCGTTTCCGGTTATGAATGTAATTTTTTTCATATTGATTATGACAATCATAGAGTAACGCATTTCGGTTTTTACCGAAAGAATCTATCAATATCTAACATTTATAGGTAAGGCAAAGCTGAGTTTCAAAAAAGGTAATTCGCGTGATATAATCCCCTTCATTAAACCAAATATTTCCATGACAGATTACAACAAACTATACTCCCCAGGAGAGCTCGAAGAAAGTTTAATTAATACAGTAGTTGAGATCCCCAAGGGTTCAATGTTGAAAGTTGAGTACAACCGAGAAAAATGCACTTTTGAGCTAGATCGTGTTGAGCCGGAAATTTTCGCCAAACCGACCAATTACGGCTTTATTCCCGGTACGCTTGATGAGGATGGTGATGAACTGGACACTTTGATCGTGTGTCCAGAAGTGCTTCCTCTTGGTGTGGTGATAAAAGCTAAGATTATTGGTGTTCTTAATTTTGAAGACGATGGAGAGATGGATCATAAAGTGATTTGTGTACCGGCAGACGAACGAGATAGTGGTAACGCTATAAAGACATTGCAGGATTTGCCCGAACAGTGGAAGCGTAAGGTTGAATATCACTTCAATACTTACAAAGATTTGAAAAAACCCGGCACCACAAAAGTTTTAGGCTACGGTGACGCCAAGGAAGCGATCAAGGTGATAAATGAGTGTGTGGAGAGATTTGGTAAGAATTAGTCTCGCTTTCTTACTCATTGAATGTAGAGTTGGTATCAAAACCGGTCGGCCCCTAAAGGGGCCGACCGGTTTTTTCCACCAAACTACTCCCGACAACATTCCCAACCTAATACCATCCCCAATCAACCATCCAACAAACAGGTCATAATTTCGGCTACAAAAGTAGCTTCGTCCTCGTCTTATCTCGATAAAACTCAGCTCCAGCTACATTTTTCGCTCTAAATTCTGGCCTGTTTTAATGTTGTAGCGTAAATTGGGGATGGTATAACTTTTTTGTTTTGCTATCAGGTCGCGAAGTAGCGCGTTGACATCAATCTTGCGAGAATGGTCCTGCATGAATTTGAACATGGAAAGCAGGAGTCTCTGGATGTCGGAATTGCGCACTTCGATGACGATTTCTTCTTCGATCGCCATGAGATAAAGCGACTTGCCGATCACCCAAAGCTGGCCGGCGTTGTCAAAATATTCAGTTTGTTTTGGACAATGAAGAAGTGGTGCCGGTTTGGATAGCCCGTCAAAGAACCCAATTCGGTTTACCTATCTACGTAGTCTTCGACCGCCACCACAATGTCATGGCTAGTCTTGATTGCTGAAGTGCGGGTACTTCAGAAGAATCATGCTATCATGCAACCCATGGCTAAGTTCGAAATCCCCAATTGTTTCTACCGCATTAGCATCAAAGCATTGGTTTTAAATGAATCTCGCGATAAATTTCTGATAGTGCAGGAAGAAAACGGTGACTGGGAATTGCCAGGCGGTGGGCTAGATTGGGGTTGTACGCCACAAGAAGACCTGTCACGTGAAATCCAAGAAGAAATGGGTATTAAAGTATCGAAAGTAGCCTACTACCCGTCCTATTTTTTAACCGGTCAAACACGGAATAAGTCTGTCTGGTTAGCCAACTTACTCTACGAAACCGAACTGGAAAACCTAAACTTTACCGCGTCCGATGAGTGTATTGCCGTGCGCTTTGTGAACAAGAATGACATTTCGACCCTACCGGTCTTTCCTAACGTAGCTATGCTGGCAGAGCAATTCGATCCGGCTCGACATCAACTGTAACAAAACCGTTTTTCTAAACGAAAACGGCGTCTATAATTTATTTAACTCGCATGAACCGAAGTAAACTAGAGAGCAATATTTGGAAATACACCGTCCTCTTGGTCGCAAACAAGCGTATCTACGCAGCCATTTTGACAGCCTACTACCTAACCATTCCCGATGTAACCGCTCAAACTATCGGAGTAATTTTGTTAATCGGTAATCTAGCCGGCTTCGTTTTCGAGATCCCTAGTGGTTACGTCTCTGATAAACTGGGACACAAACAAGCTATAGTCATATCTAGACTACTATTTGTTGCTTCCACTTTATTTTTCTTGTTTGCAGACAGTACCAATTACCTTATTTTGGGTTCAGTTTTTCTAAGTCTTGGCCTGGCTTTCTTAAGTGGAACCGGCTCCGCTTTTATGCATGAAACGCTAAGTGCCCTAAACCGCGAGAATGATTACACCAAAGTAATGGGCAAAGCCAGTTCTATTGGTTTTGCTGTCCCAATAATCTTCACCGTCATTGTTCCTTTTTTGGTAAGCATAAACTACCAAGCGCCATTTGCGTTAGCATTAGTAATTGACCTGGTTGGTCTAATGGTGGCTTTGGCTCTCACCACTCCCCCGGTAAAACCGGAACAAATCGAAGAAGTTAACGCCACCAATTTTAAACAGGTTGTCCAAGTTGGTTATCAATTGGGATTTTTTAAATATGCACTTTTCTCTTCCTTGGGTGCCTCAGTCTTGTTTGGAATTGGTATTTTCCGCGCTCCCTACCAAGTGTTGTTGGAAATTCCCGTAATTTGGTACGGAGTTTTATTTGGCTTGGGTAGAGCATTAGCCTCCCTAATTCTGGCCTACAGTGGTCAACTTAAAGATTACTTTGGAAACATCGTTTTGTTTTATAGGTTTGAAATTATTTTATACACTGCACTGATCTTACTCTTATCCGTTACAGTTAACCCTTGGTTCGTAGCCGGTGTATTTATTTTAATCAATGGTTTTCAGTGGGGTCTGACTCAGGTTTCTCGTGGTTTTATCATGGACATCATCAAGAATAGTAATTTTAAAGCCACACTGCTTTCCACTCAATCACAGATAAACAATATTCTACAAGGTGTACTATCCTTCGCTATAGGCTTGACCATTGAACATACCACCTATCAAATGGCTTTCTTTGGTCTGGGAATTTTCTTCCTTCTTGCTTCACTGTCTATGTACTTATACATCAAAAAGTCGCTACTTAAATGAGGTATATCTGATCCAAAACACAACCACCTGGTTTATAATGTCGGCAACAGTCCAGTAATGATTTTGAGAAGAACAAAACCGGCCGGCGCCTTTAGGCGCCGGCCGGTTTTTAAAACTAAGACCAGTCTCTACTTCGCTTCTTTCTCGTCTTCGGTTTCTTCTGTTTCAATTTCACCCTCGATTTCTTTTTCAATCTCTTCATCCACAGCTGATGCCATTTCCTCCTCGGCTTCTTCGGGGGTGTCTATGTCGTCCTCACCCTCATCCTCCGCTCCGGGAGTCATGTCGCGGTCCTTGGTCTCGTCTATTTCTTCTAGCACTTCCTCGATATCCGGTTTGATTGTCGTCGCGTCTTCATTGTCGAGTGCATCATCGTCTGACCCGGCTTCAGTATCGAGTGGTGCTTCCAGTTCGACATTGCCTTCAGCGTCCGCTTCAGCCAATCCTTCACCAGTATTGGCGGATACGATATCAATTTTCCAACCGGTCAATTTAGCGGCCAGTCTAACGTTCTGTCCGCCACGACCGATGGCGAGTGATTGTTGATCGCCGGAAACCTCAGCCACAGCATGACCACGTTCATTCTTCTCTCTGTTTGGTTCAGATACAATTTTTATTTCCAAAACTTGAGCCGGTGACAACGCATCTTCAATGAATTCAATCATTTCCGGTGACCACTCTATAATGTCGATTTTTTCTCCTCCTAGCTCACTCATAACGGTTGAAACACGCACCCCGCGTTGTCCAACCAGTGATCCAACCGGATCAAGGTGTTCGTCAACGGCATGTACTGCTATCTTAGTACGGGCTCCGGCTTCACGCGCCACCGCTTTCACTTCAACCGCCCCGGATTGCAACTCAGGAGCTTCGACAGCAAACAATGCCACCAAGAAATCCGGATGCGAGCGCGATAATTTAAGAAATATACCACGTGGGGTTTCTTCTACAGCCAATAATAAGGCTCTGATTCTTTCGCCTGGCTTGAATCTTTCACCGGGGATTTGTTCTTCATAGGGCATTATCGCAGTTACTCGGCCGAGATCCACGTACAGATTTCCGCGTTCGAAACGTTGTACTTGACCGATTACTATGTCACCGGCCTTTTGTCCAAATTCCGCCAGAGCTGACTCTTTCTCAGCCTCACGAATTTTTTGCATAATAACCTGCTTTGCTGTCTGCGCTGCGATTCGCCCAAAGTCATCTTTTGGTTCCAGCGGGAAAACAAGTTCTTCTCCAACAACCACACCTTTTTTAATCATTTTGGCGACGGAAAGCATGATGTGCTTTTCTTCATCAAAACGCACTTTTTTATTCTCTTCATCTTCTTCCTCTGGCTCCGCTTCTTCAATTGGGTTTCCGTCTTCATCCAGTTCCGGTTCCGGTTTCAACATTGATTCATCGACCACAATCTTAACCTGATTGAAGTTGGTGGTCCCTGTTTCCAAATCGAATTTACAGGTGATAATCTGCCCTCGCTTCCCGAACTCTTTTTTGTAGGCGGTGGCTAAAGATTGTTCTATGGCGTCCATCATTTTCTCACGAGGAATCCCTCGTTCTTCTTCCATTTCCGCTAAAACTGAATTAATTACTTTCAAATCAAACATATACTTTTATTACGTGAAGCATCATGATGTGTGTCATGGAATACATCACCTCTTATTAAATTGTTTTTGTAACTTACTTAACGAAGACTGCCCGGCCAAGGGCCGAGCAGTCATTCGTCAGATATGTAAACTATATGCCGTTAGAAAGAAAAAGTCAAAACTATTGTATGATTGTAGCTGATGAACAGTAATTGTCAGTATAAAACACAATGAAGCATATGTTAGAAAAATTTAAACCAGAAGAAATTACCGAAGAAACGTTACAAGAAGATCACGATAGGAGGTATAAAGAAATAGAAGTAAAGTTGGATGGTGGTAGTATATACGACGCTCGCATAGTGCTTAATACTATTCAAGAAGACGGGGTCATGGCCTGTCAGGTTGTAAAGGAATTTCTCCAACACCACTTCAAGACCAATTGGTCAGAAGAAGATACTGTAGCAATAGCCAACGCTATCTGTGATGTTAGCTGGCCTCCTGCATTAGTGCAGGTTGTAAAAAATGACGAGCATGAGGGTGTTTTTGGAAAAAGAGTGATAGAAGTGTTACTTGAAGCGGGTGACGTTGATGTTTTCCTTGATAACTTTCAAAAATTTGATTTGTCAGAACTTGACCAGAGTGATCGTGAACATTGGGAGAAAGCACATAAGAAAAGGGTCGCCAAGTTGGGTTAGCTGAAAACGGAAGCCGTTAATTTGAAACTTCTGTTTCAAATTAACGGCTTTTTTGTGTAAAAGTCGTCCTCAACATTAACGCATAACAGGAAATTTTGACAGAATTGGCTATTCGTAGTATAAAATAATTGGTTTTACTTGGGTAAATTTAAAAAGCGAGGTGTTCTTTATGATGATAAAAGCGTTGTTTTTGGCGATAGTTATGGCTCATTCTGTATTTTTTGTATCGCAGGCGGTGGCTGAAACCTATGTCGTAGAGCCGGACGATACACTTTCCGGCATCGCCAGCAAGCTTGAATCCACTACCACAGCCAACCTCAGGCAGATTAACGGACTGCAAGGAAACTTTATCAAGGAAGGTCAGGTGCTGACGTACGTCGGTGCAGAAGATATAAGAATCGCCAAGGAGTGGTGTTCGTGCCCGGTGTTGGCAGATGACCCGCTCGAAGAAAAGAGTTACCGGGTGGAGTGTGAATTTCTCAAGGCCGGGGAAATCGTCTATAGCCAAAATGAAAGAAAAGGAATTTTTTACGCTCTGGTTCTTGATTTGGCAGGGGACTGGAGGCGGACAGAGGTGCTCATTACCTATCAAGATTACGCTCCTCAATAAAAAAATAACATAAAAACGATTAAAGACCTGGTTTGTGTGAAAACGACAGGTCTTTTTTATATAACGATAAATAATCGTGTACATCTTTGGTTTAACTTCTCGATCGAATGATATAATAATGACGACAAGTACCGGAGGTAATGGTTCGTTTTATTCCGTATGCGTTTGTGCTGACATGCCGATGGTTTGTCAAAAAGAATCGGATCAAGCCAATCAGGTTTGGTCAGGTGAGTGTATTTTTCTGGTCATTTCTCACCCAATTTTTTAGTCATAGTCGCTAAAAACCTATTTCCTTACATCATTTAACTCATGCGAATTCAAGACGAACAACTGAAACGATTCATTTTGGATGCGGGTTTGATTACCAAGTCGGATATTTCTACGGTTGAAAAAATTGCCAAAGAAGAAAACAGAACCTTGAGCGAGGCTTTAATCGCGCATGGTCACATGACGGAAGATGACATGAGACGAGTTGAGTCTTACGTGCTTGGTATACCGTTTGTGGCGCTGAAGGATTTGAAGATTGATTTTGAAATTTTAACCCTCATTCCCGAACCGGTGGCCAGAACTCACAATATTATTGCTTACAAAAAGAGCGAAGATACCCTCGAAGTGGCGATGTTGGACACGGCCGATTTACCAGCCATTGACTTCATTAGAAAAAAGGTGGGATTGAAGATACAGCCGAGGTTGACCGATACCGAATCAATGCGTTTTGCTCTTCGTCAATACCAAAAGACTCTGAAAGACGAGTTCGGCGATCTTATTATGAAGGATGCCTCAGAATTGAAAGTACTGTCCGAAGAAGGTGATGAAGTAAGCGAAAAACAACTCAAGCAGATGGCCGAAGACTTGCCGGTTGTCAGAATAGTCGACACGTTACTTCGGCACGCCATTATCCAAGGTGCGTCTGACATTCATATTGAACCGATGGAAAGCGAAGTTCTGGTGCGTTACCGAATCGACGGTATTCTAAACGATGCTATGAAACTGCCTAAAATAGCGTCCGATAGTATTGTCGCTAGACTCAAGGTCCTTTCAAGTTTGAAACTCGACCAAAAAAGATTGCCCCAAGACGGCCGTTTCAAGATGGAGATGGATGGTCAAAAAGTCGCTTTTCGAGTTTCGATATTGCCGATATTTTTCGGTGAGAAGGTTGTTATGCGTCTTTTGCGGGAAAATCGAAGCGGTTTTTCGCTTGAGGGTATAGGTTTTCATGGTAGTACGCTTGATCGGGTTCACCGCGCTACGCGCGCCACAACCGGTATCATCTTGGTCACCGGTCCAACCGGGTCTGGTAAATCGACCACTCTCTATACCATTCTTGATATTCTGAACACTCCGGAAGTTAATATTTCCACCATTGAAGACCCGATTGAGTACCAAATGCCGAGAGTCAATCAATCACAGGTGAAGCCTGACATCGGCTTTACTTTTGCGTCCGGCCTGCGTTCGCTTATGCGTCAAGACCCGGACATCATTATGGTTGGTGAGATTCGAGACGAAGAAACCGCCAGTTTGGCGATAAACGCCGCTCTTACCGGTCACTTGGTTCTTGCCACCATCCACACCAACTCAGCGGCCGGTACAATCGCACGTTTGGTTGACATGGGAGCCGAGTCATTTTTGTTGGTCTCTACTCTACGGGTTGCTGTTGGACAACGTCTCGTTCGCAAACTGTCTGATGACAAACTACCTTACATAATGACTAAAGCGGAAAGAGAAGAACTGGGAGAAAAAGTTGATTTGGATCATGTGCTTAAGTGCTTGAAAGAAGAGTCGATTGTGAAGGAAGATGCTACTTGGAACGATATATCCTTCTATCATCCAAAAGAAAAGGGTGAATCAGAGGACGGCTACAAGGGCAGAATGGGAATTCATGAAGTACTGGAGATGTCACCGACTCTTAAAGACATGGTGATGGACGACAAGACAGGGGATGAAATCGAAGCTCAGGCCAGAAAGGAGGGTATGTTAACAATGATGGAAGATGGTATTTTCAAAGCGGCTCAGGGTTTGACGAGTGTGGAGGAAGTTTTACGAGTTATTAACGAATAAAACATGACCACTTATACGTATTCCGGCGAAGATAAGGAAGGTAAGAAGGTAGAAAATACCGTCGAGGCTGATGATCGTTTCGGGGTTTATGCTATCGCGAGAACCCAAGGTCACACCGTGTCTTCCATTAAAGAGGCGTCAAAATTCGGTATTGAGAAATTTCTCAATATCGAAAAACTAAACTACATATTGAGCCGGGTGAAGGCGGACGAACTTATCATGGTGACGCGCAATCTCGGTTCGATGCTTAAGGCCGGTCTCACAGTCACCCGCGCTCTTTCAGTGATAGAGCGTCAGAGTACCAATCCGCGCTTGAAGGGAGTGATGAAAAGATTGGTCGAGAAAATAAACCAAGGTGAATCTTTTTTCGATTCCTTGAAAGAGTTTCCGGAGGTTTTTAGTGATTTGTATATAGCCATGGTGCGTGCCGGGGAAGAGAGTGGTAAGTTGTCTGAGTCTCTGCAAACTTTGGCTATTCAGATGGAGCGTTCCAACAACCTAGCTAAAAAAGTAAAAGGAGCGATGATCTACCCGTCTATTGTGATAGTGATTATGGTCATCATCGCTATTTTGATGATGATCTACGTCATGCCCTCGATAACCGGAATTTTTGAAAACATGGATCAGGAATTGCCGGCCACCACCACATTTCTTATCAACGCCAGTAACTTCATGGTAGCACACACGTTGGTCGTGATACTGGGAATGATCGGAGTGGTGGCAGGATTCATGTACAGCCTTAAGACCAAGTGGGGCAAGATCGCGACTTCATGGCTCATCGTTCGCTTGCCGGTTATCGGAACTTTAGCCAAAGAAACTAATTCCGCCCGCACCGCCCGCACCCTTTCTTCACTTCTGGATTCCGGTGTCGACGTTATTCAGTCAATCAAAATCACCGAGGAAGTGATCCAGAATGTTTTTTACAAAGATATTTTGGGCGAAGCG
Source organism: Candidatus Nomurabacteria bacterium (assembly GCA_023898585.1). Lineage (GTDB taxonomy): Bacteria > Patescibacteriota > Minisyncoccia > Phycocordibacterales > UBA918 > OLB19. The sequence continues at coordinate 264,714 of CP060229.1, read as the reverse complement.
GCGAGAAGGGTGGAGAAAGGAACCGCTCTTTCCGAAACTTTTATCGAACGAAAAGACCTCTATCCGATTTTGGTTGGAGAAATGATTCTGGTTGGAGAGGAGACCGGTCAGATTTCCGGTATGTTGGGAGAGTTGGCGATTTTTTACGAGACGGAAGTCGAAAGAAAAACAAAAGACCTCTCGACCATCATCGAACCTTTATTGATGGTAGTGATCGGAGGTGGCGTCGGTTTCTTTGCTATGGCCCTCATCGCTCCGATTTATTCGATTTCGGATGGGCTTAAGTAATGTTATGGGATACTCATCAAAGCGAATTGCAGGATTTTCATTGGTTGAAGTTATTATTGTTTCTGCGGTGTCTGTTCTTATTTTTACCGCTCTGTTAGGCGCCTTTAAATATTCGTTAGATTTAATCAATGTTTCTCGTTCCAAACTGAGCGCTTTATCGGTTGCCAACGAGCGTATGGAATACATACGATCGTTACCTTATGATGACGTTGGTGTTGTATCCGGATTCCCCGACGGATCTATTCCGCAAAATAGCGTGGTTACACTCAATGGGATTGATTTTAATGAGCGGGTATTTATGAGATGGTCTGATGATCCCGCTGATGGTCTTGAAGGTTCCGACTCCAACGGAATTACTACCGATTACAAACAAGTAAAGCTGGAATACACCTGGACTCTTAATGGAAAAACTAACAGTATAGCAATAGTAAGTAATATCGTTCCGAGATCCATAGAAACCAATGTGGGAGGAGGTACGGCCAAGATAAACGTGCTGGACGCCGACAATACATTTTTACAAGGTGCAACTGTTCGCATTATTGGTTCCAGTTCTACTTTTCCGTATGACGTGACGTCCTACTCAGACGCTAATGGAGTTGCTTTATTTCCGGTTCCTGAAGATAGCGGATACCAAGCGATTGTTACGGCCAATATCTCAGGCCATCAGTATTCCACTGACCAGACTTACGAACCAACCGTTGTTATTCCGACGCCTGTCACGGGACCTTTTGCCGTCTTGGAAGCAGATGTGTCGACCCTTACATTTACAATCGGTGAGCTAAGTGACCTCGATATATTAACTCGTTCTGCAATCAACGAAGGAGTGTTTAAAGAAGACTTTGACGGAATGGTTTTCACTGCCAGTAGTTCAGTAGAAAACCCTGCCGGGGCTTTAATATTGAAAAACATAGGATCAGTGTACGAACCAAGTGGCTATATATATCTTGGTCCAATAACACCGACACCGTTTTCAAAATGGCAAACGGTGCACGTGGCAACTATGATTCCGCTCAACACCTCGCACAAGGTCCAACTCTTCACCGGTCCGGTTGGTGGACCTTATGTACTTATTCCTGATAGCGAGTTACCAGGTAACGCGGTCGGTTTCACTGATTCGATTATTGACATCTCACAGCTTGACGTGTCTACGTATCCTTCAATCTATACCGGAATCACTATCGAAACATCAGACACTAGTGTCACACCAAGAGTGGAAGAGATCAGTGTATTTTATCGACAAGGAGAGACTGCTCTTCCCAATGTCCAGTTTGATATTCGAGGAAATAAAATCATTGGAACTGATGCTGATTCCAAGTCAGTATACAAGTATAAAGCCAATCTACAGACAAATGCTTCAGGAGAACTTAAGCTGGCTGATCTTGAGTTCGATGAATATACACTTACTTTCAGTAGTCCGGCTTACGACATAGCTATGGCTTGTCCCGCTCATCCTTTCAGCCATCAGGCTGGAGTCGATGATGAGCTGGAATTAGTGCTGGTTGCTGATGACACTAACACCTTGCGCGTGTCGGTTATGGATGATCTGGGACGAGCAGTTCCGGGAGCTCCCGTTAATCTTACCCGTACCGGATATGATGAAACAGTCTTGACCAACATTTGTGGACAGGCGTTTTTCACTGGTGGTCTAAGTGCGGAAACCGATTATATAATTAATGTGAATACACCCGGTTACATTAACGAGACGGTAGATCCGGTCGCGATTGATGGGGACTCTGTAATCAACATTTCTTTGTCCAATTAACATTATGACTTGTCTCGTGATAATAGAACAAAAAGGAATGACTCTGGTCGAGTTGATTGTCACGATCAGTCTTTACACAATCTTGATGTTGGCTATTAGTAGTAGTGTGTTCAACCTATATCAATCAAATTCATACGCGGTTGCACAGGCGGGCGAAATAAACAATGCTCGCATAGGTATGACAGAGTGGGGTAGTAACACCAAAGAAATGACCACAGCCGAAGATGGAACATACCCGGTTGTGGTCATGGAAGAACATCGATTTGGATATTACAGCGACATAGATCAAGATTCTTCCGTTGAGTATATAGAATATATTCTGTCTGGAACCACACTTACTAGGTACACCTATGATCCAAGTGGTTCGCCCGCTACGTATAATCTTACGACCCCGGATTCAGAAAAAACCCTCTCTTTGTACGTGCAGAATATCAATCAGAGTATTCCGACTTTTCTTTACTACGACAATGCAGGCAATCAACTAACAGCAACGTCGCCAATCATCGACCTCCGCTATATAAAGGCGCAAATTATAGTGAATATCGATCCTGTTAAGTCTCCGGGGGAGTTTATGCTCAGGTCGAGTGTTGCACCACGAAATTTGAAGGATAATCTATAAGTATGAGTCAAATGTATAACCTACACACACATACGAAAACCTCCGCCGGATATCTGCTAGTTTTCGTTTTGGTTTTCGGTAGTGTCTTTCTTGTAATTATCAGTTCTTTTGTTGGATATGTTATCACTCAAAGTCAGGTGATTAATTTTCGTCACGAACAAGCAAGAGCAACTGAGATTGCCGAAGCCGGACTTAATTATTACAAATGGTACTTGGCTCATTATCCCGATGACGTTACTGAAGGTACCGGCCTACCGGGGCCATACGTCCATGTTTACAACGATCCGGAAGCGGGCGCGATCGGAGAATTCTCTCTGGATATTTCCCACAGTTCGTACTGTGGTAGTATTGCTTCAATTGAAGTGACTTCAACTGGCTATACTTACGATGATCCAAGTGCCGTTAGTACTATAAGTGCGCGCTATACTCGACCAACGGTGGCTGAGTATTCGTTCATCACTGAGGGTGGATCGTGGTACGGGGATGATCGTGTAATTACCGGCCCGGTGCATTCGAATCAAGGTATAAGGATGGATGGCTACCATAACTCATTTGTGGGGAGTGGGGTACCAACCTGGGATTGCACAGGTACATTTGGCTGTAGTCCGACGAAGTACGATGTTGATGGTGTCTATACAACGAGCGGTCATGCCACGCCCGGTTTATTCTCTTTCCCTATCACTCCCGTTAATTTTGCAAACTTTACAATTGATTTGGTTGCGATGAAAGACCGAGCTGAAAACCACGGTGGTATATATTACGGACCATCAGGGGGTTCCAATTACGGATACCAGGTAGTTTTTAACGGCGATGATACCGTTAAGATAAATAGAGTAACCGGCACCATTCAGCATTGGGAATATAGTTCGGCTGATGGCTGGAACCAAGTAAGAAATGTTATTAGTTCCACTTCATCAGTTGCGACTAAAACTATCGATAGTAATTGCCCATTACTTTACTTTGCTGACAAAATTTGGCTGGAAGGGGATGTTTCACAGAAGGTTTCCTTGGCTTCGGAAGAAGATATTATCATTAGTGACAATATAGATTATGTTTCCGGGACGGATGCCGGATTACTGGCAATTGCCAACCACGATGTTCTAATTGGCCTGAAAGTCCCTTATAATTTACAAGCCAACGGCATTTTTATAGCTCAGACTGGTCATTATGGAAGGAATCACTATGTTAGATCTGGTTTTTACGGACTGCCATCATCGCTCGATCCATATGTCTGTCGAGGTACTTTAACCAGATATGGTAGTGTTGTGTCTAACGGGAGGGTTGGTACAAAATGGGGCGGTAGTAGTGTTTGTCCAGGGCCACCATCTTTTTATTCCGGTTTTGAAAACAGAATAACATCCTTTGATCAGGATCAAGTCGATGACCCTCCTCCTCTTACTCCCAAAACATCCTCAGTGTATATTTTTGACGATTGGCGAAAGGATGGGTAATTCGGCCTCACCGACTTGCGGGAGGAGCAATAAAAACGGTGTGGCCCTCGGGCCACACCGTTTTTATTGCTCCCATGATACAATTCGTGTCATATGAAAAAAACCGTACCGTTGATAGTCGGTAATTGGAAATTAAATCCGGTTACCTTGTCTGATGCTTCAGATCTTGCCAAAGCCATTGCCAGAAAACAAAAATCCATTTCAGAACCTTACGTTGCCGTCGCTCCACCCTTTCCGTACTTAGCGGAGGTGGGAAAGAAAATAGCCAAGAGCTCTGTCCAATTAGCCTCTCAAGACGTGTATTTTAAGAATATCGGCGCCTACACGGGCGAGGTTTCCGTTCTGCAACTGAAAGATCTCGAAGTTGAATACGTGATAATCGGTCACTCGGAAAGGCGAGCGATGGGAGAGAGTAATGAAGATGTGCGTCAAAAAGTGTTAACCGTTCTCAAACATCGGTTGGTGCCGATCGTCTGTGTGGGGGAGCGCGAGCGAGACGATCAGGGAAATTTCTTTACTTTTATCGAAGATCAGATTCGGAATCTGGCCGAAGTTCTTTCTGTTGCAGAAATGAAAAAAGTCGTGCTCGCCTATGAGCCAATTTGGGCGATCGGAACCGGCAACACCGCAACAGCGGAGGATGTCAAGGAAATGCAGATTTTTATTGTCAGTGTCTTAACCAGAATCTATGATCGACCAACCGCCAAAAGCGTGCGTCTGTTGTACGGTGGTTCGGTTACCCCACAAAACGCTACTGAATTACACAAAGAGGGTGACATGAACGGATTTTTGGTCGGCGGATCCAGTCTGAAGGCGGAAGACTTTTCTGACATCGTTAAAGCGGTCGTCCAATCATGAAGAAAGTCACCGAATTAACCGATCTGCGTGGTAAGTTTGTTTTATTAAGGTCATCCCTAAACATCCCGCTCGACAATGGAATGGTTAGAAACAAATTTCGACTCCAGCGGGCTCTGCCAACCATGCGCTATCTTAGTGAGCGGGGAGCAAAGGTTATTATTATTTCTCACATTGGTCGAGAGCGGACAGAAACCCTGCAACCGGTTTATGAAGAACTAACAAAACACTTACCAGTCGACTGGGGTGGAAGAGTGGACAGTATTAACTTTGCAGAAAGAAGAAAACTGCTGGCCGAAGGCGACATTTTGCTGGCCGAGAACCTGAGGCAAGATGAGAGGGAAGAAAACAACGATTTCGGTTTTGTTGGGTTGTTGGCAGGTTTGGGAGAAATCTATGTCAATGACGCCTTCGCAGAAGCGCATCGAGAACACGCCTCCACTTTTGGGGTGGCAAAAATACTCCCGGCCTACGCCGGATTGACCTTGTTAGAAGAAGTTACCGAGCTTTCCAAAGCACTGCACCCCAAACATCCTGCCCTCTTCCTTTTGGGCGGGGCGAAATTTGAAACCAAAATACCGCTGGCGGAGAAATATCTTAATCTCTACGAACATGTCTTTATCGGAGGCGCCTTAGCTAATGACATTTTTAAAGCTAGAGGTCTGGAAGTGGGTAAGTCGTTAGTCTCTGATATTTCACTCAAAGATTCACCAATTTTGAATAACGAAAAGTTATTGTTGCCGATTGATGTGATTGTTGATGGGCCTCACGGTAAGTTGATAAAAGAAACCAATCAGGTTTCAAGCGAAGAAAGAATTATGGACTGTGGTCCGAAGACTATAGACATGTTGGCTTCATACATTGAAGAAGCCTCAGCTGTACTATGGAACGGACCGTTCGGAGCCTATGAAGAGGGTTATGTAAAGAGCACAGAACAAACCGCGAGACATATAGCCACCGCCAAGGCTTTTTCCGTGGTCGGTGGTGGTGATACGGTGGCGGCTATTGAAAAATTGAATCTCAATGATTCGTTTGGTTTTGTCTCAATTGGTGGAGGCTCCACGCTGACTTTTCTGGAGCGGGGTTCAACCTCGGTTATAGACTTATTGTAATTTCGCCCTGATCTGCCCCGCTTGTTGCAAAAGTTCTACGTCGGAGGCCTCGTTTGGTTTTTGGGAAATTGCCACACCCAGGTGTTCTTTAGCCATCATGGGATAGACTTTCACATGAACGTGCGGGACTTCGAATCCTTCTACTATGATGCAAGTACGAAAAGTTTCGAAAGCCTTATCAGCTGCGACGGCCACCTTTTTGGCGATTTTGAACAGGTGTAAATAAACATCTTCCGGTAAATCAAAAATATAATCAACTTCAATTTTTGGAATGACCAATAATTGTCCTCTGATAGCCGGAAACTTATCCATTATCACCACACAAACTTCATCTTCAAAGACGAATTGCGCCGGAATTTCTCGGGCAATGATTTTAGAAAAAATAGTAGCCATACGTTAAGAATGTTACCATACGAAAACTGATTATGGCATTGTACAAATTTTCGCCTAAAGACGAGTCTTTTCCGGAGATAACCGAACTAGCATCACCCTTGGTGAATCGGCTTTTGAAATTACGTGGCATCACCGAAGAATCGGTAGCGAAAGAGTTTCTAACGCCCGATTATGACAATCATCTTCATAGACCGGAGCTTCTCAATGACATGGAATCGGCTTGTCTTCGTCTTGAGTCGGCCATGGAAAGAGGGGAGCGGATTGCTATTTTCAGTGATTACGATTGCGATGGTATTCCCGGGGCAGTGATTCTCCACGATTTTTTTAAAGCCATCGGCTACAGTAATTTTCAAAATTATATCCCCCACCGTCACTATGAAGGTTTTGGCTTGAGTAATGACGCGATTGATAAACTTAAAAATGATAATGTCGGAGTAGTAATTACAATCGACTGTGGTACTTCGAGTGTGACTGAAGTAGCTTACGCCAAAAAACAGGGCATTGACATTATCATTACCGATCATCACGAACCGGGAGCAGTCTTACCGGAAGCAGTGGCAGTGGTGAATCCGAAGCTTGGCGATTATCCTTTCAAAGATTTGTGCGGTGCCGCGGTTGTTTTTAAGCTTATCAAGGCCATGCTGAATCGAAATGATTACGGAATTACACCCGGCTACGAAAAGTGGTGGCTTGATATGGTAGGTCTCGCTACCATAGCCGACATGGTGCCGTTAGTTGGTGAAAATCGCGTTTTGGCTCACTTTGGTCTCAAAGTGTTGCGTAAATCTCGTCGCCCCGGCCTACAACAACTGCTCAGAAAAACTAAAGTCAATCAAAGTTACCTTACAGAAGATGACATTGGTTTTACCATCGGTCCGCGCATCAATGCTGCTTCAAGAATGGATAATCCCGAAGACGCCTTCTTCATGTTGGCAGAGACAGATCTGGCTAAGGCCGGAGAAAGAGTCGAACATCTGGAAAAATTAAATATCGAGCGTAAAACCAAAGTGGCGCTTATCACCAAAGATATTCATAAACGAATCAAGGATTTGGAAGAAATCCCTTCGGTTTTGGTTATGGGTAATCCAAAATGGCGACCGTCACTCGTTGGTTTGGTGGCGGGGAAACTGGCCGAAGAGCACGGTCGCCCGACTTTTATTTGGGGAGCTGATGGAAACGGAGTTTATAAAGGGTCGTGTCGTTCCGGAGGAGGTGTTAGTGTTGTGCTGTTGATGCAGGCTGTTTCGGAAGTGTTTATTGAAATGGGCGGGCATCATGTCGCCGGCGGTTTTTCCGTTAAAGACGAGCATATTTTTACCTTTGGTGAGAGGCTAGTGTCTGCCATGGAGACGCTCAGCGACGAGGCGACGGTAGACAGTGAAGTTTTGGTTGACGCGGAAATTTCTCTTGACGAAGTTGATCAGTTTTTGGTCAGACAGTTGGATATTTTAGCGCCGTTTGGCACTGACAATCACAAACCGATTTTTGCTTTTAAAAATGTTTCACCTCAGTCGGTTGAATTGTTTGGTAAAGCCAAAGAACACACCAAACTGATTTTTCAGACTGAAAAAGGAAAAATTGAAGCGATTGCCTTTTTTCAAACTCCGACCGAGTTTACCAAAACTCCCGAAGTTGGCGCTTTGTGCACACCAATCGGGCATGTAGAAGAGTCTTTTTTCATGGGCCGAAGACAGTTGAGAATCAGGCTGGTTGATGTTCTATAAAAACACCCGACCTTGTCCGTAAGGTGGGGTGTTTTTTAAAAGCTCTGTACCAAGGCTTTATCTGCCTGGTTTAGGTTCAGCGAGCCCGTCTCTGACATCTTCCGCAGAAGGAGCGGGGTTAGGTCTTTTGACTGTATCGGGCTGGGGACGGTGAGAGGTTGTTCCCTGCCCGAAATCTTCTTTCTTCGGCTCATTCAATCCGTGTCTCATGTATAAGAAATTATCATTTTTCATACCTGTCTCCGACTTTTGGTTTAAGGACACTCCTGAATTATTCAATCACAAATGTTGTTTTTATGATAGGCTACTCGAATATGAATAAAGCTATTATCTTTACCGATGGAGCGGCGAAGGGAAACCCCGGTCCGGGAGGCTACGGAGCTGTTTTGTCTTTTGGAGACAGTGTGCTTGAGATTGGTGAAGGTAAATCGCTGACTACGAACAATGAGATGGAATTGCGAGCTGTTTTGGAAGCGTTGAAACAGGTGCCGGCGAATGTAAGGGAGGTGGAAATTTATACAGATTCAAAATACGTGGTTGAAGGAGCTAAGGGCTGGATATTTGGTTGGATGAAAAATGGTTGGAAAATAAAAACCGGAAGCGATGTTCTACACAAGGAAGTTTGGCAGGAACTTGCGACGTTACTTAAAAAAGTAAAAATAAATTGGCACAAAGTTCCCGGACATGTCGGGATCATTGGAAACGAACGAGCAGATGTAATTGCTTCTGATTTGGGAGAAGGTAAGAAGGTCGACTTGTATAAGGGGTCGAGGAAGGGTTATAAACACGAGATAGAAAATGTTTCTTACGATGAAGAGAAAGCGATGGAGCGTAGCGATGCTCGAAAGAGACAATCCCTCAAGGCGTATTCTTACGTCAGTCTGGTAGATGGTGTGGTCAAAACCCATCAAACTTGGAAAGAGTGTGAAGGGAGGGTAAAAGGCCAAAGCGGGGTGCGTTTCAAAAAGGCTCTGTCCGAGAAAGAAGAGAAGGAGATCATTAAAGATTTTAAACAAGGCTCATAATTTTTCTACCCAGAAAAACTTGACGAGACTGCCGATGTGGGTTAACGTTCATACCTGGTCGAGCGCAAAAGTTTGTTTTTGCGCGCCAGTTTTGAAGGAGGGAATCATGTCGTTTGACAGAAGACAAAAAATACGAGAAACCATCGCCGATAATGAGATTGAAGAGGTTATGGTTGAGCAACGAAATAGGGCCGGTCGTCAGACCGTCTACCGAGTTACAATGCTCGAGGAACGGCAAAAGATGGCCCAGAGCCAAGTGAATAAAGTAAGGCTCAAAATAGCTGTCAGCTGATCGAATCTGTACATAAGCGGACTCGAGTCCGCTTATGTACCCAACCACCTACGGGTGGTTTTTTAATTGGTTGCTACACTTATGAAATGCAATCGCAAATCGTGATTAGTGGCGTTTTGTCTTTTTTGATCGGGGTTGGGCTACGGACTGTGTATGAGATACCACTGGAGGTTGTCGTTTGGATGTTGCTACTAGCACTCGGGGTGGGGTTGGTATGGCGCCGAAACAGCGAAGCTGTTTCGGCGCCATACCTCCTCATTACCAGTCTGGTCTTATTTGCCTCTTCACTTGGCATTCTCCGAACCGAAATCGCTTCTTGGCAATTTAACAAATCTCCTCTCGAATTCTCACTTGGTCAACCGGTCATGCTCGAAGGTGTTGTCGTTCAAGAGCCGGATTATCGAGAAAAGACAGTTCACCTTTATATAAAGACAGATGATGATCTGATTCTCGCCACCGCAGACCACCTCAGTGCTTATTCGTATGGCGATAGAGTAATCGTTTCAGGTAAATTAGAGAAGCCGAAAGAATTTGAAACCGATCTTGGTAGAACCTTTGATTATCCGGGCTATCTGAAAGCAAAGGGGGTGGAATACAATATTTCTTTTGCCGAGGTGGAAGTGGTGGACTCAGGTGAGGCCAACCCTATTATTGCCGGGCTGTTATACACGAAACACAGGTTCATTGATTCGCTTGAACAAATCATCCCACAACCCGCTGTCGGACTTGGTGAGGGCTTATTGCTCGGCGTTAAATCGGCTCTTGGCGAAGACATCGAACAAGACTTTCGACGTACCGGAATAATTCACATCGTTGTACTCTCTGGCTATAACGTCATGTTGGTGGTGGCGTTCATAATGTTTTGTTTTTCGTTCTTACTACCTGTTCGTTACCGGGTGGTGTTCGGGGTTCTCGCGATTGTTTGTTTCGCGTTGATAGTTGGCCTTTCGGCTACTGTTGTTCGAGCCAGTATAATGGCCGGTTTGGTTCTATTGGCACAGGTATTGGGAAGAAGATACGATGTAATGCGAGCACTCCTGCTTACCGGTGTGGTAATGGTTTGTGTCAATCCTTATATACTTGTTTACGACATCGGATTTCAACTATCGTTTATGGCCACTTTGGGATTGTTACTGATTGTTCCCGAATTTGAATCAACGGTTATTCGCAAAAAAAGCAGACCGGGCTGGCGTGAGTTTTTCCTAGCAACAGTCTCGACCCAGATTGCCGTCTGTCCTTTGCTTATGTATCACATTGGTGAAGTTTCTTTGATTGCGGTCTTGGTAAATGTTCTCGTGCTTCCAATGGTGGCGCCGGCCATGCTACTCACATTTTCTACCGGTCTGCTTGGTTTAGTCTCAACTTCGTTGGCCGGCATCATCGGGTATGTCTCTCACATTTCGCTCAGCTACATCTTATTGGTGGCCAAGTGGTTTGCGATGCTACCATTTGCTACAGTAACGATTCCTGAGTTTTCGTTTGGGGTGGTGGTTGTGTTGTATGGTCTCATGATGTCTGCTTGGTATTATTTTAAAACCAAGAAAAATTCAAAAAGCTCATTATCCGATTGGACCATAGTGGAAGAAACAGAATCGGTAGGCGGACAGATCAGTAAAACACCACCAGGCTCGCCAGTCGATTCCGACTTACCAATCTTTTTTCGCTAAAATAAACTAGCCAGTCTATTGGTTTGGTGGTTAAACCAGTCTCTCCGACACCACCTCCCAATTAAGATTTCTAAAAAATGCGTCGACATATTTACCCTTATCGCTGGATGTATAGTCACGCATGTATGAATGCTCCCACATATCTAATGCTAAGATGATGTCCAAATCAGCCAATTGCCCGATTTGTTGTTCGTCCACCCAAGTTTGTATCAGCTGATCGGTATGTGGGTCATGGTAGAGCATAGCCCATCCTACTCCCCGAGTGTTGGCGATTTGTCTGAAGTGTTCAAACCAGTTATCAAACGTTCCCCACTGTTGTTCCAATTTTGTTTTTAGAGAACCTTCAGGTAGGTTTTTTGCGCCACCTTCAAACTGGGAAAAGTAATATTCGTGATTACGCATTCCGCCAAACTCAAACCCAAGACGACGTTGCATCTCTGAAATGGCAAATGAATTATTTTTGAAGTCGTTACTGTATGATTCGATTTTTTCTTGAATCAGATTCACGTGTTTTACATAACCTCTGTACAGACCAAGATGATTATCGATTGTATCTCTTGACATTCCTTCCAGTTCCGGGATGTCAAATGTTAGCGGTTCGTATCTCATATAAATAATTAGTGTGCGTTAATTGTTCTTTATTGTTTATACGCATTGTATCATGTGGTATGTCAGACCGCTTTCTGTTGGTGAGAAGTATCATCTTAACGCTTTTGCTTGTCGTTTCTGTTGTGGTTTGGTTTCCGTTTGTCTCTCTCTCGCAAGCAGATGAATCGCAGTTACTCACAGTTCGTTTTTTAGATGTCGGTCAAGGTGACTCAATTCACATCATAACTCCTGATGGATATGAGATGTTAATCGACGGTGGACCGGGTGGTTCCGTTTTGCGAGAGCTGGCTAACGGGAGATCATTCTTTGATCGTTCAATAGATATTGTGGTTGCAACGCATCCTGATACCGACCATATAGGAGGCTTAGTGGATGTAATAGAGAAGTATCAGATAGGAGCGATTATGGAAACGGAAGTGGAAGGTGATTCGCAAGCGGTCATTGCTTTTGATAAGGTCGTGCGCGCCGAAGGCGCGCACGTGGTTTCGGCAAAAGCCGGACAAATTATCGAGCTCGGAGCATCAACGACAGTCAAAATATTGTCACCCAAAGGTGACACGACTAATTGGGAGAACAACACCGCCTCGATTGTGCTACAGCTCCAATATGGTGAAGTGGGTTTCATGCTTACCGGCGATGCTCCCATCGGTATTGAAAATTATTTGGTTGATATCTACGGGGAACAATTGGAAAGCGAAGTTCTTAAGTTGGGTCACCACGGCTCAGAAACATCATCCGATTCTAAATTCTTAAAAGTTGTAGAGCCTTTGTACGCCGTCGTTTCGGCCGGAAATAACAATCGTTACGGACACCCAAAAGAGTCGGTTCTGGCACGAGCTAAAGCGACCGGAGCGGAGGTGCTAAGTACGGCAGAGCGCGGAGCGATCATTTTTAAAAGCGATGGAAAAGAGGTGTGGGTTGAGTGACAAAAGGCCGGCCCCGTAGGGGCCGGCCTTCAAACCTCAGTATTAAACTTTGGAAGATACCCCAAAATTAAGACACCTTTTGCAAGTCTTTTAATAATACCTCATGTTGGTCTCTAAACAACCGAGGTGGTACTTTTAAGACGGAGTGGATGCGTTTTTGATTGTAATAATTAATCGTCTGATAAATAGTAGCCACTAACTCACCGAGAGTATCAAACCGGTTTGGGTCACCTAAGTCCAATTTGAACCCTTTATAGAAACTCTCTTGGTAACCATTCTCCCAGGGACAACCGGGGGCACTCATGGACTGTTTGATACCAAGCTTTTGGGTTAAGGCAGTGTAGTCTTTTGAGCAGTACTCACTCCCTTGATCGGAATGAATAATCCGTGGAGGAGCTCGATGGAGCACTGCTGAAGCCAAAGCGTTAATGACGAGCTGTGTCTGATGTGTTGTCAATATCGATACACCAACTATCTCTCTAGTGTACGTATCGAGTACTGTAGCCACATACAACCACTTTCCTCGATATTTAAGATAGGTGAAGTCTGAGGCATATATATCACCTGGCCCTCGTGGTTCCTCACTCATTAAATAGTTGGGAAACACACTACCTTTAGGCTTTTTAAACACTTTAGGAGTAGTTCTCCGGTATGGTTTAATACCAAACAACTTCATAACTCTCAGCACTCGTTTCTTGTTGATCTTGAGGTGTGTGGCCAAGCGCTTGTGGCCATAGCCTGGGTGCTCACGTAACACAGCCTCAATCAGTTGCTTGGTGTGCCAATCCTTTTGAGGTTGTTTATGGTGATAATAGTGATGCGTACGTGAATAACCGATCACCATCCCTTGGAGAGCCCCTTTTTAGCCTCAATGGACATTTTTATGGTGAGGTCACCGATGATTTGTTTGAGTTGTTCGTTTTCCTTCTTGAGTTTGTTGTGTTCAAGGAGACTGACCGTACCCGTGGCCTTTGTACCTAGCCAATCATAAATGGTTCGACTACTGATGCCGTATTGGTTGGCAGTATCACTAACACTCAAGCCTTCGTGTTTGATTTTATTGATAACTTCTTCTTTGATCTCAGCTGATATCTTGTATCCTTTCTTGGACATATTGCTTGTATTGTTTAAGTGATAATACTTGCAAAAGTTGTCTTAAGAAAGGGGTACCTTTCACTTAGATAAGTTTTGCCTTTTTCAGAGTCTCAAAAGCACCGTTTTTTGCAATAGTGCGGAGAGCGGAAGCTGAGACCTTCACCGTCACCGACTTGTTAAGCTCGGGAACAAAGATCTTCTTCTTCTGCAGATTAGGTTGACGAGTGGTTTTTCCGCACGGATTAAATTGTGTCGCACGAGTGCGGTTTGAATAACGACCCCCCATTTGGGTCTTTTTACCGGTGATGTCACATTGTTTGGCCATAAAGATACTTGTTTTAGTTGCGACATCCTACCACGTGCGCTTGATATTGCAAGCCTTCCCCAGTACTATAAACCATATCTTATGGAACCAACACAAATTGCGATGATCGTCGCACTAATTATTTCAGTTATTATTCATGAAATGGCTCACGGCTACGCCGCCAATTGGCTCGGGGATCCAACCGCCCGTCTGGCCGGACGACTTAGTCCCAATCCGCTTGTCCATCTTGACCCAATGATGTCAGTGATTTTACCTGGCCTTCTGCTTTTTTCAGGCTCACCCATTCTTTTCGGCGCGGCCAAACCCGTGCCGTACAACCCATACAATTTCACAAACCAAAGATGGGGGGAAGCGATTGTGGCTGTAGCCGGACCGGCTTCAAACATCGCTATCGCAGTTATTTTCTCGGTCTTGGTTCGCAGTGCCGATGTGCTAGGTCTTAGTGACAGTTTTGTACAGTTGTCTTTCATGATTATTCTCCTTAATATATTCCTAGCTTGCTTCAACTTGGTGCCGTTTCCTCCGCTTGACGGTTCGAAGATACTACCCAAACTTCTGCCTTTTTCTTTGGCTATGAAGTACGATGATTTTCGAAGAAAGATGGAACAAAACGCCGGACTGTCGTTCATGATAATCATTTTAATATTTGTCTTTGTGCTGTCTCGCCCGCTCTACGAATTAACCTTTTGGCTAACAACCAGTTTGATAGGAATATAAATCGTGTTATATTTAAGCAAATAGTTTTTTGCTCGTCGCCGACCGAGAGGAGCGTACGTGGGGTGTAAATCTCCTCATTATTATATCGGTGCCCGGCACCCCACGTACATGGTTTCTTTTAAATCCGTCCCGCAAAGACGGATTTTCTTTTCTAGAAGCTGTCAAATAACTTGCAAAATAATCCCCATGTAGTACATTACGTGGGCTAAATTATGGCAACAATTCAACAATTAACCCGTAAAAAGCGAGTAGACAAAGCGCGAAAAAGTAAGCGTGCGGCTTTGGAGAGCGGATTCAACAAAATCAAGAACCAACCAAACTCATACTTTTCACCTTTTAAGCGTGGTGTGTGCACCAGAGTAACAACCAAGACTCCTCGTAAGCCGAACTCGGCGATCAGAAAGATCGCTCGCGTTCGACTTTCAAATGGTCAGGAAATTACAGCGTACATTCCAGGTATAAAGCATTCTCTCCAAGAACACTCAGTGGTGTTGGTACGAGGAGGGCGTGTGAAGGACATTGGAGTCAACTACACGATAGTTCGTGGAAAATACGACGCCACTGGAGTTGACGCCCGCCGACGCGGACGATCTCGTTACGGAGCAAAGATGCCTAAAGGATAATTTCTTTAGTCAGAGGAATCGGGGTGGCGACTCCGAACATTACAAATAGTTTATATTCGCTACAGATTATAGGAAGCGATTCAACCGAAAAAGGTAAGGAATCAAATTATGCGAAGAATGAAGATTGTTTTCATAACACTCCTCATTCTTGTTTAACAAGAAATTACATGAGACGACCAATTAAGAAACGACCAGTCGTGTCACCAGATGTGGTGTACGGTCAGGTTGATGTCGAACGACTCATCAATTACATCATGCTTCGTGGTCAGAAAGAGACTGCGCGTAAGATTGTTTACGGAGCGTTCGAGATTATTAAAAATGACAAAGAAGGTGGCGATCCGGTTGAGGTTTTCAACTCGGCACTCCGAAATGCCGGACCTTTGATGGAAGTACGTTCACGTCGAGTCGGTGGAGCCAACTATCAGGTTCCTCGTGAAGTTCGACCAGAGCGACGGCTTTCACTAGCGCTTCGCTGGATCATTACTGCGGCGCGAAAACAAAAAGGAACTCCGATGCACAAGTCTCTGGCTAAAGAACTTATGCTAGCAGCAAAAGAAGAAGGAGATGCAGTGAAGAAGAAGGAGGATACACATAAGATGGCGGAGGCTAACCGAGCTTTTGCCCATTTTGCTTGGTAATTCCAGAATCGGCGTCTGGCTTGTGAAAAGTGACCCCGTCACTTTTCACCTACGGCAAGATTTCAACTCACTGGACAGTTGTCCCATTCGTTACAATTTTGCCTGAGCTCCTAGCCAGCCATTCAATTTTGAAAACTCCTAAATCAGAAAAAGTGGCATCAAGCCACTTTTTCTGATGGTTTGTCTGATATACTTTAAAAATAGTATGGAAAATGAACAATTATTACAGGAAGCCACTGATGTTGATACTACCAGAGAATCTCGGTATGCTCCATTATTTAAAGTTACGGCATTTTCAAAATTGCTTAGTGTAATACTTTTTGTTACCTTACCCTTTTTAGGCTTTTGGTTGGGTCTCAGTTATAGTTCAAAACAGAATGTAAATTTTATTCAGCCAGTGGTAATCAGTAAGCATATTACTAACACGTCACCAACAACCACTCAGTTTGTTTCAAAAGAAGTGGAAGAGGATCCTTCCTCATATGAGGAAATATTACTTGCAGGTTATAATCCATGGATATATGTGAATAATGAGTACGGATTTTCATTATCGCTCCCAGATTTTGTCCAAAAAGAAAACATTGAGAAGCTTGAATCTGACTATTTCGAAGTTGAATTTGATATTCAGATAAAAGAAAAATATGGACCACTTCAGGTGGCACTTTCCATTTTTGTGGAGTCAAAGGAAAGTTTTTCAAAAACTTCTTTTCTTAATCAGATTGATGCTAAAGAAATCATGTGGATAGGAGACAAAGAATATCCATCTTCTCTCAAAAGTCGTGCGTATTTAGGAGAAAATAATAAGTTTATTTTCTCTTACGGAATCGGTCAGGACTGCGCTCCAGGATATTGGTGCACTTTACGGGGATTACATGAAGAAATAGCTAAGACATTTTCAGTGCCAAATAGTTCAGGTTTTGTTTTAAAAGGAACATACCTTGAGCCTTCTGATGACATTGAAGTGCTTCGTAGATATTACAATAACGATTATCTAATTTACTATCCGGTAGAGTGGCAAGTCAAGGAGAATGGAAATGAAGTGTTCATTACGGGCCTACAGCCAGTGGCAGTTTGTGATTGGACACAAGGTCGATGTGGAAGCATATATATTAGAACGATAGATGAAGATAACGACCTGTCTCTAATCGACTGGTTTAAGCGAGGTGGGTATGATTTTTTAACCAAAGACGTTGAGGAAGTGACTGTTGGTGGCAACACTGCGATTCGTGCTCAGGCAATTGAAGGCATAGGCCCACCAGTTTACTACTGGGTTCAGTATGGAAATCGTATTATTGAAATTTCATATGACGTAGGACAGCCGGAATTAGATGCTATCATTTCAAATTATTTCCTGGTGCAATACTAGAATAAATTTTATCAATACGAGTTCTGGGAGACAGGTTATTGCAAATTTCAGGTAATTTGCATTTAATCAGATTTAGAATTAGTGTAATATTAAAATATGTTTTGGTTTCGTAAAAAAGACAAAGAAGAATCAGAAGTCAAAGTAATTGCAGAGGAGCAACTCGAAAAAAATCGAGAGGTTTTTGAGTCTTTGAAAGAATATGACGAAGGAAAAAAAGAAATTTCAACCACTAACGTCAAAGCACATTTGCGAGACATACAAACTACTCCATAGTGAAGGTTTGGTAGCATTTTCTGTTACTGGAGATGCAGAAAACAAGATTGAAGCACTTGTTAGTAACATAAACGGGAGCAATTTCGGTATCCAAAACTATGAGAGAGACACTGAAAAGGTGGTCGCTTACTTATATTTTCTGATCAAGAACCATCCGTTTGTTGATGGAAACAAGAGGACAGCCGTATTGTGTTTCATGATCTTGTGCTCGCTCAATAACTTACATAAGCATTTAAAAGGGTATGACCTTGACGCTCTTGCAGTATTTCTTGAACAGATTAGTTCTGATGACTACAAGCATGTGATTGCCGTTGTTGCTAAAGAAATATTTGAGGAAAACCCTCAAAACCAAAATTGACTTCCTCTGGTACGATTTTTGGGTGGGGTGGTTTTATGATCAAAAAAAGAAAACCCTTTATATTTGTCCCTTTCCGATGTTTGTTATAAAAATCTGGCGGAACAAGAACTAAAAACCTTCGTACTGGGAGCTGGTACTAAGGTACTTGACACAAGTATATACAATGTATATACTTGTGTCATGAAAACAACAATCCAGAAATGGGGCAATAGCTTGGGGGTGCGTTTGCCCAAAAGCATTGCTGAGGAAAAGGCTTTGAAAGAAGGGTTGGGTGTTAATGTAGTTCTCAGAAACAACCAGATCGTTATTGAACCGGTCGAAGAGGAAGTGACTTTAAAGTCTATGTTGTCGGCAATCTCTGAGGATAATGTTCACAGCGAGGCCGACTGGTCTGAAGCTCAGGGTAATGAAGTATGGTGAGTAAAAAATATGTACCTGACAGAGGTGATCTTGTTTGGGTTGACTTGAATCCCACCAAGGGAAGAGAACAGTCTAAAACCAGACCGGCACTGGTTATTTCTCCAAAGTCATATAACCAAAAAACCAACCTAGCTATTATGTGTCCGGTCACTTCTGCACAAAAGGGTTATCCGTTTGAAGTGGCAGTAAAAGATAAAAAAGTGGCAGGGGTCATTTTGTCAGATCATGTCAGATCGTTGGACTGGAAGTCGAGGAATGTAAAGTTTATTACCAGAGCAAAACCTGTAGTCTTTCAAGAAGTACAGACAAAATTATTGCTTCTGATAGACTACAAAAAATAACAGCCACCTCCTTTCTCAGAGAGAAAGAGGTGGCTGGGTTACTCAGGGTTGAGCACCTAATTAAAGGAGGGTGTGTGTCAGCCACGGATGTTGTCTCTCGTTACCCCGAAGGGCTTGCTGTACCGCCAAGACGGTCAGTTGTTTTGAGGCCGGTACGGACCCTGCACCAAAGGAAACGCTCTCTTTTTCGGTGTCGTCGATGATTTTGTCCCCGAAGGTTTTTGAAGTAACAGTTGTTATACTATTCATCGTTTTCTCCTTTTGATTGTCGTCAGGTTCAAGCAGTCCATATAATACCAAAGAGTGCTTTCATGACAAAAACTTTCTTCAGTTATAGATATGTTTCTTAAGTAAAGTCGAGATGTTCCCTGATTGTTTCGTATGCTTTTCTTGTCTCGTAAGTTTTACTGGCTGCTACTTTTTGCTCTTCCTCTGAAGCATCTGTTTGCTTATCTGGATGATTTTTACTTAATAGTCTACGGTAAGTTTCTTTGATCAGGACTTCATCCTTGGTATCGATCGGGAGCCCTAAAACAGCGTAGCTATCTGCCAAATCTTCGGTGCCTTTTTCTCTATCGATTGTCTCACCCGGATCCTTGAGCCCGTCTTCAATTATTTTTCTCAACTCTTCGAACTTGGCAGAGTTTATCTTCTCTTGCATCAGTTGTACATTTGGTCGGCCTTCATTTCCGCCAATAGTATCGGGTCCAGCTTGTAGAGGTATTCTATCTAGTAGATCTGTAAAGTCTATGTTCTCAAGGCCTCCTGATCCAAACTTATCTTCTAACCATTGTAATCTTTCTGATAATTTCTTCCACTCCTCAGTTGATTTTAAATCCAAACCTATTCCAACTGCTGATTCTAGTCTCATCAACTCGCCTAAGAACTTCAAGCCAGCTTCATAATTTCGACTGTCAGTTTGGTATTTTTTCATTTTTGTGATGTCTTGCGTGGTAAAAACTTTTTCGTTGCACTTGGTCAATCTTTCCCTAAGTTCAGAAACTAACGTAGAAAAATCTTCCTGGTTGGAGACATCCACTCCAGCTTCGGATGCGGCACGCAGTACCTGCTCGTATGAACCTTTCTGGAATTCGGCAGTTTCTAGAGTCCGTAGCAGGTCTCGGATCTCTTCCCATGTGTCATGAGTTATCTCGTTAGAGGCAATCGATTTTTCTATTTCAGCCAGTTTTTTTCTTATCCTTTCACATATTTCTTCTAACTGATGTTTGGATTTGTTTACTTCCTGCTCATGCCAGGCGATGACTTCTGGATCGACGTTTTCTTTTTCCCTACCGCCTCCCTCGTTCGAATTGTCTGAAATATTTTCTAAGCCCATACAAATTTGTTATCGAATACTTTAGCTAACTATTTATATGCCCATTATGTTACTTTCTGCTTAAGGTATATGCAAGCAAGTTAATAGAATGGATTACCATCGAATACTTACTTGTTGTAAGTAATGTTGCTGAGTACAAATGACATTTCTGCCAGATCTAGGTTAACTAGTTCGAGGTGGTATTGTTGATCTTCTGAATCAAAAAGCTCCACAGTGTAGTCGCCACTATTATCGGTAAAAATAAATCCTCGCAAACCACTGGTTTCAAAACCGGAAACCGTGTTGCTTGGTATGTGTCCGGCACGTATCTCCATTAAGCGGTTGTATAGCTGTTTGTTGGTGATGCTGGTGAAAATGTGGATGTCGGTTTTGTTTAGCTCTAGAAAGGCACGGTAAAGATTGTAGTTCGAGGTGCAGGCGCCACGGCCGGAAGTTTGAGAAAGAAAAGCGCAGGTAGTTTTCTTGTCTTCATCTGAAAAATTGTACATGCGAAAGAGGTCGGATGCGGCACTGGAATAATTGATAGTTATAGATTGAGCTCCACCAAAAGCAAATGAGGCATCTTCACCCTCGCCTTTAGTGGCACGAAAAGTTATCGGCATTCGAAGTGAATGAAAAGAGAGAGAATCACCAGTTACTCCCGATTCACCAGTTGAAGTAAAAGGAATTGGCTTCCATTTGATTGTAGCCTGAGAAAAGACATCAGCGTTTTCTCTTTGATACTGATAGAAATCAATTGTGGCAATGATTTGTTTGTGAAATATTCCACCTAGAGCGATCAAAAGTACAATGAGTACGAGTAAGACTTTTTTCATCCAGTTAGAGACAGGAAATCTCTGATTTCCGTTCGGTTAATTTTGTTTGTAAAAGTTCGACGCATTATTTTCAAGTCCTGATCCTTGTTAGGCGCAGTAACCCTTTGGTCTCTAACTGGATTCATACAAAAATCATATCATGCTACAATCATTATTATTTCCTAAGGATATTTTTATGAGTGAGAAAATACCCAATCAAGCTGAGTCTATTGAATCTATTGGTTCTGGTTACGACAGGGAGGCTGTTCGTGAGGAAGCTCGGCCTCAAATGGAAAAAATGCTATCAGAAATGGTGGTTGACGAAGTGGCTCTACGTGAATCGTATGTGCTTGGTCTCGATGAAGATCTTGATGTTGAAACTAAAAGAGGGATAAAGGCACTTCTTCTCGCTAAAAAGATAAACTTTCAGGGGATTGTCGAGGGAGACGATAAAGGTATCGCCTTGGTGCTTAATGATGAACTGAATAAAATAAGGGAGACAATGTCAGTAAAAAAGTACGAGCGACTTAGTCGTATTTACACAGCGATCAATATGCAAGAAGCCACCTAATATTTAAAAGTTATTTCTCGTTCTTTTGTTCTTATGACCTTTGATTTTGATGCCGAAATAAAACAGCACCTTGATGTGATACGAAAACTGGAAGGTAAGCCCGGTGTCTTCACTGCTTCTTCCGATGATACTTTTTATAACAAAGCGTGGTTGCGCGATATTTATTTCATCGTTCTTGGTTTTCTGGAAACTGGTGATATCAAGACAGTGCAAAATGCCGCGAAAGCCCTTCTGACGGTGTTTGTAAAACACAAAGACAAGATCAACTGGGCAATCGAAAACAAACCTCACTATGCTTGGCAGTATATTCATGCTCGCTTTAATCCGGAAACTTTTGAAGAATATTGGGAAGAGTGGGGTAATAGCCAGAATGATGCAGTCGGAGAGGTACTTAATCTTATCGTTACCCTCGAGGAGTTGGGAGCCAGTGTGGTTGAGACTGATGAAGAGCGCGAAATGGTACAGAAGATAGTCGACTACTTGGTCAATCTTGAGTACTGGCACGACGATGATAACGGAATCTGGGAAGAAAACATGGAAGTTCACGCTTCCTCGATCGGTTCCGTGGTGGCCGCGTTGAAAAAAGCCAATCGGTTGGACTGGCTTGAAGTGCCTGACGTAGCTATCGAGCGTGGCGAAAGTGCTCTTCGAGCTCTCCTCCCGAGAGAGTCAACCACTAAGTTTACTGACTTAGCTTTACTTACCCTCATCTATCCGTTTGCGGTGACTACCGAAGAGGAAACCGTAGAGATTTTGAAAAATGTTGAGTATCACTTGGTGAAAGACAAGGGAGTGATTCGCTACAAACTCGACCGTTACTACAACAACAACATCGACGGTTATAGTGAGGAGGCGGAGTGGTGTTTTGGTTTGTCGTGGCTGGCTATAATTTACGCTGAGAGGGGGGATAAGGAAAAGGCTTACTATTATCTGCGACGAGCCAAGAATGCCGTGACTCAAGACGGAGAAGTGCCGGAGCTTTATTACTCACACACCGACAAACCAAACGACAACACCCCGCTCGGCTGGGCGGAGAGTATGTACGTGGTCGCTCTGCAGAAGGTGAAAGAGATGGGGTAGGTAGCTTTGGTAATATGAACACAGAAAAAACTAAATCCGATGTGCGTGAAGAGGGGTTTAAAAGTGAGACTTGGTATTATCCTTTAACGGTGGTTACACCGGTTTCCAAGTATTTGGCTTTGGCGCTTTTTGTTACTCTACCATTTTTTGGGGTTTTGGTTGGGAATCGTGTCTCAAAAAAATTATGAATTTGCGATACAGCAAAATAACGTTGTTTCAGTTTGTGATTATCCGAAGTCAGACAAGTCAGAGGAGATGACCGAAGGTGATACTAAAGATAAGGTTGTTAAGACACTGGAAGGTGATATTTTGAAAAGATTCACAGATCGCTATCCAGACCTTCACTCAGTTGAACCAACCAACCACCAATTTTACTGGCGATTTGCTAACGTAAGCGGAATTGCCAAAGTTTCGGGGACTGAGATCAGAATGAACGACCTATCTGTTCAAGATCTAACAAGAAAGGAGGATGGCGTCTTGTATCAATTAGAAAACACACTTGATAATTTTTTTCTTGAGAATATCTTTGAGCCGGCTCTAGCTAATGACGCAGATCACCCTACAGATATGAGTTCTGTTCGAGGTTGGCAAAGCGCACAGACTCCAGGCCTTGTTTGTTTGAGAGAAATTACTAGACAGGATAACGAATCACTTTCTTATTCCATGGCCTGCGGTCAATTACTGGTTGATTACGGCACAGTGACCAATTCTGATTTTGAATAGTTAGGTACAATCTTTTATTATCTCGACGGAGATGTCCAGTTGGTTTGAAAGCCCAGTCTTGATTTTCGATCAAAGGTTGTCAAACCGAAAGGACTCAGTGTACAATTAACATGTGAAAAAAGCCCCGGAGAAATTACGTTTTGCTGCTATGGCAGTAGATGTTGTTGTGTTTGGTTTTGTTGACGAAGAGTTGTACGCACTTGTTGCACCAGTGAACCGTCCCCCTCACTACGTAAATGTACTCGGTTTTTTAGGGGGAATAGTTGACTCCAAGGAGACTGCCGAAGAAACCTGCGATCGGATCTTGTCGGAGAAGGGAGGACTCAAACAGGTTTATACAGAACAATTGTATACTTTTAGTGCGGTGAAGAGGGACAGGAGAAATAGGGTAGTTTCCGTAGCATACATCGGCCTGGTTCGCCCTGATGTGGTGGCGACGTATACTCACGAAAAGGCACTGTTCGTTCCAGTGAGAGAGCTTAAGAATTTAGCCTATGATCATGACGATATGCTTAACATGGCAGTAAGACGTCTACAAGGAAAACTATCATATACCACAATTGCTCAATATCTATTGCCGAGACATTTCACGCTCTCTGAATTGCAGTCAGTATATGAGATTGTTCTGCGTAGAAAATTTGATAAAAGAAACTTTCGCAAAAAAGTATTATCACTCGATATTGTTAAAGACACTGGTACGATGCAAGAAGGCGTTAAAAACCGCCCTGCATCTTTACATGAGTTCACAAGCAAAAACCTGCTCGAATTAGAGTTGTTTGCGTAAGAGGACAGAGAATGAATATAGAACAAAAGCAAAAAAATCACCCTTTACTTAGTGTACCATTGACAACAACAAACGAAATGTATAGGATATTGTTAGATACACACAAAGTAAATTGATCTTTGAAATCTAACCAACTAAACAAATTATGTTTTAGAGGAGGTGTCTCATGACATTCATAAGTCCACGTAAAATCTTTGCTCCAGCCAACAGCGATGGCGATGCTATCATTACCTCGCGACTGGATGTAGACATATATAAGTTTGTTATGGGTCAGTTCATCTGGAGAGAAGGTATGGCCGACGTTCCGGTGAAGTTCAAACTGACTATGCGAACCAAGGGTGTAAAGTTGGGCATGGTCATACCTGAGGAAGCACTGCGCGAACAGTTGGATGTACTCATGAAACTACAATACACCGAGACTGAGTTGTCTCAACTCAGCGGAATGACTGTTGAACAAGTTGACGGTAAGAAGCGGGCACTCTTCCCGATCGAGTTTATCGACGAGCTGAAACGGCGCGATCTGACCGAGTATGAGCTGATTTATCTGCCTAGCGGAGAGATCAAACTGTCGTTCAATGGCTCGTGGCTGTCAGTCATGAACTGGGAAACGTCAGCGATGGCAATCATCTCCGAGCTCTATTACTGGCACCTGTGGCAAAAGCGTGGCATCAGCAGGGCTGAGTTCAGTACTTTTTACGCTGAGCTTTATCAACGTGTCGTGCGTGACAGTAAGCAGTTGGCACAACACCCAGGACTGACATTTGCACAGTTTGGACATCGTCGGCGTCATTCAAGAATGTGGGAAGTGATCGTACAGGAAGTATTTGATGAGTTGTTGCCAAAGCAGTGCATTGCTCCTTCCAATGTCTGGTTGGCTTTTAAGACCGGACAAAACAATCCGAGGGGCACTAATGCGCATGAACTTCCAATGGTCTGGTCAACATTAAATGGCAACTCAGATGAATGGATCAAACGTTCGCCCTACGATGTGGTAGAGAGATGGAACCGTTTTTATCCGGAGCTTGCAATCTTGTTACCTGATACTTATCGAACGACCGCGTTCCTTCAAGGTGCGTCGCGCGAGATTGCAGTCGCTACCAAAGGGGTGCGAATCGATTCAAAGGTGGAAGAACAGTCGATTCCAGAGATCGTCGAATGGTTCCGCGACAACGGTGAGGACCCGCTGAAAAAAGTGATCATCCCGTCAGATGGTCTGACACCTAATCGTATGGTTGAGTTGTGGCGAAAGTTCCACGACCAAGTGGGTGTGCTCACTTTTGGGTGGGGAACCGGAGCGACCAATAACATCAACGACATCCTGCCGAAAGACACCGGATTTCACACTTTGTCTATGGTGATAAAAGTTGTTGAAGCTAATGGACTGCCGACGGTGAAGCTGTCTGACAACCCTAACAAGCACTCGGGGGAGGATTTGGCTGAGATCGCTCGGTACGATCGGCTCTTTGCCAAGGTCGGCGAAGTAGCGCGTGAGACAGTGGTATAAAAATTATGACCTGGTCGCCCACAGCGACCAGGTTTTTTATAACCATATAAAACCCCAGCTCCTGCTGAGGGAGGTTCATCGTTTGTCACATGGTCGGATCGATTTGAATCGTTTTGAGCTCGCGCCCGATGTTTAGTTGCGGTATCGTGTTGAGTCAATTGCACAAAATCGCTACCTAAGGAGACAGTGTAAAATAACTAAACCGGCGATAATTCGCCGGTTTTCAGATTTTGATTAGAGTTTAGAGATGCCTATGGCCAGGAGCATTACGTCGAGCTGTTAACATTGGCATTTTTCCACTACCACCACAGATCGAACATATGATTAATTTTGATCCAAGGCAATGAGTGCAAGTAACCATCGCGTTTCCACTGCTCCTACTGTTATGTGCCACGGCACTGCTTACTCTTGAACATCCAGCCAAGCTACCATCTGATGGACAATAGCCACCAGTGTTTGGGCATGAACCACCGGCGCAACTTTTCGCCATGTTTTTTCTCCCTTTTTAATGATTGAACAGCAACATTTATAATAATATAATTGTCGATTTTGTCAATAGCAAAACCTGATTGGATAATTATTGGTGATATGAAAAACCCGGCGCGAAGCGCCGGGCAAAAGGATAATAAATCCAAGGATTCCAGAAAGAACAATATCTGCTTCCTTTACCGCATACCCAGTGACCACAAGACGCCATCTTTTTGATAGACCACCTTGTCTATGATGTGAGCGAGGCGCAGATTGGTGCATATATCTCTATCAGACACGACCTTTTTATCGCCCTGAAACGGCACTGCGATGATGAGCTCGCCGTCGTCCCTGATCGAAGCGGTCACGCCTTTCGGGAGGATGGTGAGGTTGAGTTCGGATCCATCCACCAGCTCGCGATCGTACTGGTATTGCTTCCAGTTTTTATCGAAGGCAAAACGATGCTCCTCGTACTCACCATTATGGCTTACCGTCACAACGACGACAAACCGAGTGCCAGCCTTGGCGTTCACAACAGTGAGTCCGTCGAGTTCAGAGGTACGCACCATAGCGACTGCGTTGGCACCATATGGTGCAATGAGGTGCATGGCACCAAGGATATTACTTACCCCGACTTCACTAAACCACCGGGTACCCTTCCCGAGTATCTGCCACCGATTTCCTAACGTGAGTACTGGCTTGCTGAACGCTTGCAGGGTGAGTTCGATGAGTTCGGACTCGGTGACTGCGAAGAGTCGTTCACCACTGCGGAGTATGGTGGTTACTGTAAGTGGCACCGTAAGTGTGCTTTCAGTGCCGCGTCGGTCGATAAAGCGCCACTGCCAGGCTCCACTCACTTCTTCCACAATGACCCAGCCGTTGTCACGACCTACCACCGCGACGCGTCCGTTGCTGGTTTGTCCAATGGTGCGCTTGGTTGCGACATCGACCAGAGTGCCAGCATTGGTACGAACTACGCCGCACGGCCAGATCGATACAACCCGTTCGCCAGGCACCTCGAGCAATCGCTCGAAGATAAGTCCACCACTTTGCGTGGTGACGACGCGCATGATCTGACCTAGGTTAGTATTGGCTTTGCCGGTCGCTTGAGGCGAGGGTGGCAGAGTCCGTTCACCTTGCGTGAATGTCGCCTCATACCAATCAAGGAGTGGACCTGGGATGATCCTAAAGTCGCGAACTGCCTTGTTAAGACGGACACCTGGTAAAAAGACAGAAGCGTTGTTCTTCATACGTCGTTCCAGTTCACCCGGTTTGTAGCCGTCGAGATTGCCTTTGTATGGGTGGATACCTGTGTATAAGAGAAAAGTGACAATACCCCAAGAGAACCAATCCGAAGCCTCGCTGATACTTCCGTGCCAATCTCGAATGGATGGCATGATGACGGAAGCTTTGAAGTGATCGATTTGCCACGAGTCGACGTCGATGACGTAGGGGGTTGGCTGGCGGACATCTTTGATGTCCGCCAGCCAATTGAGCTCGTTGGCGTCGACCAAGAGAGCTCCTTGCCTATGTACGTAATCTACAACTTCATGCATTTTCGTGGCCAGGTGGGTCACACCTAGTGTGTCGATGCCGTTTTGGTTACGGAAGTCGTTGGTGAAAAGTTTGGGATACGCTTCGCCTTGTACAAAGGGCATATAGTATCCTATGGCTTCGTTACTATCGATCACCAAACCCTTCGGCGTTACGATCGATGGGTGCTTGAGTGACGATGCTAAAAGGTGAATCTTCTCGGACATATCGTCTCGTTGCATTTTTTGTGCGTCATGGTAGAGCTTGATGATATAGCCTCCTTTGCGGTATATCGCTCCCTCGCCACCTTCAGTGACGTAGTCGGCTGTCCGTAGAGTGAGATCACCATAACCTTCAAGTGTTACTTTTTTCGGTCGTTTGATTGTTGACATGATCTGTCTCCTTGTTTTCTGAGTGAATAACAGCGTACGCGATATCGTCTATCGGTCCGCGGCCTTGTTTCTTTACGTCTTGTAGAAAGCGGTTCATTCGCCGGACGGCGAATTGACCACTGACACTTTTGAAGGACAAGAGCGCTTTGACTGCAGATACGGTTTCAATTTGATCGATCTGCTCGATACCATCAGAGAAGAGTGCGACGGTGCGAAGGTTCCCTAGGGCGGTATTAATGATACTTTCGGTGTATACGATACCGCGCATGCCCTCTCTCACACTCACACCTTTTGTCACGACATTGTTGGTAAGTTGAACATCACCTCCTGGTGTCACGATTACCGACTCGATGATTGTTAGTGGAGCAAGATTGTCTGAATGATTCTCAGTGAATGGTTCATCCATACCACCGATTCGGTATGCTGGGTAGTACGGCATATTCTTTTGCCAGGAAAAGGTCTTGATGATCATTCCTGCTTCGAACTCCAATGCTACAACACCGTCACCAGTGACGTTAATCACCACTTCGTTTTTATGTACGACAGCCCAGAGACAGGTAGCTAAAAGGTCTTTTGTCTCAAGTCGCAGATTTAGTCTTGAAGATTCGAGGTAGGTATCACGGGCGATATCGCTGTCCCTTGTTGCGAAGTCGTTGCTCGGTATTTGCTCATGCAGTGCGCGAAGGGTAGCGAGTGTCATCAAGCGCGAGCCAATGTCTGTCATCCCACCTGAGGAACAGCCGTCACTCACGATCGCATATGCAGTCTCACGTCCGAGGCTACCCGAAAGAGCATAGTCTTGGCAAGGTTTGCCTTGGCGTAAGTGTTGCTCCCCAATGTGGAAGCTGTGGTCGGTAAAGAGTTTCATGTGGTTTCTCCTTGTATACTTAGTGTATTAAGTACAATAAAAGGAGGCGCGAAGCGCCTCCGGTAAAAGAACATGTAGCCGAAGGCTACCTCAGATGGTGGCCGAGATGTTTTGGCTCGGTCCGCCGGTTCCCAGTGCCTGGGAGGTAGACGAGATCGACTGCGAAACAAACTCTGCCAGTTTCGCGAGTTTGCTTTTGGTCGCTTCGCCGGCCCAGATGAACTGGCTCATACCTGCATCACGCTGGAAGTTCTCTAGGTCTTGCTCGACTTTTGCTTCGATCTGCTTTGCGTAGGTTGGATTTCTCTTTCTCATATCATCGGTAACTATATTGATACCAATCAAGATGGAAAGGTGTGACTCCATCACTTCGCCGGTGACCGACTTCTTGAGTTCGTCCTTGACCATCTTCGCCGTTGCGACTGAGGCGTTTTCGCCACCGTCGCTGATGACGAAGGTGATGCCGTTGACGGCAAAGTCGAGATCGACCAGGCTTTCAGCGTACTGGTTCATAGCGCCAACCGATGAGTAGACTCCATCGTTGAGTGGTGTTGCGCCACCGCCGCGCAGATTGGGGTAGGCGTTCACGTCGATCTCCGAGAGCGGCTTGAAGCCATGTATCTCGTCGACGCCGTTGCCATTCTGGTGTTTGTACTGTGAACCGAAACGGATCACACGAATGAGCAGGTTGTTAGAGTACGGTGAGCTGAAGCACGCGCCGACGGCGGCCTTCAGCATGTCCTCGATCTGCGATTCGAATCCACTGATCGAGCCACTCTCATCGAGGGCGATGGTGACCAGGGTGTACTCGGAGGCCTCGAGGTTGTCGATGGTGGCGCCCGAGAACTGGAAGCCGCTGCCAAAGGAAAAGTCATTCATTGTATCGTTCATGGAAGTATCCTCTTGATTGTGAATGTTTGTGTTGGCGGTGGCTTTGCCACCGCCCGTTTTGTTGCTCAAGCCAGAAAGTCAACAGTGTTCGACAACTTCATACCACGGCTGGCCATATCCTTGAGAAACTGGTTAGCGATAGCGGGGAAGTCAACAATGACCGAACCGTCAGGTGCAGTCACGGCTGAAACTGGCGACATCGCGTCCCTGAGCAGGCGGAACTTCTTGATGTGCTCCTCTCCGATGTTATCGGCCACCTGTTCTACAGTTGCTTTTACACAGTGGCTCGATGCTTCACCGGCGACGGCGATAACATCGGCCTCCTGTAGCATCTGCAAGAATCGGCCGTTGAGCTGTGTCGATGGGTCATTTTGGATTGGAACCTCAGCCAGGAGGGCGCCATAGTGCTCGGTGAGCACGTTGGTGCCTTTGGTTACGAAGTCTACATTACGAACCCGAGCATCGCTCCAGCGATCCAGTGCGGCAGAGAGGTCAGACTGTATGTTGTGGCCCCAGCTACCAATGAGGCAGTGTGGTGGCCACACCATCAACTGATACTTTCCGGCACGTTCCAAGTCTTCAGCATAGCCGGTGGCATAATTACGTAGCTCCGGTCGACGCGGTACCCAAGTACCATCCTTAATGGCGTCAGACGATATGATGGTCAGCGGATTCGGTGACACACCACTGTTGTCACGCCAGAAGGCTGGGTGAGCGATGTCTACCAGGTGGTGACTATCGAGGGTGACGTGGATTTTCTGAAGTTTTGCTCCAACGCGGTCGACCATGGTAGCTAGTCGCTTCATATCTTCCATAGCTCCTGCAACCGGCAATGCGGCCTTCGGTTGATCCATGAAATCATTCTGAGGGTCAATGACCAGCAGGTGTACTTTCATCGTCGTTCTCCTTATTAGAAGTGGTGAGGCTACTGCCTCGTTAGGGAAGTGTTAATGCGGTATGCGGTTTTCAAAGAACAAGCTCACTTTACAGGTGCTGTACACCTTGCCGATATTACTGTTCGTAAACTCCAGAAATGTCTGGCAAGGTATTGGGAAAGTCTCCTAGACTTCCTCACCTTCCGATGAGCTGGAGCGCTCCAGACTTTGCCCTCGAACGCACCAGCTCATTAGAAGTGTATTACTTACACTAAGTTATCTGATAAGTTTTGATCTCTCGCGAGACCTATGTCAGTTAATTTTTTACTGTATAAAGTACACTAAGTTACGAGAAGATATGTGGTTGCTACAGTAGCAACCCTTTTCCTCAGCAACTACATGTAAGTTAGCAAAATACTAACTTAGTGTCAAGTATACACAAATATAATAAATTTACAATACAATTGGCATAGAGGATAGTTTCTTGAAGAAATATACTCCGCCTGGAGTTAGTTGTGTCGCTTGTATGTACTGAGTCATGCGCTGATTTCTCATTTTATTTAGTATCTACCTTATTACCTATTGGTGATCTGTGTGACATATGTGTCCAATCTTAGTAATTAATTACTATTCTCACATATGAGATCTTTGTGGAGAAAATTAGTACAAGATAGCTGTGGTTAGTTATTTTGAACAATTAATAAAATTATAAGCGCAAGCAAGCCAGTTTTGCATCGTTACCTTGTGTCGTGTATAGTCTACTCCCATGTCAAATAATGACGGATTGATTGTTTTTAAAGACGTGTCGTACGAGTACGATGCCACCAAGCCGATTTTAAAAGAGGCGAATTTTGTGGTGCGTCGTGGAGCGAAGTTGACTTTGATGGGGCAAAATGGAGCCGGTAAATCGACCTTATTTTCATTGATTACCGGACTGCTTCAGCCACATGAAGGTGATATAAATATTCAACCGCGTACCTCCATTGCGATTGCTAGGCAAATTATTCCTCGCCATGAACTCGGGCTCACAGTGCGAGAATTTTTCGAAAAATGTTTTACCGAGAAGGTGTACAATATCGACCCTAGGATTGATGAAATACTGGAAGTGGTGAATCTAATTCCAACTGAAAAAATAAAGGCGACATTCAAAGACAGAATCATCGGCAGTTTTTCTGGTGGTCAGCAAGCCCGCTTGCTTCTGGCTTCAGCACTTATTCAAAATCCAGACGTGTTACTACTTGATGAACCAACCAATAATTTGGATAGCAACGGCATCGAACATTTGACGGAGTTTCTCAAAGAATATCGCAAGACGGTGATCGTCATTTCTCATGATGCGGATTTTCTAAATGCTTTTACTCACGGTGTGCTTTACCTCAATACTCAAAATAGACAAGTTGAACAGTACAACGGTAACTACCACGCGGTGCTGAGAGAAATTGTAGCGAGAGTGGAAAAAGAAAAAAGACAAAACGCTCAATTGGCAAAACAAATCCAGGCTGATAAAGACAAAATAAATTATTTTGCGTCCAAAGGGGGGAAGATGCGTTTGGTAGCAAAAAAGATGAGAGCTGATATTGAAGAAAGTGAAGCAAGTAAAGTGGATGTCAGGCGTGAAGATAAAACCATTCGCCCTTTTACTATCGAACCACACAAAGATATACCGCTTGAAGTTTTGAAACTGACCTCGGTACAAGTTATTAAAAATCATGAGCCAAAAATCGCCGAATGTGATGTTGTCTTAAAGCGAGGAGAACATTTGCAAATAATGGGACCAAACGGTATCGGCAAAACAACATTATTGGAAAGTTTGGCCGGTGGTCATGCTAAGGGTGAAGAAGTGGCTCGCGGTGTCGGTATCGGTTATTATCGACAAGATTTTTCAAATTTGGATTTTGACAAAACGGTTTTTGAAACTTTGATGGATTCAATGAAAAGAAAGTTAGAAGAGGAGATGCGTTCAATCGCAGCCGGCTTCATTCTCTTTGGAGACTTAATGAAAACCAAGGTTGGAGATCTTTCCGAAGGGCAGAAGGGCCTGGTGGCTTTTGCTAAATTAAAAATGGAAGAGCCCGGACTTCTCATTCTCGATGAACCGACCAATCATATTAATTTCAGACATATTCCGGTGATAGCTAAGGCATTGCATGATTACAAAGGGGCGATGATTTTGGTGTCTCATGTACCTGATTTTGTGAGTAAAATACACATTGATCAAGTATTGGATTTGAGCCGATTAAAGATCAAGAAACTGTCTGAAGTCTCACCATGAAAATAATTGTTATTTTAATTCATTTCGGGTCGTCGTAGCTAAAAATATGAGCGAGAGACTACG
Source organism: Candidatus Nomurabacteria bacterium (assembly GCA_023898585.1). Taxonomy (GTDB): domain Bacteria; phylum Patescibacteriota; class Minisyncoccia; order Phycocordibacterales; family UBA918; genus OLB19. The sequence goes on along the minus strand of CP060229.1, from coordinate 231,681 downwards.
CTTCGCACTCAACATATCCCGATATGCCTCGTGCTCCAGCTTGTCTCTCACACATATTTTTAGCCACTTTGGACTCCGATGAGACTTCAGACAGTTTCTAAAAAGAAGTAGACAGATCAAAGTCTCGCTTTACAGAAAATCGTGCCCGGTCCATACTGTTTTTATGAAACTTTGGAATGATCATGTCGAATATCTGAGAGATAATCCAAACGGGTATTGGTTTAAGCGGAAAAGGTACGGATTGGGTTGGACTCCCGCTAAGCCGGCTGGTTGGATAACGATTTTTTCCTACATATTATTCATAATCGGTGTTTTTCATTTCTCGGACATGAGAAATTTTTATGTAAGTTCGGCATCTGTGCACATCATTGTGTTGATTGTCGTAGCCACTCTTTTGTTCCTTGCTGTGATGTGGCGAACGGGTGAACCTCTAAAATGGCAGTGGGGCAAAAAGAAAGATGAAGAATAATAAAACAAAAGACGACAAGTTTTATTTTGTCTATATTCTTCGCTGTGCCGATGGTTCTTTTTATACTGGATACACAACAAATATCGACAAAAGAGTCAAAGAACATAATGGAGAAAAAGGAATAACGAAGTCCCGTTTGGTTGGGGCCAAGTACACTCGATCAAAACGTCCGGTAACGTTAGTTCATGCTGAGAAATTCAATACCAGAAGTGAAGCTATGCGACGCGAATACGAAATCAAGCAGTTGTCCAAGAAAGAGAAAAACAATCTCATAACATGGGCAGAGTCAAATTAAATTAAGGCTGACTGTTTTTTTCCAATAATTCCGTCCCGACCGGATTACCTGTCAGAGTACTCAAGGTGGTCGCGATTATTCCACCAAAAAGTGCGACTAGTACAGTGGCTCCAATTACGGTGCCAAGACCATAGGCCATTCCTCTGAATAAAGAGTATTTAAATGAGTTTTGTTCCTTTATGTGACCTTCCAAGCTTTTTAGAACATCTATCAGGCGGTCAGTTTGCGGGGCAGTTTCAGTTCTGACGGTATTTTGTGATACGATTTCGTTTTCTTCCATATGATTAAATCTTAACACTGAAAGTAAATTACCAACAGCTTGTCCACTATTTGAATTTTTTTAACAACGTATATAATAAGATTGTCTGGAGCTCAGTAATACCTCCAGTTTTTAATACGATGTCAAAAGGACAAGACATGAAGAAGGAAGTAAAGAAGCCAAAAAAGACAGCAAAGAAATAATAACAAAGAGGCCGGCCCGGAGGGCCGGCCTCTTTGTTACCTGCTACAATAATAGATATTCGACAATACAATTTAAAATATTCTTATGGAACCTGACACAAGAACCAGACTAGACGAACAAGAAATTAAAATCGATCAGATACTCCAATCGGTTAAAAAAACCGAGAAGTATATGAGGTGGACTTTTTGGACGACGATTGTCGTTGTGGTATTACCGATAATATTGCTTGCTTTCGCTATTCCTGCTTTTATAAGTTCATATACATCAGCATTGTCCGGTTTGGAAGGTCTAATATAAGAATCGTGAAAAAATCGTTCAACTACAAGCTGGTTGGAAAGATGTTTGTCTGGTCGACTGAGGCAGGGTCTTGGCACTTCGTCCCGATAAGTAAAAAGGTTGGACAAATGATAAAAGATAAATTCGCCAAGAACAGTCGAGGTTTCGGCTCGCTTCCGGTCGAAGTGACAATCGGTAAGACTGTCTGGAAGACATCGATTTTTCCCGAGAAAACCTCCGGCTCATATATTTTGCCAGTCAAAGCAATGGTCAGAAAAGCTGAGAAAATTGAAGCGGGAGATGAGATCGAATTTTCAGTGACAATCAATATTTAGTATACAAAAAACGAGTTTTGTGCGAATATGAAAATATTAAATGTGAATCCAGACAAACTTTTTTTTGTTGAAGAAACTGAAGAAATTTGGTCAAAATTAAAGTCCATACCAAGGACAGGGTGGTTGCAGTGGAAAGTTCCCAATCCTGAGACAGTCTATGAACACGTAATGTCGGTGATAAGACTGGCTGTGGAATGGAGAGATGACATGTCGTTAACAGAGGATGAGTACATCGAGCTTTTGAAGATGATAGAGGTCCATGATTGGCCCGAAGTCATAACCGGAGATCAGGTGATCTTAGGAGACGAGCCTGACGCAACCGAACAGATGAAGAACAAAAAAATAACAGAGGCAGAGGCGATGAAGAAATTATGCAGAGCCCTTTCTCATGGAGGTGAAATCTCTGCTCTTTATGACAGATATGAAAATTCAGATGATATTGTCGCACAACATTGTCGGCAAATAGAGAAATTTCAAGCCATACTTTTAGCCTTCGATTACGAGCATAGATACAACAAGAAAGGGCTAACGTATGAATTTTTGAAATATTCCAGTCCCAAAATTAAAATCCCGTTCTTGGTTGCACGAATGGAGCAGGTGGCAAAGAAAGTCGATTTTGCTTTGTAAATGGTGCAGGGACTCTTTTTGGATCACATTTCAGCTTTCCAACGTTTCAGGGCTCTCGATAGAACCAAAGACACAACAAATATTGCTACAGAAAGAGCTAAGAATTTCGGATCAAAAGCGTTGAATGATAAACCGTTCATCTGAAATTCCTTGATGTCGACAGCTGCGCCTAATGCTACAAAAGTAGTTAGGCCGGGCATAATACCGATGAGGGTGGCAAAGAAGTATTCTCGCCACTTAGCTTGTACAATCCCTGAGCCGTAGTTGGTCAGATCAAACGGCACGTAAAAAAGTCTCATCAACAAAACTGTCTCAAAAGAATTCTTGCGTAAGGCCTCAACCCAGTTACCGATCACTGTGTCTTCAAGTCTGAGGTCTTTGCCAAAATAGCGACCAATCCAATAAGCAAAATTAGCTGAAGCGTTTTCTCCTAAAATCGTGTAAAGCACACCCCACCAAAAGCCGAATAAAGCTCCAGACAAAGCAGTCAAAAGAGTTGCTGGGAAAAGTATCAGGGGTCGAAGTGCGTAAAGTGTCATAAACACCAGCGGTCCCCACATGGTACTGGTGAAGAATTCAAGTAGTTGAAAAAGAACATCTTGATAGGAATAACCACCAGCAATACGATAGTGTTGGAATGAATAAACAAGTGCTCCCCAAAAAAACAAAGCGACTATTTTCGGAGCGCCTCTTTTCAACAAGTGCATCAAATCAATTTTGAAATCTGTAAGTTGCTTTCCTACAAATTGGTCACCGGCCTTTTTGATAATTAGAGAATAAGTTGGGTAGGCAAAGATTAATTTTTGCAATTTCCAAAGTGAGATTTTTTGGTCTATAGCGAGAGTGTACATGGCGATCATTTCACCCGCGCCGGGTCCCATTATGTTGGCGCCCAATATATTACCGTTGAGGCGTCTGGCAATCACGACCAGCATACCGTCTTTGGTAACATTGTCAGTTTTTGCTCGATCGTTTTGGGTGAAAGGCACTTCGATTCTCATTAGACGCTCCTCTCCATATTCTCGCACTGCGTCTTCGAATGATAAGCCGACCTGAGCCACTTCCGGGTAGGTATAAGTCACTTTCGGAACCGCTTTGTTTTTGTTAATTCTCAACAAGCCTTTACTGGCGATACGAGCCACCACTTGTCTTGCCGTGTCGTCGGCCGTGTGAGTGAATTTTAACTTTTGTGAAACATCACCGATCGCGAATACGTATTTATTTGATGTCCGGTATTGGCTGTCAACCTGAATACAACGCTGATCGAATTTTATACCAGCAACATCGAGTCCTTGCGGGAAGTTGGGGGTTCTTCCGATGGCGATCAGAACTTTATCAAACTCGACGAGTTCTTCTCGGAGAACAACGTCGCCGTCTTTGATATCAAAGACGGCGACGTTGTTTCTAACTCTGTTAATAAAGGCATTAAGAAGAATTCTTACTCCCAGTTTTTCAAAATTCTCTCTCAGGATTGGTCTTATTGCTCTATCTTCGAGCCGACCGAACACGTCGTCTATGGTGGCGATGGTCACTTGACTACCGAGCATGGAGAAGGCTTGGCCCATTTCAAGACCGATCGGGCCGGCGCCAATGACTAAAGTTTTTTCCGGAACTGTTTCAAGATTAAAAATGTTTTGATTGGTGAGGATGTCGTTTTGATTTAAACCGGGAACTTCAATCATGCGAGGACTTGAACCGGTCGCGATGATGGCGTTTTTATATGAGTACTCAGTTTCATTTACTTTGATCGAGCAAGGAGTGTGAAAGACAGCCTCTCCTTTGATTACATCTATACCAAGTTTTTTAAATGTTTCAGGAGTTTCCTCGGCTAAAGTTTCGATTATCACATTCCTTACGTAAGGAAAGGTTTCGGTGCGAAAAGCTTCGCTTTTCGCACCGACCCCACCGACCCTCGTCGCTAGATAATATTCCTTCGCTCTATGTAAGAGCGCTTTGCTTGGAATACAACCGGTGTTGGTGCACTCTCCTCCCATGTGTTCGCGTTCTACCAAGAGAACTCGTTTGCCGATTTTGGAAAACCCGACCGAGGCTGTGAGTCCGCCGGACCCGGCTCCTATTACCACAACGTCGTATGATTGTTTTTTCATAAACTGATTTTATGCGAAGAATACTTTAGCAGATTTAATAAGTCCGGTTAGTGTTTTCAGTTTATCAGAAATAAGACATAGGCCAAGACTTAAAATCAATCACATTCTCGTGCTTGCTACATACAGATTGGTTGCAGTACTATAGTTATCATTATTTATAAATCAGTTTACATAGAAACATGTCAATCAAACAAATAATTACCGAAGTTAAGGAACGCTATGGTTATCAGGTTACTTTTGTGCAGGCGGTGGAAGAATTTCTTTTAAGCGTACAACCTTATATCGAATCCAATTTAAATAGTGTCGAAGATTACTCACGTCTTCGACGCCTGATTGAACCGGAACGGATCATTTCTTTCAGGATTGATTGGCTTGATGATTCTGGTTCTATGCAAAGTAACACCGGTTATCGTGTTCAGTACAACTCCGCCATCGGTCCCTATAAAGGAGGTTTGCGACTCGATCCATCAGTGAACGAAGACGTACTGAAGTTTCTCGGTTTCGAACAAGTGTTTAAAAATGCCCTCACGGGACTTCCGCTTGGTGGTGGTAAAGGCGGTAGTGATTTTGATCCCAAGGGTAAGAGCGACGCGGAAGTTCGATCGTTCAGCCGGGCGTTTATGTTGGAATTACAGAGACACATAGGAATCGACAGAGATGTACCGGCTGGTGACATGGGAGTGGGAGCTCGAGAAATCGGTTATCTTTATGGTGCTTATAAACAAATCACAAATTCAAACGAAGGTGCTCTCACTGGTAAAGATGAATTGTTTGGCGGGTCTTGTAGGCGTACGGAAGCAACCGGTCATGGCGTGGTCTACTTTGCCGAAGAAATGGCCAAGTACCATGGATTTGATTTGAAGGGGCTGACTGCCGTAGTTTCCGGCTCCGGAAATGTTGCTCAGTATACCGCGCGTAAGTTGAATGAACTGGGCGTTACTGTTTTGACTCTGTCTGATCGCGGGGGGTACATATATAAGAAAAGCGGGTTCAGCAATTCTGATATTGAAAAGGTGCAGAAGACTAAGGCGGAATATCGGCAACTGTCAGAAGTTAAAATCCCCGAAGCTGACTTTCGGTCAGGCAAACCTTGGGAGGTGCCGGCTGATGCCTACTTCCCTTGTGCAACTCAGAATGAAGTCTCTGAAAATGACGCAGAGATAATGGTCAAAACGGCCAAGATGATAGTGGAAGGAGCTAACATGCCTTTGACTGACAAAGCGGTGGCAACGGTGCAAAAAAGTAAAGTTTTATATGCCCAGGGCAAGGCGGCGAATGCCGGGGGAGTCTCAGTATCTGGTATTGAGATGGCTCAAAACGCCGGTCATTATTACTGGGACTGTGAACGAATTGAGTCTGAGCTACAGAGAATCATGGGACACATACACACCCAATGTGTTAAATACGGAAAGACAGACAAAGGAATTGATTATGTCATGGGCGCCAACGTGGCCGGATTGCAAAGAGTCATGAGTGCGATGAAAAAATTGGGTTGGTAGGGGAGTTGGTGTAAAACGGGGGCGAGAAGCGAAGCTTCTCGCCCCCGTTTTAAGGTTGCTGATTTGCAGTCTTTAGCGTATAGTATCGCCACCTTGCCTTCGGGCAATTTTGCTATTCCATCTCTCGCAGGTGAAGCACAAGGAAGGTAAATTTATACACAATTAAAAAAGTAAATAATTATTATTTTATGGCACGAGCATTTCCTCTCGCAAAATTACGCAACTTCGGCATTGTCGCTCACGTAGATGCGGGTAAAACTACAACTTCAGAGCGTATTCTTTTCTATACCGGAATGAGTCACAAAATCGGTGAAGTTCATGACGGTGCAACCGTTACCGACTGGATGGAACAAGAACGAGAAAGAGGTATTACTATCACCGCGGCCGCGATTTCTTGTAACTGGACCAAGACCCTTGAGACTGACAGAACAAGCAAGGAGCTGAAATACACATTCAATATTATCGACACCCCCGGACACATTGACTTTACCGCTGAGGTAAAACGGTCCATGCGTGTTTTGGATGGAGCGGTGGTGGTGTTTGACGGAGCGGCGGGAGTGGAGCCACAAACCGAAACCAACTGGGGTTATGCTGATGAGGCACAAGTACCTCGAATATGTTTCATAAACAAGATGGACAAGCTCGGTGCTGACTTTGATGCTTCGGTCAAATCGATCGAGGACCGTCTTTCCAAAAAAGCCTGTCGAATTCAAATTCCGATGGGGGCGGAAAACAACATGCGAGGAGTAGTAGACCTCATAACCATGAAGTCTTACACCTTTGGTGGCGAGATGGGTATGCAAGTGACCGAGGAGGAAATACCTGAAGAATTTTTGGCAGAAGCCAAGAAACGTCGAGCGGAACTGATAGAGCGAGTGGTTGAACATGATGACTCATTGATGGAAGCTTTTCTTGAGGGAACCGAGCCCACCAATGAGGAAATCAAAAAAACACTTAGAAAAGCGGTGTTAGCCAATGAGATTTTCCCGGTTATGACCGGAACCGCTCTCCAGAACATCGGGGTACAACTTGTCTTGGATGCGGTGGTTGATTATCTTCCTTCACCACTTGACCTACCTGATACTGCCGGACACGATCCTAAAGACGAAGAAATAACCGTGACCAGAAAAGCTTCCGACGAAGAGCCTTTCAGTGCTCTCGTGTTTAAACTCCAAGATGACAAATTTGTCGGTCAGTTGGCATTCTTCCGAGTGTATTCCGGAGTAGTTAAATCTGGCACATACATATTGAACTCATCAACCGGAAATAAAGAGCGAGTCGGGCGTATCGTACGTTTGATGGCTGACAAACGAGAAGAAGTTGAGGAAGTTTACGCCGGAGAAATTGCCGCTGTGGTCGGAATCAAAGAAGTAAAAACCTCACATACTTTGTGTGATCTCGATGCTCCCATACTGCTTGAGACTATCACTTTCCCTGAGCCGGTGGTGGCTGTTCGAGTTGAACCTAAAACAAAAAATGACCAAGAAAAAATGGGCGTTGCTCTGAAGCGATTGGCTGACGAAGATCCAACCTTCAAGGTTTCTACCGACGAAGAGACGCTCGAAACTATTATCGCCGGTATGGGTGAACTTCACCTGGACATTTTGGTTGATCGAATGAAGAGGGAGTTTGGCGTTGAGGCGAATATCGGCAAGCCACAAGTTGCCTATCGTGAAACTATTCAGCGTGAAGCGGAAGGAGAAGAGAAATACGTTAAACAATCGGGTGGACGCGGACAATACGGTCACGTTAAGATTCGTATCAAGCCACTTGAACCGTTGGCAGATCCAGACGCGAAAATCGCTAAAAACATCATCAGAGAAGATCATTTCGAATTCATTAACAGTATTAAGGGAGGAGTTGTTCCGCAAGAATATATTCCTGCAGTAATGAAAGGTTGTAAGGAGGCTATGAATCGAGGACAGGTGGCCGGCTACAAAATGGAAGACGTGTCGGTAGAGCTTTACGATGGTTCGTATCACGAAGTTGACTCTTCAGAAATTGCCTTTAAGCTGGCCGGTATCAATGCTTTCAATCAAGCAGCTAAGCGAGCCAATGCTGTCATTCTGGAGCCGATTATGAAAGTGGAAGTTAGAACTCCGGAAGAGTACATGGGTGACATCAATGGAAACATCAACTCAAAACGAGGAATGATCGAAGCTTCTGAGGAACTTGGCGGTAAGACTATTGTTAACGCAAAGGTTCCGCTTTCTGAAATGTTTGGTTACACCAATACATTGAGATCCATGACTCAAGGTCGCGCTTCCATGACCATGGAATTCGATCATTACGAAGTCGTACCACCAAATGTGGCGGAAGATATAAAGAAGGCGAGGGGAATTTCAAACGAAGGTTAATTATTGATTGTTATAAAAATGACGAAGGCCGACAGTTACACTGTCGGCCTTTTGGCTGTTTCTAAATCACTGGTTTCTAGTGATTCCCATTGCTTCATGATCGGACAGAGTGCCTTCAGCTAACATCTGGTAGGTTTTAACCAAAGGCATCAGTCGTTGGTCACTTATTACACGCAGTAGCCGAGAACGCACTGTTCTTTTGTTAAGACCTTGCACAATAGTAAACCTAGGGTTAACACCCATGAGACTGTTTAGTTTTTTCATGTGGCTACTTCTGGATCGATGACTAAAATACGGCTGGGCGAAAGTTTTTAACAATGACGATAAATCCCAGTCTATTTCAGTAGCGGACAGAAGGATGATTTTTGTGTGTGTCTGGCTTGCAAAACTTACTCTCCAACCACCGTACTCTTGTTTCTCAGCCACTAGTGCTTCTGTTGGGTCGTCAATTATACCCAGTTTTGTCATCGCCCGAAATAGCATCTCGACATTTTTGCTGTCCATGTGACCTCCTGAAATTTTAATGATTTGTAGTAGAACGTTTAGAGCCAGGCTACCAGAAGTTATCGCCAAAGGCAACCGACTGGACGTGACGACTTAAGCATTTTAGATTCGGGAATTCACCACTGGCATTACTCGGCTCGGCACGTACTTAAACAATACAGTGATTATAGAAACGGCGTCGCCATTGATTTGACGACGTCTATATTTTTTCCTTGCAAAATATTCCTTCTTTGGTAGTATTCTCTCACTGCATACAGGTGGGACCTGTAGTAGAGCGAAAATATACTGCTCTTTCACACGTTTCTTGGTTTCCAACCGAGACGCGGCGTTCTCGCGCCGTCTCTATTGGACACAAAGAACCCGCGCTTTTTTAAGCGATTGTGTGCGGTAATTATTATTTATACTAAATTAAGTATTATTTATGGCAAATGCATATGATCGCTCAAAGCCACACATCAACGTAGGTACCATTGGTCACGTTGACCATGGTAAAACCACTTTGACGGCGGCTATCCTTACCACTCTTAAAGCTAACGAGAGTAAAGGCTACACAGCAAACGTTAAAGCTGTCGAGGATATCGACAAGGCTCCGGAAGAAAAAGCTCGTGGAATCACCATTTCACTTTCACACTCAGAGTACGAAACTCCAAATCGTCACTACGCGCACATTGATGCGCCGGGTCACGCTGACTACATCAAAAACATGATTACCGGTGCAGCTCAAATGGACGGCGCTGTTCTCGTGGTAGCAGCAACTGACGGAGCTATGCCTCAAACTCGTGAACACGTTTTGCTTGCAAAACAAGTGGGAGTGCCACAAATGCTTGTTTTTCTAAACAAGTGTGACATGGTTGATGATGAAGAAATGTTGATGCTTGTTGAAGAGGAGCTACGAGAGATGTTAACCAAGGGTGGTTTTGATGGAGAGAAGGCTCCTATCATTCATGGTTCCGCTCTTAAGGCACTCGAAGGAGATGCAGAATACCAAGCCAAGATTCTTGAATTGGTTGACGCTATGGATACCTACTTCCCGACACCAGTTCGTGATTTAGATAAACCATTCCTCATGCCAGTTGAGGACATCTTCTCAATTGAAGGTCGCGGAACAGTAGTAACCGGTCGTGTTGAGCGAGGAGCTGTAAAGGTGGGTGAAGAAATCGAAATCGTCGGTATCAAGCCAACCACAGTTACCACCGTTACCGGAGTAGAGATGTTTAACAAGCAATTGGACCGAGCGCAGGCCGGGGACAACGCTGGTATCTTACTCAGAGGCACTAAGAAGGAAGACGTTCACCGTGGTCAGGTTCTCGCTAAAAAAGGATCCGTAACCCCTCACACTGAGTTCGAGGCTGAGGTTTACGTTCTATCTAAGGACGAAGGAGGACGACACACACCATTCTTCTCAGGCTACAAACCACAGTTCTACGTACGTACAACTGACGTAACTGGTGACGTAACTCTGGCTGAAGGAACAGAAATGGTTATGCCGGGAGACACCGCGACTTTCAAAGTAAAGTTGGTAGCGCCTGTTGCCATGGAAGAACAGACTAACTTCGCGATTCGTGAAGGTGGCAAGACTGTTGGTGCGGGTGTGGTAACCAAGATCATCGCTTAATCTAAGCTTGATAGCACTTCATCTGCTTTGTATCAGCGATACAGCGGGCGTTCACCCGGTCATAAATTTAAATCAATTTAAATTTGCGACCCTCGCTCTCTACGCTGTCAGGCTTCGGAAATTTTTGTTCGAAGTACCATTAAGTACATCTCACAAAAATTTCCTCGCCTTTCGCGCATCTAAAGCACTACAAGCCTAGATTGCGTGTACAGAGCATGTGTAGAAACATGAAATTACTATGGCTACAGAAACAACAACAGAAAAAAGCGCCGGTGCGATCAACAAACTTCGCATCAGAGTTCGTGCTTATGAGCACAAAATACTCGATTCCTCAGTGAAACAGATCATCGATACTGCAATGCGTTTCGACGCTAACGTAGTTGGACCGATTCCACTTCCGACAGAAATTAAGAAGTACACGGTAAACCGTTCGACTTTCGCTCACAAGGACGCGCGAGAACAGTTTGAAATGCGAACACATAAGCGTGTTATCGACATTCTCAATCCGGGTCCCAAGGTGGTCGAGGCTCTGACGAATTTGTCTCTTCCATCGGGAGTGAATATTGATGTGAAGATGATGTAGAGTGAGCAAAGGAAAGTCACCGACCATTGTGAACTTTCTTAGATTTTATCCCCCTTTCTAAGGTAAGAATTCCAAGTATTGCCAAGATGAGTGATTAACGAGCACACATTATTGTCAAGAAAAAAGAATCTCGCGAGAGATTCTTTTTTCGTATGTTTCAAGTTTAGTTTTGGGTATCATGTTTACTTTTGTGACAAAATAATAAGCATCTATTAGCTGGAGAGTTATGTATAAAGTACACAACCACTTCCTTTAGAGAAGTGGTTGTAAAAAGAAAAATAAATTTAATTGCGATACACAAATTCAAGCGAACCCAGTGTACCGATGAGGGCGTAGCCATCTTCGCCTCGGTCGGGGAGGTTGTAGATTTCTTTGGCTAAACGTTGTGTTTCGACAATCACCGGTGGCATTTTAGTAGGCTTGCTTGTTGGCCCCCATTTTGAGCCCATTGGATCAATATCAACCCAAGGAGTACTACGAAGTTTGAGTATCTGTTCTTCATCCTCGTGATTAAGAAAGATTCCAGTGTACACATATTCATCACTCATTATTTATATCTCCATTTTAGACGCCGGTATGCCTGTCTTTCAATCTGCATTTTTTGGATCGTAGAGAAAATTGGTTTGCTGAACAAAATGCGGAGTGTCCCAAACCTGAGGAGCATGGTCAGGAGCTTCAAGCTTACCTAACACAATAATACCTCTTAACGTATTGCCAGAACTATTTTTTATTCGAGCCAAATCCCCATTTATAGTGTGACGGGTATCAAACATCCGCATGTTGGTATTTGTGTTTAAGCATAACTTAAATCTTTTTTCGTTGGTCAAAAAAGAAGTAGTTTCAAATGCTTTCTCGACGTCTTTCCAAGACTTTGCAATGGATGTGCCAATCATGTCGCCTTGTCGTACAACAGGATTTTGTACTGTCTCGGAAATGGCCTTCACCTTACCTGGTATCAGAGAGTCAAGAAAAGCATTTTCGCCATTTCTCATAAATCCTTTTAATGCAACAGCGTCTAGTCTAACCAGAAAAGGTTGCTCATCAGTACCGCCAAACCACACAGATATATCTTCTCTACCTACGATAGTGGCAAACAAGAATAGTGGAGCTGACTTGAAGAGAAAGAATTCCGCCACCAAATCTGTACCACGTAGAATGATACGGTCTCCGTTACGAATCGCCGGTTCGTCATTGTCTAGAGTGTCAGAAAAGTCAATGGTGGCCTTGCCACACCCCAATTGGTGTCTGGTGTCCATCTCTAATAAACGCATTTTATTTCTCCTGTCATTGAACAAAATATCTAGGCAATATAGTAAAGAACTTACGCAATAAAGACAAAATACTTTCGCATGTTAAAGTGAAAAAACTATATTTTTAAACACTTTATTTGACAGCCAAGCTAAAAAAGTGTCACAAAAATTGACATTTCCTAGATTAAACAATACAATGAGTTGATGGAAAACATCTCTAAATCTTTGGCATCTATCGGGTTAAATAAAGTCGAAATCGCTGTTTATTTGGCTGTTTTAAAACATGGAAAAAGTACAGTGACAGACATTGCTCGCAATGCTGAGCTGAAGCGACCAACTATTTATCAGTACGTCGATAGAATAGTAGCGTGTGATCTGATTCGTAAGACAGTTGTTGGTAAAAGAGTAATGTACTATCCTGAAGACCCTAAAAGAGTATTAAAAATGTCAGAAACTGCGCAAAAACGTATTCAGGATGCACTACCCCAACTACAAAATATGTTTGCTTATTCGTCTTCTCGTCCAGTTTTGAGATTTTATGAAGGAAAGGAATCTCTTCGTAATTTGTATAGAGAAATTACGAAAACTTCACATACCGTTTGGTCAATGTTTGCAGCTGAACGTTACTTTCAGGTTTTTTCTCAGAAAGATGGGGAAGAGTTTCTGTCTAATATTAAGAGTGAGGGGGGAAGTTTGCGTGACCTTGTGCTCAATACACCAACTGGAATTCAATATGTAAAAGAAGAGTGGGGACGGCCAGTTGCAAAATCAAAGTTGTTGCCCAAAGAGTTCATCTTCTCTGTTGACATAACTATTGCAGGAGACAAATTGTTACTTGTTTCATTTGATGATTTGAACGCAGTGGTAGTTGAGAATCAAGCGATGGCAGATTTGCAACGACAGTTTGTGAAGTTTATATGGAAGCAAACAAAGTAAACTGTGTTACTATGGCTTGTCGAAAGTTATCCACACCCTAAACTTGCACGATTTTTCGTTTGATTCATACTGGTAATTAACAGGAGGCGAATCGCGTTAGCGATTCGCCTTTCTCGTCGTCTGGTAAACGCGATTCGCCTCCTGTCGCCTCATTCAAGCTTCGCAAGAAACAAGAACGGGGAAAGAAGAGAAGTATTAGAAATAGTTCTTTAAATAAGTGTTCTTTAAAATAAAAGTTTTATGAAAAACTTAACAGACAATAAGATGACCTTCCAAACAGAAGATACTTGGATGGTTCAATGTCTAAGTCTTGCTACGATAGGTATATTGGCTTATCTGCATATTTCCACTGTAATATCAGGGATAGCTTAGAAGAATCTTATCAGTAAATAATCAGGCCTGAAGATACCGACAGTTGATGTGTAAACATCGACTTTCGCTACCTTCAGGCCTTTTTGTTATCTTTTTGTTACAGTGAGATTTCAAGCACACTAAAGGCATTCGTCAAACAACCAGCAAAATAGAATAAAGATAACAAAAAAGCTTGCAAAACAGTTCAATATCCGTATACTGGCGACAGCTTTAAAGACCTACGTACCCAACCCTACTTTTTTGTGGTCATTTGTTTGCTGACGTGAATATCTTACATCGTGTTTGATAATCATAGTTTGCTAATAAATGATGTGGAAAAGTAGCGCTGGAGACCAATGGGCAACGCCACACCTTTGTACGCAATTTGCGCTTGGTGCACGTGTTGCACCACTTGCGCTGATATGGTTTGCAAAGGTGTGGCGTTTTGTTTTTGAGGGTCTAAAGCAATTTATTAATAGTTAAGTTCATACAAGAATGAAATTTATTCTGGGAACTAAGACCGGTATGACACAGGTCTTCAATACGGAAGGTGTGTGTTGTGCGGCAACCGTTCTACAGATTGCACCGGCGACTGTGTCACAGGTGAAATCTGAAGAAAAAGACGGCTACCTCGCTGTCCAGCTAGCGACCGGTGAACAGAAAGAACACCGTGTCGGTAAAGCGGTTAAAGGCCATTTCGGTAAAGCTGTCGCAGTGGCTCGAGAATTTCGTCCGCGAGCGGGTGAAGAAGCGAAGATTGAAGGGAAGGAAAAAGGCTCCACTCTTGATGTTTCAATTTTTGAACCAGGCGACGAGATTACCGTTTCTGCTGTTTCAAAAGGAAAAGGATTCCAGGGTGTTGTAAAACGTCATGGTTTTCAAGGAGGACGTCGTTCTCATGGTCAGAAGCATTCTGAGCGAGAGCCGGGATCAATCGGAGCGACCGGAGTGGGGCACGTGATCAAAGGTACTCGCATGGGTGGTCGCATGGGCGGTGATACCGTCACTATCAAAGGACTTAAAGTCCTTCAAGTTAATCCAGACGAAAACACCCTCGTGATATCAGGGGCTGTACCGGGTCGAAAAGGAACTTTAGTAGAGGTCTACGCGACCAAGTAATCACTTATATTCATCTATGAATGCAAAAGTATATTCTCGAGAAGGGAAAGAAACCGGTGAAATAAAGCTTCCGGAAACTGTGTTTGGTGTAGCTTGGAATCCCGACCTCGTTCATGAAGTTGTTGTCGGTATGCAAGCCAACGCCCGAGAAAACACCGCTCACACTAAAGATCGTAGTGAAGTAAGTGGAACCGGCGCCAAGCCGTGGCGACAAAAGGGAACTGGTCGTGCGAGACATGGCTCTCGACGTTCACCGATTTGGACCGGTGGCGGTGTGACTTTCGGACCACGAAATGAAAGGGTGTACTCGGTTAAAATTAACAAGAAAGTCAGAGCCAAGGCTCTAGCTAGTGTTCTATCAAAGAAGTTTACGGAACAGGAAGTCTTGTTTGTGGATTCTTTGGCAATAGCCGAGCCAAAAACCAAGGAAGCTAAGACGATCTTGACCGCAATCGCTAAAGGTTCTGGCCAAGAATCACTTGCTACCAAGCGAAAGAATACGGCTCTTGTGGTGTTGGCTGATAGAAATATCGCCACTGAAAAAAGTTTTCGAAACTTCGGAAATATCGAGGTAACGCAGGCCAAGGATGTTAACCCGATTGACCTCCTAACTTATAAGTATGTTGTTGTGGCTGATGCTCCAAGTTCGGTTGAGGTTCTTGAGAAGCGTCTCGCCCCAACAAAACCTAAGTCAAAATAATATGGCTCTCTTTGGAAAGAAGAAAGAAACCGTAAAAGAGAGCGCTACAGAATCTCCGAAGGTGGAAGTGTCTAAATCATTGTCTACTGACCGAGATCTGACATCAGTTATCGCACGTCCTCGTGTCACCGAAAAAGCGGTGGATAAAAGCGAGCAAAACGTCTACACCTTTGTAGTGAAGCGTTCAGCAAACAAGTACGAAGTGCGCGATGCGATAAAAGCGCTCTACAATGTGACGCCGGTGAAGGTAAACATCGTTAACAAAAAACCGGCACATCGCCTAGTTGGAAGTCGAAACCGTACCAAACAGGTTTCAGGTATGAAAAAAGCGTATGTGTATCTTAAAAAAGGTGACACCATAAATTTGGTCTAAATTTAACGAATCACTTCGTTGGTACGCTGAAAATTTTTCTCAAAAGGCACAAAGCCTACCTCGAAAATTTTCAGCTAACCGCCTCGTGTTTCATTTAAATTAAAATCAAATTCTTCGAAAGAACAAGGAATAAAGAAGAATAAGCTCTTTAACAAACGAATACTTTTAGGAGGTAAAGAGCCTTCCTAAAAGTATTCGTTTTGAAGAGTCTTATAAGAATTATTAGTTAGGAAGATAAGGCTTGAAATTCTTTTCAGCCACTATTTTCTAACCAGGTCATTATGAAAAAATATAAACCAACATCTGCTGGACGACGTGATGGTTCAGTTATCGAGTACCGAAAAAAACTTTCCACCACTCAAAGTAACCCTCTTAAATCTCTTACGAGAGGCAAGAAGAGTACCGGTGGTCGAAACAGTGGTGGAAGAATTACCGCTTTAAATCGTGGTAATGGGAACAAGCGAACTTACCGTCTTGTCGACTTTAAGTATGACAAGAAGGACGTTCCAGCTAAAGTGGAAGCAATCGAATATGATCCAAATCGTTCCGGTTTCATCGCACTTATATGCTACAAAGACGGTGAGAGACGGTATATTCTCGCTCCACAAAAACTAAAAGTGGGAGATGAAGTTATTGTTTCCGAAAAAGCTAAAATACGAACTGGAAATCGTCTAATGCTAAAGAACATTCCGGTTGGTACCGTGGTATACAATGTGGAAATCAATCCCGGCGCCGGCGCCAAGTTGATCCGCTCCGGTGGAAATTCTGCTGAAGTGGTCGCGCAAGACAGTCGATTAACTTCGCTCAAGATGCCGTCAACTGAAATTCGTAAGATCTTGAATGACGCTTGGGCTTCAATCGGAACTGTGTCCAATGAAGAAAATCGCCTAGTCAGTCTCGGTAAGGCGGGACGCGCCCGAAACATGGGATTGCGCCCGAAAGTGCGTGGCGCCGCTAAGAACGCTGTTGACCATCCTCATGGAGGTGGTGAAGGTCGTTCTCCTAGAGGACATCGCCGTCAACGAACCAAACAAGGAAGATCGACCGGAAAGGGTCAAAAGACTCGTTCACCGAAGAAGTATTCAAATACACTCATCGTGCAGAGGCGCAAGCCCGGCAAGCTAATGGGCGGGAAACGGTAACCCAAAGAAAAACACCTCGAATGAGGTGTTTTTCTTTGGGTTAGTGTCTGACCTGCGTCAGACACGTGCCGTTTCCCGAGCCACAGGCATATTTCGAGCGCGCTTCCTAGCGCGAGAAAAGCCGAGGCGGGGTCGCGAGTACTTAGTGCTCGCAACTAGCGAAGCTAGTGAGAACACTTAGTAACTCGTGACGTAAACGGTAAAAACTTTTCTGCGACTTTTACGTATCGTTTACCCGACCGGAGTCATGTCGCAAGAAACGAAGTGAATGCGAAGACGTGGTGTGTCTCGAGAGTATATTATTTCTAAGGAGAAGAGAACGGTTTGTGAATAAGTGATACAATTAACATAAATTACCCAAACAATTATTATGTTATTCATGAACACATCAGCATCATTTCGAACAAACCTCATCTTTATCAGCCTTGTGCTAATTACTCTTTTTGCCTTACCTTCTTTATCCCTTGCTCAGTCAGATTGTGCTTTTGATAAGACTCTAGAGATAGGAGTGATCGACGAAAGTGTGCGTTGTCTTCAAGAGTATCTAAACACCAATGGCTACAAACTCACCTCCGAAGGGCCAGGTTCACCCGGAAGTGAAACCGATAAATACGGCTCACTCACCCGCGAAGCGGTGGCAAAATGGCAGAAAGACAATGGAGTGTCTCCCGCAGTCGGCATTTTTGGACCGGTGTCACAAGCAAAATACAAGGAGCTTGCAGGTGGCCCAATTGCCTCGGTAGCTGAGACGGAGCGTGACCGACTGCTCAGTATATTGAGTGATTTACAGGCTCAGGTTGATGGAGGATTAAAAGAGACGAATTCGAAACCGACTATATTGAACACGGTTTCCACACCGAAACCTCAAGTGGCAGGAGTGTCAACCAGTGCAAATGATGAGAACAGAGAGGAAGTGGAAGTTATTCTTAAAGATGTAATTAAAATGATAAAAGACGCTGAGGCGCAAATTGACGATCTTGAAAATGAAAAGAAACAAACCAAATTAAAAGATGATCTTGCGGATGCTCGTAGTGATTTCTACGTCGCTTTGGAAAGTTATTTTGATGAAGATTACGAAGACGCGCTTGATTCGGCTAACGATGCTCTGGATTCCGCAGGCGATGTGTTTGAGGACGCCGGTGGAGAAACCGACGAAAGCAAGGCTAAAGATACGCTGAGAAGCGTTGAAGATCTTTTGGAAGAAGTGCAGGATTTGTTTAACGAAGCGGAAGATGAAGGTGAGGATGTAGGGGACGCGGAAGATATGATAGAAGAAGCGATAGATTTACTGTCTGATGCTAACGATTCATACGATAAGCGCGTCTATAGACAGGCTATCAGCGACGCTTTGGACGCTGAAGAGTTATTGGAAGACGCGCGTGATGAAATAGATATTGTTTCTGACAAAAACGCCGAAAGTTACGTGGAGGATGTGAGAGACAAACTGTATGACGCAGAGGAGGAAATCCAAGATGCCGAAGATGAAGACGAAGAAGTTGAGGACGCTTGGGATTTGTTCAATGACGCTGAACGAAAGATTAAAAAAGCGGACATTGCTATTGATGAAGAAGATTACAAGGGAGCAAATAAGTTGGCTAAGGACGCTGAGGATTTGATTGAAGAAGCACTTGATGCTATCGGAGGTTCTGGCGATGGCGAGAGTGACGCAGAGGAAGCGCTTAGCGACGCGTGGGATGAGTATAAGGACGCTCGGGATGAAGTCGAAGAAGCGGATGATGAAGGAGATGACGTCGGCGACGCTTATGATTATCTCAAGGACGCGAAAAGTGCTTTGAAAGATGCCGAAGATGCTTTTGATGAGGAGGATTGGGATGAGGTTATGGATCTGGTTGAAGAAGCGGAAAGAGCTATCGAGGATGCGCTCGATGAGTTGTAAGGAGTCAGGGAGGATAAAAAAGAACGGCTGGTCCATTTAGACCAGCCGTTCTTTTTTATTCTCCCGGCTTTCTTACTCTTTCTTTAAAAATAAAATCACGCAGTTTTTTACTATTTCTTAACTCAGCAATTATTAATCTTGAGTCCTTATCGGTATGAATAGCCACTTTTTGTGAACTTTGTCCACTGATCAAAAGTTCAAAGCCGGCTTGAGTGAATGAGACGGTGACGAATCTTCCGCTGGCACTGCGTTTGTTGGTGCGTATTTCTCCGGGAGCAATCATTTTTATGCCAGCAACCTTTTCCAGTTCGCGCACCACCAAATCAGCGGTTTCGGTTAGGGTTGTGTGACTGCGTCCGCGCAATTTCGACATAAAAATAGACTAACAAAAAAATAAAAAAGCCGGAAGCGTAAGCGCTTCCGGTCTTTAAGAACCAACTTGTTAGCTACAGATATTCCTCCGCCACAGCTGATAACAAACTCCTCTCGACCGAATCCAAAGTAACATGACCCAATCGGCTGTAATTTCCTCCTAAACGCTTGATTACGTATACTAAACCGTTGGTGTGCTCAGATAGATAGGGAGTGTCAATTTGAGCTGTGTTACCCAAGAGCACCACTTTAGTTCCAGGCCCTGCACGTGTGATGAGGGTCTTGGTTTGTTTGGGAGTTAAGTTTTGTGCCTCGTCAAGTACTATGAATTTACTTAAGAAGGTTCGACCGCGCATGAAATTTAATGAGCGAATCGAAATCCTTTTACGAATCAGATCTGCGGTAGCTGATCTTCCCCACTCCCCAAACTCCGTATTTGTCAGTACCTCGAGATTATCCATCAATGCTCCCATCCAAGGGTGCATTTTTTCCTCTTCGGTTCCAGGGAGGAAGCCAATATCTTCACCAACCGGCACCGTTAGTCGACTGAAAATTATTTCTCGGTATCGATTTGAGTCGAAAGTTTGAGCAAGCCCGGCTGCTAAAGTGAGCAGGGTTTTGCCACTTCCGGTTTTTCCCAAAAGGCTGACAAAGTCGACGTTCGGATCGAGTAAAAGCTCAAGAGCTATGGCTTGTCTTAGAGTGCGTGGGGACACTCTCCAAGCACTTGGTTTATTGACATAGACTGACATCTCTCTCGCAATTACCCTTTGAGAACTCAACTTTCTCGTTATCTGAAGTGTAAATTTTTCTCCTATGATCAGGAATTCATTGTTTAAAACCCCCTTTAGATAAGTGTGCGAAAAAGTGTACTGATTTCGGCCTTCAATATGTTCAATCTTTAGACTACTCTCTACTTCTTCCCAGAATGAATCCGGCAGTTCATGGACACCTGTTCTTACTTGCTCGTCATCACCACTGCTGGTTGCTGTCTCGTGCAAGTAGTCCTCGGCATTGACCCCTGCTTTAAACGCTTTAACACGACATAAAATATCCTTGGATACCAGTACCACCGGTTTATTCTGTTGTGCCAAGGCTAAACAAGTGTTGATGATCTTGTTGTCGGGTTTGTTTGTGTTTAGAGCTTTAACCGGTTTTTGAGGGAACATATCATCGCCCAGAAACAACCGCCCACCGCCCGGTAGAAGAAAACCTTCGGATGCTTTAAGTCCTCGGTTGCCTCGTATTAATTCATCAAACAATCGGCTTACAGTACGAACCTGACGGTTTTCTTCCCGATCGCCTTTTTTGTTTCTGTCCAGCTCTTCTAGTACTGTCTCTGGTATGTAGATGTTATGTTCTTTAAACCTATACACCGAAGAAGCATCTTCCATCAACACGTTTGTATCAAACACGTAGGTTATTACGTCACCTGCTTGCTTGGTGATCGTACGTAAACTGGTTGGAATGCTCGGTATCTGCTTTCCGATTGAAGCACCTGGCTTTGTTTTGAGGTTATTATTTACCTGTTGTCTTGTTGTAGACTGAGAAACGGTCTTTCGTTTCGGCCGATGGCCATTTTGCCGTTGAGACATTACATCTTCTCCTTTTTTAATGAAACAAGTTATTCCGCATCAAACTTACTACGAATGCATTTTTTGTAAAGGCTTTGCGCATATCGATAGTAAGGTATAGCCACCACAAAACAAACTCGATATTTTTAAGTTAACCTGTGTTGATAAATAAGACTTTTTTAGCTCTTAAGACTGGGATTTGATTTGCGGGGGCTATATTTTGAGTATTTAAATCTCTCACACATAAATTGACATACGTTTTTTGCAATACGGGCCGATTTTATATCACCTTCAAGGATTACCCCCAGTAGTTTTTTATGCTGAGACACATCACATTCTTCATTGGCTGATTTGTTCATTATGGTGATTATGTCACTATATTAAATAAAAAAAGAAAGGCCGGAAGCGCAAACGCTCCCGGCCTTTGGTTAAAGGATCACAACCCAATCGTCCCCGGATCAAAGTCGACTCCGATGGGGCGGGGTAGTACGTATGGAGTTTCGAGGAATATTTCTCCCAGTCCGTGTTGTATTGGTCCCACCCGAGTGATGCGCATAAATGCTTCCATGTATCCACCTGCGCCGAGACCATATTCTTTGGCTCGGTTGCTGTGGACGTTTCGCATACCTCGAATCATTGCTTCCGGGTCCTCAGTGTCGTGAAGCATTTGAAGCTCTGCGGCACGGTCGATTTCGTCGGTAATATCGACGAAATGTGTCGGATAGTGCCCGATGGTCTGTGGCCGGTCGGCGTTGATGTGTCGGCCGGAAGCACAGAGTTCATAGAACATAAGCTCGGTGTTAACACCTTTTTGCAAAGCCGGTCCCATGGCCAGACTTGCCATAGCTCGGTGGTCGGGGTGAACATCAATTGGGTTCATCACGAGCACCAGATCAGGCTTTACCTGATCGAAGACGGTCTGGGTCATTTTCTTTGTCATTTCAGTGACCTCAAGACTGGCGTCTGGCAGACCCCATACATCCACACATGAGCCGGTTGCTTTTCCGACGGAAAGACAGGCATTTTTTCTCCGGTGATTGAGACTCGGGTCTGTCGGCAGAGTCGCGTATACGATAAACACGCTCCAACCCGAATCCCGCAACTTCAGAATCGTACCACCGACCCCATTCGTCTCATCGTCTCCGTGGGCGGCAAAAACAAGACAGCGTTTACTATTCATTTACTATCTCCTCTAAATAAAATACCCCGAAAAGGGTTAACAACTGACATTGTTTATAGCACTAAATGATATGTATGTAAAGACCTGCGCGTTGACTTTACGACTGTTTTCCAGTATTCTCATGCAGTTCCAACCTCAAGTCACTTTCCTGGCAGGAAGTGCAAGAAAAAAGAACGAAGTAGTGAACAAACTCCGTATCTGGCCGTTACCGGGTTATGGAGGAAGGTTCACAAGCCGCCACTGACGGTAATTTTGCTCAAAGTGTTATATATTTTTGAACAAAGTTACCAACTACAAGCGGTATTTAGTAACAATTTAATAAATGAAGTAAGGTTGTGTTTTGGTTTGCGCAAGTAAATTTTAGCGGATGAAATCAAAATACATGCTGATTTAGCGCAAGACACCACACTCCTTTCCTCACTTAATTATGTCACGATCACTCTATAAAGGACCATACGTAGACGAAAGACTGCTCAAAAAGATCGCCGGTAAAAAACCCGGAGAGGGTGGTGTTATCAAAACCTGGGCTCGCAATTCTGTCATTTCTCCGGAAATGGTAGGGTTTAAATTTGGTGTTCACAATGGTCGAAGTCATCTGGAAGTCTTAGTCGCCGAAGAAATGGTGGGGCACAAATTTGGTGAATTCTCACCAACCAAAAAGTTCCATCGACACGGAGGTAAGATGCAGAAGGAACTTGAGCAGAAGAAGAAGGAAGCTGAAATTTCAGCTGCCAAAGCCGCTAAGACCGCAAGTAAATAATTGGTATGAAAGCATTTCTAAAAAACTATCGCCAGTCACCCCGTAAGGTTCGTCTTTTGGCTGACTTGGTACGAGGAAAAAGCGCAACCAGCGCTCTGACTTCTCTGCAATTTGTCGATAAGCGTGCAGCCGGACCATTTGCTAAAGTGATTGAGTCTGCAATTGCTAACGCCAAAAATCAAGGAAAGGATGTAGAAAAACTCTTTGTTAAAGCGGTTGCTGTCAACAAGGGAGTGACTTTAAAAAGGTCTATGCCACGAGCTCGTGGATCTGCATCTCGAATTAACAAACGTAACAGCCACATCTCTGTTGAGCTAGGCGAGAAGAAAAAATAGATATGACACACGTAGCACATCCATATATACAGAGGATCGGAGTGAACCGCGATTGGAAAAGTCGCTGGTTTACCATGAATCCGCAGAAGTTTCGCGAATATCTCCGTGTCGACGCTTCTCTTCGCCGGATGCTTGATAAGCGTCTTAAGGGAATGTCGATTGACGCAACGGAAATAGAAAGAAGCGAAAAAGATATTAGAATCATTATCAAAACTTCACGACCCGGCCTGGTCATAGGGCGTAGTGGAGAAGGTATCAACAAGTTGAAAAAAGATATTGATTTGTTCTTGCGCAAGCAGAAACTCACCGACAAGCCGGAGTTGAAAATCGATATTGAAGAAGTCCGTTCACCGGAATCATCAGCCCGTATTGTCGGACAAATGATTTCTGAAGGGCTGGAAAAACGCATGACTTTCCGACGTGTGATGAAGCAAACTGCTGAGAAGGTCATGGCTAATCGAGACGTGGAAGGAGTTCGCATCACACTCTCCGGTCGTCTTGGTGGAGCTGACATGGCTCGTAAAGAAGAGTTGAAAAAAGGTCAAGTGCCGTTGCAGACTCTTCGAGCCAATATCGACTTTGCACGAGTGACAGCGCGACTGCCATACGGAGCTGTTGGTATAAAAGTGTGGATTTATCGAGGGGAAGTCTTCACCGACCGTAAAGCCGGTCAGCAAGACATGGAAGCTCGTACTAGCAGGTAAATAATTCATTTATGTTATTTCCAAAAAAAGTAAAACACCGCAAGTGGCAAACCAGTCGTAAAAGCGAGGAAAGACTGAATCGTCCTGACACCAGAGGCATCACGGTCTCTTACGGGGAGTATGGTCTTAAAGCGACTTCGGCCTCACGTGTGCGTTCAAATCAGATCGAGGCAGCTCGTCGGGTTATTTCTCGAACTATGGGTAAGACAGGTAAGTCTTGGATTCGTATCTTTCCCGACCGACCGGTAACCGAAAAAGCGGCTGAAGTACCGATGGGTAAAGGAAAGGGTGACCCAGACCATTTTGTTTTCGAAGTTCGTCCCGGTCGAATACTGTTCGAAATTGATGGTGTATCAGAAGAAGTGGCGAGAGAGGCTTTTCGAAAAGCTACAGCCAAACTACCATTACAAGCTAAGTTTGTGTCTCGTGAAGACACTAGAGTTTAGTCACTCTTGTATCGTGAGCAATAAAAAATATCACCTATGACAAACATGCAAGATATAAAGAAAAAATCTGATGCTGAGTTGACCGACTTGGTCCGGAGTGCGCGCGAGACGGTGCGACAAGAACGCTTCAAAGATAAATTCAGTCGTAAAGCCAGCGTTATTAAAAACGCAAAACTTGAAATCGCCCGTTCTTTTACCGAGTTAACAGCCCGACGACGTAATCAAGAAACCAAATAAAGAATAATAGTTATGAGTACTACAGAGAAAACCAATAATGGTCGTGTGCTTCGCGGGAAAGTTGTGTCATCAAAAATGACTGACACTTGCACGGTCGCTGTTGAGCGATACGTGAAGCATCCAAAGTACAAGAAATTCCTACGTCGAACGAAGAAATTCTTGGTGCACGACAAAGGAAACACTGCAAAAGTCGGTGAAACGGTCGAAATTAAGGAAGTCCGCCCAATCTCAAAACGAAAGTCTTTTGAGCTTGTAATCACAAAATAATATGATTCAGCCACAAACAATCGTGAAAATTACCGATAACTCAGGAGCTAAAATAGGCCGAGTTTTTAAGGTGCTTGGTGGTTCAAAGAAGCGTTATGCCGAGCTCGGAGAGATCGTTGTCCTTGCGGTACAAACCGCGGAGCCACGAAAACAAGTAAAGCGAAAGGAAGTCGTCTACGGCGTGGTGGTGCGACAACGAAAACCGTTTCGTCGCAAGGATGGTTCTTACGTAAGCTTTGACGACAACGCGGTTGTCCTTGTCGACAAAGTTAAAAAAGAACCTCGCGCTAACCGTGTGTTTGGTCCGATTCCGAGAGAGTTGTCGGAAGCTGGTTACCAAAAAATTGTCAGTCTCGCGCCGGAAGTCGTGTAATCAAAATAGCGTATGAAAATTCGAAAAGGTGACACAGTCAAAGTAATTGCCGGTAAAGATAAAGGCAAGACCGGTTCTGTTCTTACTGCGCTGAGAAAAACCAATCAGGTTATTATTGAAGGAATTAATGAGGTAAAACGACACCAAAAAAATAAAAGAACTCGTTCCCAAGGCCAAATTATTGAGAAAAGCATGCCGATACACGTTTCCAACGTATCACTGATGGAAGGAAACAAGGCTGTTCGTGCCGGTTTTACAATCGAGGGTGAGGGTGATAAAAAGAAAAAAATTCGTGTCGCGAGACCAAGTGGAAAGAAGATTTAATTTAATAAAAACACTAACTAGTTAGAGTATGGAAACAGTACAGGCTCAATTGGCAAGTGTATTTGAGACTTTAAAAAAAGATTTCGGATACAGTAACGTTAATGAAGCACCGACAGTCGAGAAGGTTGTGGTTTCGGTCGGTACAGGTAGAGTAGATGACAAAGCTAAAATCGCTTTGATTCAAGACCGACTCGCCAGAATTACCGGTCAAAAAGCGGCACCCCGACAGGCTAGGCAATCAATCGCAGCTTTCAAACTACGCGAGGGTGATGTGGTTGGCTATCAGGCTACGCTCAGAGGACAGAGGATGATAGATTTTCTAAATAAACTTATTCACATTGCCATTCCGCAGACGCGTGATTTTCGTGGTCTTAAAACCACCTCAATTGACGAGATGGGCAATTACACTCTTGGTATAAAAGAACACACCATCTTTCCGGAGACTGCTGATGAAGACATTAAAGATGTGTTTGGTATGTCAATCACCATTGTGACGACTGCCAAAGACAAGAAAGAAGCGGAAGTACTATTGCGACATATTGGGGTGCCGTTGCAAAAAGCAGAGGATAAGAAGTAGTTATCAAGATAAATGAAAAAGCACGAAAAATCCGGCTTATAAAAAGCCGGATTTTTCGTGCCCGATTAGCCTTGTCTATGTGAAAAGTAAAATAATAGCCCCGACGCACATTGTGCATCGGGGCATTTCCTAGGATTTTTGATCCTTAGTTTCTTTATTTTAGTCGACGAAATGGACCGTCTTTTTGATAGTCGGCAAATTTAGTTACTATTGAGCCGGCTTTTTCGATGTCGGTCTTTTCGACTTCTCCGACATCGCCTCCTTCTGGCTTTTTATCGAGAAATCCAGACATACCCATATCATCTCCTAATCGGGCAATCAACTTAGATGATTCGGATAAAGTCTTGGCTAGTTCTTGTATCTCCCTGATTTCTAATAATGCTCTCAGAGTCGGTGTTGCCTCCGCCAGGTGGTAGTTCATGGACTCTTTAAACTTTTCACATTGCTCAATTACTTTTGTGCTACCCTCGTTTCCTGCCTGAAGCTCTGCCCGTAAGGCAACCACACGCTTATTGATCTCGTCAAAAGGTCGCATGTCCTTTTTTAGTTTTTTTACAGATTCCAGAGCTTCTGTCACACGTTCCCAAGTAGTTTTGTTCACACCTGTGGCTTTTTGTGTACTTTGTTTGGCCAGTATGGCAAGCTCTTCTAGGTTCCGAAAGCTCTCGATCTTGTACATCTCCGCCAATCGGCCGGCAACTTCGTCGGCAACGGTTTGGACTCTGTAAATCCAGACTGCTACCGCCAAGGCCGACACCAATACGAGCGAGGATCCGAAAAGGATCATAAGCCAAATGAAAAGATCGTTTGGCTGTGAGCTCTCCGACCACGCTCCGACTGCGAGCGGAATGCCGGCACCGAACGTCTCGTATAGAAAGGAAGTCCACCCTGAACCGTCTAGCCAGGATGTACTTGCTACCAACAGGACAGTTGCCAGGAAAGCATAGACAGTGGTACCAACCGCTGCCCATAAAAGTAAAGAAGCGATACTTCTTGTCACTTTGCTCATCGCGCATCTCCCAAAAAAATATTGAATTGAAAAGAACTGCCCAATGAGCAGCTGACAAAAAAATACCACAGATTAAAAATAAATCAACCAGCAAAAGCTGACAAAACATTGCTTTTTAGCATTATTCTGATATTGTATCCGGCAAGACGTTTGAGCGCTTGTTTTTTTTAAAGCGCCTTACGTTGAAGGTGAGTTAGTTCAAAGATCACTCTGTGAACTAACGAGCCGGATTTATCAGGAGGCAAGTCGTCACATCTAGACGATACTGCTTCGAAAATAAAACAATAATAAATAATAATTGTGGCAAGAAAGGCGATTATTGTTCGCTCCGAGCGAACACCAAAATTTAAATCGCGTGTTGTCCGTCGTTGTAAGCTTTGTGGCCGAAAACAGGGATATATGCGTGATTTCGACACGTGTCGAATTTGCTTCCGCGAACTCGCACACGAAGGATTAATACCAGGCGTAAGAAAATCATCATGGTAGGCGACACAATCGGCGATTTTATCATTCGTCTAAAAAACGCAGGTGTGGTTGGAAAAAGTACTGTTTCGTTGCCGTACTCAAAGCTTCGACACGCTGTTGCAGACAAGCTTGCGGAAGTTGGTTATGTTGCTTCGGTAACCACCAAAGGTAAACAAGCACAGGAGAAAACACTAGAAGTAACACTTCGCTACGAGAATGGCAGTCACCGCATTTCCGGTGTAAAACGTATTTCCAAGCCAGGTCGACGTCTCTATGTGAAAGTGGCAGATATTTATCCAGTTAAGTTTGGAAAGGGGCACATGATCCTATCAACTCCGGCCGGTATTCTTACCAACGAAGAGGCCAAGGAGAAGAAAATGGGTGGTGAGCAACTTTTCATTATTTGGTAAGTATGAGTCGATTAGGAAAAATTCCGGTGACGATTCCAAGTGGCGTAACGGTTACGTTTGAGAATGGTCTACTGACGGTAAAAGGTGCGAAAGCAACTCTTACACGAGAAATTAAAAAAGATGTGGAAGTGAAAATCGAAGGCAATACTATAACTTTGTCTCCTAAAAACACTCCTGATGCGAAAGCTCTGTGGGGTACATACGCGGCCCATATACACAACATGATAACCGGTGTGACCGAAGGTTTTACCAGAGTGCTTGAGATAGAAGGAGTCGGTTATCGCGGTGAAATAAAAGGTAGAGAAATCGTACTCAATGTCGGATTCTCGCACCAGGTGAATGTTGCTATACCGGAAGGGATAAACGCGGAAATCGTAAAAAACGTCGTTACCTTGACCGGTCCAGACAAAGAAGCGTTGGGACAGTTTGCCGCCAACGTTCGCAAAGTTAAGAAACCTGAGCCGTACAAAGGTAAAGGTATTCGATACCAAGGAGAATACATTATTCGTAAGCAAGGTAAGAAGGCTGTTTAGTCTTGTCATAATTCAATATGGAAAAATCGCAATACAAAACTACCATGCGGACACATCGTCATAAGCGATTGCGTTCACAAGTGTCAGGCACAGCTACGAGACCTCGCTTGGCGGTATTTAAAAGTAATAAATTTGTGTACGCACAGATTATTGACGACGAAGCGGGTAAGACTCTAGTGGCAACCGACTCCAGAAAGGAAGCAAAGGGCACTCCTTTGGAGAAGGCAAAAGCAGTTGGTCTCCAAATTGCCGAAAAAGCCATTAAAGCTAAAATCGACACAGTGGTTTTTGACCGCGGGGGATTTCGCTATCAAGGAATTGTGGCAATGTTGGCCGATGGAGCGAGAGAAGGAGGTTTGAAGTTTTAGCTCACGTCTAGACTTCAAGGAAGAATTGAATTACTAAATCAGAAAATAAATAAAATGTCAGAAGAAAAACAGCAGGAAGCTACAACCGGCAAGAAGCCGAGGACTGCCGTGGAAACACGAGCAGATGCGACTCGAAATATGGAGTCAGCAACCGATGCACCGGCTGCGACATCTGAGGACCGAGGTCCACGCCGTCGTCGCAGAGGTGATAATGATAAAAGAGGCGGAGCAGGGGGACGACGCCCTAGAAGAGGTGGTAGACAAGAACGACCGAGACAAGAATTTGATCAAAAGATTGTCAGTATTCGTCGCGTAACCAGAGTTATGGCCGGAGGTCGTCGTTTCTCATTCTCTGTGGCTATCGTTATCGGTGATAAAAAGGGTAAAGTTGGAGTGGGAATCGGCAAAGCCGGTGACACACAGCTTGCTATCGAAAAAGCGGTTCGTGATGCTAAGAAACACATGATTGTGGTACCGATGGACAAAGAGGGTAGAATTCCTCATGACGTACACGTAAAGTATGCCTCAAGTGAGGTAATGATGATGCCTGCTTCCGGTCGAGGATTGGTGGCCGGTTCATCCGTACGTACCGTGTTGGAATTGGCGGGAGTAAAAGACATTACAGCGAAGATATTTTCTCGTAGCAAGAACAAACTTAACAATGCCCGCGCTACAGTCGAAGCGCTTAAGCAGTTAAATAAAGATTAGTCTTATGCAACTTCATGAACTAAAACCTTCGTCTCCCCGAAAAACCAGCAAACGCATTGGGCGCGGAGGAAAAAGAGGTAAGACATCCGGAAAGGGTCATAAAGGACAAGCGGCACGATCCGGAAACAGTACTCGTCCGGAAATGCGCGAGATAATAAAGAAACTTCCTAAGCTTAGAGGGCACGGAAAAAACCGAGGGAAAACAGTTAATTCAGGTAAAGTACGACCATTGGTGGTTAATGTTTCCGCTCTTGAGGTGTTTGAATCGGGGGCTACTGTCTCTCCTAAAACCCTCGTTACAAAGGGAGTCCTGTCTTCCGCCAAGGGTCGTGTCCCGGCGGTAAAAATTCTTGGTAATGGAAATTTAACCAAAAAACTATCGGTCGAGGATTGTCAGGTTTCAGGGTCAGCTAAAGAAAAGATCGAGCAGGCTGGCGGAAGCGTGAAATAAGCGATACCATAGGTTTATGCAAAAATTCCTTCACAAACTAAAAATCATCTTCACCGAACCGGCTATTCGCAATCGAGTACTTTTCGTGCTCGGTGCGTTGGTCATTTTCCGAATGTTGGCCGCTATTCCAATTCCTGGAATTGATGTGGCAGTATTGGAACAATTCTTCTCAAATAATCAGTTTCTCGGTTTGCTCAATATCTTTTCCGGAGGAGGGTTGGCAAACTTGTCGATCGTGATGCTAGGGGTGGGGCCTTTCATTACCGCTTCCATCATAATGCAACTGCTGACGGTGATGTCATCAAAGCTGAAAAGTCTTTACACGGAAGAAGGGGAAGCCGGACGTGCGAAGTTTACCCAATACAGCCGAATGTTGACTCTACCGCTTGCTATTTTGCAAGGTTTCGGATTCCTTACTCTGTTAAAGAGCCAGGGAGTTCTTTCCGGATTGTCTTCATTCGAATTCGTCGTCAATGTAATCTTGATCGTGGCTGGCTCCATGCTCTTGATGTGGATTGGTGAAATGGTGACCGAGTACGGAGTTGGTAATGGAGTCTCCATCATCATCTTTGCCGGTATTGTAGCGTCTCTTCCAGCGACTGCCAGTCAGTTATTCTTCTCTTACGACGGTTCTCAGTTACCTATGTATGTCGGATTCACTATGGTTGCTATAGGTATTATTTACGCTGTTGTGGTGATGACTGAAGCCGAACGACCGGTGCCGGTTACTTACGCTAAACAAAGTCGAGGTGGCTCAACCTATGGTTCAAGTTCTTCATACTTGCCAATGCGTCTTAATCAAGCCGGTGTGATTCCTATCATTTTCGCACTATCGATCTTGTTGTTCCCGCAGATGGTGTTGAATATTCTTTCGGCTGTGGTTGAAAAACCATGGGTG
Organism: Candidatus Nomurabacteria bacterium; assembly: GCA_023898585.1. GTDB lineage: Bacteria > Patescibacteriota > Minisyncoccia > Phycocordibacterales > UBA918 > OLB19. The sequence continues at coordinate 200,791 of CP060229.1, read as the reverse complement.
AATCAAGCCAACGAAATAATAACCAACTTCTTAAACAACCAATGGGCGTACGGAGGTATTTACTTTGTTCTGGTCTTCCTATTCACCTTCTTCTACACTGCTGTCACCTTTGACCCTGATGCCGTTTCAAAAAATCTGCAACGAAGTGGCGGTTTTATTCCCGGTATTCGACCGGGCGCTCATACTTCGGAGTACTTAGGTGGCTTGGTAACCAGACTGACTTTGGTGGGTGCTACTTTCCTTGGTTTTGTGGCTGTGCTACCGGTTGGTATGCAGATCGCAACCGGAGTCACGGCTCTCGCTATCGGCGGTACTGCAGTATTGATTGTGGTGTCGGTGGTGCTTGACCTTATTCGTCGGCTAGACGCACAGGTCTCAATGAGAGAGTACTAAACTTGTAAATTACTTCATCTGCATCGTTGTTTCGCTGAAAATTTTCCGCTTACGCCTAGCGTCTAAAGCAATTTTAAGAATTTTAATTGATTTGACTTAGACAAGAGAAAATGGGTGTGCCCGAAGGGCACACCCATTTTCTCTTCCCTAATCAAGTCATCAATACTTGTTCTTTAATGAATATCCGAGCGGAACCGTGTGGTATTGTTGCTCCCACACTTCCGAATCCAACCACTCCTTATAGGCGTCAAAAACAGCAATGGCTACTGATTGAGGATTTTGGCGGGACGTATCAATAATGAAATCAAAATAATTTTTGTTATAAGGATCCACCCCGTACATTTGTTTGAACCTAGATTGTTCGTTTAACATTCTCTCCCTCACTTGCTTTGAGACTTCGTTTAATGAGGTTGAGTTAGCTTCAGATGCTCGCCTAAGGTCGTTGCTGACAGTGTCTTTAAAAATTCGAGCAGTGGCCAGGTCCAGGTCAAGATCAAGATAAACCTTGAACGACTCGGGAATCCAATAAAAACCGAGTCTTGAGTCCACCACTATGTCTTCTTGATCGCGAAGGGATCTTAACTGTTCGTCAACTTCAGCGTCGAGGCTGTGATCGGTCTCGGCTCTAGCGTTGTATTCTTCGAGAGTCATGTGGTTTTTCTTCAATATGCGACGTACCATGTCACCCGAAGAGTGTCTGGTGTAATTCAGAAGCTCAGCTACTTTGTCGGCGGTCGATGATTTGCCACTGCCCGGTTTACCTGAAAGGGTGATTATATGTTTCTTTTCCATGCGGAAATAAGCATAACACAATGTTGCATATAGATGAAAAAGTTGCTACTCTCCATAGGCTTATGCAAGATTCGACAAAATACAAGAGTATTGTATTGATGGGAAAGATAGCTTCAGGTAAAGGAACCCAAGCGCGTTTAATACTCGAACACTACGGAGGGGTGTTGTATTCAAACGGAGACAAAGTACGAGAGACAGCCAAATTACCAACTCCTTTTGGCTTGCGAATGAAGAATATGTACGAGGGCGGTTATCTTATGCCGGAATGGGTCGCTTCATATTGGATGACTCACGCTCTTGTTTCGCAACACGAAGATGAGCGTGTGGTGTTTGAAGGAGTGGCGAAAAAACCAAACGAGGCGGAACTTTTTCACGAAATACATGAGTGGGTGGATCGACCATATGTTGTGTTCAATCTGGAAATTTCCGACGATATAGTAAGGGAGCGTAGTTCGGGAAGAGCGCGAGACGTAGTCGATTCAGGTAAGGTGGTTGAAAAAAGACTGGACGAATATCATACCTACACCGCAAAATCGATAGAATTCTTTCGCGAGCGAGGCACGTTGATCGACATAGACGGCACAAAAACACCAGAAGAGGTTAGAGAACAGATTTTTACGTATTTAAATTCATAACATGGAACCGATAACAGTGATCTTCATTGGCCCGCAAGGGAGTGGAAAAGGAACTCAAATTGATCGCCTATACAAAGTGATAGCTGAAAAAGACCCGACCAGACGAATTGTTGACATTCAGACCGGTCGACGCTTCCGCGCGCTTGCAGCCAAGCACGAGACCTTCGCCGAAAGAAAGATCGAACAGACTTTGAACACCGGTGTTCTACAACCTGATTTTCTGACTCATATATTGTGGGGCCAAGCCATGCTTGATCAGCTTGACCCTAAGAGCCATTTGTTGATCGACGGCTTCCCACGAACTGTTACCCAAGCTTTGGTTCTGGAAGACGCTTTTCAATTTTTTGAGCGCGAAAGACTACATGTTGTCAACCTAGACACCCCGGAAGAAGTTGTGAGGAAAAGAATGCAGGGAAGAGCCCGTAAGGATGACACGGAAGAATCAATTGAGGCTCGATTGAGTTGGTACAGCAATGATACTTTACCTGTTTTAGATTATTATCGAGTCCGACCTGACACGAAGGTCCATGATCTTGTCGGCACAGACACAATAGAGGGAGTGCACCAACAGATTTTGCGGGCGTTGGGTATTAATCGTCAATTATGATAACAAAGAAAACCCCTGAGGAAATCACAGTGCTAAAAGAGGCAGGGGCTATTCTCGCCAAGATATTAAAGGATGTAGCTAAGGAGGTAGTGCCGGGCGTTACCACTCTGTCTCTTGATGATAGGGCTATGGAGCTGGTTGAAGACTTGAAAGTGGAGCCAGTCTTGCTCGGGTATCACCCGGGCTTTGCCGACCGTCCTTATCCGGCCTCGATGTGTATTTCAGTTAATGATTGTGTCCAACACGGAATTCCATCGGAAGACGTTGTTCTTAGAGAAGGTGATGTTGTTGATCTTGATATGTCGATTGGTTACAAAGGAATGATAGTCGACGCCGGATTCACGCTAGGAGTTGGTCAGATTGGTGCTGAAGCCAGAAAACTTTTAGCCTGTACGGAGGAAGCTCTAGCTGTTGGAATCAAAGTGGCCAAGCCGGGAGGGAAGATTGGCGACGTCAGTGAAGCGATTCAGAAGTTCGTTGAGTCTCGGGGTTTTTCCGTAGTGAAGGTGCTTTGTGGTCATGGTGTTGGTTATGCAGTTCATGAGGATCCAACCATCCCAAATTTTGGGCGAGCCGGTACCGGCCCGACTATTGAGGTTGGTCATGTCTATGCCATAGAGCCGATTGTGAATATCGGTAGTGAGGATGTATACTTTGATGATGCCGGAGACGGTTACAGTGTTTATACTCAAGACGGTTCCTTAAGCGCTCATTTCGAACATACTGTAGCTATCACCGAAAAAGGTCCTTTGATTTTGACTAAATGAACCATATGAAGTATTTCCTGGGGTTTATCGTGGCGATCACTTGTGTTTTTATCGTGGTGGCGTTTTATATGTACAACTCACACTTACGAGCGACAGCTATCAGCGCTCTTGGCGTTTATGAAGACGCGGAACAGTATCTAATTTCACACAGAAGCTATGGTTTTGCCAGTGGCAATTGTAATACTGTTAAAAGTATTTTTGTGAGTGATGTGATTCCCGGTAAGTCCCATACCCTCAGTTTTGCGGGAGCGGTGAGGGAAGCGGAAAATATTTTAGGAGAAACAGCCACTTGTTTTGCCGAGGAAAATAATTTTGCTGTGTCCATAAAATATAGCCGGAAATACTATTACTGTGTTGACTCCCATTCCAAGGAGAATGGTTATACGGGAGACAGTCTGACCGAAAATATGTTGACCGAGCCAAAGTGCAACTTCGATTAGTTAGATTGTAAGTTGCAATTATTTCTTGAACTTAGACCAATTTAACGTGCTTTTTTCGGCTTTTTTGCTATACTACCGACAATATTTAAATATTATTTATGACAAAACGACCTAATCAAGAAAGATCACTAGTACTCCTTAAGACAGACGCTGTACAACGCAGTTTGGTTGGGGAGCTTATTAAGCGTTTCGAACAGACGGGCTTGAAAATCAGCGCGATGAAGATGGTGGAGGCTACCGAGGTTCAGCTACTCGAACACTACAACAAAGATGATGTTTGGTATCAAAAAAAAGGCGAGGGGATTGTTAAAGAGTTAACAGAACAAGGAAAGGAGGTTGAAAAAGAAGCCATAGAATACGGCAAGGACATCATCCGCACGGTTGTGAAGTACATGCAGGCAAGCCCTATCGTAGCACTGGTCCTTGAAGGGAATAAGGCTACTTCTGTTGTTACAAAAATTGTCGGCTCAACCGAACCTTCCACTTCTGATGTGGGAACGATTCGTGGAGATTACACTGTCGATTCATTTGGTCATGCCACTTACGAGAATCGAGCCGTGAGAAACTTGGTTCATCAGTCGGAATCACCGGTGGAAGCAGAAAGAGAAATAAAGATTTGGTTCAAAGACGAGGAGATTATGCAGTATACAACCGCCCAAGAGCGTATCATGTACGATGTGAATCTTGACGGGGAAGCTGAGTAGTGTTTGGTTTGGTTGTTAAACGGTCGGCCCTTTAGGGCCGACCGTTTTTCTGATAATATAAAAGGTGGAACCATATTACGTATGTTCCGATTACGTATTGTAAGGGCAGTCGGAAGTCGTGCCTCGTGCCGAAGACCATCAGGGGTCATCGAATAGTCGAGTCAGATATGACGCCCACCTGATTTTTAATCGGGGGCATGCGTTTGTGGTTCCGCTGAAAAGACTCCCCCTCTAGGGAGTTTTTTCTTGTCACTTAAAACTGCTATTATAATCATATGGTTCATGGCAAAGTAATAATCTTTTTGATTCTTTCTGTCGTATTTGCAATCACGCATCTGGTAGCGGTGGTGGCCTCTTTGTATTGGTACTACTGGTGGTTCGACATCTTGATGCATTTTTGGGGAGGTGTCTTGGTTGGTCTTGGTGTCCATTCTATTTGCACTTTCAGTCGGTTTAATTGTCCGGCGACCTTACAAATGGTCGTTATTACTCTGGTTGTAATGACTGGCGCTTGGGAGGTTTTTGAATACTTTGCCGGTCTCTATGAACCGGCCACCTATTTACCTGATACGATAAAAGATGTCATCGTCGGTTTTAGTGGGGGATTACTGGCGCATTATATTTTGAGTAAAAGTACAATAAGCTCATGAGTTCAACTTTAGGATTTTACGGTGGGGTCGGTTCCGTTACCGGCGCTAATTTCATGCTTGATACCGGCGAGCTGGCCGTCTTGGTTGACTGTGGTTTGATACAGGGAGATAAATTTGCAACCAAAGTCAATTCACAACCTTTTGTGTACGATCCGGCAAAGGTCGATGTTTTGTTTGTCACTCACGCCCACGCCGACCATATCGGCAGGATTCCCAAATTAGTGCGCGATGGTTTTCGAGGTGTGATTTATTCGACACCACCCACCAAAGATTTGGCAGAGATAATGTTTGACGATGCGCTTCGTATCATGGAGTATGAAGCGAAAGGAGAAGGTGAAAAGCCGATCTACAGCCAGGATGATATCGACTTAACCCTGTCTCTTTGGCAGACATTAAGTTACAACGAACCGCTTTTACTGGAAGACAACATCACTGTTTTGCTTACCGACGCTGGACATATATTGGGTTCTGCTATGGTCAATTTCACTCGAAACGGTAAAAAGGTCGTCTTCACAGGTGATATTGGCAATGTCCCTCAACCACTACTTGCTCCACCGGAAGTGCCGAAAGGGTATGATTACATGGTAATGGAAAGTGTCTACGGCGATAGGGTTCATGAGGAGGTTGAGGAGCGTAGTCTTGCCTTACAGCACTATATCGAAGAGACAATCCGTAAGAAGGGGACGCTGATCATTCCGGCGTTTTCTCTCGAACGTACCCAAGGAATTCTATTTGAAATCAATAACATGATTGAATCAAAGATAATTCCTCCCATTAAGACGTACTTGGATTCCCCGCTTGCTATTAGAGTAACCGATGTCTATAGAAACGCGACCGATTATCTAAAGCCAGAAGTCCGAGGGCAGATTGAGGCAGGTGACGATATTTTTTCTTTCGAAGGATTGTCGTTTACTGAAACAATAAAAGAATCAAAGCAAATCGCCAAGTTTGGTGGGCCGAAAATAATCATTGCCGGTTCTGGTATGAGTCATGGTGGTAGGATCCGCGAACATGAAAAGCAATTCCTTGACGACACGAACACAATTTTGCTCTTGGTCGGTTATCAGACGGTGGGGAGTGTTGGTAGATTGTTGCAGGATGGTGCCAAACAAGTCCGAATTGACGGGGTGAATGTACGAGTGAAAGCAGAAGTAGTCACGATTAGCGGTTATTCAGGTCATGCCGACCGTAACCAGCTGGTTGATTTAGTCTATGGCGGTTCTGAAGAGCATATGCCCAAACAAGTGTTCGTTACTATGGGGGAGGAAAGAGCTTCGCTCTTTTTAACCCAACGTCTGCGAGATTATCTTGGCGTGAAGGCTATTGCTCCGGAGCTGAATGCTGAGATGGAGATTGATTTTTAATCAGATAAGACGGGCTAAAGAAACAACCTAGGACTAAAACACCAAAGACCCGGCTCTTTCGAGCCGGGTCTTTTAAGGAGAGATTTAGTGTAGGAGTTATTTTGCAACCTCTGCCACTATTCGATCAAATGCTTCCGGGTTTTGGATAGCTATGGTGGCAAGTACTTTACGGTCGAGTTCGATGTTCTTGCCTCTTAGAGCCTTAATGAATCGACTGTATTTCAGACCATGTCTCATGAGAGAGGCGTTAATACGGACGGTCCAAAGTCGGCGAAAATCACCCTTCTTGTCTTTGCGGTGATCGAAAGCGTGTGTTTGTGCGTGATAAATCGCTTCACGTGCTTGGGCTTTTTTGGTTCCACGACCGAAACGGTATCCCTTTGCTTCAGACAAAATATTTCGTCTGCGTTTTTGGGCCATCAGGCCACCTTTTATACGTGCCATAAATTAAAATAGTAAATAAGGAATAAAATGAATAGTTTAGCTGTTTTAAGCGCCTGATTTCGGGAGAAAACGTCGAGTGATACGTTTGCTTAAATTTAGTAGCTGAGTTCGTTTTCTAGCGAGTCTTTGCTGACCGGTTTGGCGGGCGTTAAAGTGATTTTGGCCTGGACGTCTGGCAACCAGTTTGCCATTTTTGGTCACTTTAATGCGTTTGGTATAAGATTTGTTTGTTTTCATATTGATTTAGTGAAATTGGCGCATTACATCGTTGCACTGCAGAAATTTACTGTTCACTTTACATCTAAGTAAAGCTCACCGCAAATTCTTTGTGCGTCTCGTACTGCATCCAATTTCACTAAATCAATACAGTCGAGCTTGATCGGGCTTTAGACACTGGGAAATCGCGTCAAAGTGCGCAAAATATACAGGATTCTGGCCAAAAAGTCCAGCAAAAAACACCATCTAAATCATCCCTTCCTCTAAAAGCTCATCCAAAGACTTCTTTTTTGATTTATTATCTTTCCTGTCTTCTGGTTCATCTTTGTCCTCTTCTTTTTTAGACTCTTCCGGCTTACTTTCTTCTATCACTTTGACTTTTTGTTTCTTGGCGCCCGGTACTCTTTCGATAGTCGCGGTAAATCCTTTGGGACTCTTTTTTATCGGATCAGCGATTTTGTATTCAAAGGGAATGACTTTCATAAAGCGGTCCAGTCGCTCTTTCAGAAACGCCTGTTCCATATACTTGTAGCGTCCCCAAAGAAAAAGATCGATTTTTACACGATGGCCTTCTTCCAACCACTCCGCAATACGCTTGGCTTTCAAAAGTTGGTCATGTTCACCGGTGCCGATTTTCACTTGAACACTTTTAGTTTCTGTCACATGAGCTTTCGCTTTAGCTCTGCTGGCCTTGCGTTTAGTGTCGTAGCGATATTGCCCAAAGTCAGTGATTTTAGCGACCGGGGGCTTGGCTTTGGGGGATATCTCAATTAAATCAAGTTTCCTTTTTTCTGCCTCTTTGAGAGCTTCAGCAAGGGAGAGTGTACCAAGATTTTCACCTTTAGGACCAACCACTCTCAGTTCAGGCGCTCTGATCGCCTTGTTGATTCTGGTTCTTGTGTCCGGCCCTAAATATTTTCTTTGTGGTTCTGGCAATTTGATTTGGGTTATGAAATAAACTACACGTCTTAACATTATTAAGCGGTGTAATGATTAGCAAAATGTACCATACAGACTATGGTTTGCAAGGTCAATCTCGGGAAGACAGACATACTCGCAGATGTCTATTGTTTTGTTTTTGCGATAATTTCTTCAATAACCGGCAAAATTCTTTCCGTCGCCATTTCGTAGCCTGAGTCATTGGGGTGGATCAAATCACTCATGTATTCCGGTCTTCCCAGCAAACCTGACAATATATTTGATACATAAAAAGTACGGTGTTCTTCGGCCAATCTCTCATATTCTTTTTCATATTGCTGGCCGTAGAGACCACCCGGTTCGCCGACCAAAACAACAGCCGACCCATAATCAGTTAAGGATACGATAATTTTTTCCAAGTTATTAAAAGTGTCTTTGATTGGTAAGCGTCTCAGAGCATCGTTTCCTCCCAGTATAACAATAACTACTTTTGGGTCCAGCTTGAGCAACTCATCAATTCGGTTAAGCGCGTCCGCGGTCGTGTTTCCAGAGACCCCTGAGTTTATAACCGGTGTATTGAGTTTCGTCTCAAGGCGTGAAGCAATGTCGTTGTTGGCTGTCGCGCCGACTCCGTAGGCCAGACTATCGCCAAAAACAACAATACTCGTGCCGTTTGCGGGGTACAAGGGCTCTTGTTTCTGCCAAAAAGACGAGAGTAAAAAGTAAAGACCGACAACAATAACAAAAACCACAAGTATTCTTTTTTGCTTAGACATACTTCAAGTATGCCATAGAAAAAGATGTCCGCCGTTTTCTAATCAATAGCTTGTGAACACCTCTCTAGTAATTGGACTGGTTTCACCAAGTTAATACCGAAGTGATGTCGATCGTTCACATAGTGAGCAAGGTACTTCGGGAGATGCTGATTGATCACTCGATGGTCAACCGGTAGTGCGTCCAGACACTCTTCCCGCAGAGTCCGGTTAAAGCGTTCAACGTGAGCATTGTCATTGGACTTCCTAACCCGGGTATGTCGATGACGTATTTGTATACGCTCCGTAAAGTGGGTACTGAACTCACTCCCATTGTCCGTTTGTACACACTGAAACAGAAACGGTGCTGCCACTTGAGCTTGTTTAATGAAGTCTGTGGCGGTACGACAGTTGGCTCTTGTATAGCAACGAGCATAGGCCCACCTCGAGTACACATCAATACAGGTGAAGACATACAGTACCGTCTTGCCTTGCACCGCCAGATGTACCGTATCGGCTTGTATTAAGGCTCCTGGAGCGTTAACTAATGGTCGTGGACTTGGTGGGTGATATCGCTTCCACGGACTCCGTTTCTTGGTATAGCCACCTCGGTCTAGAGTACGCTTCACGGTACTTAGTGATACATGAATGCCATTCTCTGCCAGTACCCGGTGTACCACTTCCGATGATCGTTTGGTACGCAAACGAACGTCAACAATCTTTTCGACCAACCCATTGTCTAACGTCCGATGACTATGTTTAGGTCGACTGCTCTTTGTGGGAATAGGGTGAAGACCAATGACTTTAGCTTTCTTGCGCCACTCCACAATCGCTCCTGGTGAGAAACCGAAGTGCCTGGCAGCACACCGTACTCCGTGTTTATTGGCAAACAATACAGCGTCTCTACGAATCTTGGGCATCTTAGGATTGGTTGTGTACATGACACTAGTTTAAGTGACTAGTGTTCACAAGCTATTGAACCATTACGGTCCGCTAGACAAAATCCGAAATACATTATATAGTTTGCATTAGTAATAAGTTGTTTTATATACAATCAACAAACGAGGTGAGCGATGAGACTCTTACAGAAGTATATACGTGCCAGCAAATATTGGGGTTACCTGAAAGCAAGAAAGCTTCCACCAATTCCGACAACTATTAAGCCTCTTCCTTACAACGCAGATGGCCAGGTAAAGGCTATGGTTGTGGCCGGGCTCAGTCTTATTGGTGAACAGGGTTGTGTCTGTCCGACAGTTAGCGTCATAGGCTCTGATCAAGAAACCGGTGAAATTTTTGGGTGGTCACTGTGTCTTGGAAATCCCAATTCCCATAGTAAAGATCAACTCCATTATTTTAGGACGTCCAGCGATGAAAAGGTAGGGACTGCTGAAGGAACGGAGTGGCCCAATGTCATGGTATACTTCCAAGCTGAAGTCAGTAAGGAACTGGTAAGGGCAGACGCAAACCCCGACGAACTTCATAAGGTTATCGCGTACGTCATGCCTTACATTAACGATGTCGGACCACCTCCTTCAACAGGTAAGTCGTTTGCGGAGTTGGTGTCGGAAACACCCACCTCTATTGCAGAACACGAGGATGCGGTTGATCTTAAAAGCAAGATTCTAACTGTGCTTAATAGCGCCAGATCTGAAATTACCGGTTACTGGAGTGACTGGGATTTGGTCAAAGAAATTAACAAACGGTTACATAAGTCTGGTATAAGACACGCATGGAAAAGCAATCCTTCGGGTCCAGACTACAATCCTGACCTTGGGATTATCGAAATGAAGATTGCTGGTCGATTATTTAGGGTCAGCATCGGGCTAAGTAAGGATAGGTTTTCCGGCCCTTGCGCAGTTGTTCAGTTGATTGACTTCTAGTTTTGTTTCGTTTTGTATTGTTAGGTACAGCTTCTGTATCACTATAGACCTTATCACCGGAGGGTGATAAGGTCTTCTTTTTTATTTGCTATAACAGATGATGTTGACAACAGCCACTAAATTAACTATGGCAGAAATCTTTCTGATGGTACAATCATTGTCATGGGTTCGTCTGAAGAAAACAATATTGCCGGGCGGACAACTCGCAGGCGCGCTACTGCGAGGCGTGTTGATAGTGTCTCAACCAAATCTCCTCGTAAAAGGGCCACTCGAAGAGTTGTGGCACCGGCTCCGGAAATAAACAGGGTGGTCGAGAGGCAAGAAGTGGTTGAAAGGGTGGGAGAAAAAGTTGCACGCAAGGCACCGACCCCACTCTCGAAAGATAAACTCAGAAGACGGCAGAGCAGAAAACACTTTCTTATTACCAACGTGATAATAATGGTGGGGTTGGGCTTCTCCGCGTTGGTTGGCTATACAGACGAAGGTCAAATAGATGTGGAAAAAACAATTGAGGCCAGGAACGAAAGAATACGCACCAACACAGCCGATGAAAGAGATATAAAGCATAGTACCGTCGCTGTGCCGGTCCAAAATACGAATCAAAAGGCTGACGGTGGTTTGGTTGGTCTTGGTCTTCAGGACATACCAAAACCGACTCCGGAACCGGCGGTGCCGACTTCCACCGCTACTTCAACTGACGAGACAGCTAGCAGTTCTGAGTCTGTTGCGGATGAAGACTCTAACGCGCCGGAATCAGAGGATACAGAAGAGGAGTCTTCAGAAACCGGATTGCCGGTTGAATCTATCTCCGAATAGCGCAGTTTGCACACTTACATCCCACCGGCTTTATGATTTTGTCGAAATAATCTTTGCCGTAGTCGTAAGTGAGTTCTTCTCCCGGAGTGATTTTCTTTTTAGCGTAGATGAAGACTCTGGTTTCTTCTTCATTCAATTCAGGATAGCAGTTTGGTTTGCAACTGTGGTTAATGTACCTCGCGATATTATCTCTTCCTTTGCCGTCTATCGCCCAATCGTCATTCAACTCAAATAAGTATTTTCCACCCCGTCGATTAACTTCTTCCTCACTTATCGTTTCTCCGGTATATTCAATAATAAGATCGCCACGCTTAAACTGTTTGTTGGCAAAAAGTCCCAGACCGGCACTGCTTTTTTTCACGCGTACATTTTCCATTGCCCGACAGTATAACAGAAATTTCATTAGTAGATATTACTCGGTTGCTGACAGTGAAATTTTCCAATGAGAAAACTTTACACAGTAGTGGAAAACTATTGTTAAAAAACCTGATAGAATTGAAAACATGAGTGATGTTCTTAAAAAGTTCGTTCGAGCGACAGATTACCTGTCCGCAATTCAAATATATTTACAGGATAATGTTTTATTAACCGAGCCTCTTAAGCCTGAGCATATTAAACCCCGCCTGCTTGGTCACTGGGGAACTTGTCCGGGAATCAATTTTACTTACGCCCATCTCAACCGAGCTATTATTGCGCATGATTTGAACATGATGTTCGTACTCGGACCTGGCCACGGCTTTCCCGCTGTTCAGTCCAATCTTTTTCTTGAAGGCACACTGTCTAAGTATTTTGACAAGATTCCTCACAACACAGAAGGTATTGCGCATATGGCACATCAATTCAGTTGGCCGTATGGTTATCCAAGTCACAGTAATCCTGAAGCGCCGGGAGTTATTCTTGAAGGCGGTGAGTTGGGCTACTCACTTTCAACCGCCTATGGTGCAGTTTTGGACAACCCTGATTTGGTAGTTGCTTGTTTAGTCGGTGACGGAGAAGCGGAAACCGGCCCGATCGCTACCGCCTGGCATCTGAGTAAACTGATCGATCCGGCTACCAACGGAGCAGTCCTCCCGATCCTTCATCTCAATGGTTACAAGATTTCCGGGCCGACTTTCTTAGGGAGAATGTCCGACGATGAACTACGTTCACTCTTTTATGGCTACGGTTACGAACCTCACATAGTCGATGTCTACACCGAGGAAGATGTTCATGCACGCATGATGGAGGTTATGGACGAAGCTATTGAATCAATACGCTTCACTCAACATTGCACCAGGGAGGGTACTCTACATGAGACACCACGTTTTCCGATGATTATACTCCGCACTCCGAAGGGTTGGAATAGTATCAAATATATTGGTGATAAAAAGATAGAGGACAACCATTACTCCCATCAAGTGATTGCGGAAGAAGCAAGACACAATGAGGGACAACTGGCGCAATTGGAAGAATGGCTTCGATCATACAATTTCAACGAACTGTTTGATGGTGAAAAATTTGATGCCGATATCCAGAGTCTGATTCCTCGAGAGGGACGAAAGATGGGGGACACTCCACATGCGCGGGGTGGCGATCCGGTTTATAAACCTTTAATCATGCCACCGGTTGAAAATTATGCCAACAAAGGTTTGTGCAACTTGGACGATCCGATTTGTGGAACCGAGAGCAGTATGGAACTGATAGGTTCATATCTTCGTGATCTGATGCGCGACAACGAAAGTAACAGAAATCTACGCCTAATGTCACCGGACGAAACCTATTCCAATAAGTTGGGAGCGGTTTTTGAACACACCAGCCGAGCTTTTGTATGGCCTCACAAGGAGTGGGACAGAGACTTGGCCTGGGATGGTAGAGTGATGGAGGTGCTTTCTGAGCATAGTCTCCAGGGTATGCTACAAGGTTACGTTTTGACCGGACGTCATGGGGTATTTGCCTCATATGAAGCCTTTGTGCAAATTGTTGCCAGTATGGCCGACCAATACGCCAAGTTTCTCAAGGTGGCACGTGACGTTAAGTGGCGCGGAGACATTCCCTCATTCAACTACATTCTCACGTCAGGTGCCTGGCGACAGGAACACAACGGTTTTTCCCACCAAAACCCCGGCTTCATCGATGGTTTACTACAAAGACAGGGTTGCTTTACCAACGTATACTTCCCGGCCGACGCCAACACCGCACTCATTACATTCAACAGAATAATGTCATCGACCAAAGAAATCAACGCCATTGTTTGTTCTAAAAGACCTTTGCCGGTGTGGAGGACACTTGAGGAAGCAAAAGTCGATGTTGAAGACGGAATTTCAATTTGGGATTTTGCGAGCGATGTTGATCCCAACATAGTCTTCAGTGCGGCCGGAGATTATCCCACCCTTGAGGCCCTCGCTGCCATGAGTCTGGTTCGTAAATGCGCACCGGCCATCAAGATGCGGTTTGTAAACATCACTGCTTTGTCTGCGCTTGGTATGGGGAATTCAAGATGTCGAGTTTTACGCCATGATTTTAACCACTACTTTACTGACGATAAACCAGTGATTATAAATTTCCACGGTTATCCTCAGACCATCAAGCAAATATTGTTTGATTACGCCCAACATCCGGAGCGCTTTATTGTCCATGGCTACGAAGAAAGTGGTTCCACTACCACGCCGTTTGACATGATGGTGCGTAATAGAGTTGATCGATATCATCTGGCTATGGAAGCAATCGCCAAATCCACCGAGCAGGGAATACTAAAAGAAAAAGAAGCTCACGATCTCATATCGTCATTTCAAGAAAAGTTGGCCGAACACCGTGCTTATGTAATGGAACACGGTGAAGACATCAAGGAAGTCACTAACTGGGTATGGGAGCGACGTTAGTGGTAAATCCCGGAAGCTCATCTAGAAAATACGCTCTTTACTGTGACGGAAAGGTTGAGGTGGAGCTACGATTTGAAAAGACAAACACCGGATTTGAAATGTGTTCACAAGTGTCCGGATTGCATCAGACCTGTGAAGCGATCAGTGAATCTGATTTCTTAAGCGCGTTTTCCCAGGTGGTTGATGCAGTAAAGGTGCATTTAATCAAAGAATCTATTGGTAAAAAACCGGATGTGGTTGTTATCAGGGTGGTGGCTCCCGGCACTTATTTTCAGCACCATTCTCTGATAAGTGATAGTTATATAAAAAGGTTAAAAGAAAAGGAGTCTGTTGCTCCGTTGCACATCCCGGTCATCTTAAAGGAAATAGAAGCGGTCAAAAAGCATTACCCGAGTGTTAAAATCATCGCCGCCTCTGACAGTGCTTTTCACGCCGAAATGCCACCGAAAGCTCGTGAATACAGTATAAAAGCTGACGATGCCAGTAAGTACGATGTCTATCGCTTTGGTTACCACGGGTTATCGATAGCATCGGTTGCACGTCGCATTCACTCTTTGATAGGAAGAGAGCCCGGGCGGATGATCGTCTGCCATATTGGAAACGGCACCAGTGTAACTGCGGTGAAAGAAGGTAAGAGTGTTGAAACCACCATGGGCTTTTCTCCTTCGACCGGCTTACCAATGGGAACTCGGGCCGGCGATGTGGATACTGCCGCACTACTTGAATTAATGCGAGTCAAAAATTTTCGACCGAGAGAAGCCGAAATGTACCTCAACACAAACGGCGGTTTATTGGGAATGTCAAATGATTCCGATATAAGAAAACTGCTGGACAGAAGGGCTCAAAAAGAACCTGTTGCCACGCACGCGCTTGATGTCTTTGCCTACAACATTCAGAAAGCCATTGCTTTTGAGACTGTCTCACTTGGCGGTCTTGATGTGCTGGTCTTGACCGCGACCGCCTCGGTCCGTAGCTCAGAGCTTAGGAGTATAGTGTTACAAGGTCTGTCGCACCTAGGTATTCATATAAATAAAGACAAAAACGATCTCTTGGTAGGTAAGGACGGAGTAATAAGTGAAGACAAAAGTGAAGTTAAAGTGGTCGTAATGAGAACAGATGAAATGGGTGAAATGGTCCAAGTGGCGAATCAGCTCGCTATGCAAAATACATAACAAAATATTACTTTTGTAGTGTTATGATGTGAGCAAAGATATACTCAATTATGATTTCTTGGTTTAAGCAAAACAGAAAAGCTTTGGCACAATCAAGCGCCGTTTTTGCGATATTGGTAGGTTCTTTGATTATCTTGGTTGGGTATTATGACTTTTCGGACGCTGATCTTGGTGGGTTGTTGTTCCTTACGTCACTACTTTGTTGTATTTTCGTGGCCAAGAACACCTTTGATTCAGTCAAAGAATCTACTCACACTGTCGATTTTGAAGGAATTGTTTATGGTGACACGTCGGTTTCTTCAGAAGAGTTGTATACGCAACTGTACAAAAACAGTCCGGTCCCTTATTTAATCATAGACTATGATGGACACGTTAAGTCGGCAAACATCTCAGCTGTCAGATTGCTCGGATCATCTCAAGATAAAGTTAAAGGCATTAACATTTTCAGTCGATTGCAAAGTGACAAACTCGAACATCTTGATTTCCTTATTGAGAAGTATCGTAACGGAGTGGCTGTTAGCGATGAAATGGTTATGGTTAAGAAGCCTGACAAGCGCGAATCCTGGGCTTTGCTATCGCTGTTTAGTTGTACCAGTATGGTTGGTCAAAAAATCGGCCTTCTTACCCTCGTCGATATCACCAAACAGAAAAAAGCCGAAGATGCTAAGTCAGAGTTTGTGTCTCTGGCTTCTCATCAATTACGAACCCCGATTGCCGGTATGAAGTGGAGCGCGGAGTTATTGCAAATGGACAATCCGGAAACCCTCACTGAAAGACAACATAAATACATTGAAAGATTACTCATCAGTATAAAACGTATGGCGGTCTTGGTGGACGATTTCTTACGAGTTTCGCGTTTTGAACTAGGTACTTTTCAAGCTGAGTATCGCACCATATCTTTGGTCAAGCTGTTTGAAGATATCGTTTCCGAACAAGCACAGAAAGTTGAGCAGAAAAAAATAATCGTCAAGACGTTTTTTGATGAAACCCTCGATGAAGTTGTGACAGATCAAAATCTATTGCGCATGATAGTAACCAATCTTTATTCAAATGCGGTGAAGTATACTCGCGAAGAAGGGACGATACATTTAGGTTTTGGTCGTAAAAATGACAACATAATCATCACCGTAGCAGACAATGGTATGGGTATTCCAGCAGAAGACCAAGACAGTATCTTTTCTAAATTATTCAGGGCTTCCAATGCGGTGCGTGATGTTCCCGATGGGACCGGTCTTGGCTTGTATATCGTTCATGAAGCGGTCGTTGTTTTGAAAGGGAATATCTCATTCACCACTACCGAAAACATCGGCACAACGTTTGAGGTTGTCTTGCCACTCGAGTTACCGGATAAAGATTGAGACTTGATTATTTTAATTCCTCGGCAATTCTGTCTAAAAGATCCTTAACACTCCAGTTGGGTTTGAAGAGGATTCTGTCAGTCGGCAGGTCAATATTTTTTGAAATATTTTCAATCGACTCGGAAGCTGTCAAAACCAGTATCTTAGCCTTAGCCCCCCATTTGTCTTTGCGAATTCTCCGGTATACTTCGTATCCGTCTATGTCGGGCAGGCGAATATCAAGTAGTATCAAATCTGGCTTGTTCTCAATTGCGGTAATTACACCCTCGCGCCCGGTTGGAGACATCATAGCATTGAAACCTCTTATGTTGATCATGTCGACCAAAGATTCTGCCAAGTAGGGCGAGTCTTCAATAATGAGAATTGATTTCTTTGACATATCCTATAGTGTAACTCATTTTTCAATATATGCGACTTTCTCTGCGGGTAAAGAGTCGGTGTTAACGAGCAGATTTCACTTTGGTTCGTAACGAGTCGTGTCATCATTGAGCACCAACTCGCTTCCTCTCCCATCGCAATAGATTTTGTCAGTACACAGAGGGCATAAAGTGTAAATAAAATAGCCCGCTGGGGCTATTAAAAGAAGGATGAGTGGTGTGAGTTAGTGATTCACCAGCTCTCCTTTGTCATTGTGTATGGTTACA
Source organism: Candidatus Nomurabacteria bacterium (assembly GCA_023898585.1). Classification (GTDB taxonomy): domain Bacteria; phylum Patescibacteriota; class Minisyncoccia; order Phycocordibacterales; family UBA918; genus OLB19. The sequence continues at coordinate 183,381 of CP060229.1, read as the reverse complement.
CACAGCTGTTGGTCGTGCATCAGTCTACGTTTCTTTGTAATTGCTTCCTCGACGCTACCTACTGGTCGGCCTTCACGGTGTGGCCAGTGATCTCTTGGGTCGGTATAGACCAACACGAACATGCCTGAGGGCGCGGTCAAAATATTTCTTTCGTTGATTCGGTGTTGTTCCGGGGTAATTAATGCCATCATTACACCTCCAATTAAAAGATTCTTGTTTCACTTTTTACCTCCGATGTTATTTAAACCTAAAGAACATTCTTGTCAACGTCATGTCAGTTTGGTATTGGGTAGATGGAAGTATAAGTTCTCAGCAAAAAATACCCATCACTATCAGCCGATGTTCTAATAAGCAGAAACGGGGGCAGTCATGGTTTTTTGAGAAAATGCGGAGTAAAGAAACTTTTTAGGACCTATTTAGTAGCTCAGAAATAACCCTAAGCCTTCTGTCTCTCCTCAGTCCATGGTGTTGGGCGATTTTCTTTTTGAGTGACGCAAAGTATCCATCAATAGTATTGGTGGTGTTAGGAATATTAAGCTCTGGATATTTTTGGTAGGTAAATAAATTAGGCAAGTTTCGTTTCAGTGACATATAGGCACTACGTACATTCTTGTGTGTGTAGTACCAATGGTTAGTACAGGTAACGTACGTTTTCTCAGTATAGAAATTATGATACTTCTCCTCCCAAATAGTTAGAGCTTTAGCAAAGTCTTCTTCGTTTGTTTTCGTGAGTGTTAAAGCCAGTTTTCGCAGTTCTTTACCAGCTTCAGTCTTTGGCTTTCTAGTTAAGTACTTGGTCACGGTCTTCAGTTGATGAAACTGACAGATTTGTACTGGTATATCCTTAAAAACCGTTGCTAATCCACGCCTTCCGTCCACTACGGCAGCGATGAATGTCCAACCACGTTCTTCTAATAATTTACGAGCGTAGTGATAGTGAGACACTTTCTCAGTCTCAACCTCACCCCACCAAATGTTTCTTCGTAAGTTCCATGATCTAAAGACACAGACACCGTAGTGTCGTCCCCAGAAGGTGGTGTCAGCTACGATAACCGTCTTTTGTGGTTGTATGTTTGGTATTGAGGTTTTAACTTGATCTAATCGTGTACGTACCCAGACGTGACTCTTCTTGTATTTGTTAGACAGTTCGGTCAGCGTTTGTTTTTGATGTGTATACTCTTCCCATAATTTATTAACCAACCCTGTTTCTCTCTGCTTAGTTTGAAATCGTTTACCACAATCGTTGCAACCATAGCGCTGTCTACCACTTTGTTTACCTTTCTTTTTAGTTTGTAATGATAAACAATAGGGACATCTAACTCGTTTATTAACCATGCGAGCTAGATAAACATAAAACCACGGCTATACAGAGCCGTGGTTTTGGTGTTTTAGGTCCTAGATTGTTTCTTTAGCCCGAAAATGCGTGGTGTAGTACTTTCTGCCCCTTTGTTCAGTTTTTTGATGGGGGATTGATTCTTGGAGTCCTAAGTACTTTTGTTCGCCACGCTCCAAAAGATACTAAGGCTCCTGGACGGCGCCTCGATTTTTCTTTCGCTAGGCAGGTGAAAGAAAATATACTGTGGCGCTTTCGATTGCCCCGCAGTATGTGCAGACACACTGCTTCCATCTCCACGAGCAAAATTAAAACCCGCGAAAGCGGGCTTAATTTTGCTCGTGGAGCAGTTTACATGGGGTTAAAACCTCTTTGATTGAAATGGAGTGTGCAAATTTTCTAAAAATTGTCGACTTCTGGTGATTGAGATTTTTGAGCGTAATATCCTCGTTGTTCCTCCGGTAATTGTTCAGCGATTTGTCCCATATACCAATCGGTATTTGAAAGCTCGGTATCATTATCTTGAAGTGTACTAGCGTTACCAATCTTTACTTGCTTCTTTTCTCCTTCCTCATAAAAGCCTATAGGTACAATTGGAACATCTTCACTAGTGAGCCTCTTGTATTGTTCGGCTATAACCGCAAAGCCATCGTAGCCTTTGTAAAGAGAATGGCTTCGTGGCGCACCTTCCTCACCATCGTAGAGCCATAGACCTTCGGGATAAATTACAAGCACATCGCCTCTCGACAATAGTGCGACAGAAGATCGAATAAGCTCTATAAGGCCACTTCTATCAACCTCTCCCGCTTCCTCTCGCTCAATTATCTCTTGGTACTTTTGTTTGACAAAATCGTCTGACACTCGTTCAAGTAGAGCAGTCTTTTCTTCAGGTGTGAGGTGAGCGAGACTGTCTGGTGCGGTGAGGCCTCGAATAGCTCTAAGACCGATACCTCGTACAGGATGTTCACCGTGTACCTTTTCTGACGCTATAACGTGAGCATCATAGTTCTTAAGCAATGCGAGGAGTATCTCAGTTTCTTTAAGGTTGAAGTGATTAGCCACAATAATGAAAGGGCCTTTTTCAGGCAAGTTTTCTATTCCTTCAATGTTTGCTTGTCGAGCGTACATCAACTCCATTCCAGCAGAAATAACTAAGTTCACCTTCTTTTGAGAACGCATCCCTTCAGGTAAGTACCTTTCTTGATAGGTTCTAACTCTTTCTGTGCGGTCTTCAATTCTTTCCATATATCAAGTATAACAAAGATATTATAGGTTCTAACATTTCACTCTTATCTCAAAAACACGCAAATAAGCTTATGCAGAATAAGGTTCGTTAATGTGGAGATGGCGGAAATCGAATCCGCGTCCGAATTAGGGTGTGATTGTGGGTCTACAGTGCATAGTACATTCTTTGGTTTGGAGTAATTAGTTAAAGAATGAACAAAACACTAATTACTCGAGTTGTTAGAATCTTGAAAACCTACGACAACGACAAAGGCTTTCACAGTCTCGTGTCTATTCCACCCGAAAAGTCGTATGAGACGTTTAACTTTCGAGCGTCAATCCGGCTGGCGTATGTTTACGCGAAGGCGGGACTGAATCCAAACGCGCGAGCGTAAGGACTTGGTACAGCTTTCTTTGCATGTACAAGTTGGAACCTTTTAACGAATTGATTACCAATTTCGACACTGCACACAACCGACACGACTAACCGTCGATGCCTAGCATCCCCAGCCCTAGATCCATCCGACAAGTCGGATGGATCTAGGGCTGGGAACGGTGTACATAAAAAACTAATCTGGCTACAAAGAATTGTAGAGGGCGCTCTGCGCCCTCCTTAAGTCAAGGTTCAAGTTTTGACAGGTCTCTCGCAAATACGGAATTTATGCGCTCGGTACTCTGTTTCGTCTGGGGTTATGATCGCGCACGTGCCCCGGCTATTGTCGCCGGCCATTACTACTGTATCCGGACTGTAACCTTTTTGACTTGTTAAATAATTAACTAACAGGTCATAGCGGTTGGACTTGGTGTCGCAAATCCTACCCAACTTTACGGTATGCTTGAATTGTACATCTGTTGCCCAAACTTTTTTTGTGAGCTCGCTTTGTGCTTTTCCGTTTTTACCCAGACTATTGTCTGTTCTTAGACCGCTAAGGCTCTTGTATTTTCTGGCACCACGGTTCACTTTCAACGTACTGATTGTTGTCATACTTCTTTACCCCTGCTGTCGGTTGGTTCTTTGTAGTCAGATAAATTGAGTTCAATTTGGATACAAAATGGTGGGCCGGACACGGGGTTGAAATAATTCCGTGTCCGGTTACTGCTTAATGTCTGGGTTTGGTCGGGTTCATCGCCATTATCTTGGCTTGGAGACCCAGCAATTCACATTCGATTAGCCTGAATGCCTCCGGGTCTTCGGCCAGGGCTGCGATCAAAGGCCTCGTTGGTATTTCCGGTAAGAGTTTCTCCAGCACCTCGCAAATCCAACAAGCCTCTTCAAAGTCTCCATCGTCGATTCTCGGAAATTCCTCTTCCAGATGCATGTGATGTTGCATCCAGTTTTGCAATATCCCCTCGTCCGCCAATCTCCTTGCGTCTTCCTCGGACCAGTTCCGTATTTCTTTAGACATTAATTTCTCCTCTTTTATGTACTTATAGGTGAGCCCCTCTCACCATTTTGTATCCAAATTACTGATTTTTCAAAGTTCTCTCAATATCGCGCTTACTGTCACGAGCTTTTAGAGTCTCTCGTTTATCGTATTTTTTCTTGCCTCTCGCTAGAGCGATTTCAAGTTTGATTTTCCGTCCCGAATTATACAATTTAAGTGGGATAGCTGTCAAGCGAGCTGTTTCTGTCTGGTTTTCCAAGCGGAGCAATTCTTTTTTAGATAAAAGAATTTTGCGCACTCGCTCCGGGTCGTAGTCTTTAGGAGTATTCAGTGGTTGGTAAGGTGCTATGCTGGCGCCGGTTAAAAAAGCCTCACCACCACGGATTATTATGTATGATCCATCAAACTTACCTTTACCTGTTCGAACCGCCTTTACTTCATGACCACACAAAACCAAACCAGCCTCGAATGTTTCAAGTATTTCATAGTTAAAATGGGCCTTTCTGTTTTTTATGTAAGTGGTCATGGATTTGAAATATGGATAACCCCAACTAGTGGAATATACCACAAGTTGGTTCAAGAATCAGTGATGAATGAAAATAACATAAAATTTCTAGAGCATGTCCAAAAACCCTCCGAGCTCCAAAGGTTTGCAAAATTTGAGACAAAAAATTGATAGAATTTCGAGCCATACTGATGTACGGTAAGAAATTATAGCGGTTTTTTGACCAAATTTTACAAACCGACGAGCCGGAACAGAATATTAGAGAAGAATTTACTCTTTCGTGTAGGGTTTTTGGACATGCTCTAGACTAGATTAAAAAACAAACTTGGGGGACAGTCTTTTCACAACACTGTAATATTTTTAGCGACACACTTCTCGCAATTTCCATGGCAATTAAAGGGTTTTTCTGTATAATGGCCAACATATGGATAAATCTGAAAACACTGAAAAAATAAAAGATGAAAAATCGGAAATTGCGGAAAATCCCGAGGTCTCAAACGACAGCAATTCTGAGGACAAAGAGAAAACTCCGAAGCCTGCACCACCCTTTGCCGGGCCTAATAAGGTAGGTGGTAATTTGCGACAGGTTGGAAAAAAAATGCACGTTGGCCCGGGAAATTTCTGGAACAACATGCTCTCGACGGTGTTGCTACTCATCTTTATAACTGCCGTTTTTTCGTACATCACAGAATCAAGAGTTAAGCCCGAAGAACTTACTATTACAGAAGTTGTAAAACAGGTAAAAGCTGGCGAAGTTAAAGAGATAGTGGTGCGCGGGTCGGCCTTGGAAATTTCCTATGTCGACGAAACTAAAAATCCCGGCGAGGCGAGGCGTGAAGTCGATGCTTCCATTACCGAATCACTAATCAACTTGGGCGTGACAGTCGAGGAGCTTTCCAAAGTTACGATTGACGTGCAACGTGAGACAGGATTCATGTACTGGTTTGGTAACTTCGCTCCGTTTTTGTTTCCTATACTATTTCTGGGTGTGATTATTTGGTTCTTTACACGGTCGGTAAAAGGAGCCGGTATGCAGGCTTTAAATTTCGGCAATTCCAAAGCGCGGATGATTGATCCGAATGACTCTACACAAAAAGTTACCTTCAAGGATGTGGCTGGCGCCAAAGAAGCTAAGCAAGAGTTGGAAGAAATCGTTGATTTCCTCAAAAACCCAAAGAAGTTTCTTGATATCGGCGCGGAGATACCGAAAGGAGTAATGATGATGGGTGCGCCCGGTACAGGGAAGACATTATTGGCGCGGGCGGTAGCTGGCGAAGCCGGTGTGCCTTTCTTCTCGATCTCAGGTTCTGAATTTGTTGAGATGTTTGTCGGCGTTGGCGCTTCTCGGGTGCGAGACTTGTTTCAGATGGCTAAGAAGTCAGCCCCGTCAATAATATTTGTCGATGAAATAGACGCGGTTGGTAGGGTGCGAGGCACCGGAGTGGGTGGAGGAAATGACGAACGAGAACAAACCCTCAACCAGATTTTAGTTGAGATGGACGGTTTTGAACCAAACGCAAAAGTCATTGTGATGGCTGCCACCAATCGTCCTGATGTGCTTGATCCAGCGTTACTTAGACCAGGGCGCTTCGATAGAAGAGTGACGATTGACCTACCAGACCGGAAGGACCGTGAAGCGATCCTTAAAGTACACGCACGTAAGAAGCCTTTGCAAGAAGACGTGAATCTGGAAATAATTGCTCAACGTACCCCGGGTTTTTCAGGAGCTGATTTATATTCACTTATGAATGAGGGAGCAATCTTGGCCGCTAGGGAACAGCGAAAGAAAGTCGGTCAATTTGATTTAATACGTTCAATCGAAAAAGTCATGCTTGGTCCGGAAAGGAAGAGTCATGTGCTTTCAAAACATGAGAAGCTTGTAACCGCTTATCATGAAGTGGGGCACGCTCTTGTTGCTTCCGTGCTTCCTTATGCTGATCCGGTACAAAAGATATCTGTCATTTCCCGAGGTAGAGCGGCTGGCTATACTCTCAAGCTCCCTGATCAAGATCGTCGCATGCACACCAGAAAAGAATTCTTGGATGATATCGCCATGACGCTCGGTGGCTACGTAACAGAACAGATGGTCTTTGACGATCTTTCTACTGGTCCATCAAATGATCTGCAGGTTGTCGCTAACATGGCACGAGATATGGTTACTAAATATGGTATGAGCGAAAGGCTTGGTCCGGTAGCTTTGGAAGGAACAGGCGGTAGATTAATCGGGGGAGGTTCTTCTGAAGATAGAGGTTATTCACCACAAGTAGCCAAAGCTATCGACGAGGAAGTTTCTCGTATTATTGAAGAAGGAAAAAATAAGGCGAGAGAGATTCTTACCAAACATCGTAAAGCACTCGACGTCATATCCAAGCGCTTGATTGAGGTAGAAACTTTGGAGCGAGATGAATACGAAGCCTTGTTAAAAAAAGAGGGAGTCGAAATAAAAGATGCTTTTGAAGAAATGTACAAAGAAGATGAGAAAGTCGGTGATCCGACCAGAAGTCTTGAAATCAGACCGGACGGGGAAAGAGAAATTAGGTAGAAAAGTGACAAACCATTGGAGTTAAGTAAGTTTAGTGGTTTGTCGCTAGCGCAATCTCTCCTCGTCGACGATCTTGCCGTCCTCAATGTGAACGACTCTTTGGCAGTTGACCGCGTACTCTCTCTCGTGCGTGACCATCACTATCGTTTGGCCGTTTTCTCGGTTAAGTGTTGTTATTAGGTCTATCACTTGTTGACCGGACACGCTGTCGAGATTGGCAGTCGGTTCATCGGCAAAAAGGATTTTCGGTTTGCCGGCAATGGCACGGGCGATTGAAATACGCTGTTGCTCGCCACCCGATAGTTCTGCCGGCAAATTGTTGTACTTTCCGGACATACCCACGTCGTCGATAGATTTCTGAGCCTTGCTTCTAGCTTCTTCCCAAGTCAGACCCTTCATTAAAAGAGGCACCATGACGTTTTCTTCAGCTGATAAGTCTGGTATCAACGCGTAGTTTTGAAAGATGTAGCCGAGAGTATTGAGACGAAAAGATGTGCGTTCCTTCTCGTTCAATTTCAACACATCTGTGTCATCGATAACTACAGAGCCTTCGGTTGGTTGGTCTAAAACTGAAAGTTGATATAAGAGGGTGGACTTTCCGGCGCCGGATCGTCCCATTATTGCTACAAACTCACCTTGCTTGACCTGGAAATCTATGCCCTTCAAAACATGCGTAACAAGGTTTCCTTCACCGAACTTCCTATGAATATTGGTTGCGTTGATGATTGTTGTCATTTTCAATTTAATAATACCAGAGTGTTCAGTAACATTATTGGAGAGTCCCAGGAATCTGCGCTAGGTATGGCGCAGATTCGGAACAAAATTCACAATAGTCGCTTCGCTCGTTTGTTCATTTTTACTTTCGTCCCAAGATGGAATTAAGGGTGTTTTGTCGAACAATCATCCAGGCCGGTAGAAAGCCAGCGATCAAAGTGATGACAAACAAGACCAGAAAACGAATAAAGGTTTCTTCCGGGGGCGCTACCAGAATGCCGTCGCTAAAAGGGAAGTGAATCGGATTTTTCTCAAAGTAGCCAATTAGGAAGCCGTAGGTGAGAAGAGCACCGAGACCGGAACCGATGAGCGCGTAGGTCGCCGCTTGAAAAACGTAAGCGATTTCAATTACACGTCTCTCGATTCCGATTCCTTTCAAGATACCGATTTGTTGCCGGCGTGACATGGCGTTGATGAAAATAATGATGAAGATAGTGATTGAAGCAACGACAATACCGATTGAGCCGATAAAAGAACCTAAAGTGTTGAAAGTGTTTTTGATATCGGTTATGAATTTAGGCTTGCCCTCATCGTAAGTTTGTATTTTGGCGAGCCTATCAAGTCCGTTGGCAACAAAAGCTTCTTTTAATGTTGCTTCTGTGCCGGGGGTTTTGACGCGGATAACAATCTGGTCTGCGTTCCGATCTAGACGACCAAACAGACGGCGAAACTCACGTTCGGTAATATAGGTATTGAGAGAAACTTGATCAACTTTCGACTGGATAATACCTTTCACAATTAATTCTTTGGAAATGTCCCCTACGGTGAGTCTAACTGTATCTCCCGGTTCCACATTGGCAATAGTGTCGAAGATGTCTCCAAACTGTTCCGCAAATTCCTCCAGGTAGTAGTAGCCGATCAAAATGTAACCCTCTTCGTTAGGGTCTAAATACTCACCTTTAATCACAGTATCACTGAGTCCTGACATTTGATCTTCCAGTATTGGGTCAACCCCGGTTACTGTTACTTGGGCGATGTCACGCTCGGCGGTTAAACTTCTTCGTTCCTTGTAGTGAGCTTCTAATTCTCCGCCACCGGTATATCTGACCGAGAACGCTTCGATTTCAGGATAGGTGGCCAGTTCCCGAAGAATAGATTCAGTATCGAGAAGGCGGTCCTCACTGTCTTTCTCGGTCAGAATAAGATCGCCAAGCGCTTCAGCTTTTACTGCCCGCTCGGCGCCGGTAATAAGACCGACCAGAATTCCAGAAACTGCGATCAGGTTTAAAAAGGTGAACATCATCACAAAAATGATCAGGAGCGTCGTCCATTTGTTGGCTCTTTGTATCTGACGTAAGCCGAGTAGGAGACCTATACGTAGATTGCGCATAGGCTAATTAAGGAGTGGCGAGGATAGTACCCTCGTCTAAGCCAGTAATTGCATAGTAGCCGTCGTTACCTTCCAGTGTCACTTCAATGGTGGTCGATGCCCAAGCGCCTTCTTTTGTAGCCCGGGTCAATACCTCATAACCGTTTTCGGTTTTAGTAACAAATCTCTTGGGTACCCTAAGGCCGGCCGTCTCTTCTTTCACAATAATTTCCACATCTGTGTTGAGACCGCTTCGTATCCAGTCCGGCAAATCTCTGAATTGGATGGTTGCTTCGTAGTAGGCCACACCATCGATCTTGGTTGCTTCAGGTGAGATGAAACTGATATCACCCCGAATTGTTTCATCGGACTTAGCGTCAAACATCATTAAGGCAATTTGTCCGACCGATAGCTTGCCGATGTCAATTTCTGGAACACGAGCAATCACTTCAAATTCATTACTCGACAAAAGTGTGATGACAGGAATAGTGGTGACGGTTTCGCCGGGAAGAATATCTACCTTGGTAATGACTCCGGAAAAAGGAGAGGTTAAAGTTCGATCGGCTATGGTAGCGTCTACTCGATTAAGACGGGCTTCCGCTTGAGAGACAATCGCGTTGGCTCGTAGAACCGCTTCACTGCGTGCCGGTGCGTTTTGATTGTCAGCGTTGGCCTTAGCAAGCGCTAAAGATTGTTCGGCTAGAGTGATTGCAGTTTCTGATTGTGTGACGGCCAAGGAATAGGCGTTTCTGTTGATTACGTAAGAATCAGAGCGTATGTTTGGTACATCAATTTTCCACTTGGAGTTGTTATAGTTTGAGCTTGGGTCAAACAGGATTAACAAACCACAAACCCCGAGAGCACCAGGTTGATTGGTTGCGACTGAGTAGGTGCCGGTTTCGAGACCAGTCAGTCTGTATGAATAACCCGAATCGGCTTTGGAACTAAAAATTTCAAGCTGATAAGTCCCTTCCATGTCGCAAGTATAGGTGCCTGAGACGGTTGGTGGAATGGCGTCTTCCTTTATATCCTCTGAGTAAGCGGTGAGGCCGGATGAAAGTAGAGACCGGTAAGCGTTTTTGACTTTTTGTGTCTCGCTGAGTTTGGTGGTTTTGAGTGCTTCCTCAGCGTTAATCAGGGTTTCTTCGGTGACATTTCGACTGTAGGTAGTAGGTCCTTTTAAGAGTTCGTCGAGATTGGCTTTTGCTTGTGCCAAAGAACCGAGAGCGTCTTTCCGATCAGCCCAGAGTGAACTGACGTCAATTGTTGCCAAGACATCTCCAGCTTGAACACTGTCTCCCACCTTGACCTTAACCTCACGCACTAATCCGGACGCCGGGAAGGCCAAATTGGCCACTTGCTCCGCTTTTGCTATTCCTGAGACGGAAACGAGTTCTCGTACTATGCCTCTTTCTACCACGGTGGTTGTTATCTCAACATTGTCGCGATTACTAACGCCGTTTATCATTAAGCCTACAATAACAATAACTATTATTGCAATACTGATATAAGTCGCTTTGTGGTCGAGGAACTGTTTCATGCCAAGTTATTATACCAAGTTTACTCAGATTATTTGTGTTTGTTAACTGAAGTGCAAAAAACACCTCACATGAAGTGAAGTAAATCGGTTCGCGTTCGTTTGTCCGTCATCTTGGACTCGAACCAAGGACCACGGAGGTATAAGCTCCGCGCTCTACCAACTGAGCTAATGACGGTTTTGGTGATTGATACTATAACGCAATCAAGGGCTTTGGACAATCGTTCGTTAGTTTTATGTAAGTAACAAGAGTTCTTCCTGTTTACATTTGTCATCATTTCAGGTGTTACATAAGTGGGCGGTATTTGCCGTCCGTTATATATAGATAGGAGGTACAATAAACATGCGCTTAAAGCAAAACACAACTTCTGTCTTTCTCTCCCAAATTTCTAAAAGGAGGTGATCAGCCTTCGGGCATATCTTAGGAACAGATTCATTTTGACTGTTGTTTAGTCTGTTTACCAAATTCATATTTCTGAATTATTGAGATAGAAGGTCTGTTTCAAGAGGCTAATCCCCTCTACAAATTATTGACTGCGTCAGGAGTATCGGCGCAGTCTTTTTATTTTGTTGCGCCGTAACAAGATAAGCGTATACTCATTACTATGAAAATACTCTTTTCTCTCTCGCTGATGCTTCTCCTCCTTGTTCCTTATGTTTACGCAGGTAAGGATATCCAAACCTACCAAGTACCGGATGTGAAGAATGATTTCTGTGGAGTCGATATTGATTTTAAGTACTGCAAGTGCGCTTTTCATAGCGAATACTGTAACGAGTTGAATCTCGATTCTGAAGGCGCCCATTCTCACGTGCTGACAGAATTCAGGGAATGGAATCGTAAAAAGATTCAACAAATCGCGGAAGCCTGCCTGCGGGTTGATGGCTCTTGGGATAAGGATAGTTGGACATGCACAATGTGCACCGATGGTGATATTCGTGAAGGCACAAAATGTGTCCCTTTTGAAAAGGTTGATTCCGAAGTAAAAGAATGTAAAGAGGCGATGAAAAATATTAAAAACGACTGGATCAAATATTCGGATTTCGACGATCGTTTGGGTGGCGAAGTGAGTTATGAAGTGCAACAGTTTAATGTCACGTTAAATGAAATTGCAGATTTGGTCGCGAGAGCTCATCAAATTAAATACGATATGGCGATAGAGGCTGAGATCCGTCTGGAAATGAGAGAGTATAAAACTGCCTTGGTGCAGAATCTTCGCAACAACATCACCAAGGCGATTTTTCGTTTGGCTTGGGTGACATATAATACTGTGCAAGGGGGAAGGGGAACGGCCGGTTCGGTGCAAAAAATGCTTAGCCCGGATAATGTGGTTGAGGGGGTGGGTGCGACCATGAAGGTTGTTCAAGCACACATACCACCTCACGAAAAAGCATTGCAATTTAATACAGCATCAACCACCGGCAAAATTGGTTCCATTGCTTGGAACGCGACTTTGGAGACAATTGAAAGTGTGGCAAATCCGGCTGAAATAGCCAAGCAAGGCATGAAGGATATCAAAGTCGCTATTGCTGGTGGTCCAGATATTACCGATGAAGAAGTGGCGATACTAAAGGAGCAACATTTAAGTAATAAGGCGATTGATGAGGCTCTGGCGGTCAGTTACGCAGAATCGGCCACCAAGCGAATTGAATTGTTGGAGATAGAAAACAGAATTACCGATAAGTACAACTTGCTACAAGAGTGGAAGTTTAAAGAATATCAAAGAGTGAAGGACGGTTTAGAAAATCAGTGTAAAGACAAAGGATAAGTCTATGAAAAAAATCACACTCACACTACTACTACTTCCAATGCTGGCTTTTGCAGAGGCGGGCGAATTGACTGTTGGAGAGCAAACCGTTTTGTACGATAGTAGTAAGCGGGTTGAATCGGGGGTTTTGTATTACTCCGGTGGTGAGTTGGTGGCTTCTGAGCACGGAGTGGTTATGTTTTTGTATCAGAACAATGAAGCGGTGTTGGAAGCTCACGATATAAGTGGAAATGGAGAGTTCGACACTTTTCTCACTTTAAATTCGGAGGGAGGGGTGTCAAGAGTGTCAGGAGAAGGGTCCGGCCAATTAGAAAGGAAGAAAACGGTTGAGCTTAGTGATCTAATGGCGGAAGGCGGGGCCGGAAGCGAAGCTTCCGGCCCACCCGAGGATCTCGTCGGACCCTTGGATTCAATAACCGTTTCCAGTTACCAAGATTACAGGCTGTATATAATTACTGTTATATTCATTGTTCTCGCTTATTGGTGGCACCGCCGGAAAAAGAATGGTGATGAAGAGTAATGGATATGAAAATCGTAGTGTTGAATATATGGGGAGGCAGAATGAGTAAAGATCTACTCGTTTTTCTTGAAAAACTCAGAGAAACAGAAGTATTTTTACTCCAAGAAGTAATGCATCAGGCCACGAGTGTCACTTGTTGGGAGCCTGATGAAGAAAAAGAAATATTTAGTGCGATTGATAATGTTCTCGATCTACATCGCGGGTATTTCGCGCCAGCTGTTTTTGACGAGTGGGGTTTGGCTATGTTTATTAAAAAAGACATCCAGGTTAATGAGATTGGTGATATTTTTGTACATAACCATAGAGAGTCTATGGTTGGTCGAGACGCCACGACAGTGGGGAGGAATATTCAGTACGCGACTATTCTTCATGATCAAAAACCACTAACAATGATAAATTTTCATGGACTATGGAATGGCGAAGGTAAATCAGATTCTGACGATAGAATCAAACAGTCGAAAAGAATTATTGATTTTATAAAAAATATTCCTCACGATATCGTTCTGGGAGGTGACTTTAATCTATTGCCCGGCACACAAAGTTTACAGATGATAGAAAATGACCTCGGACTCAAGAACTTGATAACAGAGCATGAAATCACTTCGACCAGGACATCTTTGTACGATAAACCGATCGGTTTTGCTGATTACGTTTTTATTTCTCAGGGAATTGAAGTAAAAGATTTTCAAGTTTTACCCGATGAAGTGTCCGACCACTCACCGTTGTTGCTTGAGATTTAGAATCTATTATGGATAGTCTGTACGCAGAGTTTAAAGGAAAAGATTATCTCGAGCAATGGGAACGAGTTCAAAGATGGTATAAAAAATTACTCTTTGTTAAGCATGGTTACTACAAAAATCTTGAGCATAAAGATTTGCTTGGTATAGTTTACATTTCATATTTAAACATCCATCATCTGAAAGACTGGGTAAAATATTACAATTCCGGTGAATATGAAGATAAAGTTGATACTCTAACTAAACAAAAAGTGCTTTGTCATTTGTGCCGAACTTGCTAATGGGCATAAACACTTTGAAAAAAGTACCAAGAAAGGATCGAGTGATCCGGAAAGTTCTATTAAACACCAACACACAAAAATTAACATTCCGACAGTTTTTGTCTCCCTAACAAAGGAAGGAGAGATTGAAATGTAGGTTTTGTCGGCGTGTCAGAAAAAACGCTTGCCTGGTGCGCAATCAATATAGATGGGATTTCGTATACCAAGGAGAAAAGTATGATTGTTATGAGTCAGCTAAAGAATGTTATCAAAAGTGGTTTCAATTTTTAAATGAAAACAACTTGATTTAACTACTCCATATGTAGCACCTCTCCCAATCGAGCGACTTTCTTGGCAATGAGAGGAAAGCCTTTCTCAAAGTCGGGGTGATTCTCGACCAAGTGCTTGGCTTCATTGCGGGCAGCTTCGACTAGTTTAAGATTGCGGATGGCCTCCATGCCGAGATCGGAGAGGCCGCTTTGCTTGCCGCCGTAGAGTTCGCCGGAGCCTCGGAATTGCAGGTCGTGTTCAGACAGCTCGAAACCGTTTTTGGCAGTCGCGAGCGCCTTGAGGCGGTCGCGGGTTTTTTCGCTTTTGCTTTCGGTGACCGCAAAACAATATGGCTGATGGGTGCCGCGAATGACCCTACCGCGCAGTTGATGCAATTGGGCCAAGCCAAAGCGCTCAGCACCTTCAATAATAATGTTGGTGGCATTCGGAACATTTACCCCCACTTCAACCACGCTGGTAGCTACCAGAATATCTATCTTATGATTATTAAAATCATTCATAATCTTTTCTTTTTCAGCTGGAGTCATCTTGCCGTGCAGAGGCTCAATCTTCCATTGTTGAAAAACATCTTTCTTCAGTCGCTTGGCTTCAGCGATAACACTTTTCATATTGATAGTTCGTTCCTGATCGGGGTCAGGTTCGTCAATGCGTGGGCAGATGACGTAGGCTTGCCGGTCGGCTTCGAGTTCGCTTTTTACATGGTCGTACATTTCTTTGCTCTGGCTAGGTCCGACAATTTTGGTGATGACCGGCTTCCGGCCGGCCGGCATCTCATCGAGCAAAGTAATATCTAAATCACCGTAAATTGTGAGCGCAAGAGTGCGAGGGATTGGAGTAGCTGTCATAGACAGTAAGTGTGGCATTCGTGCGTCTTTCTTGGCGAGCTGTTTGCGTTGGTTGGTGCCAAAGCGATGTTGTTCGTCAATAATTACGTAGGCTAGATGTTTAAACTCAACGCTCTTGTAAATAAGCGCGTGGGTGCCAATCAGAATTGGAATCTCACCACTTTTAACCCATTTTAGTAACTGCGCTTTGGAAATTTTGGTTGGTTTGGTGGGGTCTGTTTTGGAAGGAAATTTCATACAACCGCTTCCGGTAATAAGGCCAACCTGGACCGGAAGATGCTGAAAGTATTCAATAAAACTTTCGAAGTGTTGTTTGGCTAATATCTCAGTCGGAGCCATGTAGGCAACCTGCAGATTCCCATATTCTAGCGCTGATAATTTTGGGACACTTCTTCGTTGTGGAGCCTCTGTGCCTCGGTCATCGTACTCTTGTACGTCTTCCTCGTCACTTTCTCCACGCCTGGAATTGTCCTCAAAATTATCAGCGCTAACATTTTTTAATCCCTCTGGTGGGCGAGAAGTGGCGACAGCGTAGGCAGTCGTTGCAGCGACGGCGGTCTTGCCACTTCCCACATCTCCCTCTAAGAGGCGTGACATGGCGTGGTTGCCAGAGAAGTCGGAGAGGATAGAGTCGATGGCAGAATTCTGGGCGGCGGTGAGCTTGAAAGGGAAACGCTTGGTGAATTCGGACAAGTGTTTTTTACTGGTTTTGACGGTATAAGTCTGCGCTACGCTCACCGCCGCCCGTTCCTGTGCTTTTTGCACTTGAATATAGAACACCTCCTCAAAAGCAAAGCGTTTTCGAGCAGATTCGGCGTCTTTAGCCTTCCTGGGTGAATGAATCCATATGAGCGCGGTTTTCAATTCCGGCAGATTGTATTTCCTGAGAATCTCTGAAGGAATCGGATCAATCAGGGTGTCGAGAACGTGTTGTTCAAAACATTTCAAAACAGTGTGATAAAACCACTTGCTGGTAACGCCCTTGGTTTCGCGGTAGATAGGATAAAGAGTATCGTCTGTCTGTTCTGTTCCCGCGAATATACTGTCATGACGATCGATCGGCAGGGAGTCGAGTGGTTCCATTTCAGGATTCGACAGATACAACTTACCTCCACTGCCGGCTACTTTGCCCGCTAGCTTTACATACATGCCGTCAGTGTACATCTTGGCAATGTAAGGCTGGTTGAACCACATGATCTTCATTTTGGCTGAACCGTCTTCGATGTAACCCTCAGCGATCGGTCTCTTGCTCTTCCAAGCTTTACGGGTGTTGAGTCCGGATAGTTGTCCGTACACCACTGCTTCCTGACCTTTTTTCAGCCCGCCGACTGACTGCACATCAGAAATATCCTCATAGCGAGCCGGTAGGTGGTAAAGAAGATCAGAGACTGTCTCAATACCGAGTCGTTTAAGAGCTTTGGCGTGAGCGGTGTCGATACGGAAATGTGCAGAAAGACTATCTGAAAGATTCATTCTAACGGTTTTCATAGATATTCATTGTATCAGGATAATTGAGGGTTAGGGGTTTTGACAAAATCTTCCAATGTAGGTTTGGTGGACAAAGTGGTTGCTATTTTTTTTGCAGATGATACAAAGAGAAGTAATCAGTGTTGTCTTCTTAAGACATGTGATCACTGAGAGTACATCAATCAACAATCAAGAGGAGAAACTCTCTATGAAAAATCGACAGTACCGCCATTCCGAGTCCACCTCCGTGGCTGCCAACAACGATATCGGATCTTTGGGCCATGACAACGATACCCGCGCGAACCCGGCACATGTGATGAACACCGGCGCAACGGGCCTTTCGGCTGCTGATACCGCGATGTCCTGGCACCAGCAGAACGAGTAACCTTCCGGCCGCATGAGTTGCCAGTCACGTAGTGTGTGACTAGGCATTGTAGCGGGGCGCGCAAGCGCCCCGCAGTAAATCCCATCTTTGTGATGGGTTTTTTATTTAAAGCCTCTAAATTTTTAATAGCAGTTCCGCCGGCAACAACTTACAATATGTATCTTTATATGGTATAAGTTGGTGGCCAGTACCTACGCTAACGGGATTACTGGTATGATGAGGATCATCTTGTGGTCCACAATCATTTAATTTTAGTCATTTCACGGCCGTGTGTCGTGGCCCCGCCAGCTAACAGCGGGGTTTTTTATTGTCTGGATTCTGGTCGGCAAACTTCTGAAGGAGATTTGCCCCTTAAAATCAGTAGAGTATACTAGTGCAGTCGTGTTCATAATTTTAATATAAAAATTGTCATCCATGCCAGCTAAAAAAGACTATAACAAACTAGCTCTGCAACTTCACAAAAAACTCAAAGGGAAGATAGAAGTAACGGCCAAACATAGTCTTAAGACCAAGACTGATTGGAGTATCATGTACACTCCGGGAGTAGGAGCTGTTTCTTCGCATCTGGCCAAAAAACCATCTGAAGCACGTAGCTATACGATGAAAAGAAATACGGTGGCAGTGGCGAGCGATGGTTCGGCGGTTCTTGGTCTTGGTAACATCGGTCCGATAGCGGCTTTGCCGGTGATGGAAGGTAAGGCTGCAATTTTTAAAGAAATGGCCGACATAGACGCGATACCGATTGTGTTAGATACACAAGAACCAGAAGAAATAATTAGAGTCGTGAAAGCCATCGCTCCTGGTTTTGGTGGAATCAATTTGGAAGATATCTCTGCGCCGAAGTGTTTTGAAATTGAAGAGAGACTTAAAGCGGAATTAGATATTCCAGTCATGCACGACGATCAGCACGGCACTGCTATTGTGGTACTGGCCGGGCTGATAAACGCTACCAAAGTAGTCGAAAAGAAGTTTACCGGTTTGCGGGTGGTGGTAGTTGGCGCTGGAGCCGCCGGGCGCGCTATTACACTCTTGCTTATTAAGGCCGGTATCAGTGAAATTATCGTGGTTGATTCAAAAGGTGCCATTTACGAGGGTCGTCCCGGACTTGGTGGGTACAAACAGGAGTTGTCTGCGATAACCAATCCACATAAATTATCCGGTGATGTTATGCGAGTGGTTGATGGAGCTGACGTGATTATCGGGGTTTCCGGTCCTGGCACAATTGCACAAGCTCATATCGAAAATATGTCGCATCAACCGATAGTATTTGCATTAGCCAACCCGATTCCTGAGATTATGCCGAAAGATGCCATTCGCGCCGGAGCAACGGTGGTAGCAACCGGTCGTTCTGATTTTCCTAATCAAATCAACAACGCGCTGGCTTTTCCGGGTGTATTTAGGGGTGCTCTAGATAGGGGAGTAAGAGCAATTACTGATGACATGAAATTAGAAGCAGCTATCAAGATTGCCGGATTGATTAAAAAACCCACAGCAGATAATGTTATTCCGCCGATCATGACCCCGAATTTGGTTAAAGCGGTCGCGAGCACTATAAAATCTGAAAAATAAAGGAGTCTATAATCAACCCACATGGTGTTGCTGTGTCCTCCAACATGTGTTTGAATATATGAAAGTTGAGCAACTCCTTGACCTGTGAAGTTTTTTCTCCTTTGGTCTCACGCTTAGTAATTAAATCAAAATAAAAATGACTGAATGGTTTCTTACACAGGGTCCTGTGACCCAGGCTTTCCTGGCTGGGTGTTTTACTTGGGGGGTGACAGCGCTTGGTGCCTCAGCCGTGATTTTCTTTAAAGAAATAAACAAAAGAATTCTTAATGGCATGTTGGCTTTTGCAGCCGGCGTGATGATCGCAGCCAGTTTCTGGTCGTTACTTTCTCCAGCCATTGAGCTCTCCGAAGGTGGAGATTTACCTCGCTGGATACCACCTCTTATTGGTTTTTTACTCGGAGCCATGACTTTGTGGTTGATGGATAAAATGATCCCACATCTTCATTTGGGTTTCCCTGAATCTGATGCTGAAGGTCCCAAAACTTCTTGGCACAGAAGTATTTTACTTATATCAGCCATTACCTTACATAACATACCGGAAGGCTTAGCTGTTGGTGTGGCTTTTGGAGCTGCAGCGGCCGGGGTCGAGGGAGCGTCTATCGCTGTCGCTATAGCATTGGCTATAGGTATCGGGATTCAAAATTTTCCGGAAGGAGCAGCGGTTTCGGTTCCTCTCCGGCGTGAAGGGTTTTCTCGCCTCAAAGCTTTCACTTATGGACAACTCTCCGGTGCTGTAGAACCGATTTCGGCCGTTGCCGGAGCCTTTCTGGTGGTTGTGTTTACGCCCGTTCTTCCTTACGCTCTCTCTTTTGCCGCTGGAGCGATGCTCTTTGTGGTGGTGGAAGAGCTTGTACCGGAAGCACAACGTGGAGGACCGGGTATGGCTGATTTTGCTACAATGGGAGCGATGATCGGTTTTGCTTTGATGATGACTCTCGATGTTGCTCTCGGGTGATTCAATTCGGGTTGATTACCGATATTGAACTTCACTACTCTAACAGAAATAGGGTATAGTTGCAGAATAAAAAGCTTGTACTTTTGAGTGTCGGTAAATGATATCAAAATCTTTTTTCCTCACAGAAACTATGTTATCCTAGCTGGCACAGTAGCGAAGGAGGAAACAGAGTCAAACGCTCGCAAAAATCTGAGCGTTGTAAATGAATTTGAATTAGAGAGTTGGCTGAGTGGTTGAAAAGCAAAATTGATTTGCTTTTCAACCGACTGAAAGGAGGAGGACGAACTCGTTCGACCCGAAGCCAACTCGAAGAAAGACGGAGAGTTGGCTGAGTGGTCGAAAGCGCCTCACTGCTAACGAGGTAAGGGCTAACCCCCTTCATGGGTTCAAATCCCATACTCTCCGCACTTTAGGACAATCAACGGAAACAGAACCCGAGGCCGCCGCCGCGCAAGCGGCGGCGTGCCATGTGGCGGCCAAAGCAAAGGGCGAACGGCGCGGCACGCACAGCGTGCGCGCGGAAATGGACGGGTTCGAACCGATCTTTTTGAGGAAATCTCGATTTTCTTCGAGATTTCCTCGTGAAGTGATTTTTCCGGCTTGGTTGAGCGATTTAAGGAAGCGGGTCAAAGGTTCGAACCGATTATCACTCGTTCGCTCAAAAACGGCGATTTGCTCTTTGAGGTCGGTCTTGCGATTTAGGAGCACTTGCTTTTTGTTTGTGTACTCGGTGTGTGTAATGGAACCATCAAGTTGGAGATCAAGCAAAGCGTCGAGTTTCTTCTCGATCGTTGTTATCTCACTTTCGAGTTTTTGAACGGACGACCGTTCCGCGTGTTGGTGGTGCGTGCGTTCTTTTTCTAAAATTTGCACGCACGCATCCACCCACGCGGACGGCAAAGAAACTTTTTGGACTTCTTCTCGTACTTGCTCGGCTATTGCTTCCTCGCGCACATAGGGTTGGGTACATACTCCGCGGCGTTTGGTGCAGCGAAGGTAGTTGTGTCCTTTCTGAGTCTCGGTGGTTATCATGCAATCACACTCGCCACAACGGAACACGCCGCGGTAACTGTACGGCTTCAGTTTGGGTGCGCGAGTAGTGCGCGACTTGCTTCCCATGATGCTCTGTACCGCATCAAAAGTTTCTTAGTGATAATCGGTTCATGGACTCCGTCATAGAGTTCACCACCATATCTGATAGCTCCGTAGTAGATTGGATTCTTGAGTAGGTACTGATAGTTTGAAATTGAAAGGAGTTTATCCCGCTTCCCAACCAAGCCAGATTCGTTGATAACCTTTCGGAGTTTCAATAAGGGGTATTCGCCAGTTGCATAAAGCTCAAATGCTTTGCGGATGAGGGTTGCCTTGTCTGTATCGGGGACAATAGTGCGATTTGTTTTGTCATTCAAATATCCGATAGGTGCATATCCTGGCCATACGCCATTGCGGAGCTTCTGGCGAATACCCTCCTGATGTTCTCCGAAAGGTTATCAACGTAGTATTTGGATTGGCCGAAGGCGATGTTGAGCATGAACTTACCTTGCGGTGTATTTTCAAACCACAGGGTTGGAAACTTCAAGTACTTCAACTTACCAACATCCAGCAGATAAATAATCTTGCCGCCATCTACACTATTGCGCGCCAACCTATCCGCGTGCCACGCTACGATACCTTCAACATCGCCGTTCTCGACGCTCGCAAGCATCTCATTGAAAACTTCTCGTCCTGGTTCTTTCGCCGTCTTGCTCTCAACAAACTCACGGACGATATGCAAATTCTCTTTTCGTGCAAACTCTCTCAATTCATGGAGCTGCGCCTCTATGCTTAGCACTTGCCTCTGCGCTTCGTCCGTGGACTTGCGAGCGTAGAGATAAAATTTTGCGGAGTATCTTTCATATGGAAACTATAATAGCCGTCCTTGGTGTACCCAACCCGAGAAGACCTCGAATTGCCCAAAGACGGCCATTAAAAAGACCTTCTCGATTTGGTTGGGTACACTCACATTCTATCATACACAGAATAAACAGAGCAAAATTTTCGGACAATCCAAATACTCAAAATCGCTTCACGCCGCTCAAATAGAGCAGACAAAAGATCGGTTGTTTTGTGCAACAAAACGCGTGCGTGGTTGTGAACCTTAAATATTCACAACAAGCACGACGAACCCGTCCATTTCCGTGCGCACGCTCTCTGTGCCGCGCCGTTCGCCCTTTGCTTTGCCGCCACATGGCACGGCGCCGCCGCTTGCGCGGCGGCGGCCCTCGGGTTCTGTTTCCGTTGATTGTCCTAAAGTGCGGTGCTTTTGAACGAAGTTCGAACGCTCTACGAACAAAATCCGCAAGAGTTTGACTAATAACCCGCTCAGTTGCGCCCTCGGCTCCACTCCGTTTCGCCGACCGAAACAAACTCTTTTCTTTTCCGCTTTTAACAAGAAAAAATGGGGGGCGAAAAATGAAAAAGCAAAGAAAAGAGATTTGTTTCGGGAGTTCGCGAGGTGCTGCAAAATTGGCTAGCTCATATAAAGAAGCCCTGAGCACTCTTGCGAGTACTCGGGGACTTGGTTTAGGTTAGAGGACAGAAGGCTTACTTCTCTTCGTCGAGCTGCGTCTGCTCTTCTTCAGTTGGTTGCGGCTTCTCCGGAGTGTCCACCACCTTGTCTGAAGTCGAGTTGGCCAGCTTGCCCATGATGGACTTGCCGAGCGGGCTCTGTGCGAACGCTTCGACCGCCGAGGCCAGGTGGTGCCACCCTTGGAAGTGAATAGGTCCATGACGTTGGTCATCCCTTCGCCAGGCTTACCGGCGTTGGAGATGACCTTGACGTCGGCCGACTGCAGTGCTTTCGCCTGCTCGCTGCCGACCGTCCGGTAGGCTCCGATCGCCTCGATCGCCCGCAGGTACTCCTGGTACTCGGGCAACGAAGCGATCTTCTCCGCCAGAGCGATCTGGGCATTGACCGGCGCCATGAGGATTGCCTGTTCGGCCTCACCTTTAGCGACACCGTTCACACGCACACCCTCGGCTTCACGCTTGGCAGCTTCGAGCTTACCATCCGCTTCACGGATAGCAACCTCGCGCTGCTGGTCAGCAGCGACAATGGCCGCGTCGCGATCGATCTCGGCTTGTTGCACCTGACCGACTTTGACGACTGCCATTTCCTTGGCTTTGGTGTTGGCTTCTTCGGTCTTCACCTCCTGCGACGCCTGCTGCTGCGCGATGCCGACGACCTTTTCCTTCTCGGCCGTCCGTTCACCGACAGCCTGTTCGGCCTGCTGGCGTTGGATGTCGACTTCACGTTGCGCGGTTATCTCCGCCATTTCGGCCTCACGTTTGTTCGACGCGACTTCCTTCCGGCTTTCCATCTCGATGTGAGACTTCTTCTTCGCCATGATGTTGGAAATTACGTGGCTGTCGTGGCTGTCACGGATGTCCATGAGCTCCATTGCCTTGACTGGTTCCACACCCCACTCGGCGAGTTGTTCGGTAACCTCGTTAGTGAAGAGGTCGCCAAACTGTGCGCGCTCGAGCATGATCTTGTCGATCACGTCAGAGGCGAGCACCTTGCGGACGGCGCCTTGGACGATCAGGTCCAATTGCTCGTCGAGGTCTCCCATACTCGCTACACGCTGTGCAGCACGCGCCGTATCGGCAATCCGGAAGAACGCCGTAACGTCGACCATGAACGGTACCCGGTCCTTGTCATACGCTTCGTAGCCCTTGAGGCTGCGATCGAAGTTGGACACAGGAAGTTCGATGACAGTGACCCCAAACCTCGGAATCCAGCTCGGCCAACGGTAATAGACGTTGCCACTGTTGTTGCCGGTGCCGTAGGGTGTGGTCTTATGGCTACTCTGGACGATATGCACCATATTGGTGCTCACGACCTTGCGGAAGAGGATCGCCAGAATGATGACAAAACGAGCAGGATGCCGACCAGAATGAGTCCGACCGACAAGAAGGGAATATTTAACATGAGTTACCTCTTTGTGTCTGTTGTGTGGAGTCACAGAAGCGCGACATCCACGGCCTTTGGACAGGATGTCCGTCTTTCAGGAAGTTGCCGAGCAAAAACTCAACCTCAAGCCCCTTGGCAAGCTGAATACCTCCGTGAACGGAAGCAACTTCAAACTTTTTCCAATGAAGCTTATTGGTCTTGTCATTGACTCGGACCTTCCAAACCGTATCGTCACCGACTCTGTCAGAGCCAATAACGAAGCCTTTTAGCCTTACGTTTTCAATCGTAATTCCTCCTCTATGTTAAGGTTCAAAAATTTCGGCATACAAATGCCGAAAACTAATGCTAGTATACACAATATTGTCAATATGTCAAGCCCAAGATTTTGCTACACGGCTTCAAATAAGGACTAATGTCACACAAATTGATACAATGCGCATATGAAACAGTTAAAACAACTATCGCCCTTGTTTCCGAAAGATATTGTGACTGATCCGGTCACAAGCCAGGAAGAGCTTGATGCGGCATTTCAACAGCACGCTGAATACTCGCACACCTACGTACAGACTGCCGTGTACTGGGAAGATCTACGAAAATGGTATGAGGATCGCTGGCCCAAGGTGCATAAATATCTTGATAGTGATTTTCTTGATCGCTTCAAGCTAGAACAAGAGCATCAAGCTCGTGTTTGGGAATTTCATCTTGCAGCGACGCTTCTCGACAAGGGCTTTATACTCAAAGAAAAGGCTTGGGATTATGGACCAGATTTTTGTATAACACTACCGAGCGCAAAAATATTTGGATTGAAGCGATTACTTGTGATCTGGGGAACAGTAGACCCCGTAGAACCACATCCACATATGGAGTCAGGTGTCATCTATTCCTTTGGCGGAAATATTGAAGATACGCATCGTCCGCGCGCACTCAGAATAACCAACGCGATAGGGACAAAGTATGAGAAGTTCAAACAATATCTGAAAGACTCAGAGCACAGCGGTGTCAAGGACAAGGACTGCTTAATCGTCGCAATTAACGGTAGCGCGATACAACATTTTGCTGATCCGAATATGCTTTTCAAACGAGCCGTGTTTGGGCAAGGGCCTGACGTACTTGTGAAAGTTCCCGGCAAAGAAAAGTTACAGGGTGGTTTTACAAACCTGTTCCTACAATTCCCAAGAAAGCAATCGGAGGCGAATACAATGTGCCTGCAACATTCATGGAGATGGATGAATTTTCTCAGATCAGTGCGATATTGTACTGTGGCCACACAGTGTCGCATAGCTGGTTAAACGAATACAACGTCGGTGATGATTTTTGTTTGCGTACCACGCAAAGCCGAAGAATCCTATTCCGACAGAGACGTTTCGATTTGGTCGAGGTATTCGTAAAAATATACAGACGTCAGCGATAACAGACCAAGAGCAAACATAGTCAAACATGCATGTACGTGGGCACCACGAACTCAAATCGAAGCCACTAAGCGAACACCCGCAACACCAGAGCAGCCCACGCGAGCATCTTATGCGAGCAAAGCGTGCGAGGTGTTGCAGGTGTGAGCGGACGTTACATTACCACAAACGCTTGAAGGTGGCGCCCGAGTGAGCGAGGTGCGGAGAAGTAGCGAACGGTATTGCGTAAGCAATAAACTGGTTTAGTGAGCTACTTTGCAGCACCTCGCGAACTCCCGAAACAAATCTCTTTTCTTTGCTTTTTCATTTTTTTCGCCCCCCATTTTTTCTTGTTAAAAGCGGAAAAGAAAAGAGTTTGTTTCGGTCGGCGGAACGGAGTGGAGCCGAGGGCGCGGCTGAGCGGGTTATTAGTCAAACTCTTGCGGATTTTGTTCGTAGAGCGTTCGAACTTCGTTCAAAAAGCACCGCAAATTGAAACTTCCCGTTCCGTGAGGTCGCTACACGACCGAACGCGGCGGGGCGAGGAAAGCAAAAAACGCCGTCGTTTCGAGACAAATTCGGACGGGGCGGGCGCGGCGAAGCGGGCGGATTTGTCACGAACCGTGGGGTTCGTTCCGATTTTTTGGATAAACTGTTTTATCTTTAGATAATCCTCTGAGTCCGACAAAAAAGCGGCTTGTTGAAAGGTACCCCTTTCTTAAGACAACTTTTGCAAGTATTATCACTTAAACAATACAAGCAATATGTCCAAGAAAGGATACAAGATCTCAGCTGAGATAAAAGCCGAAGTTATCAATAAAATCAAACACGAAGGCTTGAGTGTCAGTGATACGGCTAAGCAATACGGTATCAGTAGTCGAACCATCTATGATTGGCTCGGCACCAAAGCCACAGGTACCGTGAGTCTTCTTGAACACAACAAGGTGAAGAAAGAAAACGAACAACTCAAACAAATCATCGGTGACCTCACCATAAAAATGTCCATTGAGGCTAAAAAGGGGCTCTCCAAGGGATGGTGATCGGTTATTCACGTACGCATCACTATTATCACCATAAACAACCTCAAAAGGATTGGCACACCAAACAACAGATTGAGATGGCTCTTCGTGAGCATCCAGGGTACGGACACAAACGGTTATCGCAACACCTCAAGATGAACAAGAAGAAGGTGCTACGGGTGATGAAACTCTTTGACATCAAACCTTATCGAAGAACAGCCAAAAAAGTCTATAGAAAGCCTAAAGGTAGTGTGTTTCCCAACTACCTGATGAGTGAATCTCCAGTTGGACCTGGTGACATTTACGTTTCCGATTTCACTCATCTTAAGTATCAAGATAGATGGTTATACGTAGCAACGGTACTAGATGTCTATACCAGAGAGATAGTTGGAGTGTCAGTCTTAACCACCCATAATACTCAACTGGTATTAAATGCTTTAGCGAGTGCCGTGCTTCACCGCCCACCACCTCGTATCATTCACTCTGATCAAGGGAGTGAGTACACCAGTCAAGACTATACCAACCTAGTACAATCACTTGGTATCAAGCAATCCATGAGTGCCCCCGGTTGTCCCTGGGAGAATGGTTACCAAGAGAGTTTCTATAAAGGGTTCAAATTGGACTTAGGTGACCCAAACCGGTTTGATACTCTCGGTGAGTTAGTGGCTAATATTTATCAGACTATTAATTATTACAATCAAAAACGTATCCACTCCGCTCTAAAGCAACCACCACAGTTGTTTAGAGACCAACATGAGGTATTATTAAAAGACTTGCAAAAGGTGTCTTAATTTTGGGGTACCTTCCATTCTTGTGTGTGTAGTACCAATGGTTAGTACAGGTAACGTACGTTTTCTCAGTATAGAAATTATGATACTTCTCCTCCCAAATAGTTAGAGCTTTAGCAAAGTCTTCTTCGTTTGTTTTCGTGAGTGTTAAAGCCAGTTTTCGCAGTTCTTTACCAGCTTCAGTCTTTGGCTTTCTAGTTAAGTACTTGGTCACGGTCTTCAGTTGATGAAACTGACAGATTTGTACTGGTATATCCTTAAAAACCGTTGCTAATCCACGCCTTCCGTCCACTACGGCAGCGATGAATGTCCAACCACGTTCTTCTAATAATTTACGAGCGTAGTGATAGTGAGACACTTTCTCAGTCTCAACCTCACCCCACCAAATGTTTCTTCGTAAGTTCCATGATCTAAAGACACAGACACCGTAGTGTCGTCCCCAGAAGGTGGTGTCAGCTACGATAACCGTCTTTTGTGGTTGTATGTTTGGTATTGAGGTTTTAACTTGATCTAATCGTGTACGTACCCAGACGTGACTCTTCTTGTATTTGTTAGACAGTTCGGTCAGCGTTTGTTTTTGATGTGTATACTCTTCCCATAATTTATTAACCAACCCTGTTTCTCTCTGCTTAGTTTGAAATCGTTTACCACAATCGTTGCAACCATAGCGCTGTCTACCACTTTGTTTACCTTTCTTTTTAGTTTGTAATGATAAACAATAGGGACATCTAACTCGTTTATTAACCATGCGAGCTAGATAAACATAAAACCACGGCTATACAGAGCCGTGGTTTTGGTGTTTTAGGTCCTAGATTGTTTCTTTAGCCCGAAAAATACAAAATAAAAAAACCGCCCTCATGGGCGGTTTTTTTAGTGGTTAAGGTTGATGTCCGTATAGTCTCTTAGATGATTATCGACCCAGATAAGTAAGTCGTATAAATTTGGATGTATAACCAATCATATTCCCAAAGTGTACCCCATTTACATTCTAGTGAAAATCTTCAATTAGAAAGTGGCTGTTTCGGGGTTTGGTAAGTTTTATTTTTTCCTCCAAGTCGACACATGCAATTGACTGTCCACATATATAAATATCAGAATCATTAAAGTCGTATGTATTTATGTGTTCTTGGATGTAACCGGTTGGGTGCCCATGCGGTTCTTTTTTATCAGAGACCACATACTTGACTGATACTTTTTCATTTTTCTCAGCTAAGTTATCAAAAAAATCTTTGTGTAATATCTCACTCGCACTGCGATTGCCTGTGACTATTGTTAATGATTCCAACTCTTGGCGATTGTTTACTATATGCTCAGCTAATGACTTAACTACCCCGGCGCCAATTCCAAAACCAAAAAGAAATATTTTGTTTGATTGTATCCGGTCAACCGTGTTAAGTCCTAAAGGTCCCATTATTTTCACTTTTTCTCCAATCATATTTTTTGACCACATGATTGGTGTGAGTTTACCGTCGGGGCTCAAGCGTATGGATAAAGTAAATTCCAGATTATTATCA
This sequence comes from Candidatus Nomurabacteria bacterium, assembly GCA_023898585.1. GTDB lineage: Bacteria > Patescibacteriota > Minisyncoccia > Phycocordibacterales > UBA918 > OLB19. The sequence goes on along the minus strand of CP060229.1, from coordinate 155,316 downwards.
TCATTTGAGGAGATGGAAAAAGCTCGTCTAATTACCTCTCCCTCATGGGTAACAAACAGGTTTACGAAAGTTCCGGCCACAAAAGGAAAAGGGTTGTCCGGTCTAATGGTGTATTCTCGTGCTGTTGGGGAGAGATCGCGCACCTTATTAACTGTGCCTGCAATTTGTTTGATGGGGTTCATAAATTAAATAGTTTGAGGCTCGTTATTTTTCAAAATAAAACCGTGATTACGCATCCAGGCCAACAAGGTAAAGATAGTTACTATGATCAAATAACCTAGAACATGGGTTTCTTCCAAGATAAAATAAACATAGAGACCACTCGCGTAGAAATAGACATAAGACAGTCGTTGAAGTCGCTTCCAATTTTTGCCCAGAAGTCGTTTGGACAGATTGTTAGAAGTAACAAGCAGTAATACTGCTGATATGTCCGCTAAATGTGCAAAAAGGGCCAGATTTTGCAATGACCAATAGTCAACAGTCGTAAGGCTGTGCAGATAACCAGAAGCGTCAATAATGAGTTTGCTTAAGATAAAGGATACGATAATCGAAGCAGACAATACACCCATTCCTTTACGTAAGATAACAAGTGGACGAAGCCAGGTTATGCCCCTAAGTATGTCAGCTAGTGGTCGCACCAACATGACTAGAAACAAGGTAAAATGGGCGACTGCAAACAACCAAAAATAAACATTGTCAGTGAACCATTTTGGTACCAATGCTAGCGAGATAGGCAATGTCGCAAGAATTACTATTCCCGAGGCCATTAATATATTTTGGAAGTATTTGATGAAATTAAAATAAGCTTTCATACCATGTTAGAACTAATTTTTCCGTCGTTTGAAACACAAAAATATTGATAATTGAAAATAGTGGGCGGAACTATTTTTAATGCTTGTTTTAGACCATGGACTAAAAAAAGTTTAGTCAAGGCTTCACTCATTGAACCGTCATGATGATTTATGCTGACAGAAGTTAAGTCAGTCTCAGGGTTTTTTCTACTTAAACCATCAACGATGTGATGTTTTTTTCCATGATTAGTTTGCCATACTCTGGCATAAGTCCCACTAGTAGATAGTGAGGTGTCGGTGAGGGGAAGCGCAGTCTCTTCACCGGTGATTGGATTGTACAGTAAGAAGATGAATGGTTCGTGAAGTTCATCCAGACCACGAGTTGCCAAGTCACCCCCGATGTTAATAATACAACCATGGCAGTCGTTGTTATCTGACATTATCTCATCAGCCAACTTGGATGCCAGATAACCTTTTAAGACACCCCCCATATCCAGTTTCTGACTGATTCCTAAAGTTACTTTTCTTGTCTCTTTATCAATCCTTATTTTATTTACATCAATATCATATATAGCATCTTCAATTTCACTTCCATGGTTATTGATTTCAGAAAAATTTTGACGGTAGCCAAGTTTAGATACTTGCACCAAAGGGTTAAACCCTCCCTTGGTTAACCTCGATAGTTCCAAACTACATTCTAATACATCAATAAATTCTTCACACACTATATGCGATCCGGTTCGGTTCAAAATAGACAACTCACTGTCTGATAAAAACCGTGAGAACAAGGTCTCGTAAGTATTAATTACCGAAAATGTCTGCTTTGCTAACCTCTCAGATTTTTTTCTGTCATCCATTATTAAAGATACCGTGGTATCGGTCCCCATGTGTCTTTCCGAATAGGAATATTCATTCATAATATGTTCATGTTAAAAGTCTAAGATGAAGTTATCATGAATAAGCGTTAATATTAACAATATGAAGATATTGGTGGTTGAAGACACAGACAAACTAGCGAAATACATCAAGCAAGCATTGGAATATGAATCTTACGCTGTCGATGTTGTTGGTGATGGTGCAACTGCCGAACGGCGTATTATAAACGGAGGCTATGATTTGATTATCCTCGATGTCATGCTCCCCGAACAAAATGGTGTCGTCACTTGTAGAAATGTTCGAGCTGTTGGTGACGTGACGCCAATACTAATGCTGACAGCTAAAGGAGAGATAGAAGACAGAGTCGAAGGTCTCGATAGTGGCGCTGATGATTATCTCATTAAACCTTTTGCAATGGAAGAACTAATAGCCCGTACGAGGGCTTTATTGCGCCGTCCAACCTCCTCCGTCTGTGATCAGATAATAGTCCAAGATGTATCATTAAACTGTAACTCGAGAACGGTTAAGGTGGGTCGTAATCCGGTCACGCTGACTCTGAAAGAGTATGCAGTTCTAGAATATCTCATGCGTAACGCTGGTTCAGTAGTGACTAGAGAACAGCTACTTGACCATTGCTGGGACTTTTCTTACAGTGCATTCAGCAATATTACTGACGTATACATTAAACAGTTACGCCAAAAATTAGGAGGTCAACATGATAAATATATTAAAACCATTCGCGGTGTCGGCTACGCTTTCCAAAACTAACGAATTTGAAAAAGCGACACGAAAGCTGACATTTTACTATGTATTAAGTACAGCAATAATTCTTTTAATCAGTAGTGTTTCTATACTGGTCTTATTTAGTCCTGCCGAAGAAAGTGGGACCAAACCAACCTTTGAATTTTTTGAGGATGAAGTGGAAGAAGATTATTTACTGCATGAAAAATGGAATACTTATGAATTCAGAGAACATTTATCGAGCGTCATTGCTCTTGTTGATATTATCATTCTGTTATTGGTAAGTATGACCTCTTACCAGTTTTCTAAACGTACTCTAAGACCAATCAAAGAGAACCAAGACAGACAACAACAGTTTCTGGGAGACGTGGCACACGAATTAAGGACTCCTCTTTCGGTTATACAACTCGGCGCCTGCACTATGTTGCACAAAGAACAAAAAACAAAAAAATATCAAGAATTCATTCTCGACGTCAAAGAAGAGTCCGAAAGACTAACTAGGCTAGCTAACCAACTCCTGCAACTATTACGCTCTGATTCACTTACGATCGATGATAATGTAACGATTCAAAATCTAACAACCATAACTCAAAAAGAACTAGAACGATTTTTCTACTACGCTGATCAAAAAAATATCGTCATCTCTTCTGACATGGACAAGGATGTCAAATTGATGATTGATGCAGACAGTTACATTCAGTTGCTACAAAACATCCTCAAAAATGCGGTTGATTATAATAAGAAAAATGGCAATATCCGGGTTGGTCTTAAACAAACCGGAAACACAGTAGAATTGGTTGTTGAGGATACCGGTATTGGTATTCCAAATGACAAGTTGGAAACTGTTTTTTCACGTTTTACAAAACTAGACACGTCACGTAAGCAGACCTCAGAAAATGGAGCTGGTCTAGGACTATCTATTGTTCGGAATATTGCTGATAAAATTGGTGCAGAAATAGATTTGGTGAGCGAAATTGGAAAGGGTACAAAGATGACTGTGACTATCCCATCTTCTTCATAAACTATTCATGTTCATTTTGTACCATATTTAGGAACAGGAAAAGTAATTAACTTGAGATTATTTATGTCACAATATGTATGTTTAGAATGTGGATGGATCTATGATGAAGCAGTCGGCGATCCGGATCGGGGATATTCCGCCGGAACCAAATGGGAAGATTTACCTGATAACTTCAAATGTGCTGAATGTGAGACGACAAAAAGGGATGCTCATATGTGGCAGAAGATTGATTAATCTAATAAGTTTATAACTTAAAAAGTCTATGCGGAAAGAAGTTAACAATGTATTAGTCACTTTTGGGCTTGTAATAACCTTGGCTATTGTTGGTTCACTTTTTTATCATAAACAAGCCAAAACCCTGGCTCTCCTAGAAGCTAATTTAGCTGATGAAGAATTGAAGACAGAAGAAAAACTAAACGAGATTTTGTTTGAGAGGGAAAGGCTACTCCAGGCAGAACTCTTGGCTAAAAAACTAGAAGAAGCCAGAAAAGAGGCTGAGGCTAAAGCTGCCGAGGAAGCTGCTATAGCCAAAGCTGAGGCTGAATCCAACGCAGCTGAAGCCGAAAGATTACGAGCAGTAGCGGCTCAAAAAGCCGCTGAAGAAGCAGCTAGAGTCGAGGCACAATTAACAGCCCAAAAGGAAGCCCAATTAGTAGCTGAGCTTGCCGCCGCAGAAGCAGCCGCTCAATTAGCAGCTCAGAAGGCTGCCGCAGAAGCAGCCGCTTTAGATGCAGCTAAGGAGAAGAGCCGTCGTTCTCGTGCTAGCTAGTCACAGTCTTATGATGGGAGTTTTGGTTTGTTTGGTTACAAATTGATTGCCAGTTTTGTGAAGAAGATGATTTGCGGGCGGTCTCGAGTTAGAACCGTGGTCGGTCAAGCCTTGCTTGACCGTTTTAGCTAGTTTCAAATTCTGGGTTGATAGTGTCTCGAGCGTAACTGATATACTTGGTTGTGGGTTAGAAAGGTGAAATAAAATTAAAAAAACTGAAAAAAGTGAGGCAAGGCGCATACAGATTGATTATCTCTTACACCATTTGTCTAAACTGATAAGTATTCCCAAACCACTGGCCACACACGGAAATCCATTGTAGTATTTGTATAATATGAAAAAATTTCTTAAAGAAAATGTTGTAATCATCATCGCGTTTTCTTTACCAGTGTTGTTTATTGTTGTAATTGCACTTAGTTCGCTTTTGCCGTCTTTATTTATTTCTACAAATTATAATTTCGTCTACTCCTCTTGTACCGATGGTTACGGTTACTATTCTTACCGTTGTGAAAACTATCTACAAAAAAGACACTCAGTTGTGAATGGTCGGTTGGTTTTAAATGATATCGATCCTACACTTGATTCTGATAACGATGACATACCTGACGTCAAAGAAGGGTACACCGTACGACTCTTTTTACACGACACAAAGTTGAACGAAAGTAGAGAAATCACTTTGGAAGAGGCACAGTCACTTAACTTGAATGAACTCATAACTTCGCCTGACGGAGTGTCTGTCTCTAGTCATTATTCCCGAGGTGGCGATTTCTTCATTTTGTTTGACGGAGGCTCGTCGTACGGACTGTATCTGGTAAAAGGAAACGCAAAGAGAAAGCTGAATTTGATAAATGATAGGGAACGCTATTATTACAATGACGATTTTCAATTTATCGGTTGGGTATTACCGGGGCGTAATTAATTTAATTATTATGGATAAAGAACAATTAATAGAGGAATTGTCCCTGAGGATAAACAGTGGGGAGTTGAGTCGGGATGAGATTATAGCGAGACTTGGCCTAGTTGAGAACAAACGTCTGGACGAAAGTAAAATGGCGGGATTCAACATCGGTCAGCATCTTTCGGTCACAAAAATGTTGTACGTACTTGGTGGCGGTGTTGTGGTCATCGGAGCGATTATCTTTATAGCTCAGATTTGGGATGACATGGGATCTTTCGGACATATTTTAATCACGCTTGGCCTCGGTTTACTGATGTCTCTGCTCGGATCAGTTTTACTAAAACAAAGACCAGAGACGGAACTTGGTACCATATTTTATTTTATCGGAGGAATGCTAATACCGGGTGGGGCATTAGTCACTCTCGATGAGTTTAATCTTCATACGGATTGGTCATTTGCTTTGGTGTTTATTGGTGTTTTTGTATTTTATCTGGTCTTGAATTTTGTACACAGGAATGCCGTCCTGACTTTCTTTGCCATTGCTAATGGAACATTAGCTACTTATCTCACAGTTACTGCTTTGTTTGACCCGATACTGGATTATAACGATATGGAAGTACTGTTTCAGTACCTGACCATGATCCTTGGTGTAAGTTACGTACTTCTCGCCCACTCGTTTAAGGACGGTTGGAATGACAAGTTGATTGGGGCGTTGAACTTTTTCGGTGTCACCGGTTTTCTTGGCGCTTCTTTTGCCAGAGTGTTTGAGTCCGGTTTCTGGGAATTGTTCTACTTTTTGGTTGTGTTCGGAGTGCTGTTTTTGTCTGTCTATACTAAGAGTCGAATTTTCTTGATTATGAGCACTATCTTTCTGATCGCTCACATAACATATATAACAAATGAATATTTCGCGGACTCACTCGGTTGGCCGGTAGCGTTGGTGATTCTTGGGTTTATCTTCATTGGCCTAGGTTATGCTTCAATTACGATCAATAATAAGTACATCAAAGGGGGTGTTGGAAATTAACTCTACCTAAACGGGCGTAGGATCAACACATTAAAATATTATTTTGATATTTTTGCGTCAATCGACATGGTGGCCGAGGCAATTCTGACCTTCCGCTCTTTCTTTAACCGAACCAGTATTTCTCGATGAATACGGCTATTGACCTCTCTGCGTTCGCGAGAACTGACTATATAGCGCAAATACACGCTTATCCAATTGTCGGTTGTCTTTAGGTAGACATTCGGTTCAATAGAATCACTGGTGAGAAAATATTTATTCTTCAATAGTTCCATTTCTTTCGTGGCCTGTATACTAAGATGGGCAGTATGTTCTTGAACCACCTCAGACATCACTGACTCAGCTTTTCGCCAATCGCTGTCGTAAGTTATTGGTACGTGAATCTCATCCCAAATAAATGAGTGATCAGCGGTGTAGTTGTGGGTTGCGGAACTGATTACAATGCCGTTTGGTACGGAGACTATTCTTCCGGTCGGCTGGTCTCCGTCCACCCAATTTTTTATTTCCAATACTCTTGTGTATAAAATACCTATATCGAGAACATCACCGTAATCTTTTCCTAATTGCACTCGGTCACCCACGCTAAACAGATTGCGAATCAAAATCAAGACACCGCCGATAGCATTTTTGAAGACGTCTTGAATAGAAAAGGCGATGGCGGCAGCAATGAACCCGTAGGCGGCTAACAGAGCGGATGAATCCGGTAGCCAAACCCGCAGAATAAACAGCGAAGCGATGAACAGATGTGTTAGGGTGAGTATCTTACTCAAAGTGTAACGCACCCTTCCGGTGCGAAGATTGGTTACTAGGGAATGACCGGGGGGCACTCATGGACTGTTTGATACCAAGCTTTTGGGTTAAGGCAGTGTAGTCTTTTGAGCAGTACTCACTCCCTTGATCGGAATGAATAATCCGTGGAGGAGCTCGATGGAGCACTGCTGAAGCCAAAGCGTTAATGACGAGCTGTGTCTGATGTGTTGTCAATATCGATACACCAACTATCTCTAGTGTACGTATCGAGTACTGTAGCCACATACAACCACTTTCCTCGATATTTAAGATAGGTGAAGTCTGAGGCATATATATCACCTGGCCCTCGTGGTTCCTCACTCATTAAATAGTTGGGAAACACACTACCTTTAGGCTTTTAAACACTTTAGGAGTAGTTCTCCGGTATGGTTTAATACCAAACAACTTCATAACTCTCAGCACTCGTTTCTTGTTGATCTTGAGGTGTGTGGCCAAGCGCTTGTGGCCATAGCCTGGGTGCTCACGTAACACAGCCTCAATCAGTTGCTTGGTGTGCCAATCCTTTTGAGGTTGTTTATGGTGATAATAGTGATGCGTACGTGAATAACCGATCACCATCCCTTGGAGAGCCCCTTTTTAGCCTCAATGGACATTTTTATGGTGAGGTCACCGATGATTTGTTTGAGTTGTTCGTTTTCCTTCTTGAGTTTGTTGTGTTCAAGGAGACTGACCGTACCCGTGGCCTTTGTACCCAGCCAATCATGGCTGGCAAGAGTGAGACTACGATTAGGAATGTTTCGTACTGTACGTTGGCTTCCAGTATGTGCTGAATGGAGAGAATTGATCCGGCTAATGAAACTATGATGTAGCTGATATAACGCTCTGATTTTCCGGAGTCGACGATATGCAGGACGCCGAAAATAAGGCTGGAGTAAGCAATTAGCATGCTGGTATAGATATCGAATTCTTCGAAAAAGGCAAAAACAGCCAGAAAGGCGGAGAGTAGACCGGCGGCATACAAGGCAGTGTGTTGGAATCTGGTTTGGGTACCAAGCAAGACGTGCCACCCCACAAAACAGGAAATGGCGATGACGGCATATAGAATTCCAACCGTCACGTCATTGACGGAATCCAGGTTGCCTACGTTGTAGGCAAACCAGATAATCGGCGCCAAATAACCGAGAGACAAATAACCGTCGTCTTTCTCACTGAATCTTTTAGCGGAAAGTAGAATGCTCCAGATGGAGAATACCACCAGTGCCAAGAATAATATCGCTGTTACCAACTCACTGGTGAAGAAGTTATCTGCCCTAGTCGCATTAATGCCTTCTGAGGCGGCAAGTCCCCATAGAGTTGAAACACCTATAAACAAACCGATTATGTTTAAAGGTATGATGTCACGTACTGAAATTTCCCTTCCCATCAAGAAAACGGAAACATTCACCGCAAAGAAATATATCAAATAAGCATTAAACGAAACGTTATTTACCCAGACATCATTTTGTCCGATCACGAAAGGTGTGATGTAGGCACCAATCATTCCTAGCATCAATATAACTTTCGAATTTCTTTTTGAAGCAAAATAAGAGATGGCGACAGTGAACATTACCGCTGTGTAAAGTGTCACTATTTCCGGGATTACAAAATCAGTCGCCAGCTCGGTTGTTCTTGAGCCAAAAATCAAAGTGGCGTAGAGCAACAGGACTCCGGAACCGATTCCGATATCGGCGAAATATCGCATCTTTTCGGAAAAGGAGAATGAACCACCGATGATTACGACGCTAAAGAAGAAACCTAAGCCGATCCTTATTTCCATTGGTAAATGAACCCACGCGTTCGCGTAGATTAAGTATCCAAAACCAACAATAAGAAAAATCGCACCCGCAATCGGTATGAACTTCTCGATTATTTTGTCCATGGTTAGGTTTTCTCGGGCAAAGTTTTTCTCGCGAATTTTTTCATTCACGGAAAATGTTCCATCTAATGAATTCTCGTGTTCATTACCAACTGCCACTTCTATGCCCAACTCGGAAAAAGCTTCCGTGACTACGTCTTCCGCCCAATCGTTCTCTAGTAATAACCTCTTGATGGATTCTACGGGAAAACCCGCCCTTAATTGATCTTTAATGTAATCGAGCAATTGTTGATTGTTGTTGCTCATATATAGCTGGGGTTAAGTAATAAATTTTTTATAATTTAGAATACCAGGTAAATATACCACACGTTATAAACGAAAACCGTCAATTCAGCAGACCGTGAATCCATAAACTCCAAACTTGTTAATTAAGGCCACATAACACAAAAAGAGCACGTACGATATATAAGTACCAACTTAATACAACGTACTATGCTCTTTTTGTCTTCACAGCATATCGTGGATTTGTACTGTTGGGTAGATAGCCATATCCCAACCATTGTATATCGTACCGGTAGACCACCTTGTATCACCGAACCCGAAACGGTTACGATACCCATTATTATGGTTCTACATAAGGGCGGATGAGTTTATGGATTCACGGTAGAGCATGGTTAAAAACCTTTCGAGCTCCAAAAGGTTTGCAAAATTTGAGACAAAAAATTGATAGAATTTCGAGCCATACTGATGTACGGCAAGAAATTATAGCGGTTTTTTGACCAAATTTTGCAAACCGACGAGCCGGAACAAAATATTAGACAACAACTTATTCTTTTGTGTAGAGTTTTTTCAACATGCTCTAGGTACTAAACTGGCGTACAATAAAGTGATGTTTAAAAAACACAGATGGCTTCGTTGGCTAGCATACTTTGCTGTTGCTGTTTTATTATTTTATTTACTCTTACTGGTTTTATTTCGCCCCTCGCACGAGCGCGATTGGGAGTTGGGTCATGAGGCTTTGCCACACGTTTCCTATTCTTCTGCCGGTAACGAGATCACAATAGATAACTACAGAAATTTTGAATGGACGGCGGTCAAATCGGCCGATGTTAAGTACGAAATCCGCACTTTCGATCTCGATGAGATGACCGGAGTCGATGTTTTTATTTCACACTTTGATGACTTCGAGGGTCTCGCCCACATCTTCCTGAGTTTCGGTTTTGTCGACGGTAAGAATATAGTGGTTTCTCTTGAAACCAGACGCGAGTCGGATGAGACTTTTTCACCACTCTTGGGAATACTGAGACAATTTGAAATCATCTACGTGGTCGGTTCCGAAGAGGACATTGTTGGTGTAAGAACCGGACATCGCAACGAAAGAGTATACTTGTATCCCACCAAGGCCACTCCAGACCAAGCACGCGAATTGTTTAATCTGATTGCCCGTGAAGTGAATGATGTTTATGAATCTCCCCGCATGTACAACACTCTCACACATAATTGCACCAATGAACTCACCCGGCCGGTCGAGAAGATGTCTGACGTGGATTTTCCTCTGACTTGGAAGACTATTCTGCCCGGTTTCTTTGACGAAATTCTTTACGAGCTAGAGTTGATAGATTCGAGCTTGCCTTTTGCGGAAGTCAAGAAAAACCATTTCATAGATAACAGCAAAGTTGATGTTAAGAGTGAGACATACAGTCAAGACTTGCGACGTTCGATCGGTATTTTAAATGATTAGATAACATGATGGCTTGGTTTCGTCGGCATAAGGAGAGAGTGGTCAACACTACCGGCGATATGGTGCAGGCTTTACAAAAGCGCCGTCGCCAACTCGTGCGGTTGTTTTTGGAATCAGCCTTGATAACGCTGGCCTCTCTCGCGGTTGTCGGTACTCAGTTGTTTTACCCCTTTCATGTTGTGATCGGGGTCACCCTATATATACTCTCTTACATACCGTTTGTTTACAGAATTTATTTGAGTAGAGATACTTGGCGTCGCTATCACTCTTACGGTCTGGCTAAAGATTTTATAAAAAAAGAACACCGGAGGATTATCCTGGCGACACTTTTGTTGTTGGTTTCCGCTGTGTTCTTGTGGGTGCGCCCACTTGACTATCGACCGTTTGCCGACATGACAGATGTTGAAATTGAAAGCAGAGTTCAGGATGATCTATATCTATCGGTTACCGCCATGGATTACTTAGAGTCGACCGGCAATGATTTATTGGAAGTTTTGTCGACGGAAAAAACGGATGTAAATGCCACGGAAGATATAGCACTGGCCTTCGATGACTTTATCCAGGCTGTTGTTTATTCGGAGTCTTTAACCGACGAACATCGATATTATGCCGGTATTCCGTATCGATTATGGAACACACGACTGACCTCGTTCCTTATTTCTTATAGTTTGTATATCAAAAAATACGAAATCATACACCGCATGATGATGGTGGTTGATGGTAGTGAACACAAGAAAAAAGCTCTAAACCAAACAGTGCCTTCTGTTGGGAGGGGGAATATTTACACCGAAATGGTGTCCAGATTCTATGAACCGAAAACCAGAGTGCGTCTGACCGGAGGGTACTTGTATCAGTCGACAATGATCGGTGACGATGATATGGACAATTACTCGTTTGTCCTTTTGCGAGACAAGGCATATGAAAGTTATGAGTACTTGAGTTCAAATTTCGGAGAAACTTTACTGCAGGCACCTGATGCGTTGTCGGATAGTATTGAGCAAAATTTATTTGACGCATGGTTTCCGATTCAAAAAGTGGTAGCAACCGCCATGGGGAGAGCGATAATTTCGACTAGAGGCAAAGAGGGGTTGATAAAAGAAGAGAATATTTTACTGATGGAGAAGAAGATGTTGCCTGGGGACATTATGTTGCAACGGCGTAATTGGCATGTAAGCAACGTGGGTATTCCCGGTTTTTGGACACACAGTGCTCTGTATACCGGAGACCTTGAGACGATGGATGAATACTTTGCTTCGGAATTTCCCTATGACGGTTACGACAGTCTGTCCGAATTAATGGCCAGTGTAACACCGGAAGTCTATGAGAAATTCAAGGATAAAACTTCGAATGGCGAGTCGGTTAAGGTGGTGGAAGCCATTGAGCCGGGAGTGGTTCTACAGACGTTGGTAAAATCGGCTAACGCGGATTTTGTGGTGGTCTTAAGACCAAATTTGAACAAATCTGACATCCTGCAAGCTTTGTTAAAGGCTTTTGCTAATATGGGCAAACCGTATGACTTCAATTTTGATTTTGATACTCGTGACGCGCTAGTTTGTTCGGAGTTGGTGTACGACGCATATTTTGAACGCTTGCCTGAGAAAAACGGTCTCCACTTCGAAACTTCTGTGGTAAACGGCAGAAAAATCGTTTCACCTCTAGATATGGCTAATAAGTATGTGAACGAGAAGAATATGCCCGATCCGGAATTGAAGTTTGTTTATTTCTTGAAGAGCGATGAAGAAACCGGCGAGGTAAGCATCGCCTCGGAAGTTGATTTTGTGGAAAGTGTAAAATGGAGTAAGTTTAGTTTTATGCAAAGTGACCAATAAGAACTAGAAGGGGCGATATTGATAAACCAACTGTTTTGTAGTAAAAGTGAATAAATTATTTTTTTAGGTTCTTTGGGGGGGGTGTGTCGTGAGCCACTTATCGTACGTTTTTAATGTTGTACTTGGAGTCGTTATTGTATTTCTGCTTGTGGTCGTCTGGGAACAGAGAAGGAGAATTTGCCTTCTCAAGAAGGTTGCTGGTACCGATTTTTTAACTGGTCTTCCGAATAGGCGTTCCTTCTTTAGCAACATGTTCCGAGAGGTCAACTTGCTGTCTCGTTTTAAGAGAAAGGGTCTCGCAGTCCTTTGTGCCGACATAGACTTTTTCAAAAGTGTTAACGACCGATTCACTCATAAGGGAGGGGATGAAGTTTTAAAAGCTGTAGCAAGTTCCATGAAAAGGGTAATTCGCAGAACCGATTTGATTGGTAGGATCGGTGGAGAGGAGTTCGCCTTTGTCTTGGTCGACGTCGACAAGAAAGGAGCGATTGAAACAGCTGAGAAGATTCGGCTTGCCGTCGAATCACTCGATCCGAAAATTAAAGGATTATCTCGGGTCACCATCAGTATCGGCGGTGCTTGGACATGTTCGTATACCAATTCAGATTTGCTGGGATTAGCGGATCAGGCCTTGTACCAAGCCAAGGGGAGGGGCAGAAATCAAGTCTTCTTCAACTGAGTCTAAAATCACTTTTGCAGAAAGCCGGTTGCGTGCAACCGGCTTTTTTATAACTCATCTTGTTAAACATTAATGAGCTATAGCGAGACATTTCAGAGTGACACCTCGGGGTAAATTTGGCACTAGAGTATTTCTTGCTTCCAGCAACGTTTCTCCGGTTGTGACCACGTCATCAATCAACACCAATTGTGCTCCTTTTTCAAAAATCACATTACTTCCAATAAAAGAAAAAGCGTTTCGGACATTCTTTTTTCTGGCATTTTTATCTAAATGTGACTGAGGAGCCGTTTCCACCACCCGTTTGATGAGATTTTTCTCGATGGCAAGTCTTGAGTGAACTGCGAGTAAAATATTCTCCATCTGGTTGTAACCTCTTTCGCGAAACCTTTTTTTGCCCAAAGGCACAGGTACATAAATAGTCGCGCTGGTCTGGTTCTGTGACCATTGCTCAAGTAATTTAGCAAGGACACGAGTGGCTTTTATATTATTATGAAATTTATTCTCAAGAATGGCGTTTCGTACTATCTGATTTGAGTAGTCGGCGAGGTAATGAATATCCCTGTACATACCGGGCTGATAAAGGGATTTCACGGCATCTGGTTTTAGTGACCTTAAGGATTCTCCGGCCGGCGACGGGGGAAAGACGAAGTCAATAATCCCTGTTAGTAACTGCTTCATAAAGTTAAGTATAACCGATTTCTCATGGTAGAATAATTATGAGTTTTATTTATGACATTACTAAGCAGTATTTTTTCCTCACATAAAAACGAAGATCATATATCCGAAGCGGAGGGCGTGGTAGGTGTTGATATCGGGTCTTCTTCTATGAAAGTGGTAGAGCTTCAAGACAGAAAGGGGGTGGTTACATTGACCACTTACGGTGAGGTTCAGCTTGGACCCTATGTCGGAAAGAAAATAGGAGAATCTGTCTCTTTGGGCGCAAGACAAGAGCAAGAAGCTTTGGTTGATGTTATTCGCGAATCGGCCGTCAAGGCGCGAAATGCCGTTTTTTCCATGCCTCTTTCATCCAGTTTTGTTACCAATGTCAGTTTTGAAGCTGATCCCGACGCAGACTTGTCCGCTATGGTAAGAGTGGAGGCTCGTAAGGTTATCCCCGCTTCACTGAGTGAAGTTACGCTTGACTGGGCTGAGGTGGAGATAACGAAAGAGGAGAAGAAGGGTAATGAGAACAAACGTAATATCCTCATCGCCGCCATTCAAAACTCTGCTTTGGAGCGATATAAGATCCTCATGCAGTTTGCCGGTTTGAATAAACCCCCAACAGAAATAGAATGCTTCAGTACCATCAGAGGTTTATACAGTAACGACGAAGAAAACGTCGCTGTGATAGACATCGGAGCGAATTCTTCAAAATTATACATTGTTCGAAAAGGTCTTCTTATGCGAATGTATCGCATTCGAGCCGGAGGTGCGATTGCTACTGAAAAGATCGCTGAAGTCTTGCAAGTAAGCTTCGAAGAAGCCGAGGAAATGAAGTTGTCTGCGGACAGAAAGTCGAGTAATTTTTCCGAATTAAAGCGAGTGTACGATGGAAGTTACGACAGGGCTTTCAGAGAGTTTGGACAAGTAATACGTGAGTATGAAGGTAGAACCGGAGTTGAATTCAACGTGATACATTTGTCAGGCGGTGGCTCGCTGTTTCCCGGGACTGACATTCACTTAAAAGAAGTTCTTAACAGGGACGTGACAATGGTAAATCCCTTTTCGAAGGTCGCTTATCCGGCGTTTATGCAAGATACGCTACGTGAAATAGGACCTTCTTTCTCGGTAGCCTTGGGAGCCGCGATGAGGGGTTTTGAGTAGAGCATGTCCAAAAACCCTCCGAGCTCCAAAGGTTTGCAAACCGACGAGCCGGAACAAAATGTTAGACAGGAATTTACTCTTTTGTGTATGATTTTTGGACATGATCTAGAGTGTCCACAGCCTGATCTTTCTTGAGCTTGTTTTGCAAGTATAATAACAAGTATGCCAGATCTTTCTAATAGTAATTCATTCATACCCAAACAAGGTGCTGTCAAAAAGAGAAGAGTCTCGTCTTCACGACAGATATATGTATTTACTATAATCAGCTACGTGTTTTTGTTCGCGACCCTACTTGCCTCCGGCGGAATTTATTTTTATCACGACTACATAGAAAAACAGATGGATGCCGAGGTTATTAAATTCAACGAAGCTATCAGTGGTTTTAATGAGGCTGAAATGTATAGAGTGCTAGAGTTTGATTCCAGAGTTAAGCAGGCATCGGCAAGGCTTTACAACAGCGTATCGTTATCGTCGGTATTTGCTATCCTAGAAGCTACTACAGTCGATACTATCAAGATAAGTTCTCTGGATTTGACCCGAGAAGGAGACAGTAATTTTCTTTTAAAGGCGTCGGTGGAGACGGATTCGCTCGATTCCACCATTTTTCAGCGCACGGTTTACCTGGGCGAGACAATCATCGAGTCGGTCGTTATCGACGAATTGAACAATGCGTTATTTGCTGAGAGTGGCGCCGATTCTGCGGGAAGCGATGAAGTTGTTTCAGATAAACCGGTCAGCTTTACCGCCGAATTGAAAATCCCGCTTTCAGAAGTCCCGTATGTGGTTGACGAGTATGAAAGCAGGCCATTGATCATAACGAGACCGGTTTCGGAAGGATTTCTAGAAGATAATAACGATGACATATGATACCTAAAGGATTATTTTCACAAATTAGCATGATTGTCCTTTCAGTGGGTATAATCATGGCCTTTATTAAACCCACTTTCGATAATATCAGTGTCATTCAAGATAGAATTGAGGTCTACAAAACCGAACATGACAAAGTTGCCTCGGTCAATGAAAAACTTGCTTCCATGGTCAGAAAAACCGATGGCGTTTCGGGAGATTCTGAAAATAGACTCGCGACTTATCTCCCCGACGAGATTGATGATATTGTGATACAGAGAGACCTGATGTTAATAATTGAAGAGGCTGGGATAAAGGCAACAAACGTAAGTTATGAAGGTCCCGGTTCGAAAGGGGGCGATACTGGTGGTCTTTCCAACTCTTACTCTTTTAGTGTAAGTCTGGAAGGAAGCTACGAACAGATCAAACATTTTTTTGACGTTCTGGAGAGAAACAACTATCCTCTAGAAGTGAGTGAATTGTCGGTATCCGAGTCGGAGGAGGGTTTTTTGTCCGCCGAAGTAAAATTAAAGACTTACTCATTCAAGGACGAAGCTTTGAATAAGGAAATAGAAATATAATTATGGAAAAAGCCACCACAAATTTATCCACCGTTTTGGGAATAATAGTCATTGGAGTTGCTGGATATTATTTATACACGCAGAAATTCGCAGATGATACAAGTTTTGTAAATAGCGATCTTGATATGGAAAACGTACTCAAGAACGCCAACATTTTCATAGAGAGAAGCAGGATTTTGAATGAAGCCGAGCTCAATCTCGAATTTTTTGACGACGAAAGGCTTCTGTCACTTCGAAGTTATTCGACTCCGATCCTGGATCGCCCAGTGGGGAGAGACAATCCTTTTTCTGACACAGGAAGCAGATCGACTGTTGTAACCGGTCAGTAAATTATGGACCCGCTTCAAGCTCTGAAAAAACGTGATAATCTGGACGATGCTTTTGTCGAAAGAGCTGAGCAAATCATCGGGGAAACCGGTAAAACCTACGAAGAGGTTTTTGTAGATCTCGGCATGGGCAAGTCTGATGTCCGAAACTTCATGGCGGAATATTACCAAGTTCCGGCTTTTGTGATACCGGAAGGGTTTACCGTCAGTCAAGATTTACTTGGTTTTATATCGGAAGATTCAGCCGCGCACTACAGAATAGTGCCTTTATTTATTGAAGACAAGGTTCTGGTGGTGGGGGTGAGTAATCCGGACAATCTTCAGATGCGAGACGCTTTAAATTTCATAAGCACCAAGCACAATCTCCCGTATCGTCTCGTCTACATGCTGGATGAGGACATCACCAAAGTTCTTGTTTTTTATTCCAATCTTAAAGGTGAAGTGGGTGTGGCGCTTGAGACTCTGGAGACGGAGCTCGACGCTGAAATCGCTGCGAGTTTGGACGAATCATCTCAATCCAAAGATTCCTTTGAGCATATCGAGGAAGATGCACCGGTGACTAAGATTGTGGCCACAATATTGCGCTATGCGGTTGATGGTAAAGCGTCTGATATACACATTGAACCGAGTCCTTTCAAGGTCGGGGTGCGTTTTCGTGTAGACGGGACATTAGCAACCAGTCTCGAGCTACCTAAAAATGTTCATATGGCTGTTGTTGCAAGAGTAAAGATACTCTCGTCAATGCGACTCGACGAGAGGAGAAAACCGCAAGACGGTCGCTTCTCAGCCACCTTTGATGACCGTAAAATAGACTTCCGTGTTTCAATTTTGCCTACCAATCATGGTGAAAAGGTGGTGATGCGTATTTTGGACACTGGCATCGGTATTCGTTCCCTTGAGAAAAGTGGCATTTCCAAATTCAACATGGAAGTCATTAAGCGCATCGTTAAGGAACCATACGGAATCATTCTTATTTCCGGTCCCACCGGTTCCGGTAAATCAACCACTCTGCGAGGTATGATTCAACAGGTTGACACTCTTTCTAAAAACGTTGTTTCTCTCGAAGACCCGGTTGAATACAACCTGGACGGAGTCAGTCAATCGCAAGTGAGACCGGAAATCGGCTACACTTTTGCCACTGGATTAAGAGCGACCCTAAGACAAGACCCCGATATTATCATGGTCGGTGAAATTCGTGATAAAGAAACGGCCCAGCTCGCTATTCAAGCTGCGCTAACCGGACACTTGGTACTTTCAACCATCCACACCAACAGCTCGATAGGAGTCATTCCTCGTTTAATTGACATGGGTATCGACCCCTATCTTATCGCTCCGACGCTCAAGATGGCTATTGCTCAAAGATTGGCGAGGACTTTGTGTCCGAATTCCGGTCGCGAGGAAAAAATTGACGCCAGCACCGAGTTAAGAATAAACGAAGTTTTTAAGTCGCTACCCGAAAAATATCGAAACAGAATTCCTAAAAGCAAAACCATATTACATCCCGAACCTTCTCCCACTTGCGTGACCGGCTACAGTGGTAGAACGGCGGTCACTGAGGTGTTGGAGATAGATGAAGAAATGCAAGAGTTGATTCTCAAAAACGCGTCTGAAGAAGAGTTTTTTCAAGCTGCTCGGAAAAAAGGTTTTATCACCATTCAAGAAGATTCAATTATAAAAGCCTTGAATCATGAAATTCCTTACGAAGAGATGAATGTGTACAGTACACAAATCGGACTCGATTCACTCGCTGACGATGAGTTCATTACTGTCGATAACTTACCGGAAGTGGAAGGATTAGGGGATATAATGAGTGGTAATGAAACTACTACTCATTGATGACGATGCGTTTTTGCGTGACATGTACGCGAAAAAATTTACCGAAGGCGGACACGAAGTAGAGGTTTCGGACGGGGCCTCTAAAGCCATCTCCATAATCAAAAGAAACCAAAGTTTTGATGTTATTTTGTTAGATATGATCATGCCGGGTATGTCCGGATTGGAGTTAATTAAAGAAATTAAAAAACAATTTCCTGATATGAAAGCGAAATGTATTGTCTTATCCAATCAGGGACAGGAAGAAGACATAAGCGAAGCTAAGGCTGCCGGTGCCGTAGGATACATTGTTAAGTCAGAATCGGTTCCGAGTGGCGTGGTAAAGAAGGTGGAAGAATTATTTAACACATGATTTTATGGCCGTAGATTACAAACGAGAATTAAATGCACTGATTGAAGTGATCCTACAAGAGAAGGCCTCCGACCTCCACTTGTCGGTCGGTTCTCATCCTTTAATTAGAGTCTCTGGCACTCTGATACCCTTGCTCAAAAAACCGATTCTCACCGAAGCGGACGCCTCGTCTTTTGCTAAAGTTATGATGCGTGAGAGTCAGTTTGAAAGTTACAAAGAATATAACGAAATTGATTTCTCGTACGAAAATACGGAAGGAGTAAGATTCCGAGGTAATGCTTTTTACCAAAGAGGGAAGATGGGAATCGCTCTTAGGTTGATACCCAACGTAATTCGCAATTTTGAAGAATTGAATTTACCGCCTATCTTGGATAGTTTTACCCAACGTTCCCAAGGTTTTTTTCTTTGTGTAGGTCCGGTTGGTCAAGGTAAATCTACCACCCTGGCCGCTATGGTTAATAAAATCAACCACGACCGTGCCGAACATATCGTGACCATCGAGGATCCGATCGAATACATCTACAACGAAGAAAAATCTCTGATTGACCAGCGTGAGATCGGTATCGATTCCAGAACTTTCGAAACCGCGCTCAATGCCGCCTTTCGCCAAGACGTGGATGTAATACTGGTTGGTGAGATGCGTAATGCTGAAACCATCTCCGCCGCCGTAACTGCCGCCGAAACCGGCCACTTGGTTTATTCCACTTTACACACGAACGACGCCGCACAGACTATCAATCGTATTGTCGATTCATTCCCGGGCGACCAACAAGCACAGATCAGAGTTCAGATGGCAGGCTCATTGATTGCGATTTTTTCTCAAAGACTCATCCCACACATTGCCGGTGGTTTGGTTCCGGCTTATGAGTTGCTCATCAACAACACCGCTGTTGCGAACCTGATTCGTGAAAACAGGGTGCACGAAATCCAATCGGTGATCGAAACCGGTTTGGAGCAGGGCATGATAGACATGAACCGATCACTGGCTCGTCTGGTGCAAAATGGTGATATCACGGTCGAGAATGCGTTTACTTATTCAGGAAATCCCAAAGGATTGGAAAGACTTATCTAAATAAATAAGAAATATGCTCTTTAATTACAAAGCCATAGACAGTTCAAATATTCAACGCGAAGGCACCGTCGAAGCTTCGACCGTAGACGCGGCCATCACTGCGGTACAAAAACGAGGATACACCCTGATCTCGATTTCTGAGGTCGGCGAGACTAGCGGATTGATGGGGGCTTTCAATATAGAATTTGCAATGTTCCAGTCGGTGTCCAACAAAGAAGTGGTAATTTTGTCACGACAGATTGCCACTTTATTTCAAGCTCAGGTTTCACCCCTTAGAATCTTCCGGTTGTTGTCGGCCGAGATTGAAAACCCCAGACTAAAAAGCGCGATGAACCAAATTGTTGAAGATCTGCAAGGCGGTAATTCGATATCCAAAGCCTTGTCAGTTCATTCCGACATATTCTCGTCATTCTATATAAATCTGGTGAAAGCTGGGGAAGAATCCGGCTCACTGGAAAAAACCTTTGATTATTTGGCAGATTATCTCGACCGACAGTATGAAGTGATTTCCAAAGCCAGAAATGCTCTCGTTTATCCGGCCTTTGTGATCACAATATTTATTGGTGTTATGGCGATGATGCTTACTTTAGTGATACCGAATATCGCCGCCATTTTGTCAGATTCTGGTCAAGAGCTACCTATATATACCAAGATAGTCATCGGTATTTCTGATTTCATGGTCGATTATATCGCCTTGTTGCTGTTCATCATTGCTCTTGGCGGTATTGGAGCTTGGCGATTTTCTAAAACCGAAGTTGGTAAACGCACCATAGACGGATTACTAATTTCTCTGCCGTATCTTGGTGATCTGCAAAGAAAGCTACTCTTGACTCGCATCTGTGACAACATGTCTACCATGCTCGGAAGCGGTATTTCGATTGTACAGGCTCTTGAAGTGACTGCCGATGTGGTTGACAACGCTGTTTATCGAGAGATTATCGAATCAGCTTTGACGGAAGTTAAGGGTGGACGTTCTTTTGCCGACTCTATAGCGGAATATCCTGAGATCCCCGGTGTACTCGCTCAAATGGTCAAGGTCGGTGAAGAAACCGGAAGCTTGGCAACTATCCTCACCACTCTTTCCAACTTCTACCGGCGTGAGGTAAACAATGCGGTTGACACTTTAATAGGCCTGATTGAACCGGCCATGATCGTGCTCCTTGGTCTCGGGGTAGGTGTACTTCTCGCTTCAGTGTTGATGCCTATTTACAACATGACGAGCGCTTTCTAGCTCTTCCACTTTCAGCCCCATACGAAGAGTCATTCCTCACCAAGAGAATGTCTGAAAACCTTATAATACAGAGCGGTATGATTGTCTGACATTGCAACAGAGCAAGAGCATGTCTTCAAAACTCACAATTTCAAGGTGAGAAAGTCTAGAAGACTTTTGCAAGACCTTTTGCGATAATTTTAGAGTTTACGAATAAAATTATCCAAAAGGTGTACAGCACCGGTACGGTGTCAAATCGAGGTATGTGAGACGTATATGGACATACGGTGAGCATACCGAGATGCAGACAACGCAGAAATTGGGATTTTTGGACATGCTCTAGAGCATGTCCAAAAACCCTCGAGCTCCAAAGGTTTGCAAAATTTGAGACAAAAAATTGATAGAATTTCGAGCCATACTGATGTACGGTAAGAAATTATAGCGGTTTTTTGACCAAATTTTGCAAACCGACGAGCCGAAACAAAATATTAGAGAAGAATTTACTCTTTTGTGTAGGGTTTTTGGACATGCTCTAAGTTGTGTTGTCCACAATTGCTGACTACTGTTTATTTTTAAAGCGGAACAACGTCGTATAATAAATGGAGCCTCGTACAACGTAGGCCGTCGAGTTTCAGATACGCAGCTGATATCTGAAATCCGATATTAATGAATAAAAAGATAATTAAGTATAAGTATTTTATGAAAAAGACTTTACAACGAGGTTTTACACTCATCGAACTTCTCGTCGTGATCGCGATTATTGGTATCTTGGCAGCGGTGGTGATTGGTTCACTAAACGATGCTCGGGATAATGCCAATGACGCGTCTGCGAAGACCTCCACCAACAACATCAGAAATGCTGCTGAAATTTATTACTCGGAGAATGGATTTACGTATGGTTTAAATGATGCAACAATGGCTGCTGATGGTACTATGACTAATGTTACGGACAGTGGAACAAATGCTCCCGGAGTCTGTGCAAATGCACCAATTGTAAAATTAATGCAAGCAGCAAATGCTCAGGCTAATGGCACGGGAATATGTGCAGCCAATGACGAATCATACGGAGTACAAGTGACTCTACGTTCTGGAAAGTTTTTCTGTGTCGACAGTTCAGGTTTTGCTGGCGAAATAGGTGCAACAAGGATAGTTGCAGATGCTACTGCGGGAAATAATGTTACCACTTGTCAATAATCTCCGAAGATAGAAGATACAAACAAAAAACCGCCTCGGCGGTTTTTTGTTTGTAATTGTGAAAAAAGACAATTTTTCCTGCTATAGTTATAGTATTGAAATATATGCAGAACAGACAACAGGCCTTCACCCTAATTGAGCTACTGATCGTTATCGCTATCATTGGTATTCTGGTCGCGGTAATTTTGTCTAGTTTAAGCAATGCGCGTGGTCAAGCAAGTGAGGCAAGAATCAAAGCCGAATTGACGGTAGTTGGTAAGAGGGCGTTTGTGGAGGAATCAAAATCAAAGACTTACGACCTAGTCTGTGGTACCAACGGCGCGACGCAGGCAAACTCCATTGTAAAACAAATCAACGCAGTCGAGACCTTTTCCGGACAAACTGTCACCTGCAACAGCACCGCTGACAGATTCGCTCTCTCCATCCCGCTCAATTCATCAGTCCATTACTGTGTCGACAGCGCCGGCAACCGAGTCGAGCGGGGAACCGCCCTCATAACCACCTCCGGGTCCGAAGAGTACACCTGCCAATAACGTCCCCGAAGGGTAACCCTTCGCGAAGGGTAACCCTTCGGAACTTCGGGAGAACTGTTGCAGTCATCGTAGTCATTTGGGGTATAGGTTTGATAGCGGTATAATGTCAGTCTCATGCTCGCAGTTCCTACACTTATCGACCTCACCCTTTTCCCTTACTGGTGGCTACAGTTGGTCGCGTTTGGCTTTGGTGTAATCATCGGTAGTTTTCTCAATGTCTACATCTACCGTTTTCATACCGGCAAGTCTTTGTCGGGAAACTCGCACTGTCTTTCTTGTGGTGCAAGCCTTCGGTGGTTTGAATTATTTCCTTTGTTTTCATATCTGATATTACGCGGACGATGTCGCACTTGTGGCTCTCGCATACCCTGTCGTTATTTTTTGGTGGAACTGGCGACCGGCGTTTTGTTCGTACTTAGTCTGACGTTGTCTCTCAATATTTTTATCGTCATTCTCTTTTGGTTTATTTTTTCCGTGTTGATGGTTATTACGGTTTATGATTTGTATCATTTCATAATTCCGGACAGACTGACAATAATACTGACTTTTTCCGTACTGGTTTTAATCGGCTATGAGTATTTATTGTTGCCTCAAGATTGGGAAGTCTTAACTTTCAGATTTTTGTCAGCTCTCTTCGGATCGGCTTTCTTGTTGTTTTTGTGGGTCATTTCTAAAGGTAAGTGGCTTGGTTTTGGCGATGTAAAGCTGGCTTTTCCTTTGGGGTTACTAGTCGGCACGCCTTTTGTTTTTTCTTTCGTGGTTTTATCTTTTTGGATCGGCGCGGTAATCAGCCTGATTGTGATCGGCTGGCAGAAATTAAAAAGGGGACAATCTCGCTTACATTTTGCCGGTAGAGCCCTTACAATGAAAAGCGCTGTACCATTCGCGCCCTTCTTGGTGGCAAGTGGGCTGGTAATTATATTTACAAAACTAAATGTCTTGGAATTATTTAGCTTTTTTTAGAAAAACCCCATCATCTTCATTTCGCAACGATCACGAGCAGTCCGGTTTCGGGTTGATAGAGTTGATGGTTAGTCTCACCATAATGATGATCGTGACTACCATCATCATGGTGCGACAGAGTTCTTTCAATGATGCTGTTTTGCTGCGTAACCAAGCCTACGAGATAGCTTTACATATTAGAGAAGTGCAACTCAGCGCCGTCGGTTCAATCGGTAGCAATGCAAATTTTCGTTCAGTGATGGGGGTGCATTTTGATACGGCAAACAGCCAGGATAATTCCTATCGCATTTTTAAAGACGCCCCCACCTTAAATGGATTCTATAACACCGGAGAAGAATTTGGTATTCAGGGTGTGCTTGACAAGAAGTTTGAAGTTAGAGCGATACGAGCCGTAGGAGATAGTTATGACGGTAACGGATTGTCAGTTATTTTTGAACGTCCCAATTTCGATGCTCGCTTTTTTGATTCTTCGGGCGAAGTGACAGCTTCAAAAGTGGAAATTGATATCTCAAAAGAATGTGACAACACCACTTGTAGCGGAGAAGTACGCACAATTGAGATAACGTCGACCGGGCAAATTGCGGTATTATAGTATTTAGATGAAAACTTTTAACAAGACACAATCGGGTTTCACCCTCATAGAAATGATTGTCGCGCTGGGACTTTTTTCGGTGGTGATCACTATTTCTGTTGGTGCTCTCCTTTCACTCATCGCTTCAAACGAACAGTTGCAAAAAGAGCAAAGTGTCATGGTTAATCTTTCCTTTGCGCTTGATAGTATGACGAGAGAGATTAGGACGGGGACGAAGTATTTTTGTGATAGTCAAAATTCTCTCAGTGGAGGTCCAAAAAAGACTTTCAAGCCAAATGAACCCTTAGATTCGAATGTTTTTAATGACTGTCACGAAGGAAATAAAACCTCACAAAAATTCCACGGCATTTCCTTTGTCGAAAGCGGGCAGAGTATCACCGGAGCTCCCGACAAAAGAATTGTCTATTATTTTGATAAAGATGCGAAGACAATCATGCGTCGGGTGAGTGGAGGAACAGCACAGTCAATCGTTTCTTCAGGAATTGCCATTGAAGAGGCAGAGTTTTTTGTGACCGGCAGTCGGCCTTTAAATGATACAGGAGGAGGTTCTCTACCAAAAAATGATCAAGCTACGGTTACTATCTATATCAAAGCGAGAGAAGTGAGTGATTCTAAAGTGTATGATATGCAGACGACGGTAACACAAAGGGTATTAGACATATGAGATATTTTCGGTCACAACAAGAAGGTTTTAGTTTAGTGGAGACACTGGTCGCTATAACCATTTTGCTGATCGTGGTGGTCGGTCCGATGAAGATAATCATCTCCGCTTCCAATAGTACAAGTTTTTCCGGGGAGCAGGTGGTCGCTTTCTTTTTGGCGCAGGAGGGAGCGGAGATAGCCCAAAAAGCACGGGATGATTTGGTTTTGAAGAAGTATATTCCCGATATTGCTCCCAACGTTCACGATCCCGAATATATTGAAAAACCCTGGGATGATTTTACCGATACTTCGGGTACATATCGCAGATGTTTTGAGTCAAACGGTTGCAGAATGGAGCTTAATTCAGATAGTAACGTGGGAGGGTTAAAATCAGCAGATTCTTGTGTCGCAGGTTCAGATAACAAATGCCTCCTATACATAGCCAACACGCCCGGAAAGCGATCTCGTTATACCTACGATGTTAATTCTGGTACAAATCCAAATACTAAGACACCGTACACAAGAGTGGTGTCTTTTGATGCTACCGGTCTACCTGCCGGTCAGCTCAAAGTCACCTCCAAAGTAACCTGGCGAACCGGCTCGCTGAAGGATGTGCAACAAGTGGAGGTGGTAACCTATTTATTTGATGTCTATGGGAGCTAATACTAAAAAACAATCAAGCGAATCCGGCATAGCGTTGATAGTGACGCTGATTGTGGTCAGTGTGGTGATTTCGATCGGCCTGTCTGTGCTCGACTTGACCACCAAACAACTGAGACTTTCCACCAACGCCAAAGATTCCGAAAAGGCTTTTCACGCGGCGAACGCTGGACTCGAGTGCGCGCGGTATTGGCACAGAGAGGAAGATGAAGATATAGAAGCAGGCAATCCTATTTCGCCAAAATGCTTCGGTAAAGATTCAGACCCCACTTCGGTTTCGGCAACTATAATTTCAGCAGATGTGAGTGGTGGCGGTGTCGTGTATAAGTATGATTACAAATTCACCTGGGGAGCTGGCAGTGGCGACAAATGCTCTTCCGTTCGCGCCGTCATGATGGCCTCGTCTGTGACTGGCAGTAACCCTTTGGTTTGGAGTGACGTCAAGTCACTATTTCCCGGCTATTCGAGTAATTCAAATTCTAAAACCTGCGCGGTAGGTTCTCGTTGCTCGATTATTTCAGTAAAAGGGTATAACAAATCGTGTGGCAATCTCAATGACCAAGGTGTTACCGAACGTGAAGTTCTGCTAGAATTCTAGTCATGAATACAAAGAAGGACAGACAGCGACTAGTTCAGTTGCGCGAGGTGGTCGCGTACCACCGAAAGCGTTACCATGAAGAAGACTCACCTGAAATCAGTGACGAAGCTTACGACGCGCTTTTGGTGGAGTTGCAGAATTTGGAACTGCAGGTTGAAGGCAAGGTTTCCGAATCGGCGACCATTGGTGGAGAGGTAAGCGAAGCTTTTTCCAAGGTAAAACACGCTGTTAAACAGTGGTCTTTTGATAACGTTTTTACCGAAGATGAATTGCGCGATTGGGATAAGCGAGTCAAAAAAATTATTCTTGACAGTGATAAATCACCAGACAATATCTCTTATGTAGCGGAACATAAAATCGACGGATTAAAATTGGTGGTCGAATACAAACAGGGAAAATTATTCAGGGCGTCTACGCGGGGTGACGGTGTTACCGGGGAAAATGTGACTCATACTGCAAAGACAATCTCATCGTTACCGAAAATTTTGCGCAAACCAATCGATCTCCTGTGTGTCGGTGAGGTTTGGCTGGGAGAAGAAGAATTTGAGCGGATAAACAAAGACAGAAGACAGGCCGGTGAAGATCTTTTTGCTAATCCGCGAAACGCGGCTGCTGGCTCGCTTCGTCAATTGGACCCTTCAGTGACAGAAGGGCGCAATCTTTCACTCACGGTTTATGATATAGATTTCTTCAACGCCAATAAAACCGGTGTCAGGACTCCAGAGTCACAGTGGGAAGAATTGAGTTTGTTGAGAGAGTTGGGACTGCCGGTCAGTGACGGTTCGATTTTTTGTCAGTCTATTGACGATGTGCAGAATTACTACGAAAAACTGCTTAAGGAGCGCGAAAAACTCACTCATGGAATAGATGGTGTGGTGGTGAAGGTAGACGATGTCGATCTCCAGAGGTTGCTCGGTTATACGGCCAAGGCTCCGCGTTTTGGTGTGGCGTACAAATTTCCCGCTGAAGAAGCTACGACAGTGGTCGAGAACATCGCACTTCAAGTGGGGCGAACCGGTGCTATCACTCCGGTTGCGCATTTGCGCCCGGTTTTGATCGCCGGCTCCACTGTGTCTCGGGCGACACTTCACAATGAAGACAACATCAACAAGCTTGATGTGAGAGTAGGTGACACGGTTATTTTGCGTAAAGCCGGTGACATCATTCCGGAGATTCTTTCTGTCGTGATGCCACTTCGACCGCGGGGAACAAAACCGTTTCGTTTTCCCGCGAAAGTGTTGGAATGTGGTGGGGACGGAAGAATCGAGCGTATACCGGGAGAAGCTGTTTACCGATGCGTGGCAAAGGATTCCGGAGCGTTACACAGGCAGAGACTATATTATTTCGCTTCTAAGAAAGCACTAAACATTGACGGGGTTGGGCCCAAGTTGATCGATTTGTTTTTGGAGTACGGATTGATTTCGGGTTATGCCGATCTTTTTACTTTGACGGAGGGTGACCTGAGAGATTTGCCAGGCTTTCAGGAGAAGGCGGCCCGGAATGTGGTTTCCGCCGTAGCTAGCGCCAGTCTCGTGCCTTTGGATCGACTGTTGGTCGGGTTATCTATAGAGAACGTGGGGGAGGAAACAGCGAGACTTATAGCCGAAGCTTTTGGTTCACTGGAAGCAATCAAAGAAGCGACAGAGGAAGAAGTTGCTTCTTTGTATGGTGTTGGTGAGACGGTAGCTAAGTCGCTGGTTACTTGGTTTAGAGACAAAGACCACCAAAAAATTCTTTCGGAATTACTGCCACATCTGACTATTCAAAACCCAGATTTGAGCTCCCATTCGAATACTTTAAAAGATAAAACTTTCGTTTTGACCGGCACATTGGAATCAATGACTCGCGACGAGGCGAAGAATAAAATAAGACAACAGGGTGGTAAGGTAACTTCGAGCGTGTCAAAGAAAACAGATTATGTGGTGGTTGGAGCGGAGCCGGGCAGTAAGGCGGAGGAAGCCAGGCGATTGGGAGTGAAGATACTTTCGGAAACCGAATTCATGAATTTGCTGTAAGTTTTTACCGGTCCGACAACGTATTTAAAGTGTTTGGGTTGAAAAGTTTAAATTGTCGGTGGTAAATGGTATGCTAGGTTTCATGAAAAAAGAAGATATAGAACATTTGGCGACCTTGGCTCGTATTAGGTTGACAGAGAAAGAGAAGGAGATTCTTCCCGAAGAACTAACCTCAATCGTGTCCTACGTCAGTACAGTAAGTGGCATCGTGGCCGACGATGAAAAAGCCACACCGGAAGTCGGTGTGCGGTTTAATATTTTTCGAAAAGACGAAGTGACCAACGCTTCCGATGAGTTTACAGAAGACATAATGGCTGAAATGCCATCAGCAGAAGGTCGATTTTTGACAGTGAAGAAAATCTTACACACAGGTGATTAATGACAATATGAAAACAATTTCCGATTTACGAGCGAAGTTTATAACCGGCGACTACACTCCCGTCGACGCGGTCGAGGAAGCATTAGCAGTCATCAAGGAAAAAGACGGCAACATACATGCTTTTTTGGACGTTTATGAAGATGCTTTGGGTGAGGCTGAAAAAGCGACAAAAGAATATAAAGAAAAAGGAAAAGATATACCACCTCTCCTTGGTGTGCCGATCGCTTTGAAAAACAACATATTGGTAAAAGGTAGGAAGGCAACCGGCGCGTCAAAAATTCTCGAAAACTACAAGGCCGTCTATGACGCAACGATTGTTGCGAAACTGAAAGAAGCCGGAGCGATTATTGTCGGCGCAACTAATATGGACGAGTTTGCCATGGGAGGCTCTACGGAAAATTCGGCCTTTGGCCCGACTAAAAACCCGGTTGATACCGAGCGTGTGCCGGGGGGTTCTTCCGGCGGTTCGGCGGCTTCGGTCGCCATGGGGGCGGTGCCGGTTGCAATAGGTACTGACACCGGAGGTTCTATCAGACAACCGGCCAGCTATTGTGGGATTGTCGGATTTAAGCCCACTTACGGTGCCGTTTCTCGCTATGGGCTAATGGCCATGGGATCTTCATTGGATCAGGCCGGTCCGCTTACCAATACTGTGGCTGACGCTGAATTGGTACACGATATCATGTCTGGCCTCGATAAAATGGACGGGACGACCATTGATAAAGACACTTATCCTGAATTACCAGTAAAGGAAAAATACACCTTTGGAGTACCGAAACATTTTTTAGCAGACGGCATTGATCCGGATGTGCTTCAAGCTTTTAATGACCATATTGAACTGTTGAAAAAGGCTGGTCACGAAATTGTGGATATTGAGTTGCCACTTTTTGAACAGGGACTGGCTTCTTACTACATCGTGATGCCGGCCGAAGTTTCTTCCAACTTGGCTCGTTACGACGGAATTCGCTACGGACATTCAGCCGAAGGCGACACTCTGTTGGATGTTTACGAAAAGTCACGGGCTGAAGGATTTGGAGCGGAAGTTAAAAGGCGTATCTTGCTTGGAACTTACGTTTTGTCTGCGGGTTACTACGACGCTTATTACGGAAAAGCCGAGTTGGTTCGTAAAAAAATGCGCGAGGAACTAAAAGAAGTCTTCAAGAAAGTAGACGTAATCTTGACTCCGACTACCCCTACTCCCGCTTTTAAACTCGGAGAAAAAAGCGACCCTCTTGCCATGTACAAACAAGACATCTTTACCGTACCGGTGAATTTGACGGGAGTACCGGCTCTGTCTTTTCCAATGGGAGAAGTGGAGCGAGACAAAAAATCGCTACCGGTTGGGGTACAATATATTGGACCGCACGGGAGTGATTCCAAATTGTTTGCCATCGGTAAAACAATTTATGACAAGCGCGGTTAGCGCATTATGGATCCAACAGAACCAATCACATTCGTAACCAGCACTTCAGCCACAACGGCGGTGCCTAGCGTCCCATTATCATCCTTTGGGATTGATATTTCAGTTTTGTTTACCGGACTTTTCAGTGGCGGAAGCGTGCCTAATGGACTGGTCAGTTTTCTCGGTTCTTTTTGGTCATTTTATACCGTATTGGCTTACATCGTCTGTATTATATTTTTGATTTTATATGTGTACGCTGCGGTGCAAAAAAATCTCTATTATGATTTACGTACAGAAAGGCTACGGGCTCAAGAGAAACTCTATGATGAACAAATAAGGGGGAACGGTACAAACAGTCGCTTGGCTGACATCTTTACCCATTCCGAATCCGATAATCCAAACGATTGGAAGCTGGCGATCATCGAAGCAGATATCATTCTCGATAGTGTGCTGAAGAATCGTGGCTACGCTGGAGATTCTCTCGGAGAAAGATTGCGAAGTATTTCCCCCTCGCAACTAGGGTCATTGAACGATGCTTGGGAAGCGCATAAGGTCAGAAACCGTATTGCACACGACGGAGCTGATTATGTGCTAACAAAAAGAATGACTGAGGAAACAATCGCCAGATACCGACGAGTGTTTGCCGAGTTTGGGGTTACTTAAGTTGCTAACATTTCGAAAATGGTGTAATTTAACACTGTCGTTTGTTTTTAAATCGACAGAAATAGAATTGGTATTAAGCGGGTTGAGAAGGTCTGGGAGACCTTCGCAAGACCTTGCCTGCTAAATTATGAGGAACGAAATAATTTAGTGACAAGGTGTACAGACCCTGTAGGATGAGAAGAGCTCATTCAAACGCGTGGTAGCAGTAGAATTAAATAACATAGCGGGGTAGAGGAGAGGTACCGAGCAGAAAAATCATAAGACTCATAACCTCCCGAGATTCCGTTAAGATGAGAGGAGAAAAGAATGAATATTACAGCGGGGTAGAGGAGAGGTACCGAGCAGAAAAATCATAAGACTCATAACCTCCCGAGATTCCGTTAAGATGAGAGGAGAAAAGAATGAATATTACAGCGGGGTAGAGGAGAGGTACCGAGCAGAAAAATCATAAGACTCATAACCTCCCGAGATTCCGTTAAGATGAGAGGAGAAAAGAATGAATATTACAGCGGGGTAGAGGAGAGGTACCGAGCAGAAAAATCATAAGACTCATAACCTCCCGAGATTCCGTTAAGATGAGAGGAGAAAAGAATGAATATTACAGCGGGGTAGAGGAGAGGTACCTCGGGAGGCTCATAACCTCCAGACCCCGGTTCGATTCCGGGCCCCGCAACAAGAATGAAAAAGACTGGCTTCCTTGCCAGCCTTTTTCATTTTCCCAAGCCGGCTATAGTGTTATAATCTCTCGATATATGGAAATAACAAAAGCGGTAATTGCGGTAGCTGGCTCGGGAACCAGATTGTTGCCGGCCACCAAATCGCAACCGAAAGAAATGTTGCCGATTATTGATAAGCCGATCATTCAGTATTTAGTAGAAGAATTGGTTGATGCCGGAATCAAGGACATCATCATGGTAACACGGTGGGACAAAAAGCCACTCGAAGATCACTTCGATCGGTCTTTCGAATTGGAGCGAAGCTTGGAAAAAACCGGAAAAAACAAGCGCCTTGAACAGGTGCGAAAAATATCGACCATGGCAAACTTTATCTACGTGCGACAAAAAGGTCCTTACGGCAACGGCACACCACTTTTGTCGGCCGCCAGTGTGATAGGGGACGATCCTTTCATTTATGCCTTTGGTGACGATTTGGTAAAAAGCAAAGTGCCTTTCGCGAAACAGTTAATTGACCTGCACAAGAAAGAGCAAGCGCCGATATTGGGCGTGCAAGAAGTCTCGGAAGATGAAGTGGAAAAATATGGAATCGTCAAATATCGTGCGGACAGCAATGAACTTGAAGACATTATAGAAAAACCGGACAAGAAAGAAGCTCCGTCGAGGCACGCCGCTTTCGGGAGATATGTTCTCAATCGAGAGATTGTCGACATTTTGGCGCGCACCGCACGCGGGAAAGGGGACGAATTATGGATTACTGACGCGATCAGAAACTATATTCAAGAAGGAGGACGGTTTTTAGCGAAGGAGGTTGAAGGTGGAAAGTGGATTACAACCGGTGATCCGGAAAGTTATTTGCGAGCAATATTAGCGTACGCTGTCGATTGCCCTGAACTCAAGGCTGTGATAAAGGAGTGTTGTGATACTGATGAAAAAGGAGAAGGCTAGGGTGACGCCTGGATATCCAGCCTGCGTATTCTGTGTCCACAAACAACCTTTTGTGCTCGAATGTGGTATAAACATAAGCTATGCAATGCGTAATCTTGGCGGCCGGGGAAGGTAAGAGACTTCGGCCTTTAACTGAAAATACCCCGAAACCGCTTATAAAGGTATGTGGCAAGTCTATTCTTGACTACATTGTCGAAGCCCTGCCTGATGAGATTGATGAACTGGTGATTGTTACCGGCTATTTGGAAGAGCAAATCAAAGCTTATTGTGGTGAAGAATTTATGGGGAGAACAGTTAGATACTCGCATCAGCCAAACTTCGCTGGCGGGACCGGAGATGCACTACTCAAAGCCAAAGAGGTTATTTCCGGTAAGTTTTTGTTTATGTACTCCGATGATATTCATGGTCGTAAAGCACTGGAAAAAGTGGTGAAGGAAGATCATGCTATGCTCGGCAGGGTATCAAAGACTCCTGAATTATATGGAGTACTGATTCAGAATAAAGATGGTACGTTAAAGGAAATTATTGAAAAGCCAGAAAACCCAACTTCAAACTTGGTAAATATTGGTGGCTTTGTGGTCGATAAATCAATCTTGGATTATGAACCCCCGGTCTCTCCATCGGGTGAACTGTATGTGACTGATATGCTGACCGCCTACGCTCAAGATCACCCGGTAAAAATTATCGAACAGGATTTATGGCTACCGATTGGTTATCCGGAGCATATATCTATGGCAGAGAGTGTGTTAAGCCCGAAGAACTTAAGTAATTGATTTGATATTATAAATATAGTAACCTGTGATACATAGAAGAAGGTGAAAATATTTGTCGGTATGAGTAAAACTTGTGCCGACTGTGTTTGTAACCAGAATATCCAAGCAAGCTTTGTTATTCTATTCTTAGTCTTGTCGACGTAGCTCAGTTGGTTAGAGCGTAGCACTCATAAAGCTAAGGTCGGAGGATCGTTCCCTCCCGTCGACACAATTTTACACTTATGATCTCGAAAACAACTTTTACAGGTTAATCTTGGTTACAGTAAGTAATGACTGAAAAAATTGCTTTGAGAACGTTTTGGGTGGCTATGCTACTGTGCGCAAGTATTACTTTGATGTGTCTTTGGGTAGAGTCGTTTCAAGAAACAACGCTTTCTAAATTTATCCCAACTTTCTTTATTATCGGGTTTGCTAGTTTCCTGATCTGGGCACCGTTGATGGTGTATCGGTTTTTGCAGAAGCAGAGATGAGTACAGATTGTCTAGTTTATAAAAATCCTTTTGAAGATGTCATACTACGATACATGAATACTTTTACTATCGATAGAGACATGACTGGGGTTGAAATTGAATTAGCTTCCAAGCAAGACTTACGCGAGCTAAAATCAGATCTTACCGCGGTAATTAATAAAGCGCTTTTGGTGCACAGCTTAGTCGTCACTACTCTATTGCTGGTGGCTATATAATTTTAAGTGGCTAGCTACTTATAAACAGCCTTACAGAGCAATCAAATCGTTTAATTTTATTGATTCTTCTTTATTCTCTAAAAATGGTTAGTATAATATCCTGTCATATGGTATTATTTAAGTATGCCAATTCAGCGAATGGTAAATACAGACTTTTTCAAACGTTGGTCTGCGGATATGGCCTATGTACTAGGTTTCTTCGCTGCTGACGGCAATATGGTGCAGACTAAACGGAATACGCATTTTTTGGCTCTTCATTCCGCTGACAGAGACATAATTTTATCCATTCGTAAGATAATGTGTTCCAACCATGTTGTGTCTAAGCGTGTTTCTGATTCAGGTTCAGTCTACCGTTTACAAATTGGCAGTAAAGAAATTTATTATGATTTGCTACAGCTTGGTTTTTGTCCCGGAAAGTCTAAACGTTTATCCTTACCAGATATTCCTAAACAATTTCTTGGCGATTTTGTTCGAGGATATTTTGATGGTGATGGTAATGTGTGGATTGGTTACGTTAACAAGAAGCGACCCTGTCCTACCCCAGTGTTACAAGTTACCTTTACTAGTGGGTGTCAGTCTTTCTTAGTTGACTTGAAAAAGTTACTCAACGAGGCTGGCGTCAGAGGTGGGTGTGTGTTCACTTCAGGTAAAGGAAACTTCTCACGTTTGCAGTTCAGTACCATCGGAGCTTTGCAATTGGCGAATACTATGTATAATAGGTGCTCGAAGCTTCATCTGAAAAGAAAGAAGGTTCGTTTCGACAATTTCATAAAAACGCGCGAGCGTTAATGCGCTGGTAGCTCAATTTGGTTAGAGCACCCGCCTGTAGACGTGCAGCTTTTCGTTCGAAAGGCGAACTGAAAAATTCCGGGATATCGGTGAAGGCTAAGTTTGAGACTTTGTTTAAAAACAAGGTGAAGATATGCGAATACCGAGGGAACCTATAACGCAAAAACACATGGTTATAGGGCTCCGTAGAGACTAGATACCGGGGTACCTAAATCAAGCGTCATAATGTGACACTTGGCACGGTAAAGATATAGTCCACACCACAGCGAAAGTTTGGATACAGTGCACGCGGGAGGTTGCGGGTTCAAGTCCCGTCTGGCGCGCAAAAATAGTTAGACCCTGGCCTGGATAGGCCGGGGTCTTACTATTTTCCGCCAAACGGGACTTGAACCGAGGCGGCGCGAAGCCGACTCCGTAGCGAAGCGAAGGAGGCGAGCCGCCGAGTGGGGGTCGATGGAGCGAGATATTTTGGAGTTCGCAGAACGAACAAAATATCCGCGAGAGTGTGGAAGATACCCCAAAATTAAGACACCTTTTGCAAGTCTTTTAATAATACCTCATGTTGGTCTCTAAACAACCGAGGTGGTACTTTTAAGACGGAGTGGATGCGTTTTTGATTGTAATAATTAATCGTCTGATAAATAGTAGCCACTAACTCACCGAGAGTATCAAACCGGTTTGGGTCACCTAAGTCCAATTTGAACCCTTTATAGAAACTCTCTTGGTAACCATTCTCCCAGGGACAACCGGGGGCACTCATGGACTGTTTGATACCAAGCTTTTGGGTTAAGGCAGTGTAGTCTTTTGAGCAGTACTCACTCCCTTGATCGGAATGAATAATCCGTGGAGGAGCTCGATGGAGCACTGCTGAAGCCAAAGCGTTAATGACGAGCTGTGTCTGATGTGTTGTCAATATCGATACACCAACTATCTCTCTAGTGTACGTATCGAGTACTGTAGCCACATACAACCACTTTCCTCGATATTTAAGATAGGTGAAGTCTGAGGCATATATATCACCTGGCCCTCGTGGTTCCTCACTCATTAAATAGTTGGGAAACACACTACCTTTAGGCTTTTTAAACACTTTAGGAGTAGTTCTCCGGTATGGTTTAATACCAAACAACTTCATAACTCTCAGCACTCGTTTCTTGTTGATCTTGAGGTGTGTGGCCAAGCGCTTGTGGCCATAGCCTGGGTGCTCACGTAACACAGCCTCAATCAGTTGCTTGGTGTGCCAATCCTTTTGAGGTTGTTTATGGTGATAATAGTGATGCGTACGTGAATAACCGATCACCATCCCTTGGAGAGCCCCTTTTTAGCCTCAATGGACATTTTTATGGTGAGGTCACCGATGATTTGTTTGAGTTGTTCGTTTTCCTTCTTGAGTTTGTTGTGTTCAAGGAGACTGACCGTACCCGTGGCCTTTGTACCTAGCCAATCATAAATGGTTCGACTACTGATGCCGTATTGGTTGGCAGTATCACTAACACTCAAGCCTTCGTGTTTGATTTTATTGATAACTTCGGCTTTTATCTCAGCTGAGATCTTGTATCCTTTCTTGGACATATTGCTTGTATTGTTTAAGTGATAATACTTGCAAAAGTTGTCTTAAGAAAGGGGTACCTTTCAAAGGTATAATTCCTTGGATGCGATTTTAGTTCCAGGGTCAGCTGTGAGCGCGCTAGTAGTACCCAAAACTATTTTTGTTAGATAACAAAGTGCAGTGGATGCTATACTTCATTATCTATGCTATGCCCCAAGGACAACGTAGTTTGCAACGTCAGACATCTCGATGACGTTGAGGTTGATACCTGTCCGAAGTGCCAGGGTGTGTGGCTGGAACAACAAGAAGTGCGGAATTTGATCCGACACTTTTCTTTTCCTAAATATTCATCGGCGGATGAATTACTGGCAGAGTGGAAGACTTTGGAAAACTCAGGTACTCCACCGGAAAATTTTTGGATCGAAGATAAACTTACTTGCACTAAAGATGGTTCGCAAATGCAAAAGCACTATTTAGCCGGTAGTAAAATCGGGGTTGATCAATGTCAACTTTGTAAAGGATTTTGGTTGGATGGGGGAGAATTGAAAGCGGTTGCGTCTTATGTCGGACCGGATCCCGAATCTGATAGAATTGGTCGCCTGATGCTTCGGGATTGGGATTTGGCTAAAACCGGTCTTGATGCCACCAAACTGGTTGATGTCATCTCGGTATCTTTGCTAGCATCCGGTAAGCCAACTTACGCTTTATACATAATCGGGGAGCTTATAATCCGCTTAATTATTGATAAAGTACGGAAATAGAGTTAAGTATGACAGATCAGGAATTTTTAAAATTGGTTGATAATGGAGTTGAAGCGTTGGGAGAGGAAGTGTTGAGGCGCATTAAAAATGTGGCTATCGTGTTGGCAGATAAGCCGACCTCGGAACAGTTGGAAGAAACAGACTTGGACGAGGAAGGGGTTTTGTTTGGGCTTTATGAAGGCGTGCCGCTGTCGGAACGTGGTCTGGAGGACAAGTTTAGGCTACCGGACAAAATCACCATTTTTAAAAATGCCATTTTGGACACTTGTTCAGAACCTCAGGATATTGTGGAATGTATAGAAAACACGATTTGGCACGAGGTCGCTCACCATTTCGGTTGGGATGAGGAATGGATAGAGAAGGAAGAAAAGATAAGAGGAAAGACAAGGTGAGTTTGGTCTGTAGGCGTTAAGCCTATCGCCTTTTTATACCTTAGTAGCGACTTTTCTTTGGTCTGAGGTTCGTGTTAGAATACTGGATGGTGCCAAATTACAAAAAGCCAAGACCAAATTGTTTATCATGTGGAAAAGAGACAGCTTATGCTGATTACAAGTATTGTAGCAATGTGTGTCAGCAAAAATATCAGCACAGACAGTTCATTAAAGATTGGAAGGAAGGGAAGGTAAGTGGTATAAGAAATATCGGTGTTGTTTCTAAACATATAAAAAAGTACCTCAGAGAAAAATATGACAATAAATGTTGTTTGTGTGGTTGGTCCAAAGTAAATCCGAAGTCAGGACTTATTCCACTCGTAGCTGATCATGTTGATGGAGATTACAAAAACAACAAAGAAAACAATCTGAGACTTATTTGCCCAAATTGTGATTCGCTTTCACCCACGTATGCGGCTTTGAATAAAGGCAGAGGGAGAAAGGAGAGACGAGTAAGTAAGAGGGCTAAGACTAGGGGAGAACTGTCGAGTTAGAGTTCGATTAATGTTCATGGTATGCTCATTGCTTGGATAGAGAAATAAGCCACTTTAGCTCAGTTGGTAGAGTGGCGGTATCGTATGAGTTATCATACAATTTTCATTCGCTCAAACATAAAAATCGGGCTAAATATTTTCTGGCCCGTGAGCCGTCTTAGCTCAGCTGTAGAGCGGCGGTATCGTAAACCGCAGGTCCCGAGTTCGATCCTCGGAGACGGCTCACGGTTCAGAAGAAGCACAATCGACTTCTTTGTTATTCACTCATTCGCTTGTAAACCGTAGGTCCCGAGTTCGATCCTCGGAGGCGGTCAGTTGCAAAATGTCCGACATCTCTCCGGGTATTTTGCAATTGAGACACCTCAGGAAGCCAACTGCTTGGCTTCTGTCGATGATTGAAAGCCGGAATGATGCGAGGAAGTATGACGAGCGAGTGAGGCGGGGTAGCGAGTCCAGAAAATAATGACCGGAGGGAATATATTTTCTGAGAACTTGTGACCGATCCTCGGAGGTGGCCCAAAAGGCTGGCGGATTTTTGCCTGATTTGCTATGCTATCGCCACGAAAGTTTTTGCTTTCGTGTGGCAAATTTTTGCCAACATAGCTCAGTTGGTAGAGCGCATCCATGGTAAGGATGAGGTCCACAGTTCAATTCTGTGTGTTGGCTCCGAAAACAAAAAACGTCTCCATTGAGATGTTTTTGTTTTGCTGGTCGCAGGATTGTCTGCTCTGCTGATTACAGACAATTGATCATCAGGAGACAGTAATGGAAATTAAACCGCAGACCATCAAAGTAGTGGTTTCAGAAGAGATTTTTGATCATATGCCGAAAGCTGAAGCGGAGGAACAATACAAGTATTTAATGTCTGTTCTGCACGGCCGGACAGCGACTTGTCGACCAGTTGTGCTTTCTACCAAACGGTTTTGTGAGTCAGAGCACACCATCTTTCTGCTACATCGAAATATTATTGTCGGAACTGGCCAGATTAGTTTAGCGGACACCTTTCCGACTCCGCATGTTTACATCAATAACATTGTCATATCGCCTTTTGTACAAAAACTTGGTCTGGGTGCGCGATTGATGCGAGAACTGTCGATGTTGGCAGTCAGGAAGTGGGGTGGTGACGATCGTACGCTTAGATTGGAGTTGACTAACAACCCTAATAAGAAAAATGCTGGTTTTTACTATGTTCAAGGTTTTCGAGCTCGGGCCGATGGCCGATGGCCAGTATTAGTTTTAAAGCAAGTACTTAATTTTCTGGGCTGGAAAGCCGAGGATGAAACGGTGGTTTGGGTGAAGGAGGTGTAGAATTTTTAAGGGCACGATCTCGTAAGACCATGCCTGATTTATTTGCTATACTCTCAACAATGTCAGATCAAACAGAGGTACAAAACAGAATCGCTGAAATCGAAACAGCCATGCTCCAGCCGGATTTTTGGGCTGATCCACCAAAGGCGCAAGCGATGATTAAGGAGCTACAGGAACTCAAGGACACAGCCGAAGGTAAAGGCAAATTTGATCGTAATGATGCGGTATTTACCATAGTGGCTGGGGCTGGTGGAGATGACGCTGAGGATTTTGCGAGGATGTTGGTTGAGATGTACAAAAAGTTTGCTGAGCAAAAAAACTGGAATGTAGTAATTGTAGACAGCAACGCCAACGACCATAACGGATACCGAAATATCACATTTGAAATACAAGGCAAAGGCGCCTACGGGACTTTGCGCAATGAATCTGGTGTTCATCGTTTGGTTCGTATCTCACCCTTTAACTCCAACGGCAAACGACAGACCTCTTTTGTTTTGGTGGAGGCCTCACCACGGCTTGAAGACGCAAGCGCTACGGAACTCAAGGAAGACGATTTGGAGATTTCTTTTGCTCGCTCCGGCGGAGCTGGTGGTCAAAACGTAAATAAGCGCGAGACGACGGTCCGTATCGTGCATAAGCCAACAAATATCTCAGTAAACATATCTTCGGAGCGCACCCAACTGCTCAATCGTGAAAAAGGAATGGCACTTTTGGCAGGAAAAATATTTGCCTTTGAAGAGGAGCAAAGACAGCGTGAAATGCAAGGCTTATCGGTCGAAAAAACCATGAAGATCGAGTGGGGTAATCAGATTCGTTCTTACGTACTACATCCTTATCAACTGGTAAAGGATCATCGAACAGACACAGAAGTCAGGAATGTGGATTCGGTTTTCAGCGGTGATATAAAAGCGTTTATAGATGCTTCAGCGAATTCAAAATAGCTTGATATATCCTGCCCCAATTTTTTATTTTAAGATTACAGGCGGTATTAAAGCGCGGTCTGAAACACTAACATTCGGTGCTTTGTGAAAAATGTTAGGGCGGGGTATACTATCAATCATGATCTACTTCGATAACGTTTCAAAGGTGTACAACGATGGTCGGAGCGCTGCTCTCCAGGAGGTGACTTTTCAAGTGGCCCCTAGAGAATTTGTTTCTATCGTCGGTCATTCCGGCGCCGGTAAAACGACTTTGCTCAAGATGATTATTGCGGAAGACCATCCTTCTCACGGTCAGGTTTTTTTCGAATCGCTTGATGTTCATCGAATTCCCAAAACCAAATTGCCTCATTACCGCCGTAAAATCGGTACCGTTTTTCAAGACTTCAAACTACTTCCACACAAAACAGCTTACGAAAATGTGGCCTTCGCCATGGAAGCCAATGGTCGCAGTGACGAAGAAGTTGCAGAAAATGTCCCCCAGGCGCTTGCTTTGGTTGATCTTGAAGACAAAGCCTGGAATTTTCCACACGAGTTGTCCGGCGGAGAAAAACAAAGGGTGGCGATTGCACGTGCGATTGTTAATCAGCCGGATATTATCATTGCCGATGAGCCAACTGGAAACCTCGACCCTATTGCTACCTATGAAGTCGTCCAGATCTTAAGAAAGATAAACGATCTCGGCACCACTGTTATAATGACCACGCACAACAAAGGAGTGATTGATGAGATAGAAAGAAGAGTCATTACCATGGATGACGGTCGAGTGGTGCGTGACGATGTTTCTGGTAAGTATGTTTTGTAAATTTTTTTATTTGATAACCAATCGAAGAATGAATATGAAGTTTAACAATCAAAATAAATAACAAAATTTTATATTTTGATTGCCAATAAGTTTATTTATGATTACCGCCCTAAGAAGAGTAGTAAAAGCCGGATTTGTCGGTTTTTGGAGGAACACCTATGTCGCGTTGGCGTCTGTTTTTGTGCTTACAGTCGCCCTTTTTGTGATCGGAGCCACGATGTTTCTTGACCAGCTTTTATCGACCTCTTTGCAAACACTTAAGTCCAAAGTTGATATCAATGTTTATTTTGTCCCCGATGCTCCAGAAGAAGAAGTGGAGAGGATTAAAAATGCCGTAGCTTCCTTACCGGATGTTGCGTC
This sequence comes from Candidatus Nomurabacteria bacterium, assembly GCA_023898585.1. Classification (GTDB taxonomy): domain Bacteria; phylum Patescibacteriota; class Minisyncoccia; order Phycocordibacterales; family UBA918; genus OLB19. The sequence continues at coordinate 114,145 of CP060229.1, read as the reverse complement.
GGTTGATTTTACCTCCCGAGAAGAAGCTTTACAGCGCTATCGAGAAAACAACAAAGATGATGAGATATCCCTCCAGGCACTCGAAGAGTTGGATGAGAATCCGCTCGGTGCCACTATTGCCATACAAGCTAAAGAGACTTCACAATACGAAAGCGTAGCGCGCTTTCTGGAAGAACAACGTGAATTAGAGCAACCTCAAACTCCGGTAATAGATGAAATAAATTACGCTAGAAACAAGGAGTCGATCGATACCTTAACCACCATTATAAAAGCGGTCGAGCAAGCCAGCCTTGTCGTGATGATTATATTGCTGACAGCGGCGGTTCTTATCACCTTTAACACCGTACGACTGGCTATTTATACAGCTAGAGAAGAAATAGCGATTATGCGTTTAGTGGGTGCGAGCAATATGTTTATTCGTGGCCCATTTATGCTACAAGGAATCATGTACGGAGTTATCTCGGGTGTATTGGCTCTGTTGATGTTTTATCCATTACTGATTTGGCTTGGTCCTAGGACGGAAGCTTTCTTTGAGTTAAATCTGTTTACCTATTATGTCGCTCACTTCGGAGAGATATTCGGTGTTTTGGTAGGTATCGGAGTGGTGCTTGGTCTAGCTTCCAGTATCTTGGCTGTGGCACGATATTTACGAACTTAATTTTTTACTATGAAGAAGAGAACAAAGGCTTCCGTTAAAAAGTCGCCGACCAAGTACATATTTGTGGTCGGTGGTGTCATGAGTGGGGTGGGGAAAGGAATAACCTCTTCTTCAATTGCTATGTTGCTTCAAGCACGGGGACACCGAGTAACAGCTTTAAAAATTGATCCTTACATCAATGTCGACGCTGGAACCATGAATCCTACTGAACACGGCGAAGTATTTGTTCTGAAAGACGGTTTGGAAACCGATCAAGACATGGGGAATTATGAACGGTTTCTCAATATCGATTTGCCGGCCATCAATTACATGACAACCGGCAGTGTTTATAAGTCTGTTATCGAAAAAGAACGCAATCTTGGTTATAAGGGTAAAAATGTCGAGGTGGTGCCCGATATACCACTTGAAGTCATTCGGCGTATTAAAAAAGCCGGCAAGGATTTCGACGTGGTTTTGGTTGAAGTCGGCGGTACGGTTGGTGAGTATCAAAACGTACTTTTTTTGGAGGCGGTTCGCATGATGGAGACCGAAGAGCCGGAGAATGTGGCAGTGGTCATGGTAGGTTATTTACCGGTGCCGGGTTCAATCGGGGAAATGAAAACCAAACCAACTCAAACAGCCGTACGTATGTTGAACAGTGCCGGGGTATTCGCCGATATGATTATCTGTCGCAGTCCGATCGGGATTGATGACAAACGTAAAGAAAAGATTTCCAAATTCTGTAACGTAAAAGTTGAAAATGTCATCTCAGCTCCTGATGTTAACAGTATTTATGATATACCACTTAATTACGAAGAAGAAAAACTTTCCACTCAGTTGATAGAGTTACTTAATTTACCCAGGAAAAAAACCATTGACTTGAAAGAATGGAGGCTTTTTGTGAAGCGATCTAAGAACGAGAATGATAAAGTGAAAATTGCCGTAGTGGGTAAGTATTTCAATTCGGGTGACTTTGTTCTTTCCGATGTTTATATTTCAGTACTTGAAGCAATTAAGTTCTCCGCCTACAAACTCAATCTGAAGCCGGAAATCTCTTATCTCTCTTCACAAGAATTTGAAAATAAAAAGAACCTGAAAAAGTTGAAAAATTTTGACGGAGTCCTTGTGCCTGGAGGGTTTGGTAAGACCGGTATAGACGGAAAGCTTAACGTCATTGAATATGTCCGTAAAAATAAGATTCCCTATTTCGGAATCTGTTACGGAATGCAGTTGGCTGTACTTGAATTCGCTCGTAATGTGGCGAAGATAAAAAAATCCAGCACCGAGGAAATCGACCCTCAAGCGGAACATCTGGTTGTCGGTGTGATGGAAGACCAAAGAGAAAAAATTGCCAGTAAAGATATGGGGGGCACGATGCGCTTAGGTTCGTATCCGACGGTAATCAGTGCAGGATCTATAGCCACAAAAGCCTATCGAACTAACGAAATATCAGAGAGACATCGTCATCGCTATGAAGTGAACCCTTATTACATAAACCAGCTAGAGACTGCCGGACTCAATTTTACCGGCAAGTCGCCGGACGGTCGTCTGATGGAGATTGTCGAGCTACCAACAGACATTCACCCGTTTTTTGTCGGGGTGCAATTTCATCCCGAACTGCAAGCAAGACCGCTCAGTCCACACCCGCTTTTCACTGCGTTTATAAAGGCGTCCTACGAATCAAACTAGTGAGAAAAAATTAAAAGTGTGATATGGTAGTGGCGCACATAAATAATCGCGTGCGTTTCTATCGCCTATTACCCGATCGTCTAATGGTAGGACACTTGGTTTTGGTCCAAGTAATTGGGGTTCGAGTCCCTGTCGGGTAGCTAAAACATTCCAAATTTGTATCGATTGTCTTCGAATGTGTAACCAACCATGTCATGACTGTAGATATGTATGATACGTAACCCCCTTACTTTTTATTAGATAAAGGAATCGTGATCATAAAATTGGTACCAACATCGACTTGGCTTGTTATCGATATGTTTCCTTGGTGGACTTTAACAATGGCAAGAGCGATGGAGAGACCTAACCCCGAACCGAGTATGTTTTTGGTGACATCGCTTTTCACCCGATAAAAACGGTCAAATATTTTTGGAAGGGATTCTTGTGGTATGCCTATACCTGAATCCTTGACTGTAATCATGGCGTTCTGATGATCGTTTTGTAGGCTTACATGAATATTTCTCTCTCCCGATTGCCTCATGTATTTTATTGAATTGCTTATCAAAGCCAGGACCACTTCTTCAATTTTCCTTATGTCACCATTTATTTTGATATCACTTTCTATATCAAAATCTAAAGATATTTTTTTGTCCAGAGCAATAATTCTGGTGTATGACACAATTTCCTCAAGTAACATACTGAGATCAAAATTTTCAAAATTTAAACGGTCAGCTTTTGATTCTAGTGAGACAAGACGTAGTAAATCGTAAATAAAAGTCGATACCGAGGAAAGTGATTTTTGAAGGAGAAGAATATGGCCAGATATATTTTCTTGTTTTTTAAGGGATTCGAGCTCATTCTCGACTATGGTTAATGGAGTTTGTAGTCCGTGAGCTATATTAGAGATTATGTCTTGCTGATTCTTGTATGACTCCTGTAACTCTGCGGTTCTTTTTTTTACTTCAATCTCGAGTTTTTTAGAATAATCCTGCAGACTTTTGTGGTACTTGGCACGTTCACACGCAAGAGCCAGTGGATGTGACAATGTTTCTAGAAGTTGCCAATCAGCGGCATAATATTTATCACCAGATAATTTCTCCCCCAGTCTTAATTGGCCTATCAGTTTGTTATCACTTATAAGTGGTATGGAAAGCGCTCCTCTATCGTTGAGTTTAAATGGTGAATTGTTTAATTTTGGTTTGTAACTTGTTTGACTATTACTGATTATTATTTCTACCGATGATGATTTGAGAGAACGTTTTAATAGCTTTGAAGTCTGGTCTTCTATCTCGGTAATCTCTATACTGCGGTTTATGCTTCCACATAATTCCTGAAGAACGTCATTGTAATTGTAGCGGTCTTTAAAGAATAGCCGGTCTGTCTTTTTTCGCAAAAAAGAGTCTATCATAGGAACTGAGAAGATACCTATGATGGAAGTAATTATTCCGCTCACAATCGGGTTCATGGAGGCTGTTCGGTAGGTTATTTCGTTGAGAACAAGAAGAACTGTGATATAAATTCCGATGATACCACAGATTAATACGGAATAAATCAAACTACGTTGTATGACAAAAGTAATATCGAGAAAATGGTGTTTTTTAATGATGTATACAATAAACCCAGCCAGAATAAGAGAAAGGGATGGCCCGATACCGTTGAAATAGTATATGTGGAATACGACCGGTAAGATCGAATTTGTGCTGACACCGAGAATAAAAAAGAAGAAAGTACCGATAAACAAGAACTTAATTTGGTCAGCAACATGACCGACGTATTTTGGGTCTTTTTTCTTCCGCCACAAATTTACTATTGGGTAAATAATAAATGCTGTTATTAGTAGCATGTATGTTGATCCAAGAGGACCGTCATTTATAAGTACATAAGATCCTCCAATAACCTGAAAACTGGCCACAAAAAGATTATCGAAAAAGGACATGCAGAATAAAAAAATCGCCACCAGTAAAGGGATGAGCGATAAAAACTTAGTCGGAATTTTGGAGTCCGGAAAAGAAGCAATAAAGTAATATTTCGAAATCACCAAGACAACCGCGCTGGCGTAAGCCATCTTTACTGCAATATCACTTTCTTGTTGCAAGGCGACTAGAGTTGCGAAAGCCCAGGTTGCGATGCTAAACAAGTGAATAATGAGTAATATTTTCGGATAGGATGATTTGTGTTGTGCAAATATATATATGCCTAAGGCACTGGCACACAATATGGTAACAACTAAAGTCGTCTGAATTATAATTAACATAGCTCCTAATAAGTAAAAGACATTAGAGCATTTACAGCCCTAATGTCAAACATCCTCTTGTATTATCGCTTATGTCAGTACGGAAGACTGTAACCTGCCCACCAACACTGCCTTTTTTGAAAAACGAAGTAAGGCACTCTGGCATATTTTGTGAGAATCTTCGGTATCCAGAATACTTGATACCGGACGATACCTTTCTAGCCAGAACCGGTATTTGATTTTTTCTTCTTCCGAAAAAACTCTCAGCTCTGTCTTGCCAAGCACCGTTACTTGATAGCCAAGTTGCTGAACTGCCTTGCAGGACGCAGGTATACCAGCAAAGGCAATTTTTTGAATTCCGATACTCCTAGCGAAAGCCACCACGGTGGAAATGAGCAATGGTATACCGGCCGGAAATTTACGGACTGCGAGGATATTTTGTTCAGCAATTCTCGTGCCCTGTGGTAGATTCTTTATAATTTCATAAAATCTCCCATCATTCAAAAAAAGTCCGGAAGACACGGTACTGCTGAGGCCGACACACCCGCAAACCCGGCCGTTTTCTGTTGCCATTATCATTGTGTCTGGGGGAGTCCTGATTCCAGCACCAATTGTTTCTAGGTATATACCATCAGCAAAATCACAGACTTTTTGATAGCTAGGATGCTGTGAAGTGATAACTTCAATTTCTTTCATGTTGACTCCTCACGGCTTCTTTCGAGCACGCACCAAGATGCATTGATCGGCGTAGACAGGAACCATTTTAAGTATGGAAAAATTACACTCCGTAAATAATTTTTCCAAGGCTTGAGATGTAAAGAAATGGAAAGTTATAGTTCGGGCGATTTTACGGTTGTGTTCGGCAACGTAGATCATTTGCTTTACAACGGACTCGTCTTTGATTGCTGATCTTATCAGACATTCTTCTCTTTCCGCTGAGGCGTGCGAGTTTGACCAATATGAATCCGGTTTATCACTTCCAGCATGAGCCTTGAGTACCAGCCCGTTTTCGAACTCTTGTTTGGGAGTGACAAGGATAATGTCACCGCCCGGCTTTAGAATCCGATAAACTTCCCTTAGACTGCTCTCGGGACTGTTGAAAGTGTAGAGAGCATTCACACACACAACTTTGTCGAAGTGGTCATTTTGCCAAGGCAAGATATTATTTACATCACCTTGTCTAAATTCTACTCTCCCCGGCCTCACTTTCAGTTTGGCTTGCTGTAACATGCTGGGAGAAAAATCTATCCCCGATAATTCAGAAAGTTGTAATCTGTTGGCCAGTGTTGCCAATAGACTCCCTGTACCACATGCCAGATCAAGCAGTTTATCTGAAGGCCGAGTATCAATTTCAGTGGCAACCTGATCAATTAACTCTCGATATGGTTTCAGCTGTAATAAAGTATCGTAACAGGTAGCGTAAAAATCCCAATCGTTTGGTGTAAATTCGGATTGCGCGTTCATGTTGGTTCACCTATGTTTTTCGTTGTGAAAAGAACTACTTTTGTTTCCGAAAAGTAGTATCCGATAGATGGGGTGACCAGAACTTTAACATTATGTGAAATTCTAATTAAATAGAAATCATTTTTTCCTCAATACTCTTGCAATAAAAGCCTTATTTTTTGCAGTTGGTCGCAGATTTGTGTGTATAGTTAAAAAATATTCTTTCTAGCCCTCGACTTCTCTGTAGAGCTCGCCTCGACAAGCAAGTAATTAACAGCTTATGCACAATATTATCCACAGTTTAACTTGATAAATTTTGGTGTATGTGTATATCACAATTGAATTATTCCCGGCGCATGATAGCCTCAATAGTATGAAGCAAATACAGCTACAAACAACCCAAAGTGGCCTACAGAGAATTATTTCCAACATGAGCTACATGAGGAAGGAGAAGAACCGTTTGGCTGTAAGACAAGTTGTTATTCGGCGGGCTCTAAAGAAAGTTGAAGACCAACTGAATCAATGTGAAGATATTGACGAAATACTATCTCTCCAAGACACGGCCGACAACCTCTGTTCCATAAGCAGTGATTTGGAGTCCTTCCGCGATCATCTTGAGATTGAGCTCGACAAGATAAGAAGAGGAGTTGAGGCTTTGTCGTCCCTCCCTAACGAAGCCGGCTTCGTATCGTTTCAAGCCTACATAATCGAAGATACCGAATTGGCAATCAAGAATCTCTTAAATGTTCGCTCTTATTACGATCAGGTGGTTGAATCTATCAAAGCTATGAAGGATGAATCGGTTGGGTGAGATTATTAGTTTTTTATTAAAGTATGGCACTTATATTTGTCACCAGAAAAATACCCGAAATAGGGTTGCGGTGGATGAAAGAAGGCGGACACGAAGTCGTGGTGAGCGAAAAAGACGGCGCACTTTCGCCCGATGAGCTGAAAGAAATGCTATCGCTGAGACCCTATGAAGGTATAGTCTCATTGTTAACAGACCATATAGATGGTTCTGTGCTGTCGTTTACTCCGCAATTAAAAATCGTCGCCAATTACGCGGTTGGATTTAATAATATCGACGTGTCAGCTTTAGGACAGGCGAGAGTCACCGTTACCAACACCCCCGATGTCTTAACTGATACAGTGGCTGAATATACCGTGTCCCTTATTCTCTCGGTGGTGAAAAGAATTCCCGAGGCTGACCGCTTCATGCGAGCAAAAAAATACCAAGGTTGGTCCCCTGAGCTTTTACTCGGGAGTGATTTGACCGGCAAAACTTTGGGTATTGTCGGAGCGGGCCGGATCGGTTCGGCAGTGGCCAAACGATTGTCTCTCGGTTTTGGTATGCAAGTGAATTATTATGACATTAACCGTTCCGAGTCTTTAGAGTCCGAGATCGGTTGTCATTATTACGAAACACCGGAAGATGTCTTGCGCACATCAGATGTTGTTTCCCTGCACGTACCGCTTCTGCCAGAAACTAAGCATTTCTTGAGCGCGGAAAGGTTGGCGATGATGAAGCCATCAGCTTATCTCATCAACACTTCCCGCGGAGGTGTGATAGATGAAAAAGCACTGGTCGAAGCCCTTAAAAAAGGAATAATCAAAGGAGCCGGTCTTGATGTTTTTGAATCAGAACCAAAATTGGCAAGAGGTTTGAGTAAATTGGAGAATGTTGTTTTAACTCCCCACATAGCTTCCGCCAGCGAAGAGACTAGAAATAAGATGTCAGAAATGGTGGCTGTAAATATAAATGAGTTCTTCCTTGGTCATATTCCACCGAATATCGTCAGTTTTCAGTAGAACTTATTTTGTTTTGACTCAAGATAAATAATTGACTTTACTTTTAAATACGTGTTCAATATCGATTGATTTTATGGTCGTTCGGTTCTTCGAAATATCTGGAGGGAAAATTGTTTAAGTCAGAGAAGCGTAGGGGTAATAGGTTTCGAAACAGAAATCACACTTTTCAGTCAGAGGACAAACAGATCGGGTTTATAAAACACTTCAATCAAGAGACGGGCTTCGGTTTCGTCTCCCCGTACAATCAAGAAGGAGACGTTCTTGTCCATCGGTCGCAACTTAAGTATTTGCATATCATAACTCCCTTGAAGGGAGGTGAATGGATTGAATACACACCATTTCGTCGCTCGAATGGTAAGCTTGGAGCCAAGGACATATCTCTCTTTTCCGAAGAGAGAGTAGATGAGGAAAACCAAAGACGTTGGGACAATATACCCAAAGAGAAGTGGCTTAAGGCGACTTTTGTTTTCTTTCATTCAGAAAAAGGCTACGGTTTTGTTGTGCCGGAAGGAGAAAATGAGCTCATTTTTGTGCACGAAATATATCTCCGAAAATCGGGTCTGGACGTGAGTGTTTGTGCGAAAGGGACGAGAGTGGAAATAGTGGTTGGTTTTAGGCGAGGAAGGGAAGATACACAAGCCGAAGAAATTCGTATTTTATGAGGCAAAACCATTTTTAAAAGGTCACTTCCTGTAACGGTCGTGACCTTCTTTTTTCATTACTTCGGTTCGACAGTCTGGGTCGCACTTGGTTTTTTTAATGAAACACCCGCTATCTTTTCGGTACGAAGGTTAAAGCTTGACCTTTGTGAACCCCACGACCGGTACGGCCAATACGGTGCACATAATCTTCAAAAGTGTTTGGTAAGTCGTAGTTTATTACATGAGAAACATTATCAACATGAATTCCTCTCGCCGCTACGTCTGTCGCAACCAACACCCGGGCGTTACCACTTTTAAAAGCGTTCAGTGAACGTTGCCTCTGACCATGGCTTTTGTTACCGTGAATGGATTCTGCTTTAATACCGGAGCGACACAGTTCATTAGATAATTTTTCCACACTGTGTTTCATTGAGCCGAAGATAATCACTCGTCTCATTTCTTCCTTGGAGAGCAGAGCGAGCAAAGTGTCAAATTTGTGCACGTGTTCATAAGGCACAACGTCTTGAGTGATACTGTCGGTCACATCTTTCTTTTTTACAGAAACAGTAACTGGCGAACGCATAAAATCGTTTACCATCCTTTCAGCCTCTGCCGTCATGGTAGCGGAGAAGAAAAGAGTTTGTCGGTTTTTGGTGACATTTTCTAAGATTTTACGCATATCATGAATAAATCCCATATCGAGCATGCGATCAGCTTCGTCAAGAACGACGTTATTGATTCTTTCGGTTCGTAGATCACCACGATTTATAAGGTCGAGAATACGACCGGGTGTCCCAATAATAAAATGGTTGATTCTTTTGAGAGCTCGTATCTGTGGTCTGATACTCGTACCTCCGACACACGAGGTGGCGTAGAGTTTAAAACCGACACTGAATTTACGAAATTCCGCTTCTGCCTGGAGAGCGAGTTCGCGGGTGGGAGTGAGGATCAATGTCACTTGATTCTTGTTCGTCAAAGTTTTCTTAATGAGTGGCAACAAAAAGGCCGCCGTTTTACCGGAACCGGTTTCTGCCAATCCGACCACATCTTTTCCATCATTGATAAGGGGGATCACTTGATCTTGGATGGGTGAGGGAGAAGAAATGCCTTGACCGGTCACAGCTTCAACAATCCTGGGGTGTAGGCCAAAGTCTGTGAATCGGTGTTTTGGTACGTACACCTCTTCTTTTGTCTCGATCGGATTTTTATTTATAAACTGCGAAGGGTCGAAGGTGGGTTGTTTACGGCCGCCGCCGGAGCGAGCTCTGTTTCTATTGTTACGAAAATTGTTGTGTGAGCGTTTGTGTCCACCAAAACGACCACTGCCAAAACCAGTTCCGTTATTCGGGCGTCTATTACGACTAAATGATTGTTCTGGCTTTGTGCCGGAACTTGAGTAAGATCGACGTCTCGATTGTGGAAGTCGCGAAGTTTGAGTTGTCATCAATAATAAATATGGTTAAAAGAGGAATGTTTGATCCCCGGGCGTGCGGTAGTAATAACAGAATCAACGTTGTGCGAGGAATACTGCCGCTTGAGCCCACACTGTGCTCACACCCACTTTAAAGCAGGGCTTTAAAGTGGGTGTTGTGGCGAGTTACAAAAGCGTTCTGGCTATAGTAATACACATTATATTTTTGTCAATAGTTTTTGTGTGCATACTCCCATATTTTCAAGAATTATTATTCCGAGGGCGGCTCCCGGGAAGAAGGGAAACGTACCGTCTGTAAATTTCTTTCATGTTTTTGACCTAAAACAAAACCCGCTTTATTCGGCGGGTTTTTTAAAAGTTTCGTGTCAAGGAAACCAATCTCGTTGGTTTTTGTTATACAGACAGATTGTATAATTCCAAAACCTGGATCTTTTTGTACAAGCTCTGAGGTATACTACTCTCGTATGAAAATGAAATTACAGGCTGACTATAAGCGCGCCTTTAAAGACGCAGACATTAGAGGCACTTACCCGACCGAAATAGACGAGGAATTGGCGTATTTTGTCGCCAGAGCCTTCGTCGAAGAATTCCGATATAAGAAATTGGTTGTAGCGCGAGATATGCGTCTGTCTACTCCCAAATTGCACGAAGCTTTTCTTAAGGGGGCGACTGATTCGGGTGCTGATGTGGTCAATGTTGGTTTGGTGCATTCTCCAGCGCTTTATTATGCTTCCGGTACGATGGATTTGCCGGGGGTGATGATTACCGCTTCTCACAGCCCCAAAGAATACAACGGAATGAAATTGGTTCACGCCGGAGCTATTCCGCTGACAGAAAAGTTTGGACTGGGGAAGTTGCGTCGTCGCATAGAGAAAGGAAAATTTGTTGACGCAGAAAAGCGCGGAAAAATATCAAACAAAGATATATCGAAGGGATATCAAAGGTTTGTTTTGAAAGGTTGCAAATCGAAGGGATGGGAGGGGATTAAAGTTTTGGCGGACGCCGGAAACGGCATGGCGGGAGTTCTTATGCCTCTGTTGCAGGAAAAATTACCAATAAAGTTTGAGGTAATGTTTCCGAAACTGGACGGTTCGTTTCCGAATCGTGGTTCTGATCCGACTTTGTCAAAACACCAGAAACCGATCAAAGATCGTCTTAAAAAAGAAAAGTACGATTTCGGAATTGCTTTTGACGGGGATTCAGACAGGATCGCTTTTCTTGACGAAAAAGGAAACTATATCAATAGCGCGGTTATCGGAGGCTTGATTGCCACGCGTCTGTTGCAAACTAATCCACAGGCAAAAATCGGCTACACATCCTTGACCAGTCGTTCATTTGAAGAAGCGATCAGAGAAGGTGGAGGCAAGCCTGTTATTATGAGGGTCGGACACGCGTTTATAAAAGAATCGATGAGAAAGAAGGATGTGTTATTCTCGTGTGAACATTCCGGACACTTTTATTTCAAGAACTATTTCTTCACCGATTCTGTAACTTTGACTATGCTTGCCGTACTGGAAGTCTACGCGGAAGCCAGGAATGAAGGGAAAACGTTCAGTGAGATGATGAAACCGTATCTAAAATATCAGCAGACTGAAGATGTGATCGTGGAAGTTAAAGACAAAAAATTGGCAATGGCTAAAACCGAAGCTTACATAAAAAGTTTACACCCAAAATCAATTAAAAAATTTGACGGTTTGATCGTAGATTTTGGTGATGTGTGGGGTGGTGTTAAGTTGAGCGTAACCGAGTACGCAATAAAGCTGATGTTTGAAGCCAAGAAAAAATCCGAAGCCAAAGCGGTTCAGGATAAGCTGGTAACTTACATCAAGTCAATTGCTGATGATGTTATATAGGACCACTTACCTCACAAATTGCATTTTTGGTGAGGTAAGTTTTCTGTTTAATAAAATTGCTCCTGATATCAACTACTTTAACAATCAGGAGCATCACAATTACCGACAACTGCACTCTTCACCAGCACAAGGCTCACTATTTGCTACGTAGTCCAACGCTGATACCCTATATGCTCTGCAGCGAGGTAGTTTATTTATCGTTCCTTTCTGTTTTCTCTAGCACCCAACTATTCATCCAGACGATCCTTTAGTAGCTTGTGTTTGTTTCCATATTCACAGGGTGAATGCAGTAACAGTTTTATCTATCTATAACGCCTGTCAGTCTTTTTAAAATGAAAAACTGTGGTACTATGCGCCAATTATGAAGAAAAAAGAGAGAGTCGAGGTGGAGTATATCTATGGAAAGCATGCTGTCTGCGAGATGCTACAAGAGCGTCCGGACGTTGTGGTGGAGCTGTATCTGGAAGCAGATTTTAGAGAAAAGACAATACTAACGCTGGCGGAAAGGAACAATATTTCCATTAAAATTCTTAATCTAAAGAATCCACCCCGAGGTATTTCTTCCAATGCTACCCACCAGGGGGTGGTGGCCGGGCTATTGCCCCACAAACTGACCGTACCATACAAAGAATTCAGAGAATCACTGAAAAAAACTCCCGACACAGCCCTTTTGGTTCTTGGTGAGGTGCAAGATCCACACAATGTAGGAGCGATTATCAGGTCGGGAGCCGCTTTTGGCGTGGCGGGGGTACTTATACCGCCACATAATCAAGCCCCGATTACTGGTAGTGTGGTGAAGGTGTCGGCCGGTATGGCTTTTCGAGTTCCTTTGGTGACGATCCCAAACGTAAACACAGTATTGCGAGATCTACAACAAGACGGTTTTTGGGTCTATGGACTTGAAGGGAAAGGTACTACCACTACAGTCACGGAAAAATTCACTCGACCCTCTGTGTTTGTGCTTGGTAATGAAAGCGTGGGTCTCCGAGAAAAAACTAAGGAATTGTGCGACGAGCTAATTTCTGTACCTATTCATCCTCAGTGTGAGTCATTGAATGTAGCGACTGCGACAGCGGTTGTACTCGCGAGTTGGAGTCTTCAGCACCCGAAGGCTTTGTCTTAGAGACTACTCTGGTGTAATATATTGCCTACGTACGTCGCTTACTCCTTTTTGTGTGGGCACGGGATATTATTATAATGTTGTAAAATTCTATGAGCGAAAACGAAACACAACCAAAAGTCGAATCAACTGAAGAAAGAGTGACTTCCGAGGAGTCTGCAGTGACTTCTGAAACCAAAAAGAAGTCCAAAGTCTGGGGGTACGTTGTAGCCGTCGTGATAGTGGTGGCGATTATTCTCGCGGTTTTGTATATGATGGAAAAACAAGGTCGCTCCTCAACTAATATTTTCGAGTCGGTTATCGCTAACCAAAATGCCAATACTGTCGTCGCGGTAGTTAATGGCAAGGAAATAATTAACTCTGACCTTAGTACCAGTATCCAACAATTCAGCCAAGTAGCGTCAGCTCAAGGTGTCGATATCACAACCCCTGAGGCCACAGCTGAAATAAGGACCCAGGCACTTGACGTGTTAGTGAATACTGAATTGTTGAAACAAGCGGCCTCAGAAAAAGGTATCAATATTTCAGATGAGGCGGTTTCAGAGAGGCTGGAAGGTATAAAGACTGAGATTGGTGGGGAAGAAGTGTTGAACGAAAGAATGACCTCACTTGGTATTACTGAAGATCGGTTATACAAGGACGTAAGAGATGAGCTGACGATTCAGCAATTACTGGAAACTGTTTTTGAAGAAGCGGTGATAGAGGTGACGGAAGAAGAAGTTTCCGCTCTTTACCAGGGCGCGGGCGGTGAAGAAGCTGGTTTGCCTGCTCTTGAGGAAGTTAGAGAACAGGTTGAAGCTCAAGTACGAGCTTCCAAAGAGCAAGTAGCAATTGATAATTACTTGACTGAACTAAAAGAGTTGGCGGAGATTGAGATTAAATAATTTTCAGTTTGTCCGGTCTTCGAAATGTAAAAGCCGTGCGACCTTTAGGTCGCACGGCTTTTATGAACAACCATAATTTTTGTATCGCGACCCTGATATACTGATGGCAATGCAGAAAAAGAAACCGGATTATGTGCATTCTCTGACTTATCATACTAAGGAGAGAATGAGTATATTTCGCGACATGAGCGTACCTGAACGAAGTGTTGTTTTTGAGAATTTGTCACCTTATGTACAACAGTCAATACTAAAACATCTGCGCATACACGAGATTGTTGAGATGCTCGATCATATGGACATGCAACAAGCACAACGAGTTTTGGCTAGAATAAAAAACCCAAAACAAAGAGACAAAATCGTCCAACGTCTCAAAGGTGATGTTAAAGAAAAAATGGAATATTTTTTGCGGTTTCACCCCAAGGCCACTCTATCGTTGATCAACTTCAACTATTTGTTTCTAGCCGGTTCATTAACGATTTCTAAAGCGGCTGAACTGATAAGTGATCACTACGAAGAGACGGCCCGCTACCCCGAAGTTTTAGTGCATGATGATGGTGAATTAATTGGTGAGGTACCACTTTCTTCGATTGTAAAAGAAAGAAACACCAGTATTTTGAAGAAGCATGTTCAGAGTGTCCAGACTATTACCTATCAAGCGGATGTCAATAAGATAGTCGACACTTTGGTAAGTACCGACAGTAAAAAGGTGATTGTCCTTGATCACGATACCAGTGTGTTGGGTATCATCTACGCCGATGCCGCGAGGACATTGTTCGGTAACATGCCGGCCGAATCTTTGTATGAATTTGCCGGTGTCGATGATAGTGAAAGGCCTTTTGATGGTGTGGGGAAAAAGGTGCAGAACCGCTACAAATGGTTGATTCTTAACTTGGCAACTTGTTTTTTAGCCGGTTCAGTAGTTCTTGCTTTTCAGGATACTTTGGACACGCTGACGATTCTAGCGGTCTACATTCCCATTATCGCCGGTATGGGTGGCAACGCCGCTACTCAAACCTTTGCGATTATGGTGCGGGGTATAACGCTAGGAACTATTTCGTTGCAGAATGCCACCCCGGCCATCTGGAAGGAGTTGGGTGCTGGAGTAGCAAACGGAGTAATTATTGGTTCTATAGTGGCCCTGGTCTCGGCCTTGTGGAATGGTCAGCCCGAACTCGGAGCGATTGTTGCTGTCGCTCTTGTTGCCTCACATATTGTGGCAGCCTTCGCCGGTTCGATTGTGCCTTTACTGATGAAACATCTTGGGAAGGATCCGGCGGCCACATCAACCATTTTTATTTCCACTGTCACGGACGTCTGTGGGCTTATTTTCTTGCTCGGGCTAGCGACAATTTTCCTCGATGTCCTAAAGTGATATACTGCCAATACTAGAGCATGTCCAAAAATCCTACACAAAAGAATGAATTGCTTTCTAGTATTTTGTTCCGGCACGTCGGTTTGCAAAATTTGGTCAAAAAACCGCTATAATTTCTTACCGTACAATCAGTATGACTCGAAATTCTATCAATTTTTTGTCTCAAATTTTGCAAACCTTTGGAGATCGGAGGATTTTTGAACACGCTCTACTAAAGTAAAAATTAGTCTAGCTTGATATTTTTTGTATGAAAACCGCCGAAAGAATTGTCATGGTGCTTTTGTTTATTGCCCTCGTTGGGGGTGGAGTTTGGATTTATTTTGCGGTTCAGTATGAACAAGAGAATGTGCGTGAAGCGGTGGCTCGCGGTGAGTATGAAATATCGGTAAAAAGTGAGGAGCAGGAAAAGGATGTTCCTCCCGAAGACTGGCGAGTCATTTATCCTAATACGGTTCCGATTACCATTAGTGGCGTTCCTGTACAAGCTTCAGTTGCAGACACTATACCGGAGCGCATCATGGGTCTTTCCGACACCCCGTTTCTGCCCGACAATGTGGTAAAGCTGTTTTCTTTCGGCACAGCCGGTGAACATTCAATTTGGATGAAGGACATGAATTACTCGATTGATATTATATGGGTCGCGGAGGAAGGTGAAATTGTTCACATTGAAGAAAACGTCTCTCCTGACACATACCCGGAATCTTTCGCTTCTCCCGTCTCGTCCTGGTTTGTTATAGAGGCGGTAGCCGGTTTCGTTTCTAATAATTCAATAAAAGTTGGCGATCAAGTTGTGCTCAAGACTTCCTAGTTCGCACAATCGACGCTTCGGTAGAAGCGAAAACATTGCAATATTTACAAATTGTTGCATAATGAGAGAACACGATGATCGCCCAGCTCTGCTTTTACGATGTGGTCGGTGAGCAAATAGTCGATACTATTTTGTTGGCTGTTGTAGGTAAATCCTAACAACTGTTTCGTAAAAGTAGAGCTGGGAGGAAAGTCCGGACACACCCACGATTTCCGTGGAGCCAGGTAGCGGGTAACACCCGTCGTCGTGCATCTACTTAACTATCCGGTCTTTGATTGGATTTCCTAGGTGGGTGCTCAAAGAGGTGCGAGCAGAGACGCCCGGAGCGAAAGCAAGGGGATTCCTTTGTTTTAAAGGAATAGTCAGGTTGGTAACAATCCGATTGAAACGGCAAAATCCTTACTTGTGTGCAAGACCGTGCCCAGCCCTACTTTCTGAAATCATTTATAAATAAAAGGTAGGAATTCTTCAATTTGAATAGTTCTCAGTGACGGAAATAAATGATACTGGAAAGTAGGGCTGGGAGAGTCGCATGAGGTATATGGCAACATATATCCTAGGTAAATGATCATCCAGACTTCGGTCTGACAGAATCCGGCTTAGGTGTGAAAAAAATACCCGTTTGGGTATTTTTTTCTTATGATAGAATAATAAGCATATTAATTAGTGGGATTTTTTATGTCAGGCAGTTTATTTATACCAAAAATGAAACAGTGGCCTCCCAAAGAAGGAGGAGAGGGTGTGGCTGGTGAAGAAAGTAATTTTAAAAATGACGTTACTGCAACCACGCTAAAAACCGTATCGCAATATGGTGTTATAACGTTACTCGGGTTAGTTCCGATTTTCTTTATCCCTGGTTTATGGGCATCTTTGGGTTTTGATAAGGTGATGTTAAGTATCTTGGTAAGCACTGTTGTTGTAATTTCGGTTATGTTGTTGGCTGTTAGAAAGACACAAGGTGCGACGGTTTTGCCTATTTCACTTTTTTTGTTTTGGCTCTTATTGTTTACCGCTTTGATTTCCGGCTTGTTATCAGGAGATTCTCAAGATGCTCTTCGTGGCAGTGTGATGGAGATACATACAGTTGGTTTTCTTGGTGTTTTATGTCTCGTCATGACTATCCCACTAGTTCTTCAGAACTCTAAAGTCATGAGTATTAAGGCCTTGGCTTTCTTCAGTTTTTCAGCGGTTTTACTCATTGTTTATAATCTGGTGAGATTGTTGTTCGGTCCGGAGATATTACAATTTGGCAGTTTTGGTTCGGTAACAGTTTCTCCGATTGGTGGTTTTAATGATCTTGCTATCTTCGCCGGGCTGGTGATTATTATCGGACTCATCACCCTGGTCCAACTTCCGCTTAAGTCTTGGCTTCAGTATTCTTTATCGCTGTTAATCTTAGCTTCGCTTGCCGTCTTGGCTACAATCAATTTCTTTGATATCTGGTTGGTGGTCGGTTTCTTCAGTCTTCTAATGTTTGTTTATCTATTGTCCAGAGATTCTTTGTTTAGGACAGAAAATAACTCTTTTGTGAAAACCAATTCACGCGTGTTGATCACAACGACGATGTTGGTTTGTATCGTCAGTGCTGTGTTTATTGTGGCCGGTGATTATGCCGGTAACAAAATAAGTCAGTGGACTGATGTAAATTACGTAGAAGTCAAACCGTCAGCCGGAGCGACGATAGACATTGCTAAATCAGTGTATAAAGAAAACATTTTGTTTGGTATTGGTCCTAATCGCTTTTCGGACGCTTGGCGTCAATACAAAGATCGAAGCATAAACGACACTATTTTCTGGGACACTGATTTTAATTCCGGTAGCGGTTTTGTCCCGACGTTGTTTGTAAATGTTGGTCTTCTAGGAGGATTGTTGTTGGTAGCCTTCCATCTGTACTTCCTATACTTGGGTTATCGGATGTTATTGAGAAGTGATCGGTATGATTCCTACTGGTACTATTTCGGGGCCGTTACTTTCGGTGCTTCTTGTTTCATATGGGGGATGTCTTATATCTATGTGCCAGGGGCTGGAATACTGATTCTTGGAGCAATGTTTACCGGAATGACGTTCGTGGCAGCCGGTTCTCTATTGCCGGGCATGCTTCGCACCGTGCCTCTTGCCATAAATCGTCAGAGAGGTTTCTTTCTAATGGCGACAACCATTCTTGTTATAACCATCGTGGTAGGGGCGCTCTTTTCGGTGACCAAGCAGTATGTGGCAGAGACTCGCTTCTCCAAAGCCCAGGTCATGGCACAGTCTATCGACGAGTTTGAACAATTAGCTCTCAGTTCTTATGGTATGTACCCTGACGATCGTTTTGTCAGCGTCAGAGCCAGAATACAATTGAGCAACTTGAATTCGTTGTTAACAATCAGTCAGCCAAACGAAGAGCAGCAAGAGCAATTTAGAAGAGTGGCCGAACTAGCTCTAAAATTTGCGGAACAGGCTGCTAAAGATGATCCGACCAACCCGACTAACCACGCCATATTGGCCGGTGTCTACAGCGGTCTTGCTATTGCTGGTATAGATGGAGCTCAGGAAAGGGCAGAACAGGCTCTTAATCAGGCTAAAAAGATTGATCCACTTAATCCTGGGTACAGACTGATTGGCGCTCAAATGGCGGTGAGAATTGGCGATATAGAGTTGGCGCGTAAGGAAATAGCCGAAGCATTAAATCTCAAAGGAAACTTTACCGAAGCGCTTTATTTGTCAGCCCAGCTGGATATTAATGAAGGTAAAACCGAATCCGCTATTGCAACGACGAGAGCCATTATTATTCTCGAGCCAAACAATCCGACCAGGTACTTCCAATTGGGAGTTCTATTGTCTGCAATTAGTAACAACGAAGAAGCGATTACTGTCTTTAATCGAGCAGTTGGTTTAGATCCGGCTTACGCGAACGCTCGTTACATGCTGGCCCTTGTTTATGCTGAAACCGATAACGTTGCCGGTGCTCTCGAACAATTACGTATGGTACAACAGACTAATCCGGACAACGAACAGCTCTTAACGCTAATTAGGCAAATTGAAAACGGTGAAGATATCGTACTACCAGATTTTGGACTCGATGTGCCAGTTGCTGAAACATCTCCGGAAAGAAGCTTCGAAGATACTGTTACTACAGACACAGGTGTCGACACTGGTTTGGTAAAGCCGATCAATACCATCAATGCTTCTTCGGAACCTGATCAGAGTGATGAAGGTGCTTCAAACGAACCCTCTGAAGAAGTTGTTACAGAAACACCTCCTGATGCAACAGCAGATGAAGGTGAAGGCTCTGCTACCGAGTCGGAATCTGCCGAGTAGTACTTCTTATGGTTAAGCGAGTTTTCAACTTTGTGTACCGTGAGGTGCGTGGTTTACATCAGGCTGCTTACATACTCGCATTATTTGCTTTTGGATCACAAATTTTAGCGATTGTTAGAGACAGGCTTCTCGCTCACACTTTTGGCGCGGGGATTGAACTTGATCTTTACTATGCCGCTTTTCGCATCCCAGATTTGTTATTTGTGCTTTTTGCTTCTGTTCTTTCGATATATGTGCTGTTGCCTTTCGTGAACAGATACGCTGAGGATAATAACCCAGCCGGTGGCGCGAAAGTTTTGTCGCAAATGTTCTCGCTATTCTTGTTGGTGTATACGCTGGTAGCCGGATTGTTGGCGCTTTTAGCGCCTTGGTATGTTCTGCATATATTTCCCGGTTTTGGGGAAGAGTATGAGAGTCTGATTCTGTTGTTGCGTATCTTGCTTATCCAACCGTTTTTGCTGGGTTTATCCAGTTTGTGCGGGGTTGTAACACAGATGAACCATCGTTTTATCCTGTATGCCCTCAGCCCACTTTTGTACAATGTTGGAATCATTTTAGGGATTACTTTCTTTTATCCTGCAGTCGGTCTCGTCGGTCTCGTCGTCGGGGTGGTTTTGGGAGCTGTGGGACATCTGGCAATTCAGTTACCGTTTGTGCTAAAGAGCGAATATTCTTTCTTTACGACGTCCAAAATTGATTGGGGATTAATAAAGAACATTCTTCTGGTCTCCGTACCAAGAGCGCTAACATTATCAATCAATCAAATTGTGCTACTTATTTTAATCGGCATGGCTTCCGTGATGTCGGTTGGGTCGGTATCGGTTTTTCAGTTTGCTTTCAATTTGCAATCCGTCCCTTTGGTAATTATAGGCATGAGTTACTCTGTTGCCGCTTTTCCGACTCTTTCTTATTTACACGCTAAAAGTGACCTACAGGGCTTCAACAAACAACTCTTAACCGCTTTGAGACACATATTTTTCTGGTCAATTCCTATCATTGGTTTGGTTATTGTTCTGCGTGCTCAGATTGTGCGCGTGCTTCTTGGAAGTGGGGAGTTTAACTGGAGCGATACCAGGTTGACGGCCGCTATGTTGGCGATTTTTGTTATTTCGCTTTTGGCGCAAGCCGTTTTGCTTTTGTTGATAAGAGCTTTTTATGCTGGCGGTCGCACAGTCCTTCCTTTTTTTGTTGCTCTCGCCGGAGGTGTAATTTCCGTCGCGCTAGCCACGGGCTTTATGTTTTTATACACGGAATACACCGCTCTACAATCATTCTTGAATGAAACTTTTCGCTTGACTGGGGTTGCGGGTTCTGAAGTCTTGGTCCTGGCCTTAGCTTTTGTGCTTGGTCAATATATCCAACTCATTGCACTTATAGTCTTATCAAAAAGAATCTTTAACATAAACCTTCGTCCACTGGCGAGACTTTTTGTACATTCCGGTGTGGCGACCATTGCTGGGGCGGTCACTGCCTACGTGACTTTGGTTTTTGTGGTGGGGGGAATAAACCAAGAAACTTTTGTTGGAATAATGATCCAGGGGATAACGGCCGGTGTCATGGGTATAGTTGCTATTGTTTTGACATATGCCGTCGGTAACTCCCCGGAACTGAAAGAAATATACCGTTCTTTTCAATCACGAATCTTAAAAACAGATGTGATCGCTCCGCAATAACGATTTTCCCCAAAAGCTAGTCTTTATCGTTGGAGTAGGGTAGAGTAGTGACCACTACAATAAAATCTATGCAAATAAGAAATTTCAGTATTATTGCTCACATTGATCACGGCAAATCTACTCTGGCCGACCGGATGTTGGAAGTGACAAAGACCGTAGAGGCTCGCAAAATGAAAGAACAAGTGCTTGATTCAATGGACCTGGAAAGGGAGCGCGGAATCACCATCAAGATGCAACCGGTACGTATGATATACCAGTCAAGTGGTGTTGATTATGAGTTCAATTTGATTGATACGCCGGGACATATTGATTTTTCTTACGAAGTGTCGAGAGCGTTAAAGGCCGTCGAAGGAGTTCTGCTTTTGGTTGATAGTACTCAAGGTGTGCAAGCTCAGACTCTAACCACTTTGCAGATGGCAAAAGACTTAGGACTGACTATTATTCCCGTCCTAACTAAAATCGACGTCCCTCACTCTCGACCAAAAGAAGTTGGTGAAGAGGTTGTCAAACTGCTCGGTTGTTCACGGGAGGATATTTTACTAGTGTCCGGTAAAACGGGTCTCGGAGTACTCGATTTGCTTGAGGCGATTCGGCAAAGAATTCCTCCACCGCGGGCAAGTAAAATAGACTCCCATCGAGGGTTGATTTTTGATTTTGAGTATTCCAATCATCGGGGAATTATTGTTTTTATGAGAGTGTTTGACGGCGAGGTGAAAAAAGGCGATGTCCTAAAATTCGCTGCTAGTAAGAAGACATTTACCGCTCTTGAAGTAGGTATTGTCACTCCGGACGAAAGACCTGTAGACAGTCTTGGAGCGGGTGAGATCGGATATGTTGTGACAGGTATAAAGGAACCGGGAGTGGCGGGGGTCGGGGATACATTGTTGCCGGTTCGCTCCACAGCGGAACCCTTGTCGGGCTACCAAGAAGCGCGACCAGTAGTCTGGTCATCTATTTTTCCTTCTAATCAAGATGATTTCACTCAGTTACACCAAGCTCTTGATCGTCTTCAACTTTCGGATTCTTCTCTTTCCTACGAAGAAGAGTCTTCTGGAGTACTCGGTCGAGGTTTTCGGTGTGGTTTTTTGGGTATGTTGCACATGGAGATAATAACTGAGCGTCTACGCCGAGAATTCAACATAGATATAATTATTACTGCTCCTTCGATTTCTTACGAAATAACGTGGCCCGATGGTCAAGTGGAAGAAATCTACGCCGCCAATCGCTTCCCGGAGCATGGGCAAAATGTAACCGTCCGGGAACCGTGGGTTTTGGGTCAGATAATTTTACCTGGTGAATATATGGGCAACGTCATGACATTGCTTTACGAACACGAGTCCAGTGTCATTGATACGGAAATGTTCAGCGACGGGAGAACTCTATTGACTATTGAAATACCGCTACGTGAACTCATGAGAGGGTTTTTTGACCGACTGAAAAATGCCAGTAGCGGGTATGCATCGCTTTCTTATGAAGTCGCTGAGATGCGACCGGCTTCTGTTACAAAGCTTGAAGTGTTAGTGGCGGAGGAGCTTGTGCCGGCTTTTTCTAGGGTAATCGGTATGGGCCGGGCAGAAATAGAAGCTAAGGCGGTCACAGAAAAACTCTATAACACCTTACCTCGTCAACAATTTATCGTAAAGATTCAAGCTAAAGTAATGGGGAAGATCATTTCTACCAAGAAGCTAAGCGCTCTTAAAAAAGACGTTACTGCTCATCTCTACGGGGGAGATATTACTCGAAAGATGAAACTCCGCGAGAAGCAGAAAAAAGGAAAAGCCAAGGCCTTGGCTCGGGGGAGGGTTCATATTCCACAAGAAGTCTTTATGAAAATGATGAAAAATGAATAGGTGTTAACTCCAAACGGCTCACCGCAACAAACTTAGTAAATTCTTCTAGAATCTAAGTTTTTTCTAAAACATTCCTGCTCCGCCAGAATAGGCGAAAATCATACTGATTATTATAACAATGACAATAACTCCCCACACCCACCTAATGGCCTTTTTTGTTTTTTCGTGAAATAAGAAACTCATGCGCGTTATTATAGCGGATTGTTTAATCTCCGTAAATAAATTGTATAATGAAGATGAATGTTTGATTTTCACCAAAAAAGAAAACTTCGTTCTATTGTTAATTCTCCCTTCACACAAGGTGTGATTCTGGTTCTGACTCTGCTGGTTGGCTGGAGCACTTATGTTCGCTACGACATAGCGATGGAAATGTCCGATCGTAGAATTCAAGCCGAACAGCAAGTAGCAACTCTACAGACAAGGAAAGACCAACTAGAAGAGCAGGTCGAATATCTGTCAAACGAAAGAGGTTTGGAAGCGGAAATGAGAAAACAATTTGACGTGGCGCTCGAAGGCGAGCAAATAGTCGTAATAGTTGAAGATGAGCCCAAGGAGTCAGAAATACAGCCTCTTTCCACCACTACCGCAAAGGAAGAAGACGCCAAATGGTACCAGTTTTGGCGATAAACTGTTATACTTCTGAATGTTAAAATTTAATTAAATTTTTATGGATACGCCAGGAACAAATGAAGAAAACACAACACCAGAAGCAACTGATTCTGAGGTATTTATCTACAGCACCCCAGTTTGTCATTTTTGCCAGGAGGCAAAAGCCTTCTTCAAGGAGAATAATGTCAATTATACAGAATTTGACGTTGCTTCCGACGCTGAAAGACGGCAGGAGATGATTGACTTGACCGGACAAATGGGTGTACCGGTTATAAGAATTGGTGAAGATGTGGTAATCGGTTTTGATGAGTCAAAACTGAGTGAGCTTTTAAAGCTGTAGCATAGGCTAGAGTGACTGGGAAGTTATTCTAAAGTAAATCCGGAAGCTCTTTTCGCCGACTTTTTGTGTGTCTCAACTTCTTGTCTCCAATAATTTAAATCATAATTATTATGGATAATAACAACACAACTTGTTGTCCCGAGTTCCATCCTTCGAAATGGGAAGAAAAAACTTTTCAATGGGACAAAAAACTTTTTGTCAAAGAATCTGTCCCTACATTTTTCCACATTCCTTTTCCGCCAACCATCGGAAGAAAAATGAAATCAATGTGTGATTTGGCTGGACAAGCCGGTGCCAACATGCCTGACATGAGTGATGCTCTAGTTTTGTTTCATGATCCCTCTTTGTTCAAGTCTGAGATATTTTATTCCGTGACGAAAGAAGTTCCAGGTGCGGAAAACACAAGTCTATCAGGAGAATTCATAGCAAAAGTCTTTGAGGGTCCATACAATTCGGTGCCTAAGCATCTTAAAGTGATGGGTGCATTTCTAGATAAGCAAGGTAAAAAGGCTAAAGATTATTACGTACACTACGCATATTGCCCTCGGTGTGTCGAAAAATTCGGACACAATTATATGATTGTGTTTGCGGAAGTTTAGAGTACACCAGGGGCAAATAATAAAGCCACAATTCAATCTTGGTAAAAACGAAACTCACTACAGTAAAAGCGTTACTACAGGAGTTGTTGAATTGGCGTTTTGGGGTCGGAAGTGTGTTATGATACCGTCATGACGATAGCAAAAGAATATCTAAAATGGGCGCTGTGGGGGATGGTTGTCTACAGTGTTGCGATGCTGATACTCCCGCCGTTATTACAAGCAAATCCGGCATATCTGGGCAATCTTTTTAATTACAACGTTATTGGCTTTTTCCCCTTCAGTGAATATGTTGCGGCACCTTTTATCTACGTGCTCTTGCCACTTGAAGCTGGACAAGTGGTATACAATGGAATTCAGTTTATTGTATACGTATTGTACATTAAGGTGTTGGTGGATGTATTCACTTATACGCATAGTAGGTTGAATAAGATTCAAACAACAACTGACGTCTAAACTCAGAATATAATCAGCCGTCACATTTCTACGGTATGCATGATGGTATTGAGTAAACAGGGTAAGAATCGACTCCCGTTGCTAGTATTTTCCGAAATTGCCTCCTTCGTCAAAAAAGTCTGAACGAACCATACGGTTCGTGACAAAACCGCCCGCCTCGCCGTGCCCGCTCCGTCTGATTTCGTCGCGGAGGTGAGGGAGTCTGGGAGACTCTCGAACGGCTGTTTTAGTTTTGGCTCCCGCGCCGCTTTGTCGCGTAGCGACCTCACGGAACGAGAAGTTTCTGAATGTGCAGAAATACTGACCTTTGCTCGAACCCATTTCGAGAAAGGACAATGATCGTGCCGCGCTGAGCGCGTGGTGATGCGAACGCGAAGCGTACGCATTGGGGAATACATGCGCCTTGGGACGCGCTCCGCTATCGCTGCGCGCGTGCATCCCACCACCATTTCCTTTGCCTTTTTAATGCGGCTCCTCCCCAAACCCCTCCGCCGAAGGCCAAAATATTGAAAAGGAAATGGTTGGTGGGTGCAGGGGTGAGTTATCAACATGTGTTGTATTATATAACATTGGATAGTAAAACAATAGTAAGTATAATTAAAACTGTGGAAATGTTATGACGACTGCAATAGAAAGCTTTTCACTTCGCCTTTCGTCGTCCTTGTGGCGCCCAAGGCGGCACGTCGTTCAAGCCGGTGGGTAATATTAACCAACGCTCACAACGCTCCGCCACTACCTCGCATGGCCGCCTCACATTCGTTCGCATGGCTTGCTCGGTACTGTCCGATGTTCGCTTTGTGCGAGGTTTACCCTAACGAAACGAACGACGACTTACGTCGCCGTCCGAATCTTCCTACTAGCACTTCTTCAGTGGTTTCGGTGTAGAGCGTTTATGCGGTTTGACCGTGACCGTTTTGGTCCTGGCTTACCAGTAGTCCGAGTCGGACGACATTTGGTTCTAGGCATTGTAAGCTTAAAGTTAAATGTTCTGATAAAGGAGATAAGTGACCACCTTTATCTGGCGTAAGCGCGAATGACAGTGAACACATCTCCTAAACCACCGCTCTTTCCCGATTTTACTTTAAATAGAGTTATTTTCCAACCTTGATTTAGTCTATTGCTCGAAATTCTTTATCGGAGACGATAATGATCGATAAGTGTAATGCCTAGTAAATCGCCTGCGTCCGCCATGCGTTTCGTAATGGCAATGTCATCATCCGATGGATCAACACTTCCTGAGGGGTGGTTGTGTGCTAAGACCACACCCGCGGCAGAGGTTGCAAGGCAGGTTCAAAACTCACCCGGGTGCGCAAGAGATGTGTCGAGCGTCCCAACGGAAATTATTCGCCTCTATTAGTTTTTGTTGAGTATCAAAATAAAAAGCAACGACGTGTTCTTTTTTTTGACGATCGAAAATCAGAACATTATTCAAACGTCTTTAATGGATAATATGTTTGAAATTTTGTCCGCTTCCTAAGCGGTCGACGAGAGAGATTATGGCAAGAACTTGTATAGCTTTTGTTTTTCCCAACCCGCGAATCTTCCGCAAATCTTCAAAGGTAACGTTGTTTGCTGATTTTTGAATAATGAGTTTTTCAATTTTTCTTGCTAATTCCAGCATCGTTACAACCCTTGATTCCAGAACCCAAAACAATCGCAATCAACTCAAAATTTTGAGTCGTTTTGCTCCATACTTTTCCATCTTTTCTCTGGGAAGTTCTGTTTTCTTTTAGTTCAGTGACTTTCATAACTTTATTTTAAACTATCCAAAACTTTTTCTATGCAATTAGCCTGATGATGCCTTTTTAAGCTTATGCTCCCAAAAACGAAACACAATCCACCCCTCGGCACGAAGCTTACGTGTTACTTTTTGTCACGTTTTCCTATTTCTTTCAATTTTCTCTCTCCAGAAATCATCTTTGATAAGTAAATGCTTTACATCTCGATATTGCCAGCCATGCCAAAATTAAGCCCACATTATCGAGAAATACACAGACCTTGTGTTTGCCAAACACCACGTCTGGCTTACTCAAAAACGCTCGTATCGTTTGGAGGTAAATGCTTTACGTGTTCTTTTTAAAGTCTTCAATAAAATCCTCTCAAACTTTGTTGATTTTGAACGTATTAGCGACATGCGCTTTGACCGCTCACGAACCGTTAACGTATCCGAATTTTAGCTTTGTTTTGAAAAATTACGATTTAGGTTGTTGCTAGTTCTGCTTCTTCATGACCTGATTCAAAAACTTCTGAGGGAAGATCATCACCAAGACCGACCGCGCACTTCGTCAATCAAACCTTTCCATTGTTGAATCCTGTCTTCTTCTATGGACGAGACTTTCCAGTAAAATTTTAAAAGACCCTCGTCAAGCTCTTGGATTCGAGCTGTGATTTGTGGGGCATATCCTCGAAGTTGCGAGAGTACTTGCGACACACTTCTTTTTTCTCTCGCAACCATTACTTCTTGTCTACCACCAGCACTAAACTCATCCCTCAGGCTTGCTGAGACAGCACCAAACTCGGTGGTAAGATATGCGGCGGCGCGATCGTAATTTGCTCTATTTCTAAACAATTCAGGAAATAAGATCATGCAATCAATTTTAAATCTTTCTTTATCCTCTGTTTCCAAAGTTCGAAATTGTTTAATCACTGGTGAAGGTGCTTCTGATTCCTCGTCAATCCACCACAAACCTTCACCTTCTTGGAGCTGACTTCGATAATACGTCTTAATTTGTTGGATGGTATCTCCACTTGTTCTCAATTCATCGTAAGAAATACCCATCTTATCAAAAATAGATTTTCCAACAGCTAAATTCATGTCTATTTGATAACGAGGAGAATGGGTCACGCTAACAGACGGCAAACATTCTTGGTATAAACGGTATTTCACATCGGGAGTACCGCCCAGTTTACCAAACATAATATAAATCTTCTCAACATCTTCTTCTCGTAAACTTTCCAGAACACTGTTGCCGGTAGAGCGCCAGTGATCTTTTATGGTCATTTTTACTTCTACGCCAAAATAACCATTGGCTACAATATCTGGAAAAGCAGCAACCCCTGTTTGCCTTATTGTTCCCTCGAATTCAGTACCAATGGCTTTTGCTTGCATTTCCTCACACACTAAAACTTCGAATTGCGTTGAGTTCGGCAAAGGTCCATTGCTTTGCAATTTTTCAATCAAACCATTTTTTGAATTTTCCAGTAACTCTAGAAAAACTTCTTCGCTCGGATTTTCTTTTTCTGCGTATATCATGTTATTTCAAGTTTCTGTTTAGGAATGATTCTACGGATTTTGCCACGTGCCACCCTAAAATAGGGGGTACGGCATTTCCTATTTGTTTATATGCTTGAGAGGTAGATGGTAGAAATTCCATATCATCAGGAAATGATTGTATACGAGCAGCTTCACGCGCTGATAATCTACGTTTTCCGTTCCAGTGAAATTCTATGTTTCCATGATGTTCTGTTCTCATTGTTGGCCCCGGTTTGTCTTTGTGAATAACATTATTTCCTTGCCCCTTATTCTTTTTTGCCTTCGACCAATAATGATTGGAAAAGCCACCTTCCTCGACGCTTTCTAGATCGACAGCGCTTCTCCTACAGAAACATGCTTATTGGCATGTGTTGGCTTTGGTAATCACTATCTTCAAATCTCGGCAAAACACCTTTTTTGTTCCAACAATTATCACTTGTTCTCGTGTTTGAGGCACCATAATCAAATCCGCAAACCAGCAGTTTGTGATTTACATGATAACCGCCGAAGCAAAATCTTCCTTAATAATATCGATGGCAGTACCACCATCAAAATCAGTGAGCAGATCATTTAACGTTTTCTGTCTATAAATTCACCATCGGTTTTGTTCTCTTTATGACTTCCGCCATACTGCGTATAGAACTCCTTTCTCCGCTGTTGAAGCCTTCTCCGTCTTTTGCCTGTTTGACTAAATTCTTGGCAGGGGAAGCCACCCAAACTACATCCGTCGACTTTGGAATGAGCGACAAAATAGAGTTATGTGTACCATCTATATCATGGACTATCCTACCGCATTCTATCTCGTGGTTGAAGTACAATTTAAACGTTAAACAAGTGATGGATCAACGTTTTAGCATTATCTATATAAAAATTTCTTTTCCTCGTACTTTTTTTCAAGGGATTCAAAACCACTCAAACAGTGTATCGAGACCCCCACATCCCGCAAACATTATGATGTGACAGTATTTTCTTTTTTCCTCCCTCTTGAGACATGCGTTTATTCAAAAAGCTCATCACAAGTAACACCGAAAGCCTTAGCGATACGTTCAATGTTTTCAAAGCGTTATTTTTGATTTGCCAGCCTCAATGTTGTATGTATGAAAGAACGGTCCTGCCTTTGCTGCATCTCTACAGATGTCACCCTGTGACATGTTTTAATCCTAATAATCTTAATATTCTTAGCCAGCTTTTCTATTGCAGTCGTCATAACATTAACAAGTTTTAATTATACTTACTTTTGTTTACTATCCAATGTTATATAATACAGCACATGTTGATAAAGCAGCCCTACGCAAGCAAAACCAACCATTTCCTTTTCAATATTTTGGCCTTTCGGCGGAGGAAAATGGGGTTTTGCGAGGAGCCGCACGAACGGAGGCGAAGAAATGCGTGGCCGTACGGCACGCTTAGCGACGACGGAGTGAGAGGACGGAGCGCGCCCAAACATGTATTCCCCAATGCGTACGCTTCGCGTCCGCATCACCACGCGCTCGGCGCGTGAACGATCATGGTATGTTCATCGGTTCTCGAAATGGGTTCGAGCAAAGGTCAGTATTTCTGCACAAAACAAGACTTCTTCGTCCGAAGGTCAACTAATAGCGACCGAGCGGCGCGAGGAAACAAAACCAAATACAGCCCGTCGCTGTGAGACGAAATCGGACAGGGTGAGGCACGGAAAAGTGGGCGGTTTTGTTTCTTGTTTCGTATCCAAAAATAATTTTTTCAAAATTATGATCAAACCAAAATATTTTCTATACGCTCGCAAATCAACAGAAGATGACGATAAGCAAGTCATGAGTATTGAAGCCCAGTTGTTTGAACTACGTGAATTTGCGCGTAAAGAAAATCTTGAAATCCTAGCGGAGTTTCAAGAGTCGAAAAGCGCAAAGACACCCGGTCGTCCGATTTTTAATGAGATGATGACGCGTATTGAATCGGGAGAAGCGCAGGGCATTCTTGGTTGGCATCCCGATAGATTGGCGCGCAATTCGATTGACGGTGGGCGCGTCATATATGCCGTAGATACCGAGAGAATCGCGTCTTTGCGCTTTCCGACATTTTGGTTTGAACCCACTCCACAAGGGCTCTTTATGTTGCAAGTGGCTTTTGGGCAAAGTAAATACTACTCAGACAATCTGGTACAAAATGTGAAAAGAGGCATCCGCCAAAAACTGCGACGAGGTGAGTGGCTCACAAAAGCGCCATTTGGGTATGTGAACAATCCGCGTACTCGGCAGATAGAACCGCATGAGGTGAACGCCAAGATTGTGCAGCACGCTTTTGAGGAATATGCGAAAGGTACACATGGACTGGTTTCTTTGTCGCAGTTTTTGGTGGATTTAGGCGTTACCAGTTCGAAAGGAAAGCCACTTGCCAAATGTGCCATCAAACACCTTTTGAGCAATCGTGCTTATCTCGGATTTGTTCGTCACAATGAAGAATGGTTTGACGGCACATTTGAACCAATTATTTCCCCGACATTGTTTGAAGCCGTGCAAAAAGTTCTTGCGAGCAAAGCGCGTGCGCCGATGCGAAGAAACCGCCATGATTTTCCGTTTTTAGGACTGTTCCGTTGTGGTGAGTGCGGCGGCATGTTCACGGCGCAACACGCTAAGGGCAATGGTGGAGTGTATCGCTACTATCGCTGTACCAAGAAGCACGGCGCTTGCTCGCAAGGGTATGTACAAGAGAAAGACCTCGTTGCACAAATTAAGGATCGGCTTCAAACAATTTCACTTTGCGATGAGTACGCTGACTGGATGTTGGCGAAAATTGACGAATGGGAGCGTGAAGAAACTAACTCATCGCAAAGTGATGTTCAAAATCTTTCTGCCAAAATCAAAGCGGACGAGGAGCGCATGGAGAAGCTAGTATCTGCGTATTTGGACGGAGACATACCGAAAGAGATTTATCTAAAAAAGAAAGACACTACTATGCGCTCTCTCGCCACTTTGAACGAGAAGAAGAAAGATTGTGAACGTCGGGGAAATACTTGGGTCGAACCCTTGCGGGAGTGGGTTTTGGATACGAAACAAGCCGCTTTTTTGTCCTCGTCTGACAATTTCTCCGAAATTGCCGACTTCGTCCAAAAAATCGGAACGAACCATGTGGTTCGTGACAAAACCGCCCACTTTTCCGTGCCCTCGCCCAGCCATTTCGTCGCTACGCGACGGCGTATTTCTCCTTTTTCTTTTTCTCGCGCGGCTTCTCCGCGCTCGTTGACTTCGTCAGAAGTCTTGTTTTGTGCCCTCGGTAGGAATCGAACCTACATTAGCACGTTAGGAGTGTGCTGTTCTATCCATTGAACTACGAGGGCAAGGTATTGTTGTTAAACATGTCTTTAGGGTTACATATAAAATTTGTTTGATTGCCTTACAAAATGTTCATTACTTTAAAAAGTCAACATACTCTAGCATATTTTCAATTTTGTTCACGCACAGTCTGCTATACTTTAATTATGTCGCCCGAAAAAGACGAGAATCAGTTATTGCGTGATTTAGTACTAGAAAACCAACGATTGTTGACAGAAAACAATCAACTCCTCAGAACTCTTAATAGACGTTCGATTTGGTCTTTTTGGGTAAGAGTGGCCTGGTCGTTATTCTTAATCGGTGTTCCTTTCATACTCTACTACTACGTAATCGAACCTTATTTCGAATCTTTTGGGTCTTCTTTTGAGACTTTTCAGCAGGGCTTACAAGAAATACCCGGCTGGAAGCAATTTTACGAAGCGGCTAAAGGTGGTTCCAATTAATAATAGCTGGATAAGAATAAAAGCGAAAAATTTGAAAAAAACCGAGAAAAAGGTAGAATAGCAACCACTACTTATTTAAATTATAGGTCGGGAAAACATGCTTGGGTAGCTCAGTTGGTAGAGCATTCGCCTGAAGAGCGAAGGGTCAGCAGTTCGAGCCTGCTCCCAAGCACAAAGACGTAACAGAAAAAACACCAGACACGTGTCTGGTGTTTTTTCTGTTAGCAGGCAAACTGCTTTGCTTGCGTACGTCTTTGTGAAGCGGAGCCATAATTTTTGTGCCTCTCCTAGCACAAAAATAGGCGAGCTGGGGCAGTAGGTACTTAGTGCTCGCAACTAGCGAAGCTAGAGAAAACACTTAGTAACCTGCGCCAATATGCCTGTAAACCATAACCAAGATTGACCGAACTGCTCCCAAGCACACCTCAAGGACTTCTACTTTACAATGAAAAACTTCTAATTTCCCTGAATTTTGATGTGGGAAGGAAAGAGTAACTGAACTCACTGCTTGTCGGTACCTAATTCAATTGTCTAAATCTGTTTTCTTTCCTGTTCATAAAATGTTTAAATTATAGTGGGCGGGATCATTTCTGATTTCCTCGGTGTTCTTTTTGACTGTGATAAATAGAGGATAATAAAATGGAGAAAATTCACAAGACATACAATAAGAATGGCTTACCAACTCCTGAAGTTGTCGGGACAGTTTTGGGGTTTAGAGATGAACCTGTTCAGCTTGAAGATCATACCGCTATTCAATTGGTAGACATCCGACAAGCTTCGGGTCAGGTGGTATCAACATACATTGAAGTAGGACTCGAAGAGTAAGGGTTGGAATGAGACTGCTACTAAGCGCCGAAATCTGTTATCGGCGCTTTGTTTATGTTTAATTTGTTTCGAATCACGCCCAAATAAAGACTAGCAGGTCTTTTTATCCGTATATTTTAGACAACCAGACCACAGATTTGAAAATTGTTTGTTTTTGAACCAAACTTATAATGTAGATAGGTTTGAATTCACAAGTATAAAGTGAGGTTAGAGAAAAGATGAGTACTACAATCAACGTTCGTCAAGCATTACAGGAATTGAAAGAAACGCGTCTTTTGTGGAAAGACAGCGGACGTGTTCGCGGGCAGGAAGAGAAGTTTGTCGCATTATGTGACGCTGTCTTTGACCCTCTGCTGAGCGGGATTCCCAAAGGAGCAAGCATTCGCGAGGAGAAGTTCAGCGACATAAAGAAATTACTCACTCTTCAGTCGGATGATAGTCATCTTGGGAGCGATTCTATAAACCTGTCTATTTCAATTCAACAATGCAAGATGATTATTCTTCAAATTATTGAAGCACATGCTACCTACATGTAAAAGTTTGGTTATAACAAAAGAACACCAAGGCCGAAAGGATCTTGGTGTTCTATTCAATTTGACTTGACTATATCCAAAAAAAGCGACCAGTTTACATCGAGGATTTACCACTACTTATGTCCGGCATTTGTTCTGACTTTAAGTTGGGTCGAGCGGTGTTTGTCTAATTTGGGAAGTTTGATCTCAAGTAATCCGTGTTTCTCTTGTGCTTCCGCTTCATCAATAGCTACTTCTTCCGGCAAAAGGAGAGTGCGGGAAAAACTACCCCAGAACAATTCCCGATGAAAATATCCATCATCCGGTGCTTCTTGGTACTCTTCACGCACTCCTCTCATGGTCACCATATCTCTAGTAATTGAGATTTCCAGATCATTCGGACTAACCCCGGCAACGAGGGCTCGAATTACTATCATTTCGTCGGTCTGGTACATATCGACCGGTAACTCCCCGTCTTGCTGGTCGTTGCCGTCGCTCTCCTCGTTTCGCCAATCATCTTCTTGCTGGTTATCATCCTCGACGGCCAAATCGTCATCCTCGCCAAATTCATGGTCTTCGTCTAAAACGCGATCATACTCATCCGCTTGATTGCCGGTAAGTCTCTCTAAAAATGATGGTTTTTTCATGATATTTTTGGTTGATGATTATGGCTACGTTCGAGCAGTTTTATTTTTTCAAAAAGAAGAAACAGAAGGATGATGCCCATCCAGACAAAAAGGAAGACGGTTATAATAGTCTCTCCATTTGCATCCATTATAAAAAAGTTAAATAAGGCATGCAACACAATGGCTATGAACAACCCCAGCGTGCCAATGAGGACTTGGGTAAGCTTTGGTTTGTAGTAGGCCAAGGCCAGACAAACTCCGACCGTGCCTGAGGCTAAAACATGAAGAAGGCTGGCTCCTAGGAATCTGAATCCGCCGGTCAGTACGGAATTGAGGTAATCACCCATTACGAGTGGATTGAATATAAATAAGGCGTTTTCCAACGCAGCAAAGCCAAGAGCGATCATGATCATGTAAATGACCATATCGATAGGTTCGTCTACTTCCTTATTCCAGAAAATTAACACCAAAGCAACCGCGTATTTCAATAACTCTTCAATAATTACCCAGACCAACATCACGTTATCTCCGGTGTACAGATTCAAAGCCTGTTGTTGTAAAGGTAGGGCGATAGGTACTACAGCCATGCCGGCGATAAATGATATCGTTATTAAAAAATAAGGCTCGGGACGTTTTTTGTCTTCTCGCAACCAAAACCAGACCCAGAATAGGGCAGGTACCAGTCCGGATAAAAAAGCTATGGCGAAATAGGTTGATTCCACTCAGACTATTGTACCAAAACATAGTGTCCACAATAGTAAAGGTTCGGTTAAGTGGGGACTGTTGAGAGAGAACCATTCTTTTCTGGTCTGACCATCGTGTCTTATCGGGCCGTCACGAGTATAGTTAGGTTGGTGTTTTTACTTGGGCCACTGCGCTACCATCAAGACAGCGTGATCTTTCATATCATCCGGCAGTTCTTGCCAGATTGTCTCAGTAACAAACGGCATAAAAGGATGAAGCAGTTTAATTGATGTTATCAGGTATTCTCTGAGAAGTTTTTGTCTCGATATTCTGACTGACGCATCACCGGATTGAAGCAAAGGTTTTGACTCTTCCAGTAACTCACTCGCAAAATAACTCCAAACAAAATGGTAAAGTTTTTCCGATGCCAGGTCGAAACGGTCTTTTTCCATGTCCTTGGTTATTTCCGCTATTGTTGTTTTTAGTTTAGCTTTGATATTTTCTGCATCATCGGCCGTCAAGGTTGCTTGCTCGGGCATGTCGGAAGTGTTTTCCAGTACAAAACGGGTGATATTCCAGATTTTGTTGGCGAACTTTTTATAAGCATTCACCTTATCAGGGTCTAGATTCATGTCACTGCCCGGCGCGGTGTTAACCAATAAGCCCATGCGTAGGGCGTCGGTTCCAAAACGTTCTTGAATTTCGCTTGGTGCTATAACGTTGCCTTTACTCTTACTCATCTTCTTTCCGTGTTTATCACGTACCATGCCGTGTAGATAAACTTTTTTAAACGGTACTCTTCCGGTTCTGTAAAGACCAAGCATGATCATTCTTGATACCCAGAAAAAAATGATGTCCTTGCCGGTTTCCATGACTGAAGTAGGGTAGTGTTGTTTGAAATCGTCTCCATCAGGATAGTGGGTCGTTGCCAGAGGCCACTGACCTGATGAGAACCATGTATCGAACGTGTCGGGATCTTTTTCGACTTTACCGGAGCACTTTTCACACTTAGTGATTTTGCTTTCCAAGTCCACCATGCCATGACCGCATTCGCTACATACCTTGGCGGGAATTGGGATACCCCAAACTACTTGTCTGGATATGTTCCAATCATCAATTTTGCTCATCCAATCTCTAAAAACCCTTTCGTCGCGATTGGTCACGAACTTGACATTACCTGAGTCTACCGCTTCTATGGCTTTATCCGCCAAAGGTCGCATTTTAACAAACCATTGCTCGCGAATTTGTGGTTCAATTTCTTTGTCGCATTTGTAGCAACACGGAACTGAATGGTCGTACTTATCATCAATTTTTACCAACAATCCTTTTTTGTCCAACTTATCGACAATTTTTTGGCGGGCTTCTTCAATGTTCATTCCGTCAAATTCTCCCGCGATAGGAAGTAATTTACCTCGCCAATCAATTATTTGTTCGTAGTCTAAATCGTGTCGTTTAGCGATTTCAAAATCAATGTTGGAGTGCCAAGGAGTGATTGTCATCACACCTGAGCCCATTTCTGGATCACCCGCTTGGTCTTTGATGACGGTCGCGACAATCGGTCCATTTATCCATTCGAGATCAATTTTTTGTCCATGCTGGAAATCTTCGTAACGTGCATCATCCGGGTGCATAACTACATACTTGTCGCCGAATTTTGTCTCTGGTCTTGCTGTACCGATTACAAACGGTCCGTATTGGAAGTAATAAAAAGGATCAGTCTTTTCATTGTAGTTGACTTCGAGATTGGAAAGTGAAGTTTGATGTTTGGGGCACCAGTTTACAGTGCGAGCTCCGCGATATAAAAGTCCGTCTTCCTCCAGTTTTTTGAAAGTGTCGTAAACAATTTTGATTACGGAATCGTCAAGAGTAAAAAGTGAACGAGACCAATCGCAGGATGCGCCCAGTTCACGAATCTGATTTTCCATGATCGATTTGTTTGACATGGTAAAATCCATGATCTCATTGTAGAGATCCTTTGGTTCCATTTGAAAACGAGAACGGCCTTCTTTCTGGAGTTTCTTTTCGTAGACTACTTGAGTTTCAAAACCAGCATGGTCAGCACCCGGTAACCAGAGTGCTTTCTTGCCTCGCATACGTTCAAAGCGCATCATGGTGTCTTCGATGGCGAAAACGAGGCCATGACCCGCGTGGAGAGAACCGTTGGCGTTTGGTGGAGGCATTACGATTGTGAAGGGTTCGCTACGCTCACCTGGCAAATTATCAGGATTAAAAAATCCGGATTCTTCCCAAAGCTGATAGATACGTTTTTCGTGTTTCGCCGGGTCGTAGGGAGATAAAAAAACCTCCGGGATTTGTGATTGTCGCTCTTCCTTCATAGGTGTTGATAATAAGAATACCGCCAGTAATAAGGCGATAGTAGCATGGAATGGGACAATGCAAAATACCTATAAGGGATCAGTCCACAGGGGAAAACATACCAAATGATATGGAATGTTCGTGAACTGATCCCTTACGGGTATTTTTTATGACAAGTGGCCGTTATCAACACCGGGGGGATTCTGAAATGATCGGCTTAAAGCTAATTGTTTATAGCTCTTTTTTGTAAAAATCGCAAGGAGAAGTCTATCGTTCTGTTAAGGATTTATTACCTTCAGCGCGTATAACATCGGTCCCGGTTGGCAACAAAGCGCTACTCGCGTGAGCGTGTCCGGCGAGAGCTATCATTATGCTGTTGTCGGTTGAAAGGCCTGGTTTGGGGAAGTAGACTGTCACGTCCGGGTGTTTTGTCAAAAAGTTGGAGTCAAATGTGGTCTTGATGTATTTGCTGTTGCTAACACCGCCACCTACAATCAATGTCTTGGCACCATGCGCTTCAACAGCGTCCGAGGTTTTTTTAAGTAAGACAGTAGTCACTGCGTCCTCAAAATCTCTGGCTAAGGAAGCCTTCTCATCGTCCGTAAGGGACTTTTCCTGGATTGCATAGCGAACTGCGGTCTTAAGTCCTGAAAATGAGAAATCAAGATCACCGGAGTGAAGCATAGGAATCGGAAGTTTTACATATTCTGGCAGATTTCTCTTTCTTGCTTCACTTGCCAGTCGAGAAATTTCCGGACCGCCGGGATAAGGTAGACCAATCATTCTGGCAACTTTGTCGAAAGCTTCACCCACCGCGTCGTCTCGTGTCTGTCCTATCTTTTCATAGTTACCCCAATTATTCATGAGAATGAGTTCTGTATGACCGCCGGAAATAAGAAGGGATATCGCCGGAAAAGATATATCTGAAAGTTGATTGTCGCGCTCAGCATCAAAAATACTTGCCAATATGTGACCTTCCATATGATTGACAGGAACGACTGGCACATCCCAGAGTAAGCTCAGAGCTTTGGCGAAATTTACACCGACCCAAAGTGCCGGCTCTAACCCGGGTCCGTTTGTTACCGTTATTAAATCAATCGTTTGAGCCCCATATTCATCGTGAAAGGCAAACAGTTGTTCAGCCAAACTGGGTTCCCGTTCAAGGATTTTTTCAACTGCCTGTTTGGTTTGGGGTGATATTTCTGAAATAACAGCAGGGCCAAAATCTTCTGATTCCTTTATTATTTTTTTTAGCAACGGGACAATTGTGGTAGCGTGTTCTCTTTTGGCTAGAGCAGGGAAAACGCCACCGTATTCTTTATGAATGTCAATTTGTGACCAGAGCTCGTTTCCTAGTATATCGTAAGAGGCATGTGGAAAGCTCCCTTCGGTTTTCACCAGGCTGAGAGCAGTTTCGTCACAAGAGGTTTCTATCGACAATATGTACATCAGGGACACTATACAAAAACCATTGTCAAAATGCAAAAACGTGGTACTTTCAATCTAGCGGTTTGTTGTGATAATTTTAAAAGACATGCTAAAGCACAGACGTCTTGGTTTTTGACTTGGTTTTCGTTTTGAAATATTTCTCGACCATATTATCGGGTAAGCATCGTAAGAAGTAACAAATGACAAAGGAGGTGGAATTATGTCTAAGAAGGGTTGGTGGGAGGCTGCGTTGCCGGTTTCTATCTGCTCGGTATTTTGTTTCTTCACATATTTTCTTATGTGGCGAACAAAATCATTTGTATGGTTTTAGGTCACGAATGGGGCGAATCGGAATCCTCACCGGAAACCGAGGAGTGTAAGCGGTGTACTACGGAAAGAAAAATTGAGGGGGACTGTAAAAAACTCAGGTGACTCTGAGTTCATAAGGTGGCTCAAACTTCCTTGGACACTATTGGTTACGCTTTTTCACTTGGCGGGCTTCGTCTGGAGTAGTAATAGCAAACCATTTAAAAAATGAAAAGTGAAAATTGAAGGGGGCGGGGTATATGTTACTCGCCCCCTTTTTATTTTGTTGTATAGTATTCACCATGCAGACAGTAGTTACACACAGTGGCAGTTTTGATCCGGATGATGTTTTGGCGATCGCGTCCTTGCAACTATATCTAGGTGTTGAGAATACGAAAGTGATTCGTAGTCGTAATAAAGAAATCATTGACAGCGCCGATTGGGTGGTGGATGTTGGTGGAGTATATGATGCTGAAAAAAGGCGCTTTGATCATCACCAAAACGGTGTTCCGAAGCGTGAAAATGGCATACCATATTCTGCCTTTGGTCTTATCTGGAAAGAGTTTGGGGTGGCTATCTGTGATTCCGAAAGCCTAGCTCTTCATATTGAAAGAAAACTGGTTTATCCGATTGACGCCGCCGACAATCACATAGCCATTTCTCATCCAAACAAACAGGACGTAATACCGTTTGAATTTTTTGACGTTATTGATGCTATTAAACCAGTGTGGGGGAGTGAAGAAAGCTTCGATTCTCAATTTCTTCAAGCGGTTGAATTCGCGCGCGGTTTACTAGAGAGAAAAATTATGCACGGTAAGGCCAGGGTTGCTGTGTCGGAAAAAATCAAAGCCAACTACGATTCTGCGGTCAGAAAATCCATACTGGTATTTTCCGAATCAATCCCCAGACATTTTTTTATAGAATTTCAGGAAGTGAGGGTAGTGGTTACTCCCGTGCCTTCTCCCGATTCAGACTGCTGGATGGCCTCAGT
Organism: Candidatus Nomurabacteria bacterium; assembly: GCA_023898585.1. Classification (GTDB taxonomy): domain Bacteria; phylum Patescibacteriota; class Minisyncoccia; order Phycocordibacterales; family UBA918; genus OLB19. The sequence continues at coordinate 74,723 of CP060229.1, read as the reverse complement.
CATACCGGTTTCCCGATACGGTTTTCAGAACCGCGCTATTTTTCCTGAGTCGTGGGGCGGTTTGGTTGACGGAGATCTGGAAAAAGAATCGGGAGTTGAAGGAGCGGTTTTTTGTCATAAGGAAAGATATATTTTCGTAGCTAAAACCAAAGAGTCAGCTCTGAAAGCCGCCGGCCACGCTTTTGAGTAGTTCATCTTCAGCGCCTATGCCGGGTCTTATAAAAAAGTAAAAGGAAGGTCTGTGAAAGAGTCTACTCTGATACTAGCTGCGTTTTTATGACCCCTACCCCCGTATTTAACTGCAATCTCGCTGACGTCAAAATCTCCATTACTGCGAAGGGATAAATGTACCCCACCATTATTCCTGTAATATACGACACCAAAGGCCACCCCTCCGGACTTCTCGTTTATCGTCGCCAGGTGATGGCCCAAGATAGAGCGGTAAGTGCGAGCTACGTTTAACGCCCAAATTTCGTGACCTTCAAACAGAACTCTTTCTTTATATTGGAGTAAATTTTCAACCAATTTGTCTTCAAACTTCGATATAATCGCACCCTTTTTCAGGTATTCAGATAAAAATTGCTCGTTTTTAAGATCCTCAACCAACCTGTCCCAATCCTCGAATGTGGTTGGGTATTGAGATAGTGCAACGTTATATTCGCGATTGTTTGGTAATTTAAACTGCCAGAGGTCGTGATCTTCGATATATTCAAGCAGAGGTGGCGTAGCGGTGTTGGGGTGAAAATATTTCCACGACAAAACAGCCCCCGAATGATTCTTGTCAAATATGTTAGCAGGGAAACTGGTCACGGCTTCTTCTGTGCTCCTGTGGTGGTCTATAACAAGAACCGATTTGTTTTGATCGACTAGCTTTTGCAAGGTGTCTTTATCAAAGCTATAGTCCAATATGTAAATTTCTCTACCCGTCAATCCTCCTGGAGGTTTGGCTTGAGTTTTAAGTGGTAAATAATCCGCTTTGTCGCCAAACTTCTTCCATGCAGCATAAGCCGACCCAAAACCATCACGACATTGGTCGTGATAGATAATGACAATATCTTTCAGATTTTTATCCATAATAAATACTTTGAACACAAACTCAGGTGGTAGTGTAAATTAAAATGAGCGAACAAGAATTGAACTTGTTTATTATACGAGGATAAAAATTGTGTGAGCGATACAAGACTTGCGCCCCAAGAGCACTTCCGAACCCATAGTCGACTGTCGTCTCCTTGGATTCTAGGGCGCCTTGTGATCTCTATAATGGAAATGGTAAAAAATCATGGGATGACTTTTTACCGCTACCAAGCAATTTTTTGAATGAGTTCAATGTGAGCGATACAAGACTTGAACTTGTGACCTCTACAATGTCAATGTAGCGCTCTACCAGCTGAGCTAATCGCTCACATTAAACTCATTTCGGTGAGCTAATCGCTCACATATAATTTATTCGATTGACCTCTACAATGGAAAGGGTGAGAAAGTGTGGGTGACAAATGTCACTTCGCAAGACCTTTTGAAATGTTTCGGAGTCTGTGAACACATCATTCAAAAGGTGTACTGCTTCTGCAAGAAGACTTTCGAACCGCTACCAGCTGAGCTAATCGCTCACAATAAATTTATTCTTCTAATGAGCTAATCACTCGTGCGACTTTTATTCGACCAGCCGTACCCAAGCGGTTACTAAACATTTAAGTCGAATAAAGTGGTAAGATGATAGCATACAAATTACATGATTTGAATTGACACCATGATTGAATTCCAGAAAACTGAAAAAACAAAGATTTCTGTCGAGAAAGAGGCAGAATTGGCTCTGCAAAAAATTTTGGATGATCCTGATAATGCCTTTCTTTCTGAGCATCTCAGCAATCGAGAAAAAATTGACAATGCAGAAACCGCAGCTGAAGCGCTAAGTATTGCTAAAAGTCTAATCCTAAAACGTCTGGAAGGGACGTTCAAAATGAAATCATTGGGCGCAGTAGAAGGAATTGAAGAGATATCTGTTAATATTCCTGGTATCATTAAAATGCTAGATTCCATCAAAGCTAACCAACAGAGAATTGGTTCAGGATTAGACGCATTCGTTGTCATAGATAAGAGTGAGTGTAATGAGCTTCCAGCTGAAATTTGTTACAAGGTTGAAAAGAAAGAAAAAATTCAACGCGGTAGAAACGTAATGTCTGCTGAGGTGAATTTACATGAAGATTTTTATCGATTGGCGGAAGACAATAGTGAGCTTGGAATAGGAGTCCCTACTCCTTACTATTTGATTGAGATTGGAAATGATAAGGTTTTTGCGATGGAGAAATTGCCGGCTACTAGTATGAAAGATATTTTGGCCGGCATTGGTAAGCTGCCTGACTGGCTTGACGTTGATGTGTTTTGTAGCAACCTTAACACATTTATTGAAACGCTTCATAACAATAACTTGTATCATCGTGATACAAACTTCGGCAATATCATGATTAGTCAATCTGATGACATGCCGGAAGATGGTAAGTGGGGTTATCTAATAGATTTCGGCTTGTCAGCGTATGTGTACCCAGGCGATGATCCGTACAAGGTCACTCTTGTTGACAATGATGACTTTTTACATTTAAATGACACCTCTCTAGTTAATAGAGTCAGAGAAGCACTTTCCGGTCACCGTGAAAGAACACGAGGAGTATGAACATGTTCTTGACTAAAACCTTCGCTCAAAGAATATTGGGTAACATAGAAAAAAACCCCCTGCAAGTAGGGGAGATTCGTCATCTTACCGGTTCCGGAAAGAAATATATTGCTCTTTCTGAAACGGAAGTAGACGAATACTACTATTCTGAAGTCGGTAGAATTGAGGTGAGAGGTACTCTTTGTATCATCTACCACAAAACAACCGGTTCAGGTTCTACTGTCTAACATGGCGCGTGTTTTCAAACCCGCGCCTTTTTTGATACGTAACATATATCAGTTGTTTTTTCCTCTTTCGTTTTCATTAACCAATTTGATAATTTCACGCTCTTCTTCATTTAGTGGTAAATCATCATTTAATTTCGAAATGATTTTGTAGAGTTTGTTAACATCAATGCTAGCATTTTCAAAAGCTTCTCCTAATCTATTTTGTTGTTCTTCCTTGGGAGAGTGTTCGTGCTTACGGTCTATGTTTTCTGCGTAATCGTATTTCATAAATAATTATTTTTTTAATTTACTCCTTCAGTGAAATGATTTCCAAATTTGATAATGCACTGATTCTACCATTCTATAGCTGACTGTGGTGTAAACTGTAAGAAAACCCATATTTATCCGTCTCTTTAACCATATGCAAACCATCCCTCGCAAAGAAAAACTTGTTATTCCATCAACTCCATTTCGGTATTTTTGGTTTGTTACCAAGCCATTTAAGTGGTGGGCGCTAGCTGTCACGATGGTTGTTATTATTGCAGCGGTTTTTAATCAGTCCTCAGCTTACTTCTTTAGATTGATTGTTGATGCTGTCGAAGCTGATGACCCCGTCAAAGCCCTTCGTTATGCTCTTTTGTATCCTGTGGCTGTCTTAATTATTCAGTTAATGTTTCGGGGTAGTGGTTTGTTGGGTAGACAATGGGTTACTAATGCTTCCAAGTATTCTTATGACCGTTTGACGGAATATTTGCTCGGACATAGTCATGGATATTTTATTGATCGGTTTGCCGGTTCGCTTATGAGTAAGATGCAGAATGTCAACAACGCGGTTAGCAATCTTATCCCTGATATGTTGTGGCAACATCTTACAGCCCTAGTTTCATTTATTGTCACAATTATTTTCTTGATAGTAGTCGATATCAATGCGGCCCTGACTTTTGCCTTTCTAATTGCTACACTTGTTTTGTATAATCGATATGCTGCGCCGACTAAAGTGAAATATTCAAGGGAAAATGCGGCTGCTAATACAGCGCTGAGGGCAGGTTTGATTGACACTATTACCAACGTGCAAGCGGTACGACAATACAGTCGTAACAAACTGGAAGCAGAAAGAATTTTCAATTTATCTACCCAATTAAAAAACATCTTTGATAAGAATTGGGGGTACTCGGTACGGATTATGTTTTGGAACGGCATCATTTTGTTTGTGTTTTCGTTGGTGATGTTTTGGTTTCTGGTCTATGGTTGGCAAAACGGAAAAACCAGCACTGGAGAAGTTGTACTGATTCTCGCCTTGTATTCACAGATTGCCGGTACTCTCATATTTATCGGGCGTGCTTTCAACAACGCGGCTGAAATGGTGGGCGAGATGAGAGAAGGTCTGGAAGAAATATTGTTACCATATGAAATCATTGATACTCCCAATGCTCAACCACTTTTGGCTGATCAAGCTCAAATTGACTGGAAGGGGGTTGGTTTTGAGTTCAGTGGCAATGCTGTTTTTAAAGATTTCGACCTACATATTCCTTCCGGCCAACGGCTCGGTCTTGTCGGTCAATCGGGGGCTGGAAAGACAACGTTCGTTTCGCTTTTGCTTAGACAGCATGACATAAGCGCCGGCTCGATTGAGATTGATGGGCAGGATATCGCACTCGTTACTCAGGATTCATTGCGCCAAGCGATCGCAGTAGTACCTCAAGAGCCGGCGCTTTTCCACCGCAGTATTCGTGAGAATATACTTTACGGTAACCCCAATGCTACCGAAGCGGAGATGTTAGAGGTGGCTAAAAAAGCACAAGCCCACGACTTCATTTCAGAATTACCGGACGGATACGAGACTTTGGTAGGGGAACGTGGCGTCAAGCTCTCGGGTGGACAAAAACAACGGGTAGCGATAGCTCGAGCAATGTTAAAAGACGCTCCTATACTGGTGCTTGATGAAGCTACCTCAGCCCTTGATAGCGAGAGTGAAGTAGCTATTCAGAAAGCCCTGGAGAGTCTGATGGAGGGGCGAACGGTGATCGCGATTGCTCATCGTCTTTCCACTTTACGTAAAATGGACCGGATAATAGTCATGGAAAACGGTCGAATTATTGAGGATGGTAATCATGAAGAGTTATCACGATCCGGCGGAGTCTACGAAAAATTATGGAACCATCAAGCCGGTGGTTTTATGCCAGATGAATAAAAAAGACACTTCTTGTTTGTTTCCAGGAAACATAACCTAATGATCTGATCGATGGTAATATATAGCATATACGCTATAACATAAATTATCATGTGTGGAATTTTTGGTTACGTTGGTTCTAGAACTGCTTCGCCGGTTTTGCTCGATGGTCTGCGGACGTTAGAGTACCGTGGGTATGATTCTGCGGGTATTTATGTCCCCGGGTACAGTCCTATAAAAGCGGTTGGTCCGATTGATAATCTGGCGAAAAAGATAATTTCTCCTTTGTCGGGAACATCTGGCATAGCGCACACCCGTTGGGCGACTCATGGAGCGCCAACAGAAGTAAATGCTCATCCCCATCTTGATATGTCCGGCACATTGGCACTGGTCCACAACGGCATCATAGAGAATTATCGAGAATTAAAGGAAGGTCTCGTGATGAGAGGAATTGAGTTTGAATCGGAGACCGATTCTGAAGTTTTGGCAAAATTGATTGGTACTCTATACAAAGGAGATTTGTTTACTGCGACCAGAAACGCCCTGTCCTTAGTTCGAGGCACTTACGGTATTATTGTTATCGCGGAAAACGACCCCAATACAATTGTCACCGCTCGCATGGGTAGTCCCATTGTACTGGGTTTGGCTGTCGACGGGAATTTTGTCTCATCCGACCCTTCAGCTCTCTTGGCTCACACGAAAGACGTCATTTACCTTGCAGACGGGGAATGCGCCATTGTGTCAAAAGATAGCTATGAGGTTTTGAGCACCAAAGGAAAAAGGCTATCGAAAAAGCCGGAAACTGTGGAGTGGGATATTGAGTCTGTACAAAAACAAGGTTATGAACATTTCATGCAAAAGGAAATATTCGAAGTTCCTGAAGTGATAGAAAATACCATTAGAGGCAGACTGATGCCAGGTAAAGGAAGGGCTAAACTCGGAGGTGTGGAGATGGTGGTTGATAAGCTAACCGCACTAAACCGTCTGGTTATCGTTGGCTGTGGTTCCGCCTACTATGCCGGCTTAGTTGGACGTTTTATGTTGGAAGAATACGCTGGCTTGCCGGTTGAGGTTGAGTTGGGAAGCGAGTATCGGTATAAACGAAATCTAACAGACAAAAAAACCGCGGTTTTAGCCATTACTCAATCGGGAGAGACAGCCGACACACTTGCTTCCATCAGGTCCGCTAAAGAACAAAGCTTGCTTACTCTCGGTGTCGTTAATGTGGTTGGTTCCACTATTGCTCGTGAGACAGATTTTGGTGTTTATAATCATGCTGGTCCCGAAGTGGCTGTTGCTTCCACGAAAGCCTTCATCTCACAACTTACGGTTTTTGTTCTTCTCACTTTGTTGATTGGTCGTGAAAAAGGTTTGTCACAAGAAGAGGGCACGCGGATAGCCGAGGATTTAGCTAATTTGCCCAAAACTTTAAGAAGTTATCTCAAGAATACTGATGATATTAAGAGGGTCGCAAAAAAATACGCGAACTATCGCGACATGATGTTTATCGGAAGAAAATCACACACTCCGATTGCCTACGAAGGCTCTTTAAAAATGAAGGAAGTAACCTACATTCATGCCGAAGCCTATGCGGGAGGAGAACTGAAACATGGCTCTATCGCTATGCTGGATGAAAATTTTCCGGTGGTAGCATTGGTTCCGAAAGACGATGTTTATGAAAAAATGATTTCCAATGTAGAAGAGGTAAAAGCCAGAAAAGCGCCGACTTTAGTTGTGGCGACGGAAGATGACAAAAGTATTTCTGGAGTGGCTGATGATGTGATATTCGTTCCGAAAGTTCATCCTATTCTCCAACCGATTGTTTCAACTGTTCCGCTACAATTACTTTCTTATTATGTTGGGGTAGAAAAAGGGCTTAATGTCGACCGACCAAGAAATTTGGCGAAAAGTGTGACGGTTGAGTAGGTTTGTTCACTTTTGGCCTAACAGATTGATAATAGTTAGTAAAGGTCAATAAAATTGACAACTGGCTAATCTCGGTATATAATTTTTAGCGAATTTTGTAATACACTTCAGTTCCTCGTACGTCTTTATCGCTTTCACAAAGAAATAGTGTGAGTCAGAAAAGGAGATAGTAAATGAAAGAGATTTACCAAAGAGACTCTTGTACTTGCTACATTTTGGAAGATGGTGACGAAGAATCCAAGGAAGAATTTTTCCAAATAAGAAAAGAAAACTGGGGAGACAAAGATAAAGATGAAAAAGATGAAAACGCTATCTTTGTCGTCGTGGTGCGCGAGAGTGGAGTTGTTGGCGGTTTCAGGGTTACCGAGGAAGGAGACACTCCTCCGCAGGTTGCTAGGTTTTGCACCAAACCGGGCTTGTACCGCGCCGTCTCACTTGAGGTTATACTGACTTTGTTTGCTGGAATACTTAGATACTTTGATTCGGTCGGTACTCCTGAAGCTTGCTTGAATATAGACACTAATACGTCCTTACTCAAACTTTTGATCAGAATCGGGTTTCGGTTTGTGAAAAGGGAGACCGGAACTGTCTTGGATATCCCCACAACGATGCAATTTATACGGATATAGTTCGAGCGTAAAGAACAATTTTTTAAACCGGCTGGCTCAATTGCTAGTCGGTTTTTTTAAATAATGACGCAACACCCCTGTCTCTAGTTAAGAAGTATAATGACCAAACAATCGCTAAAATACTGCCTAACCAGAAAACATACCCAACCAAATTATCGTATTTTAGTAAACCAAGTTGTGTAAGAAGAAAAGACCAGTCGTGTACGACATGCTTGCCACCAAGTAAAGGCAACATTTTTTCCTGAGCGTCAGAGGCGTAAACGCTGACACTTAGTAAAGCGGTAGCCAACCACCAACAACCAAAAGTAGCCGAGAAATATTGTCTGGTTCGCCAAAAACTGAAGATCACAATTGTTGGTACGAGTATTTCTAACAAACTCCCCCCAAGTACGGCCATAAATTTGCCAAAAAACATGAATATGAAATGTCCTGCTTCGTGAAAGATTAGGTTTACGTTTTGAATGAACCACCAGGTTTGGTGCGAAAAGATTTGTTCTAAGGCATTGGTACAGAGAAAGATTCCGGCAATAATTTTTAACAGACCTGCGCTACGCATAGGAATATTATGACATAATCTCCTGTTCTCCATAAACGTCGCCGACTATGGCTGCGTGATCGCTAACGTTAAATATAAGTTCCACATTTTTTGCTGTGTATGGTGGTTGGGTTAACAAGTAATCAACCATAAAAATATCTAAAAGATGTTTTTTTATCAACATTATCTTTGAGTCGATGATGATTCTTGTCCAGACTACTTTGGTAGGTGGCGGGGACATTTTCAGTATATCCGGACACCATATCTTTATAGTGAGGACTGATTTTTCTCGGAATGTTAAAATCCCCGCACAATACGTGTGGTGGTCTGGGCTCTAAAAAATCACGCATTTTTTGTAGGTCAGCGTGTTGTTTTTCACTAAATTCGGAGTAAAGAAACTTTTTAGGACCTATTTAGTAGCTCAGAAATAACCCTAAGCCTTCTGTCTCTCCTCAGTCCATGGTGTTGGGCGATTTTCTTTTTGAGTGACGCAAAGTATTCATCAATAGTATTGGTGGTGTTAGGAATATTAAGCTCTGGATATTTTTGGTAGGTAAATAAATTAGGCAAGTTTCGTTTCAGTGACATATAGGCACTACGTACATTCTTGTGTGTGTGTAGTACCAATGGTTAGTACAGGTAACGTACGTTTTCTCAGTATAGAAATTATGATACTTCTCCTCCCAAATAGTTAGAGCTTTAGCAAAGTCTTCTTCGTTTGTTTTCGTGAGTGTTAAAGCCAGTTTTCGCAGTTCTTTACCAGCTTCAGTCTTTGGCTTTCTAGTTAAATACTTGGTCACGGTCTTCAGTTGATGAAACTGACAGATTTGTACTGGTATATCCTTAAAAACCGTTGCTAATCCACGCCTTCCGTCCACTACGGCAGCGATGAATGTCCAACCACGTTCTTCTAATAATTTACGAGCGTAGTGATAGTGAGACACTTTCTCAGTCTCAACCTCACCCCACCAAATGTTTCTTCGTAAGTTCCATGATCTAAAGACACAGACACCGTAGTGTCGTCCCCAGAAGGTGGTGTCAGCTACGATAACCGTCTTTTGTGGTTGTATGTTTGGTATTGAGGTTTTAACTTGATCTAATCGTGTACGTACCCAGACGTGACTCTTCTTGTATTTGTTAGACAGTTCGGTCAGCGTTTGTTTTTGATGTGTATACTCTTCCCATAATTTATTAACCAACCCTGTTTCTCTCTGCTTAGTTTGAAATCGTTTACCACAATCGTTGCAACCATAGCGCTGTCTACCACTTTGTTTACCTTTCTTTTTAGTTTGTAATGATAAACAATAGGGACATCTAACTCGTTTATTAACCATGCGAGCTAGATAAACATAAAACCACGGCTATACAGAGCCGTGGTTTTGGTGTTTTAGGTCCTAGATTGTTTCTTTAGCCCCTAAATTCGACAGCGTTTGCGCTCCATGTAAAATGTGTGGTAGCGACCGAAAAGTTTTGATAATCAGCGAAAATAATCGGATTGGCGACCGTCTCTGCAACTTTGTCACTTTGGTGAACAACTATTCCGGCTTTAGGTTTGTGGTAACAAAAAATCTCTGCTTCATGTTTTTCTTTTGTAGCAAACGTAATTCCTTGAGTGAATAATCTGTCACTTTTTTGAAGACACATGGGAGCAAAAGTCGTGTGGTAACCGATTTCTTCCAAGGCTGACAAAAAGTAATCCGGCACTTCCATTAAACAAACGATGTCAGCATTCTCTTTTGATAACAAATCCAAAACACTTTCTTCGTGTTTGTTTTTCTCCATGTTCAGTGAAATGATTTTCATACCCTGCTGAAAAAACATTATACCAGGAAGATGAAATATCTGTTGCCGGACAAAAACATAGCCCCGACTAATCTGGTTATGTCTAAATTTTATTTCTCGCTTTCACCAACAAACAGCACTAACCGTGTTGCTTTATGTGTCTCAGGAAGCATTCCATCTTTCGAATTCCTCACGCAAAGTGTATAGGCATTTTGCTCTGCTTCCGTGAACAAAATATGCGCCCTGCGGGACGCTATTTTGTACTTGCGGAAGCGGAGGGATTTGAACCCTCGATGCGGGATTACCGCATACACGATTTCGAGTCGTGCGCCTTCAACCAACTCAGCCACGCTTCCGTATAATCTGTGTAAAAAGTAGTTTACCAGAAATGTTGCAGAAATGGTGGATGTCACCGTTTCAAAACACGCAGATTTCTTGGGTAACTCTGATTATTTTAGGCAAAAAGGGACAGAATAAATAAGGACAGACATAAGTAGGGACGGGGACAATAGTAAATAGGGACAGGGACAATAAAATCTTAAATCACGTGGCATAATATATAATATTTTATACCCCGCCACTAACACGGCCTCCTTGATTGGAGGAGGAGACAGTTAAGGCCAATAATCTCGAGTATACACTGCATGTAATAGGGAGTCCAAAGAGCAATCAGAACACACTTTTGCCTAGAATATTGTCCCTGTCCCTATTTATATAGCAAGTTTAATATATTGGTGGGCTTTTCCTCCTAGTAAGGGCTTTCAAGCAGAGCAGGCGATTTTTCTAATGCAGGCATATAATGAGGTTAATCCACTTAGTGAAGACGACAAAAGATATATTTTTGATGCCCTTAAACTAATCTTCCTACTAGGTATAAGCTGGTCTGATGATGAAGATTTTGAAGAAGGAAGAAAGGCCATTGAAAGTCTGAATAGCATTGGAAGAGAGGATTTTTACAAGGTTTTGTTTAGCTAAGTTCTAAACTAAATTCTTCAAGTATTCCGCTGAACTTCAATTCTTGTTGAAACTTATACCAATTTGTAGTTCTAAACTCGTCCAAGAGAGGGAGCACGTAAAATCTTAAGTCACGCGTCAGCGGGGCTTTTGATTTTAGTGCCCCGTCGAAGTGAAACATATCGGTGGTCAGGGTTTTTCTTCGACAAAATGGTACAATATGGGCCATGAAATTTAAAATGATCGCACCAATTTTGATAGTAGTACTCGCTATCGCTGCGTACTACATCGGCACGTCACTTACTAATAATGATCCATTACCTACAACCAACATTGCTGCTGATGAAGTGTCAGTTGTCGCACAAAAACCAGAGCGGAAAGCTGAGGTGTACGGTAAGGTAATAAAGATGGAGGGTAACCTGGTGACCATTTCTCAGATCGATCTGGCCGCTGATCCCACTGCAGAGATGACAACCGAGGAGAAACAGGCATACAAACAGTCACTTTCAGAAGAAGAGCGAATGGCCCTGAAAGAGGTGACACAAAATGCCACCTTGGGTGAAGTGACGGTAATGATCCCGGTAGGTATCCCAATGACCAAAAAGACAGCGCAGGGTCCCGATGCTCCAGAGGTAGAAGGAACTTTGGCAGATGTCTCTGTAGGTTCGCTGCTGTCGGTATGGATAGATACTACTGTTTCTGACAAGAAGGTTGCAGAGTTTGTAAAGATATCATCAGTGGTTAACTAGTGCGTATGAGTGAGATCAAAGAAGAGTCATTGTTGGCTGAGAGTGCTAAGGCGAAGCAGTTCTCGCTTAAGCTCTATTGGGGGGTTGGTATCGTAGTGATCGTTGGGGCACTCGCATTCGGGTTGTTTACAGGTGATTCTGACCAAGTTGTACCAGAAGTGCTCCAAGCTAAGGCCCAAAAGGGTGATATTGTGCTCTCGATCTCTACCACTGGTCGGGTGGTCTCGATGACCGATGTTGACCTATTCTTTCCCAGTCAAGGTATTTTGAAGGAAGTATTGGTCACAGAAGGTCAGTCAGTCAAAGCGGGGGAGGTGTTGGCTAAACAAGATACTCGAGACGCTGGTCTCGCGATCGCGCAGGCAGAGTTAGCCTTGGAGACAGCACAAAAGAACGTTGCTGTAAGTAGTGGTAACACAGGTCTCACTACGGTGGAAGCCGCAGCTGAGGATCTGGCCCGGGCTAAAGCTGACCTTGAGACCATGTATGCTGACCAGGCCCCTGACAGGGCAGAGGAATACAAGCAAGCTTTGATCAAAGTGAGTCAAACTGAAGATGTGTACAGCAACGCTCTCCATGCCGTCGACGTTGTGTTTATCATTGATACACGAGTAGTGCCATACTCCAAGGGAGAGATGGGTGAGCGACTCGATACGATCGAGAACTATCGCACGGCTGAGAGTGCGTACGAGAGTTTTTTGGATGCGCTTGAAACCCAGAAGCAAACCATTGACCAGGCAGCATTGGAACAGATCATCGCCGATTCAGTAGAGCTAGGAAAAATGGTGAACCGAGCTTTGCAAGCGGGGATAAATTCTCTTTCTGATTCAGAGCCATATGAGGATTTCACACAAAGTATCATTGATTCTTCGCTAACCGACCTCCAGTCACATCAGACAAAAGTGAAAGCCGAGATCTTAAAGATGACTGAGCTCCGTGACGCGTTGTCATCTTTGGAAGCTGACCAGCAGGAGGACATTGCCGATCAGCTGGCACTCATTCGCTCGCTGGAACTTAAGGTTGCAGCCGCGAACCAAGGAGTGACTTCTGATGAGACACAAGTGTCGCAAGCCAAACTAGCGCTTACCGCTGCGCAATTGAAATATGAAAACCTAGTTCTTCGGGCACCGATCAGTGGTACGGTTGGGCCGATCAACTTCAGGGTCGGAGAATTTGTTGGTACTGATAAGGACACACCGGTATTGTCGATCGTCGGCGCGGAGGGTATCTCGGTCGAGTCGTATGTAGAAGAAGCCGATGTGGCAAAAGTAGCGGTCGGTCAGGTGGCTCTCATCACCTTTGATGCGTTTGATTCTGTTCCGTTTGAGGGTGTTGTCACCTTTATTTCTGATACTCCAACCATTGATGGAAATGGAATTGTAACGTACCGCATGGTGGTGGCTACTGAAGAAGCTGATGATCGCATTAGGGCCGGTATGACGACGTATGTAGACGTGATCACCAGTGGCGTACGTGATGTGTTGGTGATCCCGGTCGCGGCTGTTCGTCCACACGATGGCGCGCCAAGTGTACAAAAAGAGAGTGGCGAATGGGTGCCGGTGACGACCAGCTTTACCGATGGTAAGCAGGTCGAAGTGACGGCTGGTCTTAAAGTAGGAGACACTGTTATCTATGTCGAATAGTGTGCCGCTGATAGAGATGCGAGGGATTCGGAAGTCATACTACTTGGCTGGCGGTGAGGAAGTGCCGGTTTTGAAAGGGATCGATCTGGCAATCATGAAAGGAGAATTTGTGGCGCTGATGGGGGAGAGTGGCGGTGGTAAGACGACCTTGCTTAATGTCATCGGACTGCTCCATTATCCCACCACTGGTAGCTACTTCATCAATGGAGAAGATATTGGCGCCGTTAAAGACGATCATACCAGAGCCTTTATCCGGAACAAGAAGATCGGATTCATCTTTCAATCGTTCAATCTGATTGGCAGCATCTCTGCCTTACGCAATGTGATATTACCCAGTCTGTACCGAAAAGCGGCACGCGAAGAGCGGGAAGCGAGGGCGAAGGAGCTCTTGGCAAAGGTGGGACTAGAGGAACGAACTGACCATAAACCAAAGGAGCTATCCGGTGGGCAACAGCAACGTGTTTCGATCGCCCGGGCCCTTATCAATGATCCCGAGATCGTGCTGGCCGACGAACCGACCGGAGCGCTTGATTCAGAGACAGGAGATCAGGTGATGGAATTGTTGACCGAACTGCATCAGCAAGGAAAGACCATCATCATGGTCACGCACTCAGCAGAAATAGCGAAGTACGCTGACCGTGTGATCTTCTTAGCCGATGGCGCAGTGGTCAGTAATAATTACGAACTCAGCCATGTTTAGTCTCGATCTTGCACTGATAGCGATACAACAATTATGGGCTAAAAAGAGCCGTAATATTCTTTCTATTCTCGGCATTGTGATCGGCGTCGCAACGATCATTTTGGTGGTCGCGATCGGAGTAGGAGCCAAGGCGGATATTGAAGAACAGTTCAAGAATCTGAGTGTCACTGCCATCTCGATCAATCCAGCTTCAACGGAAGGTTCGCCGGCTTTACTTAATTTTGATGACGCTGTTTTGCTGCGGGAACAGGCGACCACTGTTGAAGCTGCGACTGCCATGTACCAAGGCAAATTGCCGATCACGTTTGGTGCACTGGAGAGTCAGTTGACCATCCTTGGTATCGATCAAGGTTTTTTCGCGGTTACCAATCTGGAAATTATTGCCGGAAGAAATTTGACTGAAACAGAGCTTGAAAGTCGTGACCGGGTGATCATTTTGGGCTCAAGCGCGGTCGAGGATCTTTTTGGTGATATGCCTGAAGATGCGATCGGTGAGTCGGTCTCGATCGCGCGCAAGAAGTTCGAGGTGGTGGGAGTGATCGAACAGAGTGGGGCAGCGATCGGGCCAACGGTCTTTGATGATAGTGTCTACATGCCGTACGAAACCGCTGAGAAAGTAGTGCTTGGCACGTCTGGTACTGTACGCTTAGTAGCGAATGCTAATGACATTGAGTCTATCGCCCCGGCCATGGACGAAATAACGCTCTTGTTACGAGATAATCATAAATTGCGAGCGAGCACGCCCGATGATTTCCGCTTAAAGGATCAGGGTTCAAAAGTGACTACCGCTCAAGAATCTGCTGACACGATGGCGATGTTGCTCACCATTGTAGCAGCAGTTGTCTTGGTTGTGTCTGGCATTGGCATCATGAATGTGATGTTGGTGACCGTGACCGAGCGTACGCGCGAGATCGGCATCATGAAAGCGGTGGGGGCTGAGAGCAAGACCGTCATGTGGCAGTTCCTGCTCGAATCATCAGTTTTGGCAGTAGTGGGAGGTGTGACTGGTATCATTCTGGCTCAAGCGACACTGCCACTCCTTTCACACCTAAGCGGCCTCACCATGATACCGTCGGTGACGGGGGTCTTGCTTGGCTTCATCTTTTCAGTCCTGACCGGTGTGTTGTTTGGTTTGTATCCTGCATACAAGGCATCTAGACTCGATCCAGTCGATGCTCTACGGGCGGAGTAGCTTCTGTATCTCACTATATTGTTTGGTTTTTTACGTCACAAGCCCAATACGTCGCATCGTTTCCTCGACACTCACCCAATCCAAGGTTCGCACCACAAGAGTATTTCCATTTTTATACTCCTTTCAGTCATTAAAAATTAGGTCAAACTCGTCCAGCACGCGGAGCACATAAAAGCTTAGTCGCGCACCAGCGCGGCTTTTGATTTTAGTGCTCCGCAGGAGCAAGACACCTTCGTGTCTTGCGTTAGGATTCGAAAAGCGGAGTGATGTTTTCTGCTCATCCCTAGAGCAGAAAACGAGCGAGCTGCGTCCAGCGTTCTTATGAACGTAGTGAATTAGAAAAAGCGGGACGAATCCTACCTGCGGAGCATTACGATTACTTGACAATACTCTTAAAATAAAGTACAATTAAAAAAGCTAAAAATCGTCCTTATTCGTAGACTCTGAAAACAGTGGGGTATTGTGAAAAATGGTGTCAGGTACCTTTTCTGATACAATACACATATGGGCAGGGTACCAAGAGTAGATGTGGGTAACGAGGTGTATCACGTAATCAACCGTGCCAATGCCAGACTAAAGATTTTCTTCAAAGAGGAGGACTATCAATTGTTCGAGTCTATCTTGGAAGATGCTGCTGAGAGGTACGATATGCGCATCATTGCATACTGCATCATGCCTAATCATTTCCATCTTATCTTGTATCCCAAAAAGGATGGGGACCTCCAGCGTTTTATGCAGTGGCTTACTCTCACTCACACGCAAAGATGGCACGTACAGAATAAAACCATCGGTTCAGGGCACTTGTACCAAGGGCGATATAAATCTTTCCTCATTGAACAAGATCAACACCTGCTAACTGTCATTAGGTATGTTGAACGAAATCCACTTAGGGCCAAGCTAGTCAAAAACCTGAATAACTGGAAGTATTCTAGTTTCTATAGAAGAGAGAACAACAAAGCTAATCTATTAACGAAACTACCAGTAGCACTCCCTAGAGACTACGAAGATTTTATCCACACACCCCTAACTGCTGGAGAACTAGAAGTCGCTCGTTATTCGGTGAACAAAGGTAAGCCGTTCGGAGGAGAGCAGTGGTCGGGCGATATGATTGATAAGTATGACCTTGACGCTACTACTAGAGGGAGGGGAAGACCTAAAAAAGGTACCTGACACCATTTTTCCCTCTAGAGGGAGGGGAAGACCTAAAAAAGGTACCTGACACCATTTTTCCCTGACACCATTTTTCCCCATTTTTTCTGACACCATTTTTTCCTCTGACACCATTTTTTCCATTTTTTGTGCTCAGTAAGAGGACGATTAACTAAAAAGAAGTTTCTGTCCTCTTTGTAGTGAAGTTTGATATGGTGATAGAGACAGGTCAAGAAAGGGTGTCCGGCACGGCTCTCTTTGTTTACTCAGAGATTATGAATGTTAGGTTAGATAAATTGAAGTATGAAATTCATTGGAGTAATTATCGAGGAGAGCCTAGTTGATACATCGGTCCTAGATGATGTAACGATTGCATCTACCGAAGTTGAGTCGGTTACAGAGGGTCATAAGACTCCGTGGGTAGAACAATGGACCATGCACAATGTTGAGATTGATGCTGATAGAGCATCTCTCGTAGCTGAGAAAATTAGCCACGCACTTGATCCAGAACATGATTGGTACGCAGATTTTAAGTCTGATACTGAGCACTACATCATTTATCGTGACAAGGTATTTCATGTAACTGACAGGACCGATAAGGCTCAGTATGACAAAGCGACTGAGTACGGTATCTCACTCGGTATTCCAGATTATCAGGTGGACTTTTCGCCACACATAACCCAATGGGAGAGATAAACTATGAATAAATACACAGAAAAAGACACGAACCAAATGAGCTGGCATGAGTTTGACCAACTCATTGATGTTTTGATACAGAAAATAACAGATCACTTTGGTAGTACTGATAAAGTCCATGTCATCTCTCAGCTACACAGGACCGGCGGCATCGTTGGTAGTGTGTTAGCAATAAAGATGGAGGTGGTGCCACTCTTGCCAGTACAGTTCAAATATTCCTACAATCCTACTGAAATCACACAGATTATTTCTGTGTCCGACATTTTGGTTGATGTTCCTGAAGAGATGAACGTAATTTTAGCAGAGGGTAATACCAGCTCAGGGTCTATTGCTAAGCGAGCGGCAAAGGCAATCAAAGAAAAGTACCCCAAGGCGAAAGTCTACTTGGCAACCCTTTCAAAAGTGTACGGAGGATTTGAAACTTTGGAGGATATCGACGGTATCTTTTATGGGACAATGACCAATGAAAACTTTAAGGCGACACCAGAGGAAGCAAAAGAACTAGGATTGAGAGATGGTATTACCATTTTCCCTTGGGAGAAAGCTGAGAATGAACTAGCTGATATTAATGCCATCGAAGAATAATTATGGAAAAACTGAACATTCTAGACGAACAAGGAAATATACTCGGTCAAGAATACCGAGATGTAATTCACCAGAAAGGATTGCTACATGGTGAGGTCCATGTGTGGTGCGTTACGCCAGAAAATGAATTGATCTTTCAGCATAGAGCTAAAGATAAAGACACCTACCCAGACCTACTAGACGCCACTGCCGGAGGTCATGTTGATTTAGGAGAAACTTACGAGGAGTCAGCCATTAAAGAGCTTAAGGAAGAGACCGGACTTGATGCCGAACCTAGCGAGCTGATTTTTCTACGAACTGAAATAAGAAATAGTTTTGATGAAGTTACAGGAATGACCAACCATCCAAGACGCAATATTTATCTGCTCAAGAGAAAAGTTGCTATAGAAGACCTTACTGTTGAGGCGGGTAAGGCTCTTGGGTTTGTTTCGTATCCTGTCACTACCTTACTCAACTTAGACGAGCAAGAGGCGTCAAAGTTCATTCCGACGTTACTAGATGAGGATGGATTATCCCTCTTTAAAGACATTGAGAAAAAAATATGAGATCAGTAGTTATTTGCGGTAGCCGTCGTTATCGTCCAGAAATTGTGGAGTTCGCCAAGAGACTGCAAGAATTAGGAGTGGTTGTGTTTGCTCAGTATCTTCATGAGGGTAAAGACGAGTGGGAGAAACTATCAGATCAGTACAAAAAGTTTACTGCTCTAGGACTAACTCACGACCATTTTCATAAGATTGAGATGGCAGATGTCGTATTTGTATACAACAAAGACGGATACAGTGGTAACAGCACTACGCTAGAAATTGGTTATGCCATGGCAACTAAAAAGCCGATTTATGCCTTTTCGGACAAAGACGAAGAATTGTGCAGGAGTGTCCTGTTCAGAGGTTACTTCACTACACCAGAAGATTTAATTAAAGTACTAAAATAGTTTTATGAAAACTGACTATATGGTAATCGGTAGAGTTCGTAACTCTGAGAATATCCAACGACTCGTTGATGGTATTGAGGCTAAAGGGTTCACTTGCTACAACTTCCTCCATAAACCAGCCGTTCCAGATAATCCTGACCTGCCTTGGGAAAAACAAATGGAGATACCGGATCTCATCCCGACTTTTGGAACGATCCAGTCCATCAGAATCACTTTGAAACTGATATGGATGGTCTTAAGAACGCAGATACTATCGTTATGTTGTTACCTGCTGGTTTGGCTGCACACATGGAAGCCGGTGCTTCGTTTGGATTTGGTAAAAAGATGATTTTAATTGGGGAGGTAGAGAAACCTGAAACTCTTTATTTGATGTTCGATGAACGATATCCAGACATTGAAAGTTTCTTAGAGACAATCTAAGGGAATCAACACAAAAGCCACTCAAAAATGAGTGGCTTTTGTGTTGATTTGGGCTAGCTGTTTATGGGTCATAATATGACCCATAAACAGCTAGCTGTCAATGGTGATCCCACGGGGAATCGAACCCCGATTTCCAGGATGAAAACCTGACGTCCTGACCATTAGACGATGGGACCAATGTATGTGGTCAATTTCGGCTTGCTATACTTCAAATTCTAAAATAAGCAGTTAATAACAAGTGCGCCAAATGATAACAAATAATCAAAAAAATGCTAGCTTTTTAGAGTCTTAGTTAAAGAAATAACTGCAACACCCAGACAAAATCTTGCATCCATGTAGTCTACCGAAGATGTCTTCACTTAGCGGAAACTTTTTTCCGGCGTGATAAACCAGCCTTTCTTTTGTTTGTCAGATATCTGGAGCCAAAACTCAAGCATGGCACAGAAGTAAAGGGCGAAGGAACTTTTTTAAGGTGACTATCGTTTTCGTGTTCAGTTTGAGGGAAAGTAAACCCAAGTTTCATCGAGCCTAGTTCTTTGGGGGTGAGTGTCACTGTTATTAAAGTTTGATGTTCAAACGATTTGACCTCAACTTTAGAAAGTCCGAATGATAACGGGTCAAATATTACGTTCAAGTTTTGCTGTTGTTTTTCTGTTATGGGAGTTTGTAATAAGAAATGAACGACCTCCTCTTTTCCTAGATGAAGAGTCAAATCATGAAATAGGTTGAAACGTCGAATATACGGACTTGCCAGTAGCTTATCGTCCGTAACAAATAGTGAATAAAATCTAATCATAAGTTCATCGCAGGTTGCGTTTTACGCTAATAATTCCTTACGTTGGACTGTGTAAAAAGAGAAGCGTGAGTGTCAGAAAAACCACCTATGCAGTCTGGTGACGATTCGCTCAACAGTTGTTCAATGCTAACTTTTGCTTAACTTTAGTCAATGTAGTTATCGCCATAGTTTCACACCGGATATCTACATAGTTTTGCACAGTTTATACACAGCTACCCATTGAAATAAGGCTTTCTTTGTAGTATTGACTTATTTTCTGGTCATGAGAATCTATATATCAGGTTTGCGCGGTGGTGAAGTATTAAAAATACTAGCTCAAGAATATGAGCAAAGCGCGTAAACCGAACTCTACGTTGTACAAAACAAAAACGCCCTGGAGGGGGCGTTTTTGTTTTTGGGTGATTACTTGGCCTTCAATGTCACGTAGATATCTTCCAGTGCCCTAACCGCATCCCCAGCGGCTATATTGTTTTGGTGATATTTCACATTGGTGCAATCACCAGCAGCCCAGATATTGTCGGCCGATGTTTTCTGTGTCCAGGGGTCAATGACAATTCTCTTATATTCATCTCTCTCTACAATATCACCGGCGTAATCAGTGTTGGGAATCATCCCAATTTCCACAAAAATGCCCGAGACTGGCAAAATATGTTCTGCTTTAGTTTGTGTATCGACATATTTTATCCCTTTGACGAATTTATCAGCCACCACTTCCTTAGTCTCTACATTTAGAAGCCCGGTCATGTTTTCGTGAGCTAGAACTTTCTCAACCGTAACCGGATCAGCTTTGAACTGTGGACCATGTTGCAGAAGCGTCACACTTTTGGTGTAGGCGAGAAGCTGAGCTGCCGTTTCGAACCCTGCATTTCCCCCTCCGATAACAGCTACGTCTTGTCCTGCGAATATGGGACCGTCGCAACTGGCACAGTAGGTGACTCCTTTATGTTCGAATTCATCGGCCCCCGGTATTGGTAACCTCTTGCGCTCAGAACCGGATGTGATCAAGACAGCTTTGCCTTCGTGTATACTCTCGTCAGACAATTTAACTGAGTACCCATCTTGTATCTTGTCTAATTTCAGTACGGTTTGATTTGAAATTATATCAACCTTGTCTCCAGCATAAGCTTCAAGGTGAGCACGTAGGTTTTCAGCCAACTTCACACCACTGATTGATGGAGTACCGATCCAGTTCTGTATGTCATCGGAGACCGTACTTTGCCCGCCCCAGTCTTTGGTTATAAACAGAGTTCTCAGTTGTTTTCTTGACGCGTAAATACCTGCCGAGATACCAGCCGGGCCCCCACCAATTATTAATAGATCATACATAATTTATAGAATTGCAAACAGATTTTCTTGTAATCCACAACAGGATAACACACACATAATGGCTGTAAATCAAAGCTGTTAAGAAGTTGGTCGAATCAACCTGTTCTCGTGATATCCGGTCAGGTTCTGGTAAGTCAATCAAGATAACTCCCACTTCTGTATTATTGGACAGGTCTGAAAGAGTAATCGACTTGGTGAATATATTCGCGAAGAGTTTCGGTAGCTACTTCAGTTTACTTCTTCTCAGGAATGCCGGAACAGCTCCCCAATCGTCATCATCGTCATCAACAGGATCAACGGGCTTGGGCTCTCTTTTTAATGGTTCCGGCGCAGATGGAGCATTACTTTTAGGTATCTGGTCTGAGACTTTGGTTGGCTCTGTTTTCTTGGGAAGGGAATTGAAGATTCTTCCACGTCCGGTTTGTTCGGACGTTGTCGAGACAGTTTCCTTTTCGCGTTCATTTGATTCTGAGGTTGTGGGAGCTCGACGTGATATGTTGTAGCTACCCCCGTTCTCTGGATCTTCCGGGAAACCAGTTGCAATCACTGTGACTTTGAGTTCATTTTTCTTTAGTTTCTCGTCTCTTATCGCCCCAAAGATCACTCTCGCTTGCGGGTCTATAGACTCTGTTATCACCCTGGCGGCGTCTTGTATTTCAAGCATACCTAAGTCATCGCCTCCGGCGATAGCGAACAAGACACCCTTTGCTCCTGTGATTGACACTTCAAGAAGGGGAGAGTTTATAGCAGATTGAGCGGCCTCCTCAGCCCTCTTTTCACCGGAGGCAATCCCAACGCCCATTAATGCCGATCCAGCATTCTCCATCACACTACGAATATCGGCAAAGTCAACATTGATAATACCGGGCATGGTGATGAGGTCGGAAATACCCTCAACGGCCTGCATGAGAATGTTGTCGCATTGTTCAAAGGCGCTTTGGACTGTCGTTTCTTTATCAACAATCGCAAGCAATCTGTCATTAGGGATAGTGATTAGCGCGTCTACTTCCTGTTTCAATTCTTCTATACCGGCAAGCGCGAGCCTCATTCTTTCTTGACCTTCAAACAAAAATGGCTTTGTTACAACACCGACGGTGAGTGCTCCGCTTTCGCGTGCAATTCTTGCCACAACCGGCGCACTTCCGGTTCCGGTTCCGCCTCCCATACCTCCAGTAATGAAGATCATGTCAGACCCTTTGATCGCGTTTGAGATTTCTTCACGAGTTTCTTCAGCTGCTCTTCTTCCCATGTCGGGATTTCCTCCCGCTCCAAGTCCGCGGGTTAAATTTTTACCAATGTGAATTTTTTTCTTGGCAAGAGAATGGTGAAGGTCTTGTGCATCACTGTTGATTGCGATAAATTCAACCCCCTTTACTTTTGATGACACCATATGGTTCACCGCGTTTTTTCCTGAGCCGCCTACGCCGACTACACGGATTCGTGCGAATGATTCGATGTCTGATCTAATTTGTTCCATACAGAATATTATTGTGTCTATTGCCTGCGTACCCACCCATGAGTATCAGTTTCTATTAACGTACTACATAATACACGTCAAAAAAATATCTGTCACCATATTGACATAATCCATAATCGTGTAATTGACAAATTGTTAATATCAAGGAAGAAACTGACTCAACCAAGAAAGGATGCTTCTTCGTGTGTGCTTCACTATACCAAGAGCCGTCGTTTCGGTTGCGTCACTCGCCCCCCACATACAAAGACCGTAAGCGACCGCCCACGATGCGTCACGAATTTTAACATTCTTACCGATGTCTAACGTGGCTGTTCGAGCCGGCAGTTCAAGTACGGATTTTGCAGTGTCGATTATTCCTCCCACATTAGCACCTCCTCCAGTTAATATTATTCCAGCGGGCAACAAGCCGTCTCTTTTGATTTTTTTGAGGTGGCTGTCAATAAGGTTGAATATGGTTGTCAGTCTATCTTTAATAATTTCATCCAGGGTCTTTTTGGAATATGTAGCATTGTTGATTGCTCCACGTTTTATTTTTTCAGAATCTTCCAAAGACATGCGTAGACCGAGTGCTATGTCATTTGTGATGTCGTTTGATCCGATAGGAAAAATTTTCAGAGATATGGGAGTTGAGTCTTCGAAAACAACTATAGAAGTGGTCTCAGCTCCAATATTTGCCAATATACAACCGGCTCTCTTCTGTGCCTTTGATAGCATAACAAAACTGGCGGCCAAGGGTGAGGCGATAACATCTTCAACATAAACACCTAGGCTTTCTATCGCTCCAATCAGATCATTGATATGTTGCTCAAATGTCGTTATAAAAAGACTGTCAACTTCCAACTTTGTACCTTTAAGACCTTCGGCTCGACCGAGTACTTCCGTGCCGTCTACTACGTGTCGCAGTGGGATGCTGTGCAGTATTCGTCTGTTTGGAATATGATCGATAATCCTTTCTTCACTGTCCTGCATCACTTTTTCCAAGTCAGAGGCAGTTATTTCCGAGTCAGCTCGGGCCGGAATTATTTCTCCGTGAGAATATATCTCTTCGAGACCGATGCTTCCAATTGCTACATGGGCGGTCTTGATGGTGACCCCGGCATTTTTTTCAGCTTGAGAGATAGCACTTTTTATGCTACGTGCCACCTCTGCTGTTTGTATTATGTAGCCACTCTTTAAGCCTCGGCTCTCAGCCAGACCAGTACCAATTATTTCTGGTTTTACAACCCCGCTACCTTTTTGTGGCATACGAGCAATAGCCACTTTAATGTGGTAAGTTCCGACGTCTATCCCTGTAATGATTTGCTCGGACATAACTAAGAAATATTGAACATCTTAAGATACTTTTGTTCCATTTTGTCCATTGTATCGCCATGATCATAACCTTTCAAATGAAGCAGTCCGTGGATAAACAAAAAGGCAACATAGCCGTCCGGAGAAAGATCGTATTCTGAAGCTTCCGACTTAGCAACCAAAGGACAGATAAAAATTTCTCCGTTGTTGAGTGAGAGAGGGAAGGAAAGCACGTTTGGCAAATAGGTTTTATTACGATATTTCTTATTGAGTTTGGTAGCGCGCGTTTTTCCAACAAAGGTTAAAGACAGTTCGTATTTCACTCCAAGAATTTTATTCTTTATGTTCTCGTAAGGATGGTCAATCGGATATCTCTTTATAGTGCTTGTTATTGAAAAGGTATTCATTGGTACAGGCATTATACATTGTCGGTAGACTGAAAACAGCCGGCACTGTGTACCGGCTGTTTTTCTTGAATAAGATTTGGTTGTTAGCGACGTCGAGTGCGAAACTCTTGAACCTTACCGAGTTTTACGAGCTTTTCGTACACATCTCGCTTATCAAGTTTTTTAAGCTTGGCTGTCCGCTGAACATTTCTGCTCTTGATACGGGTAAAGTACCTGCCGTTTCGAACTTTCGGCACTATGCCTGCGCTTTGTACACGCTTCGTAAAACGACGAATTATATTCGCACTGCTTTCGTTGTTATTCTTTTTTACTTCAACATTGGTTGCCATATGTGGGGAAGAGCATAGCACTTCGAAGTTAATGGTGCAAGCTTTTTTAAGTTGTGACTGAAGACTTGCGTTTGAGCTTGCGGATTAAAGTTGCTTGATCGACATATTCCTGGTTCCTGACATCCATATCTCTAAAAATAACGGTATTTTCAACAAACTCTTTCTGGCCGATTATCAATGTGTACTTAACTCCTCGTGCCTCAGCGTCACGCAATTGAGATGAAAGAGAATCGCTGGCAAGGTTGTGATAGGTGGGTATGCCGGCCTGTCGAAGCGAGTCGATAAGTAACAGGCTTTTAATTTTGGGTCCAAATCCAAGTTGTACCACATAGACCGAAGGGGTTTGCGTTTTTGCTTTTGGAGATCGAACAGGGGCTTTGCTGTTTTTTAATACCACGACCGCCCCGACGGCCGGGGTTCTTGTCCTAGTGGTGCGGTAGACGAATTCGTCAAATCTTCCTCCCCTTGCAGTTACTGGTGTCTCGAATTCAGGATCGTCACTTGATATATCGAGAGAAAAAATAGTATCGGAGTAGCATTCGTGATGACCGAGCATTTTAGGATCTATTTCGTAGGGAGTCTCACTCATATCCAAGTATTCGATGATTTCTCTAAAGTGTTTACGGCTCGGATCGCTCAAGTATTCCAAAGGATTAGGGCTACGGTTGGCCAACTCGTGGTTTTGATCAACGAGATAAGAGAGTGTGCTCAAAGGGTGTTCCTTCATAAGCTCTCTCGCAACCGGAGGCATCATATCCAAGCGTTTTCTGAGAAAGTTCGTTAGCTCTCGACTGTATCTGGTCAGGGAATCAGTGTCACCCAAGGAGTTGATACGAACGGTGTGGTCTATGTAGCCTAAATCGTTTATTAGGGCTCGTGTGGCATGAATCAAAATTGCTTCCGCGATACTTCTTTCGACATTGAATATATGAAATGTGACGGCGGTCTCGCCGGTTCTCGGCACTTGCTCGAAAGAGTATAAAAGAATCGGTTTTTCCAGAGAGTGGAGTTTTTCTTCACAAAAAGTAGCTATTCCGGAACTGAGTAATCCTTGGTGTGAGTCAGTTCGTTTGTTTGTACTGGTCACAGTATGAGGCATCGTTTTTTCACACCTTTTGCATTCGGGGCACCTCTTCAATTGGTCAATCGTTTGAAAGCCGAAATGTTCAGCTGTTCGATTGGCGATTTTGAGGAACTCTGTTGGTGTGTGTGACATAAACAATTTTTTAAAATGACAATTTATTTTTTATTGTTGCTCGTCTATTGGTTTCTCCTTCTTTTCTTTTATTTCAACCGCACCGGGAAGGTAACTCACTGCATTGGGAGGAAACAGACGAACTAGAGCGCGACCGATGATCAGTTCTTCTTGTAATATGCCCCAACTTCGAGAGTCTGAACTTTGGTTGCGATTATCACCCATGACAAAATATTCTCTGTCACCTAGTATTTCCGTTAATTTGGGAGCAGGAGACATCTCTTTTATGTACGTCTCATCAAGAACGAAGCCATCAGGGTACCCCTCGTTCTTAATAGTTACTTCGCCTTTGTCTATGATGATGGTGTCACCAGGGATGCCAATAACTCTTTTTATATAAAATTTTGAGAGGTCAATGGGTGGGCGGAATATTACAACATCACCTCTCTCTGGTTTTTCAAAATGGTAGGTAAGTTGATCGACAATCAGGTACTGGCCAGTGGCAAAAGTGTCGTCCATGGAGGCGCCAGACACAATGAAAGGTTGAGCTACAAACATTCGTATCGGTATAACAATCAATATTGCTATTATGGAAAAATGGAAGATTTCCGTCAGAGGGTGCTTCGTGCTTTCGTTGTCAGACAAGTCATCACTCATATCATCGGTAAAATTTTTATCTGTAAGTAATGACATAAGATTAAGTTGTCAGTAGTATACGAAATTTTGCAGGCAAAAACAAACTTGGCGAATGGTTACGAAAAACACATCCCGTTTACATTTTTCGTGTACAATACGTTAATGAAATACATTGTTGCGTTGGGCAATCCGGGTGATGAGTATGTGAAAACGAGACATAATGTCGGGTGGTTGTGTCTGGATTATTTTTTGGAAGAATCGCAATTGCCTGACCCGATCGAATCAAAAACTTTTTCGGGACGAGTAAGCGAAGGTAATGTTTTGGGAATGGAAGTAAAAATTCTGTACCCGAACACATACATGAATAATTCTGGTAGCGCAGTAGTGAAACTGGTTCCTAAAAAAGAGCTCTCACAGTTGATTGTCGTTCACGATGACATAGATTTGCCCTTTGGCGAGATAAAAGTAGTGCAGAGCAGAGGGGCAGGGGGAAATAAAGGTGTGCAGTCAATTATAGAAAAACTTAATTCAAAGGATTTTATTCGTGTACGGGTGGGAATAGCTACTAAAAATTTTTGGACAGGAAAGATAAGAAGACCAGCAGGTGGTGGTCCACTTGAGCGTTTTGTTTTGAAACCGTTTACGACAAAAGAACAGAAACAGCTACTCGAAGTGTTTGAAAAAGTGAAGCGTGCTATTGAAATGGTAGTTTCTGAAGGGGCAGAAGTGGCTATGAATAAATGTAATTAAATTCACCCTCAAATCCGGAGATCGAGGGTGGTTAGGTGTCCCTAGCGGGACGGAGGGGTGAGGTGTTTATCAAGTAGTCTCTTTATGGGTCCGGCTACTAAAAAAATTAAGATTATCGCTACGCTGAATGCAACGAGTAATCTGATATTTTCCAGCGATATCATGCCGACAACACACATCACTACGATTGCTATCACTACCTCAAGAGGTGAATGTAGCTCAGTTTTTTTGTGGTACATTACAGCTCCTCCTCTCTAAGATGTGTTTTGTACTAACCGGCCAAATCTTTTCCGATTGTATAATAATTAGAGCATATTTAACAGAGAACGCAACCTATATTTGTTGTACAAAAACCGGCTTTATGGGCCGGTTCTTGCTCGTCAAAATTTTGTTTAGATTATTTGACCTTTGCTTCTTTGAATGAGAGTGTCATTTTTTGTTCACTTGGCTCAAAAAGGGAAATCTTGAATTTGTAAACGTTACCAAGCGACAATTCGGCTTTGAGCTTTTCTTCTGTCTCAAATTCAGATACGTGAACAAGCCCGGCTACCCCTTCTTCAATCGAAGCAAGAGCCCCGTGCTTGTTGTATTTAATAACCACTCCGTCCACAATCTGACCTTTTTCATATCTCTTTGACGCTGTTACCCACGGATTTTCTTTCAGTTGTTTGATAGAAAGTGAGATCTTATCGTCTTTAACTTCTATGACTTTCACATCGACTTCATCGCCGATTTTGAACATGGCTTTGGTGTCTTCGACAAGACCCCAGTCAAGTTCGGAAATATGCACCAGACCTTCGAGTCCGGGCTCCAGCTTTACAAACACACCAAAATCGACAGCGCCGGTAACTTCACCTCTTATCACGTTTCCAATTTCGTATTTGTTGACCTTCTCTTCTTTCTCTTCTTTTTCTTGCAATCCCTTTTCCGAGAAAATCAATTTATGCTCTTTTGAATCTGCGGTTATCATCACCACTGAAAGGTGTTTGCCGACCAGCTCATTGAGAGCGGTGAGGATCTTGTCCTTGTCTCCGTCTGAAACTCGTGGATAATTTTCTGCTGACAACTGTGATGCAGGAAGGAATCCTTGAATACCTTGCCACTCTATAATAAGTCCACCCTTGTTCGCCTCTTTCACCTCCAAACTGAGAACAGTACCGTTCTTTACCGCGGATTCCGCATCAGCCCAAATCAAAGCTTGTCGCGCTTCTTTGAGTGAAAGTTCTATGTAGCCGTCTTCATTCTCCGGCATTACTACTTTTGAAGCGATGGTGTCGCCGGCGTGAACTTTACGCAATATATCGCGTGCGTTCATGTATTCTCGGCCATAAATAAGTCCGGTACCAAATGGGGCGATATCAATATAGACCCGAGCTCGACCAATGGCTGAAACCACTCCCTCGACCACTTCTCCTTCCTTGGGGGAAGATGGTGTCTCAGCTAAATACTTATCCATTACACCCGCGGGTGTAGATGCCGGTGATGTTTCAGTCTCACTGGCTTTTTTAAATCCAAACATTTATTTTTTTGTTATTCCGACGACACGCGTCTGCGTAACTGTTGCTCGTACGGGCGGGGTGGAAAATTTCTTCGAAATTTTCCACCCCGCCCTGGCCATAGTTCATGAACGCAGGGTTAAACGTGTGTCGCTAGAAGTCCCTGCACCAAATTAATCTCTCAGTACCGATGGTGATGATGAGTTTGTTTCACCAACCATCCTGATCAAACATCAGTACCACGAAATTAACTTGGTGCGGGATGAACTATTAATTACCTAAAAAGGTGCGACAAATATAGTATAGAAAGTAATTTTTGTCGAGCAAAATAATAGCCCCGACATCAAAACTTTGATGTCGGGGCTTTCTTCTTGTTTCCCAGCACCCTTACGGGTTGGGAGGCGGCGCCGTGGCAGGTTTAAAAGATATTGGTGTGCGTCATGGACGTTCGCATGATCATCTCCTTCCTGGCTTAGGGTTGCGGGTCGTTGTGGGGAACTACTTCGCCACATACCCTAGCACACCCAAAATATTTGTCAATAGCCGGATTGAGTCCACCGAAAGACGGCAAAACTTTGGC
Source organism: Candidatus Nomurabacteria bacterium (assembly GCA_023898585.1). Lineage (GTDB taxonomy): Bacteria > Patescibacteriota > Minisyncoccia > Phycocordibacterales > UBA918 > OLB19. Next base: position 45,506 of record CP060229.1, on the reverse strand, counting down.
TTCCGGCCAGAATAAAGTATACTAGCCACACTATGGTTATCACATATCACGGGGGTCAGTGCTTTAAATTATCGTTCGGGGGCACGACCATAGCTTTTAACCCGATTGCTAAAAAATCAAAATTAGATGTTGTTAAATTCGGTGCTGATGCCACTTTTGTCACGCTGTGGCACCCGGATTTTAACGGGGTTGATCAAGTCGCTCACGGTTCCAAACAGCCCTTCATCGCCGATGGGCCGGGTGAATATGAGATAGGTCAAGTAACAGCCCGCGGTTTTGGCGTAAAAACCACTTACCACAATCAAGAATACTACAACACCATATACCAAGTTCATTTTGAGGACATGAACATAGTGTTTCTGGGAGTGTTGAGTAATCCTGAAATCGACCCGAAAATCCTCAGTGAACTCGGCGATATCGACATTCTCTTTCTACCGATCGGAGGTGGTGACGTGTTATCCGTACCTCAAGCTTCCAAACTAGCGGTTAAGCTCGAAGCGCATTTGATCATTCCTATGCATTACGACGCCACCTCTCTAAAAACTTTTTTGAAGGAAGAAAGTGAAGAGGATTTAAAACCGGTTGATAAACTCACCCTGAAAAAAAAGGATGTTCACGCCATGTCGGGAGATGTGGTTGTACTAAAGTTTTAATGTGATACATGATAAAACGTCTCATAAGAGCAATTCGTCGCAAGCCTAAAGGAGTACGTGATAATATCGCCCTCAGCATAGCCGGTTCATTCACAGCGGTTGTTTTTATGGTGTGGTTGTACCATATGCCGGCGCGAAACGCGGCCTTGGTCGAACTGCAAAATGATGACTCTTCACCCGGTTTTTTCAAAATGTTTCAAGGAGTGGAGGGGCAAATTTCAGCTGTTAAGGAGGCAGTTAAGGGAGAAGCGGAGCCTGTGAGTGAAGGGACGCTCCGAAATGCTGAGCGTAAAATAGAGAATGAACCAGCATTTTATGGTTTTATCGAAGCTTCTTCTTCAGTTGCTACCACTACCACCTCCACTTATTCTGGCACAACTTCTGACGCAACCGACTCCTCTACAAGCTCTGTCGGTATAAATGAGACAAAAACTACACCTACTGTTGTTTCACCGCCAAGAGAAGTGAGAATAGTCACTGTTCCTGACGTAGGGGAAAATTCATCGACTACCGCCCCAAATGAGTAATTGTGCTATAATACCACCCAATTTTTACAGTTTTCCTGATTTGCAATAAAAAATATGCCGAAAAAAACATCCGCCCCAGAACCGACAAAACCTAACAACGGAATCATTCCGCAGAATATAACCAGTGAAATGGAAACAGCGTATCTCGACTACGCGATGTCGGTTATTACTCAACGTGCCTTGCCCGATGTGCGTGACGGTTTGAAGCCTGTACACCGCCGTATCTTGTACTCCATGCGTCTTAATGGTCTTACTTCCACCGCTAAATTCCGCAAATCGGCAACTGTGGTCGGAGACGTGCTCGGTAGTTTTCACCCCCATGGAGATACTGCGGTCTATGAAGCGATGGTGAAGCTCGCGCAGGACTTTTCCACACGTTATCCACTGGTTATTGGACAGGGTAATTTCGGTTCAATTGATGGAGATAGTCCGGCCGCTTATCGTTATACTGAAGCAAAAATGTCCAAGGTGGCGGAGGAAATGCTTCGTGATTTGGAAAAAAATACGGTTGACTGGCGACCAAACTTCGACGGCACAAAAAAAGAACCGACCGTTCTTCCGGCCGCTGCTCCCAACCTGCTTCTTCTAGGTTCGCTTGGTATCGCCGTTGGAATGGCTACCAATATTCCACCGCATAATTTGCGTGAAGTGGTCGAGGCTACCAATTACTTGATAGATAATCCCGAGGCATCCACTGACGATCTTTTGAAATATATTCAGGGTCCTGATTTTCCAATGGGAGCCATCGCCTTTGATAAGAAGGCTATTGCTCAAGCTTACGCCAATGGTCGAGGTGGAGTGGTGGTACGTGGGGAAGCCGAAATAGTGGAGGATAAGAGAGGCTCCTTCTCAATTGTTATCACTTCAATACCGTTTCGAGTCAATAAGGCTGATCTACAAGAAAAAATCGCCAATTTGGTGCGCGAGAAAAAAATTGACGGAATCCGGGAAATGAGGGACGAATCGACAAATGATGTTCGAGTGGTGATCGACCTCAAGACCGGCGCCCAACCTCAGACTGTACTGAACAAGCTATACAAACACACTCAGCTGGAAGATACCTTTCACTACAACATGGTGGCGTTGGTTGATGGCGTGCCACAAACTTTATCACTCAAAGCTATTTTAGAGGAGTATGTAAAACACCGTGCCGAAGTGATCAAACGTCGTACGGAATATGATTTGGAAAAAGCCAAAGACCGTGAGCACATCTTGCTCGGACTCAAAAAAGCGCTTGACCACATCGACAAGATTATTAAATTGATCCGGGCAGCCAAGGATGTACCGGAAGCACACGCCTCCTTGATGAAGCAATTCAAGTTTTCAGCTATTCAGGCTCAGGCTATTCTTGATATGCGCTTGCAGAAGTTGGCTGGCTTGGAGCGTAAGAAGATCGAAGACGAATTGACTGCCATTCAAAAACTTATTAAAGAGTTGGAAGCGATTCTTAAGAGTAAAGCTAAGATGATGAAAATCGTCAAAGACGAACTGCAAGAAGTGGCTGACAAGTTTGGCGATGACCGTCGCACCAAAATCGTGAAGGGGGGAGTCAAACAGCTCAGTCCCGAAGACCTGGTTCCGGACGATGAAAGTGTGTTGGTTCTTACCAAAGGTGGTTATGTCAAACGTACCAATCCTGCCGAATACAAAACGCAAAAACGCGGTGGCGTCGGTGTGGTCGACCTCAATACCAAAGAAGAAGATGTGGTAACTACTCTTCTTACCACTTCTTCTCACAGCGATTTACTTTTCTTCACTGACTCCGGAAAGGTCTACCAGTGCAAGATGTATGAAATACCGGAAGGTAGAAAAGCGACTAAAGGTAAGTCAATTATGAACTTTCTCTCTCTCAGTAGCGAGGAGAATGTTACCTCGGTTTTGGCAGTGCGGAAGGAAGAGTGGGACGGTGATTGGTCTTTGATGATGGTGACCAAGAGTGGTGTCGCTAAGAAAAGCGACGCAGCTTCGTTTAAAGACGTAAGGCGTAGCGGGTTGATTGGTATTACTCTCAAAGACGGAGACTCCCTGATCGCGGCTCAGTTTGTCGGGAAAGGGGATGAAGTTTCTTTAATTACCGAGAAAGGTCAGGCGATTCGTTTCAAGGAATCAGACGTGCGTCAAATGGGAAGAACGGCAGCCGGTGTCACAGCTATGAAACTGGCAAAAGGTGATAAAATCGTGTCCGCGGATGTGTTGAAAGGTGGTGACAAAGGCAGAGAAGTGTTGATCGTGACCGAGTATGGCTACGGAAAAACTACACCGGCCAAAGAATACAAGACTCAAAAACGTAGTGGCTCTGGTATCAAAACAGCAAAAGTGACTGACAAAACAGGCAAGATTGTTAGGGGTATTATTGTGACCGGAGAGGAGAGAATGGAAGGTGAGTTGGTTATTATGAGCAAGAAAGGTCAAGTGATCAAACTCCCGCTCAAGCAGGTGCCTACTCTTGGTCGGCAGACTCAAGGAGTGAGAGTGATGAAAATGCGAGCTGGAGACTCCATCGCTAGTGTGGTGTTTGTTTAGAAACTGTCCATAAAGGCACTGATATACAAAGCTAGACGTGGCAAAGGTTTTTGAGAGGGAGTAAAGTAAGTCCTGTTTGGTGGAAAAACGGGGCGGAACCCTTTGTGTTCCGCCCCGTTTTTCACAACACTCTTCCAAACAACCGCTCTGAACATGTATAATAAATATAATGAATACACCAATTGGCGGGCGGTTTGTGGTACCGGATATAGTAGCCACACATTTTCATATTAGAGAGGGTGACATAATCGCCGACTTCGGTGCCGGAAGCGGTTTTTTTCTTAAAGTTTTGTCAAAAGCCACAGGCGGGACCGGGCGGGTTTACGTCTGCGAAATCCAAAAACCGCTAGTCGAGAAACTCGGCGATCAAGCCCGTCTAATGGGACTCACCAATATCCATCCTCTCTGGTGTGATCTGGAAGAGGCCAACGGTATTATGATAGACGATGGAGAGTTGGACGTGGCTTTATTGTCCAACACTTTATTTTTGATTGAAGACAAAGAAACCGCTGTCAAGGAAATGGGTAGAACGGTTCGCTCCGGTGGAAAGTTTTTTGTCATTGATTGGGCGGAGTCATTTGCTGGCATGGGACCACAACCCGAACAAGTCATCTCAGCCGATGACGCCACCATTCTTTTTGAAGCCAACGGCTTTACTTTCGATAGAGAATATCCGGCCGGAGATCACCACTACGGGCTAGCTTTTCGTAAAATATGAAACTGCGTCCTTTTGAATTGGCTCTAGTGATTATCTTTGTACTCTTCGCTTTTGTGGCGTTGTTTGTTCTGAAAATCATCGACCCACCGTCTAACTCTTCTTCATCCGAATTGGTTACCATTGGGACAGTTTCTATTTGGGGCACCCTACCCGGAAATGGCATAAACCAAATCCTGTCTGAACTGGCGGAAGAAAATGAAGCTTATAATAATGTCACTTACCGATATTTTCGACCAAGCGATTTCGATTCCGCCTTATTAAGCGCGTTAGCCGATGGGGTCGGGCCCGATCTCATTCTCGTCTCACAGGAAAAGTTGGTTGAGATGCGCAGGCGCATTCAACCAGTTTCCATTCCAAAAGTCGATTTTGGAAATCTATACCTTGATGGCGCCTCAGTCTTTTACATGTCAGATGGCGTGTACGGTTTGCCGATTGCGGTTGATCCTCTTATGATGTACTGGAACAAAGATATTCTCACCAACAAGGGATATTTGAACCCTCCTCAGACTTGGGAAAATCTGGTCAACATAATGTTTCCGGAGCTTATTTCGCGAGATTTCGACCGTACGATAAACCGCAGTGTCGTAGCGATGGGTGAGTATAGCAATATCCGTAACGCTTTCGGGATAATCTCCGCTCTTATGATTCAGGGCGGGTCAGAGTTGGTAGCCGAAGACAAAGACGGAAACTACGTCATTAAGCTACAATCCGCTCCGGGAGGCTCCGACCCACTTTTCTCAGCCGCCGATTTCTACACAAAATTCAGCAAGCCAAGCAACACTCTCTATTCATGGAATCGTTCATTGGCTGAAGATCGCTTCCTCTTCACTTCTGAGGACCTAGTCTTCTACTTCGGTTATGGTAGCGAAGGTCGCGAGATTGAAAACAGTAATCCCAACTTGAATTTTGCCATTGCCGAGATTCCACAGGGTGCAACCGCGACGGTGAGACGTACCTACGGAAAATTTTATGCCCTGTCATTGCTTAAGTCATCAGACAACTTCACCGGCGCCGGTAATCTAATGAATCTTTTGGGCGGAGAAAATATCGCGACCAGAATCGCCATCGCTTCCAATATGGCTCCGGCACACCGCAGTACTGTTAATTTGGGTAGCGATGACGACTTCGGACGGGAATCTTTTAAGTCGGCTTTTATTGCCAAGGGTTGGTTGAACCCGGAACTTAGTGCGACTGAAAGCATTTTTGCTACCATGGCGAGAGACATCAACGAAAACCGCAATGATGTCTCGTCTGCAGTGAGAGATGTTTCCGGACGTCTCAAAGATAAGTATTAGGATAAGTGTTAGGTTGTTTATTGATTATGAAAAAATTATCACGTTTAGTTTGGGTAAATGTAACTTCAATCGGGATGTTTATTTTGGGATCCGAACAAGCTCTAGCCTCTAACTGTTCCGGCTTCAGTGGAGGAGGTAAAGGTATCAGTATCAGTTTTTGTCTAGATAGTTTTATCAATCCGACTTCGATTGAAGGATTGATAGTGGACATACTCAATGTTTTCATCATCATCGCTATTCCGATTGTGGTCTTGTACATCATCTACTCCGGCTTTCAGTATGTGACCGCCGGTGGCAATCAAGAACAAATCAGAAAAGCCACCACTTCCTTAACTTATTCCATCATTGGTGGCGTGCTTATTATTGGGGCGGTAACCTTGTCCAAGATTATCGAAAATATCGTCAAATCTTTTACTACATAGCCACTTCATAAAGGTAAATTTATCAAATTCAAATTCATCTATGTTCAGTAACCCGCTTACTTTTAAAAATATTCCCGATTTGATCATGGCGATTGTGAATGTTTTTGTCATTGTACTCATTCCCATCGTGGTTTTTTTCCTCATCTGGGGTGGTTTTTTGTACGCGACCGCAAGAGGTAACGCTGAACAAATCCAAAAAGCGGGCAGAGCCCTTCTCTATGGAGTAATTGGCGGGGTAATTATCATCGGGGCGGAAGCGATAATGGTGATAGTAAAAAGCATTGTGACAGGATTTAAATAATAAAGTAATCGGTAACCAAATTCATTTTATGACTAAACCAACCACCTACAAAGAACTGATCGGCTCGATTATAGACATCATCAACCTAATAATTCCGGCCATTTTTGCCGTACTTTTTATATTTTTCATCTGGAAAATGATTGATTCTTGGATTATTCACGCCGGTGATCAGACGAAACGGGATGAAGGGAAGAAATATGCACTAACTGCCGTGATCGTGTTTGTGGTGATGGTGAGTGCCTGGGGAATCGTCGCTTTAATCAAAAACTCGTTGTTCGGATAGAAAAACACATCTAGCTATTTACAATTCAACATTCTGATGTATAGTATTAACATAATATTTTCGAAAATAATAAGTATGAAATCCGAAATTAAAAGAATGATCAGTGGAGCAACAGCCTTCTTGATGTTGGCTTTTTTGCCTAATTCAGCCCTGGCTCAATTCGCCGATACCGGCGATGGTGGCGAATTTCAAGAACTATTGTTGAACCTTATGGTGTTTATTAACAATGTCTTGATACCGTTCATTATCGGTATCGGTTTCCTGTTTTTCGTCTGGGGCATGTTTCTCTTCTTCATTCTCGGTGGAGCCGATGAAGAGAAAAAAGAAAAAGGCAAGAGCTTGATGATTTACGCGGTCATCGGTTTCGTTGTGATAATAATCTTCTTCGGTGTGGTCAACCTCATCACCTCCAGTACCGGTCTTGACGGGGAGATTTTGCGCAATGTTCCTACCGTCCCGGTCCCTCGACCATAACCAATACTCAATTTCCATTGTGGATAGTTCATCGTTTTGTTATTACGTATGAACTATAATTAAATGTAAACGTTATAACGTTATAAGTTTTGTAAAATACGTATGAAAAAAATTGGGTACATTTTGGGTAGCACATCGGCTCTGGTTCTCCCGTTTATAGCTTCAGCAGCCTTTGACCCTGATAATAATGCTTTTGGCACTTTATTAAGGGAACTTGTCGATCTGTCAAATAAAATTTTAATACCATTTATCTTAGCAATAGGTTTCTTGGTCTTCGTCTGGGGAATGTTTCGTTACTTTATTGCTGGAGGTGCCAACGAGGAAGCAAGAGAGTCAGGTAGAAGTTTGATGATCTATGCCACGCTCGGTTTTGTCTTGATTATTGTATTTTGGGGAGTCATCAATCTTATCACAGAAAGTACCGGTCTTGATGAGGGTGCGAGTTTTGGGACACCTGTCGCTCCAGCAATAAATAAGACCAATTAGTTTTAATTATCCACATATACAAAAGATTATGAAAAAAATTATTTATTCAGTCAGTGGTGTCGGTTTGCTTTTGCTTCCTCTAATGACTTTTGCACAAACCGCACAAAAGGTTCTTCCAACCGACGCTGGGCCTTTTGGCGAGCTGTTAACAGACCTGGTAAAATTTGCCAATGGTGTATTAATCCCATTTATTCTAGCAATAGGTTTCTTGGTCTTTGTCTGGGGAATGTTTCGTTACTTTATTGCTGGAGGTGCCAACGAGGAAGCAAAAGAATCGGGTAAAAATCTGATGATTTATGCTACCCTCGGTTTCGTTTTGATTATTATCTTCTGGGGAATCATTAATCTTCTCTCATCAAGTACTGGTCTTCAGGGTAAGACTGCTCCAGATATTCCTACTGGCCCCAATAAACAGCAGACATAGCGATAAGACAGCACAGGTGCAGGTACCCTCTTTAAAAGCCGCGAAGCGGCTTTTTTGGTATCATTCACTTTCGTTTCACTCCTCTCTGTTGTTTTTCAGTCCGAGGACTGCCCCTGAGCTGGAGAATAATGGTCGCGACCGTGGGCGGTGGTTTGGCGGTGAATTATCCGGTTGTACCATTTTGCTTTGTGATAAACTATTCTAATGAAAGTTAATAAGGTCTCGTATTTAGTTTCGACAATTTCCGGTCTGATCATTCTGCCCATCGCTTTATTTGCTCAAACTCCTTCCGACCAGGCTGCTAATCAAGCTGCTTGTTTCGTTGCTAAGTTAAATGATGTTATTCTTTATCCCACCATCGCTCTACTATCGGCTGTTGCTTTTTTGGTGTTTCTTTGGGGTTGCGGGCAGTATTTTATGAATGCAACGAATGATCAAGCAAGACAAGATGGCGTCAAGCACATCACCTACGGCATCATTGGGCTAGTGGTGATGCTTTCCGCCTTCACCATCCTTGCTATCGCTGCCAATACCTTTGGCTTGAGTGGCGATCTGGATTCAGCCACCAGAGCTTGTAACTAATAGTTTGGAGGTTCTTGGTTTGGTTTGTGCTTGCGACTCAGTTTTTGAGTGGGTTAGAGCATGTCCAAAACCCTACACAAAGGAGTAAATCCTTCTCTAATATTTTGTTCCGGCTCGTCGGTTTGCAAAATTTGGTCAAAAAACCGCTATGATTTCTTACCGTACATCAGTATGGCTCGAAATTCTATCAATTTTTTGTCTCAAATTTTGCAAACCTTTGGAGCTCGGAGGGTTTTTGGACATGCTCTAGGGCCCGGGGCTTTTTATTTTTCCAAAATAAAAAGCCCCGGCCTGTAAAATGCAAACCGGAGCTATTTCGTTCTCCCTCCTTCAAAGAACACACAATTATTTATTAGGATTTTTTATCTGGTGGCTGTTATCGTCACCGGTATCGCCTGAACAGTTCTGCCGTTTTTGTCGACGGCATTCTTAAAGGGTTCGAGGTACCAGCGGAACGTGTTCCTGTAAGCGTCCCTTTTAAGTTCCATGTGATTTTTCCAGGCAGTAATGCCGGTCTCCTCACTGAAATTCTTAGGTATGCTTAGCCGAAGGTCGTCATGTCCATATTCAGCGATCAGTCTGACCGTGCCCTGACCATCGCAGATCAGAATGGTCTGTCCTTTCTCGCCAAACCTGATTTTGCTTGACATATCGTCGGTGTAGCAATTCCTTTGCTCCACCGACTCCGTCGCCCTTACCGTTCCGGCCCAAGGCAACACTTTGCCTAGGGTGCCGGTCCGATCGAGGGTAAACAGGATTAGGCCTAGTACAACAACTATGATCAACACATCCAGTGCTGTCGATCGTTTTGCCGGCTTTGTCTCACCTGATTTCCCAGACCCGAATATCCTCCACAGGAACAGTGGTATCAACACCACCACCGCTCCTGCAATCCATGGATTCTCCCTTGCCACCTCCCACGCCTTAGCGACCTTTACTTCTAGACTACGCTCCTTCACCATTTCTGGTGTTATGGGTATAAGTCTCTGACCATTAACGCCAGAACGACACCTTCCATTGTTGGCGAAGTCAAACAACTGTCCTTCTTTTTCATGGCCTTTCGGGTAGACGAGAGGTGCTCTCATTGTTACTCCGTTAACCTGAAATTCAGGCAGACAATTTTCCGGAGTGGCATCCTTGCCGTTCCACTTCTCCACAATCCTGTAGTTGTCTCCTGGATCGACCATTTTCCGCGGGTATCCGTTTGTGGTGTCGAAATACTTACTGAAAGATTCCCCGAGCAGATTTTCCCTTGCTGACTGTCGTGCCGCTTCTCTTGCTTCTGTGATTACATCCTCGGTGGTTTCTTCGCCAAAAAACAAAAATGAGATAAAAACAACAATCAATGCACCGGCGGTAGTGTAAAACAGTATTCTCGCCACTAGCGGGTAATCTGTTTTAGCATCCCATCCACCGCGTAGTATCGCGACAAAAAACGTCAGACCGGCTGCTATGAACAGTGCTAAAAAAGACCATTCGTTCTTTTCTGTATGTACTACCGCAAGTTTTTGTGATCCAGATAAAGTCCTTCTTTCCGTTGCCGGAGTCTTTTTTTGTACAATTTCTTTTTGCGTCGGTTGGTTTGCAGGAGATTCAGTGAACTCCTGCAAAATCCCCGTTGCAACAAGATACGAAGCAATGAAAAATATGGGTATTATCACCAAGTTTTTCGATAGCAGGTTTTTGAGTTTTTCAGTATTATTCACTTCCTATCTCCTTCATTTTTTGAAAGTATTGCGTGTGTTGCTGCTGCTTGCGCTATCTTATTTCCTCCGCCTATACCTACAGCATGAACCCTTTCGGAATCTTCAGCTGCAGTCAGCGCCTGCAGGAACTCAGAAGTATCTTCAGAAGCTGTCCTTCTTATTCCAAGGGATTTGCTATAAGCTTCAGCGCTTTTCACGTTGCTTTCCAGTTGATAGTCTTCTCCAGATGCTCGGTTGGCTTGCTTTCGTACCTCTTCCGAGGCGATAGCATCTGCCACCTTCACTCCTTCGAAATATATACCAAGAGTTTCAAGCGGGTTACGTAGGATGTTACTAACACTCAACATATGAACCTCAAGCTCGTTCTCTTTATTTCTGTGCACATTGTCCAAGTCATCCTGTTTACCTTTATCTGCCAGACCATTTCTGAACAGTGTGACACTTTCTTTGAGTTTATCCTCTGGCTCTGCTACTTCTACTGCTAAAAACATAGGATGATTACCCCGGTCTTGTACGACTGACCCTGTGTCAGATCGGTACGCGACAAGGATGGTTTTTTGCATCAGCAACTGGTCAAATACGTTGCCTAGTTTAGCAGCGTTTTTGTCCTGGAAAAACCTTACTGACGAGCGGTGAGCGTCCCGCAGTGTTTCTCCAAGAAGTTGATTTGGATCCTCGTGATCCTGCCAACGCTTGGCATTAAAGAAACATACGTTTGCGGTGACGTTAGAACTAACCTCAGCACCATTGCTTGCAGTTGACAAAATGTTGTATTCCGGACCTTTTTCTTTCTCGAAATCAGCATTATTGTAGACTCTGAACGTAAATGCTTTTCGATGCAGATAACCGCTCTCGTCAACAGCCGCACTGTCGTTTGGCTCGTCCTTCTCTATTCGGATACCAAATTTTCTTAGCGACCAGTCATAGCGTCCTTCAGAGAAGTATACAGAAATGCGCATGCCCCAAATGCTCAGTATAGCAAACTTTTTTTTGGGTATATGCTGTGTCTCCGGATACTCCCATAAAGTACTCGCGATTATTACACATGCTAACAAGGCTGTTCCCCAGAACAATCTTTGGTTCGATAATTCTAAACCAAACAGTATCCAGATTATTAGAGCTATCAAAGCTCCAATAAAAGTACTTATGACAGGTCTCCAAAACATGTTTAGCCACACAGGGTTTATAATCAGTCCGTGATGTTTTCGGTAAGGTACACCATCTACAACTTTTGAAGCCCCAACACTTTTTTTCCTTCTGAAAGTTTTTATGCGCGGGATGACATTTATAGTCACCCAATTCTCTGCAACTTCAAACCATTTTTTCATGTCGTTCTCCTAAATAATTGAATTGTCAACGTGGCGAAATGCCACACTGTTTTTGGTAGGTGGGTAATCCACCTTTCTACCTACTATAATAGCACATTTAGTCAGAAAAGTCAAGAAAAGGGGAGTGATTATAGGCTTATTTAAGGCCGTACTATAAGTTTTTGTTGGTCATTGCTAAAAGCGAGGCAATTTCGGGTTTGCAGATTCTTGAGGTTTCTTTTGCCGTCCACCCTGGAAATTCTCAACTGCCCTTAATCTTACTGACAATATTTCTTTTCTGCGGTAAGATGCTGAGAATGAAAAAAACTCAAAGACGAGACTTGCGCAGTCGTGAACAAAAGCGCTTGGATGCGATTGCAGACACGCGACCACGCCGAACTTTGTCGTTTTATCGATATGTACGAATTGTCGATCCTGAAAAATTCCGCGACCGCCTTTTCACCAAGTGGTCTGAGTTGGATTGTATGGGGCGGGTTTACGTCGCTTCAGAGGGCATCAACGCTCAGATGAACGTGCCGGCAATGTACTGGGATCAATTCGACGCCTTTGTACAATCCCAGCCCGAATTAAAAGGGACTCCTTATAAAATTGCCGTTGAGGAAGGGGAGGGGCCGTCATTTTTTAAGTTGACTGTTAAGGTGCGAGACAAAATAGTGGCCGACGGTCTTGATGACAGTTCCTTTGATGTCACTAATACCGGTGAATACCTCACAGCTTCCGAGATGAATGAGTACGTTGATGATCCGGACGCAGTTATCTTTGATATGCGAAATAATTACGAAGCGGAAGTTGGTCACTTTAAAAACGCGATCACTCCGGATAATTTTGTCACTTTTCGCGATGAATTGAAGAATACGCCGGTTACACTGCAAGCGTATAAAGACAAAAAGATGGCTATCTACTGTACCGGAGGCATTCGTTGTGAAAAAGCGAGTGCCTGGCTGAAGCACAACGGCTTTAGAAATGTTAAACACCTTAAAGGGGGAATTATCGACTATGCTCATCAGGTACGGCAACAAGGTCTAGAGAATAAGTTTTTAGGGAAGAATTTTGTGTTTGATGAGCGTCTTGGCGAGAGAATTGGTGATGAAATTATTTCAACGTGTCATCTTTGCAAAAAGACAAAGAGTGACACTCACTATCATTGTAGGAATCAAATTTGCCACACGCTTTTCATCGGATGTGATGAGTGTGTTAAAAAGAAGGATGGTTATTGCTCTTGGGGTTGTGCGATGGTTGATAAACTACCCGCCCAATCCAAAAAGACTTTGGCTCGTTATTACAACATCTACATTAGAAAAAGACGTCCATTTCAGAAAACCAGGATGAGTGCCTAGAGCATGTCTCAAATTACTACACAAGAGAATAAATTCTTGTCTAAACTCCGATGAGACTTTAAACAGTTTCTAAGGTTGAAAAAACGAATAGTGTGCGCGGTAATAATTTGAGGCTAGGAGAATCAGCCCATGAGGCAACAGTTTATGTAGAAAGCGGACTCGACCAATGATTTTTTTGGTGGCTTATATTTTGAATACAGAGTGCAGGAGAGAGGACTTGAACCTCCATGGATCGCTCCACTAGTGCCTAAAACTAGCGCGTCTACCAATTTCGCCACTCCTGCACTCTATATTCAAATTCAATGATCAAAACATTCGGCCCCTTTTGAGATAATACTTTATAATATCTCAACTTCCACGAGTCAACTCAGAGGTGTCTAAAACTCGGGGAGAAAGCCTCCTAGGCTTTCTCACCTACCAATTTCGCCATCTACAATTTCAAGTGAACGTCGATGAGTATAGCAGAAAGTTTGATCAGTTGCATCTTTTTAGCTGGTCAGCACAGGCACGAAACCTCTCTGAAGTGTGTGTTTGACATTGTAAGCTAAGTTAATACAATACTTTTCAGGTAGCTTTTGTACCTTGACGTACAAGTAAGAAACTATAAATCAACTTTGTGAGGGAAGAATCATGCACGAAGAAAAGTTTGAAGTCAGGCCTCAGCTTGGTAAACCCTTCGTTTTTAACAGACAAGAAATGGGTCTTGTATGGGGTATTGCGCTAGCGTACGACAATGCCAGTAAAGCTGAAAAAGATGATGGTCTGCCAGTATTAAGCATATTCCATAGCTTGATGGATATTGGTGAAATAGACCGCAAAAATTTTCAACCCGGTGACAAAGTCGCTCTGGCCCAATCTCTTGATGATCTGGAAAACAGAATAAGGGCACTACCGGCCAAGGGAGTGTTTAAGTTTTACGAGTCAAGAAAGGTTTTTGTCGAAGATCCTTCGGTTCTCAGAATTAACAAGTTACCGAAGATTGGTACAGAGATTGATGAGTCTCTCGATATAGGTCTTGATAGGGAGGAAGAGGAAGTATTGCCGGTAGTCGAACCAAAATCAGAGATAATAACTGATTATAGTCTCGAATTCACGATACCTGATTTGTCTGATGTAGCCACAATGCAGACGAAGACAAACGCTAAATGCGTGATCGCAATACTGAGTTTGGTCTACCAATCGATACGTGACAACAAAGGACAGTCTTTATCGAGAGGTATGTTTACCAACAATCACGTCATGCATTCCCCTTTGTCTCGTTTTATAAAGAGTAAGGAAAGGCTTGCTATCAATGGGACTGTAGGTAGGTGGTTGGCTTCGCTGTATAAAGTTAACCAACCGCTAGTTTCTGTAAATAAGGATAATGGTGATATTCTCGGTGTTACTGAGATTGGGCTCAGAGTTCTTACTTCTGGGAAGTTGCCGGAGGGGTTTGAGAGCAAGAAGGGTCCCAAGAAAGGTAAGTTGGTCAAAGCAGGTGCTACTCTCGATGACATAATCCGGTTTAAGATGGAAGAAATTCAGGAGCTGGAGAGAACGTATAAGGATTTGTGTGGAGAACTGGTTTCTTTGCTTAAACAAAAGGAAGAGGATCTTCAGAAGGACGCTAAACAAAAAATGCAAATTGCGGAGAGTGCCCAAGAAGAGGCCGACAGAATCAGCCGAGCGGTACAATCTGTCGCTAGTGGTCGCATGTTTGCACTTTCGTACGGTGGGTAAGAAAATTGTACATGATCGTTTCAAAATTATAAAAAGAGCCACGCTGTTTGTGGCTCTTTCGTTTTTAAATCTAGTTTTCTATAGTCACCAACTTTAATTATTTGCTTTGCTCTAACTCTAGTATTGCTCGTGGCCAGAATTTTTTAGAGCAGGTTCGATTGTGAGGCAAAGTGAGGTGTATTCCTGTCGTTACAAGTCCTGAATAAATGTAGCCGCTTCACTCTTCATTTATTCGGCTAGCGACCCCACCTCGCTCGTCCGTAAACTCACATCGCTCCGGTTCGACAATCGCCCATCAGTAAAGCAGTTTGCTGACTAAAATAAAAACGTTAGTCTTAAGAATAACGTTTTTATTTTACGATTGTCCGCCCTCAAGGACTTGAACCTTGGACCATCTCCTTAAGAGGGAGCTGCTCTACCAACTGAGCTAAGGGCGGTTGCTTCGTGCGCAGAGTGTACAATAATTCAAACAGCAAAACAAGAGTTTTTACCCGCAAGTGCAGATAAGTAAGGTTATAAAGTGAGTTTCTTGTCGTTGTAATCAATAACAGGCGTTTTAATTACGTGTCTGACTCTGTGTACCTGTTTGGTTATGTAGTGTATGAGTCCTGGGTGGGATTCGAACCCACGCATGTCGGTTTTGCAAACCGAAGCGTTAACCACTTCGCCACCAGGACATGTCGGACACTATAACACACAACAGCCACTAACATAACCGGTTGGAACGAGCGTACACGAGGTGTGCAAAATATATTTTAGATGTTAAAATCGACGTTACGCCCGGGTGGTGAAATCGGTAGACACGAGGGACTTAAAATCCCTTGCTATTCAAAGTGGCGTGCGGGTTCAATTCCCGCCCCGGGCACCAATATTGAACTTGTCGGCTCAAAACCGACGGACGAGTGGGCGGCACGAAGTGCCGCCCACTGCGTTGGGGCATAAACAGAGCCGTTTTGCGGCGCGTCGCCTGCGGCGACAGCGACGACTTTTCCGCCGAGGCGGAGGTGCGAGCCAAAGATTTCTTTGGCGGTAACCTTTTTGGCAAAAAGGTTACTATCAGAAGCGATTTTGTCCAAGTCCATAGCGTCTTTTAGCCAATCCTCGAAAGGTGCGAGCCAATCATTCGCGTGGTGTGAAAGAGAAGTAATTTCACCTTCGAGTGACTTCTTTTCGGAGAGCAGTTTTGCTTTTTGCGTGCGATAATCTTGCTCATCAATCACTTGATCGAGGTAACCATTCAAAAGTCGCTCTAGTTTGATCGCAATGGTTTGTATGTTCTCCTCCTTCTCTTTCACGAGACGCGTCGCAGAGTGGGCGGAGGTTTTGTGTTCGACTATCGCCACGCGATTCAATTCCTCCGCCCAGTCTGTGGGCAAAGAAACCGATTTGATAAGTGATGATACCTGCCGATCCATTTCTTCAGAGCGAAGCGACATTTCAGTACACCTTTGTGTCTTAGATTTTTTCGTACACCGATAATACACATAGTGATGCACGTTTCCATTCTTCTGTCGCTTCGTTTTGTTCTCGGCAGTGATCATCATCCCGCAGGAAGCGCAGGAAATGAGTCCGCAGTATGGCTGCGGTTCATTCTTGGGTTTGCGGTCTGGTTGTCCACGGCGTTTCAAAACTGCCTGCGCTTCATCAAACAGTTTCTTTGCAATGATTGGCTCGTGCTTGCCTTCGTGGAGTTCACCACCGTACTTGAACAAACCGATGTAGAAGGGGTTGGAGAGGATAAAAGACGCCTTGGTCTTGGAGATTCTTTTTCCGGTTCTGGTGGTAACGCCGGAGTGTGCCAAAAAGTCCGCCACATCTTCCAGTCGCATGTTGCCTTTAACATACTCTTGAAATACTTGCTTGATTATCTTGGAACGCTTTTTGTCCACAGTAATAGTCTTTGTTCGAACATCGTTGATATACCCCACAGGAGCTAAACTCGGACAATGCCCCATACGGACTTTTTGGCGCAGTCCGCGTTTCGTATTTTCGGAAAGAGAATCAACATAGTATTTGCTTTGTCCAAATGCCATAGAGAGCATAAATTTTCCTTGACTGGTATTGTCACACCAGAAGGTTGGAAATTTGAGGCTCGCAAGTTTGCCAGTGTCGAGGAGATAGATCACCCTACCTCCATCGACGGAATTGCGGGCGAGGCGATCGGGCGCCCATGACACGATACCTTGTGCTTCACCACTCTCTATCCGTTCAAGCATCTCACCAAAGATAGGGCGCCCAAGAGACTTGGCAGATTGCTTCTCAACAAATTCCTCTACGATCTGCAAACCTTGCTCCCGAGCAAACGCCCGCAACTCGGTGAGCTGTGCATCTATCGAAAGCACTTGCTTATCTGAAAGGTACCCCTTTCTTAAGACAACTTTTGCAAGTATTATCACTTAAACAATACAAGCAATATGTCCAAGAAAGGATACAAGATATCAGCTGAGATCAAAGAAGAAGTTATCAATAAAATCAAACACGAAGGCTTGAGTGTTAGTGATACTGCCAACCAATACGGCATCAGTAGTCGAACCATTTATGATTGGCTAGGTACAAAGGCCACGGGTACGGTCAGTCTCCTTGAACACAACAAACTCAAGAAGGAAAACGAACAACTCAAACAAATCATCGGTGACCTCACCATAAAAATGTCCATTGAGGCTAAAAAGGGGCTCTCCAAGGGATGGTGATCGGTTATTCACGTACGCATCACTATTATCACCATAAACAACCTCAAAAGGATTGGCACACCAAGCAACAGATTGAGACGGCTCTTCGTGAGCATCCAGGGTACGGACACAAACGGTTATCGCAACACCTCAAGATGAACAAGAAGAAGGTGCTACGGGTGATGAAACTCTTTGACATCAAACCTTATCGAAGAACAGCCAAAAAAGTCTATAGAAAGCCTAAAGGTAGTGTGTTTCCCAACTATTTAATGAGTGAGGAACCACGAGGGCCAGGTGATATATATGCCTCAGACTTCACCTATCTTAAATATCGAGGAAAGTGGTTGTATGTGGCTACAGTACTCGATACGTACACTAGAGAGATAGTTGGTGTATCGATATTGACAACACATCAGACACAGCTCGTCATTAACGCTTTGGCTTCAGCAGTGCTCCATCGAGCTCCTCCACGGATTATTCATTCCGATCAAGGGAGTGAGTACTGCTCAAAAGACTACACTGCCTTAACCCAAAAGCTTGGTATCAAACAGTCCATGAGTGCCCCCGGTTGTCCCTGGGAGAATGGTTACCAAGAGAGTTTCTATAAAGGGTTCAAATTGGACTTAGGTGACCCAAACCGGTTTGATACTCTCGGTGAGTTAGTGGCTACTATTTATCAGACGATTAATTATTACAATCAAAAACGCATCCACTCCGTCTTAAAAGTACCACCTCGGTTGTTTAGAGACCAACATGAGGTATTATTAAAAGACTTGCAAAAGGTGTCTTAATTTTGGGGTACCTTCCATTGCGAGCATACAAAAAGTATTTTTGTGTATTCATATTGAAATACAATAGCTGATAACAAACACTCAAAAAGCCGTCTTGGTGCTATCAATTCAGGCGAACCTAAACTGTCCAAGACGGCTCTTTGAGTCCGAACAACAAAAAACACCTGAATTGATAGCCCTCTCATTGTACCACAAACAAAAATGCTTTTTGTATCAAAGCAAATACTATGTAGCAAAATCGCTTCTGATGTCGCACCTCCGCCTCGGCGGAAAAGTCGTCGCTGTCGCCGCAGGCGACGCGCCGCAAAACGGCTCTGTTTATGCCCCAACGCAGTGGGCGGCACTTCGTGCCGCCCACTCGTCCGTCGGTTTTGAGCCGACAAGTTCAATATTGGTGCGCCGGGCAGGATTTGAACCTGCGTAGGATAAATCCGTTAGATTTACAGTCTAATGCGATTGACCACTCCGCCACCGACGCAAGTTGAATTTTGTGTGAATTGACTCCATTTATATCATCAGAAACTCTGCGACATAAACGCGGTCAATTTCATTGTCCTCTTATTGCCTCATAAACATCGGCAATTCTGTCGCAAGCGACAGATCAGACAGAAAGTGAAACTGTTCACTTTCTGTCCACTCCGCCACCGACGCAAAATAAATTGTATTTCGTAGAAAGACAATTTATTTTGCACGGTTTCTCCGTGATCAATTACATTGTCCTCCTTTGGTCTGTTCACTTTCGTTCACATTGACCAATCTGTTCGCTATCGCTCGCAGAACGGATGAGAAATGAAACATTTCATTTCTCATCCACTCCGCCACCGACGCAAATAAAATTTTGAACGTCATGCTAACGCGTGGCAATCGCGGGTGTCGGGCCCCCGCGAATCAGTTTCCCAAACTGATTCACCCTGATTTGCAAATGCTCACAACGTCGCCTCACAAGCATAGCTTGTGACCGGAGTATAAGCAAAGCAGTTTGCCTATACTACTCCACCGACGCAAATTAAATCTGAAACTCAAAGTATTGGAATACTCTTGAGTGCGAACAAAATATCACATCTCAAGCGATTTTGGAAGTTTTGTTGTGCTATCATTTTCATGTTAGTGATTTTAATACAATCAGCTTGTTTGTTAGTAAAACATTTTTATAAGTTGTCACCCCATTGGTTATTTATATGAAATATTCGCTTCTCCTAACTCTTTTTACCCTCACCCTCCTCCCAACTCTTGTCTTCGCCGACTTCGTAACCTGTGGCGGAGCCGGAGAACCCATGTGTACCGAGTGTCATTTCGTACAAATGGCGAACGGAATCGTAAAATGGTTGATCGGAGTTTTGATGGTTGTCTTTGCTGTACTCATTGTGGTAGCTGGTTTTAAGTTGGTCACTTCTGGCGGTAATCCGGGAGCCAAAGAAGACGCTAAAAACATGATAGCCAACGCTATTATCGGTATCATTATCGTTTTGGCGGCCTGGCTTATGGTTGATACTGTCATGAAAGGACTTTTGATAGGTGGTGACGGCAGGATTGACGGAAAATTGTTTTGGTCGAAGATTGAGTGTAGTGTGATGGCGCAAACATTTCCACCCAAAATTGTTCACCCTACACCGGACGCCTCACGCGGAACTGCTTATGACCCTGCCAAAGGAACTCTGACTCCGGCTCAAATAGCATCGATAGCATCTCTAACAGCGCCAGACGATAAAGTTGTTCAAGCGGCAGCTTTGGCTGGATTAGACGCGGAACAAACCAGGAATTTGCAAGCTTTGATGAGAGTGGAGTCGGGTGGTTGTCGAAGTAAAACAAGTCCCGTTGGTGCACAGGGCTGTATGCAGATAATGCCCGGGACAGCAAGGGGATATGATCCGGCTCTAAAAAATTTGAGTGATGCTGAAATAAGTCAAAAATTGCGCGATGATGATAATTATAACATCGGTCTCGGGGCAAAGATTTACGCTGATTTATATAAAGCTTATGAGGGCGACGAAAGGAAAATTTATGCTGGATATAACGGAGGTAAAGGTGCCAACGAACCTAGTAAAAATTGTCCTGGGTTGATGCGGTGGGAATGTGAATGGAATTCTGACGGCTGTTATAATACAGGCAAGACCGATTGTGTTCCGAATACCGGCTATATAGAAACCAGATCTTATGTAAAAAAGGTGGGTGACGTATCGGAAAAATTAAAGGGTTAAGACACACTGTCGATAATTGCTTAAACTTTATGAAACACGCAAAGTTATACATACTACTTACCCTCACCCTCCTCCCAACTCTTGTCTTCGCCGACTTCGTAACCTGTGGCGGAGCCGGAGAACCCATGTGTACCGAGTGTCATTTCGTACAAATGGCGAACGGAATCGTAAAATGGTTGATCGGAGTTTTGATGGTTGTCTTTGCTGTACTCATTGTGGTAGCTGGTTTTAAGTTGGTCACTTCTGGCGGTAATCCGGGAGCCAAAGAAGACGCTAAAAACATGATAGCCAACGCTATTATCGGTATCATTATCGTTTTGGCGGCCTGGCTTATGGTTGATACTGTCATGAAAGGACTTTTGATAGGTGGTGACGGCAGGATTGACGGAAAATTGTTTTGGTCGAAGATTGAGTGTAGTTCGTTGACTGCTTCTCAGGCGCCAAGGCCGGTTAAGTTGAGTGGAAGTCAGCCTCCCTTGGGGGTAGGGACAGGTAGATCAGAGAGTTGGGTGAAAGGGAGATTTGACGATGAAGGTATTGTTGTACTAGCTAGTGGCGAGTGTACCGACCCGTCACAACGTCAATGTACCGGATTGGCCGGAATGCAAACTGAAACTGTAGAGGATATTGTTGATATTCACCTGGCTTGTCCAGAGTGTGGAGTGGTTGTTACGGCAGGAACTGAAATCGGGCACACCAATGCCTGCCATCGAAATGGAACTTGCGTCGACATTGACTGCCGTCCGGCTGATAACTCAGGAAAATGCTCGCTGTCTAACATAACCAGCATTCATTCCGCAGCTTCTGCTTCTGGGCGTAGAGCCGTATACGAAACCCAAGATTGTGCAGAAAGAGACGCCGCTCGGGCTGCTGGCGTGGAAGCTTATTGCAGTTCTGATTCTGGATATGGCCATATAACAGGCGGTCATTTCTCCATATATTAATTTACTAAGCACTAAGTGGTTTAATTATGAGACGTTTATTACACCGAATTTCAGTTACTGTGTTTGCAATCACGCTTATATTGATTTTTTATACGGTATTTAGTAACGGACTGAATAGTATGGAATATCAATTTGGACAACCAACGCAGTCG
Source organism: Candidatus Nomurabacteria bacterium (assembly GCA_023898585.1). GTDB lineage: Bacteria > Patescibacteriota > Minisyncoccia > Phycocordibacterales > UBA918 > OLB19. Next base: position 23,974 of record CP060229.1, on the reverse strand, counting down.
TACACAAAAACCGGCTTTGTTCACGCGGAAGCGGGTGAGATTGTGGCTCCGGGCGGAGAGCCTTTTCGTGTAAAAGGGTTTAACTTGCCGGATTGGCTTCAGGTTGAGGATTGGTTGCTGGCCGGGTATGGGAGTCAATTAGGAGGAGTCGGTCACGAGCCGTCCATTCGGACCTTTTTAGATACTAATGTAGAGGAAGGGTACGGAGACTTCTTTTACCAAAAATTGCGTGACAATTTTTATACCAGAGAGGATATTTTCACTTTGGCCAAGATGGGAGCTAATACATTTCGTGTCCCGGTCGCCTACTGGATGTTTGATGAACGACACAAAGGTTTGCAGTATTTAGACAGACTTGTTGCTTGGGCGAAAGAATACGACACCTATATCATGCTTGACGTTCAAACCGTGCCCGGGTGTCAAAATTCTGCCAGTTACTGTGACCCTACGCTCAGTGTGAATGAAGCACCGTTTTTTCACGACAAGGAATACAGAGACAAAACTCTGGAGTTGTGGATTATGTTGGCAAAGTATTATGCTCACGAGCCGACTATATTTGGCTACAACATCATGAACGAACCGAATAATTATCCGCACACACCCGAACGTGACTCGGTACTTCTTAATTTTTATCGAGATGTCATCTTGGCTATTCGCTCCGTTGACAAGAACCACCTCATTATTCTTGATGGAGATAACTGGGCGACCAAACTGGATGTGTTTGCTAGCGATGAAATTAAGCTTGAAGATGTTGACGATAATCTTGCTTACACGATTCATAATTATTCGGCCAGTTCGTGCGGAGTTATTGATGGTTTATTCCCAACATTTACGAAAAAAAGAGCCAAGCGGATACTTGTTGCTGAATTCAACGATATTCTACGCGATCTGCCGACGAAACAGGTACCGGTTATTGTTGGTGAGTATGGGGCTAATTGTTTGCCCAAGCAATTGGCGTACCACGAGGCTTTTATGGAAAAGGGACTTAAACACACCTTGTATTACTCGCCTATAGGTACTGACAGAAGACAAGGGGGCATGATACTTTTTCACTTTGGGGGTGACGCTTGGCGTACTTATGTGAGTACCTTAAGTAAAGGCGTGAAGCCATCAGATGCTGAAATGTTAGATGCCTTTTCTTCACTACGAACGAAACAGCTTTATATAAACGACGAGAAACGTCTGGTTGATTTTGAAAAATTTTATAAATAGACACGAGTTAGGGGTTTACCTGCTAATTTTACCTGCTCCGACTCCGGACTTTGTCGTGGCGCGGTTTCGAGTCCTCGTAGACCTCGCTCGTACAACAAAAACAATCTATCCAGACTGTTTTTAGTACTCGCGGGCAAGAAACGTGGCTTTCAGAACTCTACAAGGAGCGGGAGTATATCAAAAGTAGTATTCAGGTATTGCGGGAGTTTTTAGTATGAAAAAGCCGTTCCTCAAAGAAGAACGGCTAAAGTTCAGAAAGTTGCTGTTAGCCAGTCACCGATTGTTTGTGCAAGCCGTGCACCAACTAGTCCTCCGTCTTGAGATCGGAATCTTTTTTCGGTCTCAATCTGGATAGCGTTTACCTCGTATTCGTTGGCGACATATTCAGAGATAAATCCGCCATAGAATGGGTCACCACCTGGTAAGACATCAGCATTTCCGGGGGTGAATGTATTGAACCCTGCTTTGCTCAGATGACCTCCAAGAGACTTGTCTGGTTCTCCATACCGGATTGTCTTGCGGTGGCAGGTACCGAGTACAACATCAAAGTCTGTCACTTGACCTTCTCGGCGTCCGCGTACGAAACCGTGCAGGTCCAGCACTAAGATATTTTGTTTTCCGTGCGTAGCGATGGCTCGATCTATGCTTGCTTCCAATTCTTCGAAGTACGCATTGTAGTAAACTCGTAGCCTTTCATCAGAAAAGGAAGTTTCCTCGTACTTGGCATAGTCACGCATTCCGGGTGCTGGACGATTTGCATCTATGTACCTGCGAGGCATCAGAAAGCGAATCATATCGACACCTAGTCCTTTTTCCTGACAGTAGACTAATATGTCGTTGGCGATTGGTGTGACAAAGCGATCAGACCCACCGACACCATTTTCTCGAGGTGTGAAATGGCCTGTAAAATTTTGTGTCCATAAGCCGTCGTGTGGAACGGAAAGGACTATCTTGGGTGGATGATCTGACTTGGTTGAGACAACAAAGTCGCGCATGGTGATATTGGTCATGTGACCTCCTGTGTGTGAAAGAACATGTCCTGAAACAAAAAATCCGCCTCAGGGGGCGGATTTGCTAGAGACACCAAAACCACCCACTAGTGCGGATTGTGGTTGGTTGAAACAAAGCTACTCCACGTCTTGATTGTGTTAGTGAGTTTCATTAGGAGAAGTATACAACTTTCTAACAAAAAGAAAAAGTTCTGAACTGATATGTGGGGTAAAAGAAAATATCCAGCGTATGCTAGGTATTTTCCATTGCGGGTCTACGAGGACTCGAACCTCGGACTTCGGTTTTGGAGACCGAAATTTTACCACTAAACTATAGACCCGTTTTTCTTTGTGACCGTAATAGTAGGCGAAAGGGACACTTAGGTCAACTTTTGTTATTAAGGAAGTCGTCAACGCGCCGGAAAATCGCTTCGCGATTTTCCGGCGCAAACCAATTTATTTCTCCATCTCGTTTCAGCCACGTCATCTGTCTTTTGGCGTATTGCCAGTTTTTCTGGACGAATTTTTCTATCAACTCTTCTTTGGTAATTTCCTTGTTAATAAAAGTTAGCATGAGAGTGTATTCAAAACCGAATTCAGCAAACCGGCTCTCTGAGACGCCTCTTTCTATCAGCTCACCCACCTCCTCTTCAAAACCTAAATCCAGCCAATCTATTAGGCGGTTTTTAAAGTTTTCACGTAATTCTTCCTTTGGTACGCTTAAACCTATAATAAGCCAGTCATAGGGTGATTCTGTAGCTTTTAAATCTGGAACAACTCCTAGTTCGCGAACCACTTCCAGTGCTCTTTCGAGGCGTCTGCGGTTGTTTTTATCAATGTTGGTCGCACGTTTAGGATCAGCTTTTTTGAGTTTTGCAAAAAGTTCTTCATCCGTGAATTTACCCAGACTCTTTCTGAAAGTAAGGTCCGGTTTTACCGGAGCAAAGAAAGCTCTATTTCTTAGTGAATCGAGGTAAAAGAAAGTCCCGCCAACAATGATAGGAAGACGACCTCTGCTTTTGATTTCTTGAATCGCTTGCGTTGCTTCGCACTTAAACTCAGCTACCGTATACACCTCGGTCGGTTCTCGGACATCCAAAAGATGATGGGGTATGTTACCCATCTCTTTTTTTGTAACTTTACCTGTACCTATATTCAAGTGACGGTAGACCTGTCTTGAGTCGGCGGAAATAATTTCACCACCAAATTTTCGAGCCACCTCAATCGAAAGTGATGTTTTGCCACCGGCGGTTGGTCCGACTATGGCGATTATCTTTGGTTTCTGTTCTGCCATTTTGTTTGAGTCTAGCAAAAATTCATCTCAAAAAACACCTTAAACGTGAATGTTTGGATTGTGGTATTATTATACCCTTAATAGCTTTTTTATTTTTATCATGGAAAATACATGTAAAGGAGGATGTTGTGAAGATGACGAGCCGGTATTTTTGACCCCACTTACTGTTGGTGATATTGTCCCGGAGGAAATTAGTTTTGACGTTTACCACAAAGATGATTTTTCCGAACTCAGCTTCAAAGAACTACGTGAAAAATGGGTTATTTTAATGTTTTATCCCAAAGACTTTACTTTTGTTTGTCCTACTGAATTAGGTGAAATGAACGCTTTGTATGAAGAATTCCAAAAAGAAGGGGCGGAAGTGGTATCGGTTTCCACCGATACAGTCGAAGTACATAAAGCTTGGCACGACGGTTCTCCGACCATCAAGGATATTAAGTTTCCGATGGCGGCTGATCCAACCCATCTGCTTTCAGAAATTTTTGGGGTATTGATTCCGGATGAGGGCGTGACGCATCGTGGCACATTTATCATCTCACCGGAAGGGGAGATTATGACAGTGGAAGTGAATTGTGATTCAATTGGACGAAGTGGCAAGGAGACCATGCGTAAGTTCAAGGCTGCCAAGTATGTTGGTGAACATCCAGCTAATGTCTGCCCGGCCAGCTGGAATACTGGAGACGATACTCTAACACCAGGGGTTGATTTGGTGGGGAAGATCTAGCATGAAGATTAATAACTAATATTTGGTAAACAATATAAAAACGCCATCGGTAAACCAATTGCCGACGGCGTTTTAAGTAATCTTGTCTGATTATTGTAGTTAAAGATCAATATACCCCCCTTTGTACTTCGGGAAATGCCTTTTGTGCTCTTCACCTTGTCCACGATTTTTCACGATTGGTCTACCTTCTGAACATAGCGGACAGGTGCCAGTACTGAGATCAAAGTGTAAAACTTCCACTGACCGAAGAGCAATAACGAAAGGTACGCCAAAATCGTCTGCTTCCAGTCCACTCTGGTCAATAATTGAACTTATGGCGCGAACGCCCGATCCTAGAGGTCTGATCACAGAACCGATCGTCTTGTTAACAGACTTTATTTCCTGAAGTAGGGCTTGAACCAAGATTACTTGCGTTTCGGGAGTGATCGAATTCACAAGGTCACTGCCGACAAAGAGCTTTTCCTCACGAATTTCCGCTGGCACGAGCGACTCAATCATTGGTTCTGATTCATTAATTTCCCTCATCAGTTCCACTAATTTTGTATCAAGCAACGCCGTGCCGACCATCATGACTGCCTTGTTTGTATCAAACCTTCCTTCCGCAATTGTCCTCCTGAATAGCTCAATCGCTACTTCTCGAAGTAATCCAGTGTTTTCGGGATTAGTCAGACCGGACAAGTCAACTAAACAATTACTGTGAGTCTTATTATCGATGACGAAATGACGGTCAACATGCACATCCGCGATTTGACCTATTCTCTTCCAGATTTCTGTAACAGTTGTGCTCACGTCTTCCTCCTTATTTTGATATGCCTGTATTGGCCAAGGTGACGTCGAATCATGTTACTACAAAGTAGCAAAAAACTACAGATTCAAATTCAAAAGAGATTAGACTAGTTTTTTGGTGCCTCGGGAGGGAATCGAACCCTCACGGCTTGCGCCATACGATTTTGAGTCGTACGTGTATACCAATTCCACCACCGAGGCGTTTTTTTGTACCAAGAGTGTAGCAGAAAACAAACCAGAATGGAATGTCACCGCTATAGATAAAACCATATCACTTCGTATAAAGACTGTGTATAAGTAAAATATGATAGAATGTTCCCATATCGAGCGTAAGAACTCGGAGGTATTAATTGGTTTTTATTTATGGCATTTCAGGGAGATTCAATCTATTGGGTAGAGGTCGAGAAAATCGTCCCCAATCCTTTTCAACCGCGTCGAGAATTCGACCAAAATAAACTGCAGGAACTGGCGGATTCTATTCGTATGTATGGCGTGCTTCAGCCACTCACCGTCACTAGAAATGAAGTTCAGCAGGAAAACGGGACATTTTATACGGAATATGAATTGATCGCCGGGGAACGACGTCTGCGAGCCAGTAAGCTCGCTGGAGTCCTGCAAGTCCCGGTTATTATTCGAGAAGGTGAACAGAATGAACAAGAAAAGTTGGAGTTGGCCATCATAGAAAATCTCCAGCGTGAGGACTTGAACGCTGTTGATAGAGCGATCGCATTTAAGCAATTAGCGGATGTTTTTGGTCTTTCTCACGCTTTAGTTGCCAAAAAAGTTGGTCGCAGTCGAGAATATGTGTCTAATACAATTCGTTTGCTTGGCTTGCCTGAGCATATGTTGGAGTCTTTGAAGCTTGGCGATATGACTGAGGGACACGCGAGAACTTTACTCATGCTTTCCGATCGTCTGGAAGAACAGGAGGTGGTCTACAAAGAAATCCTGCTTAAAAAATTATCGGTTCGTGAAGTGGAAAGGATTGTCCGAAAAATAGCCACTGATAAAGTGCGAAAGAAAGACCCCGATGAATTTGATGCCAATTTGATAGAATTTGAGAGACAATTTACTGAGACGTTGGGAACAAGAGTTCAGATTCAAAAAACCGATTTTGGTGGCAAGCTTACCATCGACTATTTTTCAGAGGATGACCTGGCTTCCATCTTGAAGAGAATGAGTGACGAAGCGTCTGCTAAAGAAACCGGCCAAAAAGAAATGGCTGAACACTTAGCCGAACACACTCCGCTGGAGACTGATTATAAGTCTGAAAGTGAAATTTTACCTCCAGAACCAGATCAACTTCAAGAAGTTCCTGAATCTTCGAAACAGCCAGTTGCAGATGAACCATCGCAGTCACAAACTCAATATCAAACAGGACAAACATCTGAGTTCGGAAAGCAGGCGGTGTCCAGGATTGAACCTGGATCGGTATATCGGTCACCAAACGTAACCATCGTGTCGCAAACTATAGGCGGGCATTATTCAGTCAGTGCTGAACAAAATCAGCACAACCAAATTGAAGAGACCGGAAATCAAAAAAGTGTTGTTGAATATTCAAAACAGGAAGTCGCAACCAGGCCGGAGGAAACACCAAGTGTCGTTCGTGGTTTAGGCGGTGATGATTATGATCAAAGGATTGAAAATCAAGCTACCACGATCAATCCAGCTACCGAAGAAAGAGTCGCTCCTGATTCTGTTGAACAACCACCATCACACATCACTAAAAAAGACGAAGAGACAAAGGATGAAAGTAGTCTTTACTCAATAAACAATTTCACCGTCTAAACAGCTTTTTTAGATTTTGTTTGACTGTTCGATGGCGGCGCGGATATGTTTTCGTGCCACTGAAGTTTTGGCGAAATGTAGCCATTTTGGACTTGGTTTGGCCGATTTTCTGGTCACGATTTCCACGATGTCCCCATTATTTAACTCCTTATCCAGACGGGCTGGTTTTCGGTTTACGTTCGCACCAAAAGTATGGTCGCCTATTTCCGAGTGGATTGCGTATGAGAAATCTATCGGCGTAGCACCAACCGGTAAATCCACCACATCGCCGATGGGAGTGAAGACGAAGATACGATTGGAAAAGAAATCAGATTCCGCATCTTCGACAAAATTACTGGTGGGATTTTTAGACTCGTGATGGTAAGTTTGTCCAATTTGCGATATCCAACGCGGTATCTTTTGGTTGTGGGGGGTTGAGGCTGATTTCTCGAGATTTTTTTCGGATTCTGTCTCACGTCTTGAGAAAGGCTGAAACAGGGCAGGAACGAGGCTGGAAAACATGGAAGGTTTCTTCTCACCGGAGTTATCCGATACGGTTGGTGGTTTATAAAAAACGTGTGAAGCGACTCCAAATTCCGCTTCTTGGTGCATTTGCTTGGTGCGAATTTGGATCTCCAAGATAACACTGTTTTGAGTGGTGACAGTAGTATGGAGTGATTGGTAGCCGTTTGGCTTAGGAAAAGCAATATAGTCCTTCACTCTTTTTGGTAACGGGCGCCATAACTCATGAATTATGCCCAATGTCCGGTAGCAGTCTTCCACCGAATTTACTATTACGCGCATGGCCAGAAGATCATATATGGCGTTTATATCCCATTCTTTAATCTTTAGTTTGTGGTACAGACTGTATAATCCTTTTACTCGGTATGAAGTGTTAAAGTCTGTCAGTTTCAACTCAGCTAGTCTTTTTTGAAGAGTTTTTCTTTCTTTTTCCAAGACTTCGTTGGCGTTTCCAAATCTTGATGACAAAGTCTTTTTTACTCTTTTAGCTTCTTCGGGATAAACATAAGGAAAAGCCAAATCCTCCAGTTCTTTACGCAGTTTCCCCATACCCAACCGATGGGCAATTGGTACGTAAATTTCCAAAGTCTCACGAGCGATTCTTCTTTGTTTTTCTTCCGGTACATAACTGAGGGTCTCCATGTTGTGAAGACGATCAACCAGTTTAATGATAAGAACTCTGATGTCTTGACTGGTAGCGACAAAGAGTTTACGAAGACTCTCGTTGTGACGATCGGTGCCATAATACCGAACCGAACTTAGTTTAGTCACACCTTCGACTAAAAATAGCACCTCGTCTCCGAATTCGCGATCTATATCTTCGGAAGTTACCGGTGTGTCCTCTATTGTGTCGTGAAGCAGTCCCGCGCAAATGGTTCTCGGTCCCATACCCATGGCGGCCAGTTTGTAGCCGGCTGCGGCGGCGTGAGTCATGTAAGGCTCCCCGGAGTAACGCTTGTGATTTTTGTGCGCCTCTGAGGCATAGTTATAAGCCTTTCTTATGAGATCACCATCGGCCTGGTTAGGGTCGTTTAGTTTGGAGATAATCTGATCTACCGTATACATGGTATCTATTCTAGAGACATAATCGGCAGTTGACAAGTTTTGTAATTGTTTGGTCGAATTTATTTTTGTTGCAGAAGTTCGATCGCCAGTTCCAGAGTAATATCTTCCGTCTTAACGTTATCGGGAATACTGATTCTTTTGAACCCCTTCTTAATGTATCGGCCGGATTTGGATTCCATTACATTAATTAACTTATGAGTTTTCGGATTCACGCCAAGCTCTTTCAGTAGTTTTTCTCCCTTACGCAACTGTTTGGGCTTTTTTAATATTTCCAGAGCTCTCTCGAATGTGATTTCGTAAGGGTTATCTTTCTCATCTTTCAACGGCCGAAAATCCCCGGCGTGTGCAATGTATGGACCATACTGACCGGAATTGGCTACAACCGGCTCGTTTGTTTTGGGGTGTATACCTAGTTCGCGCGGGAGTAGGAGATATCTAACAGCATCAGCTACAGTCACACTTTTTACCTCGACTCCCGGTGGGATAGATGACCGCTTGGGCGAAGGTTGACGTTTGCCTTTTATCTTTTCAGGATTTTCGCCGAGTTGCACATATGGCCCGAATTTTCCGTTCATGACAAATATCGGTTCACCGGTCTCGGGGTGTTTGCCTATCGGCTCGTCCGGCTTTGCTTCCGAACCGTCAATCAAGCGTGCGCCATCGCAGTCAGGAAATTTCAAACAAGAGAGGAAAGTGCCGTTTTTTCCGAGTTTTCTAACCATTTCTCCTTTACATTTTGGGCAGGGGAATTGCTTAGGACCCGGTCCGAGAGTGGTAAGCTTTTCTATGTCTTCCTTATCATCCACGGCCTTTTTAAAGGGTTTGTAAAAATCCTCAAGTGTTTTTTGGTAGGAACGTTCGCCGGTAGCTATTTCATCTAGTTCGTTTTCCATTTCGCTCGTAAAATCATCGCCTATATATTGGAGGAAATGTTCTTCCAGAAAGCTTGATACAACGTCGCCGGTGTCAGTCGGAACAAGTGTTCGGCCATCTTTCTCAACGTATCCGCGTTGAACAATAGTGTTCATTATGGCTGCGTAAGTGGAAGGTCTTCCGATACCTCGTTTTTCCAACTCCTTAATAAGTCCGGCTTCAGTGTAGCGACTAGGAGGTTGAGTCAGTTTAGCTTCGATCCTAACGTCTTTACACCCAAGCTCCTGTCCCTTTGAGAGTTTTGGTACCTCAGTGTCTTCACCGCGCGCTCTTTTGTCGACTCTAAGCCAGCCATCGAAAATGATCCTGGAACCGTTGATTGCAAAATCCGGTATCGCTTCTTTTGCGTTCTTCACGTTTGTTGAGAGTTTGGTTCGTTTAATGACAGCGTCTGTCATTTGTGAAGCGACTGCTCTCTCCCAGATCAATTGGTAAAGGGACCTCTGGTCGGCGGTTGTTCCCGCTGTTTTCTTGCTTAACTTGGTCGGGCGAACGGCCTCGTGAGCCTCTTGAGCAGACTTACTCTTGGTCTTAAAAGTTCGAGGCATTACATATTCTTTCCCAAAATCTTTGTCTATCAAGGATAATATCTGTTTTTGGGCTTGGACGCTCAGAGTCGTGCTGTCTGTTCTCATGTAGGTTATATGTCCGGCTTCATATAATTTTTGCGCGGCGCCCATGGTGCGAGACGGTGTAAAACCAAGTCTGGTTGAGGCTGTTTGTTGCAAGGTAGAAGTCGTAAAGGGCGGGCAGGGAGTGCGTTTAGTGTCGCTTTCTTTTACGGAAGTTACTTCCCACCCATGACTTTCGCCGATAGTCTTGATTTTGTTAGCTTCTTCCTCTTCCTTTGGCTCCTTGGTGCAGGTAAAAGTGATGGTCTCTTGAGTATCTTTTAAGTCGGCTTCGAGCACAAAATATTGCTGAGGTGTGAAAGCTCTGATTTCTCGCTCCCTTTCCATCACTATTCTGAGAGCCGGTGATTGCACCCGCCCAGCAGATAGACCATAGCGAACTTTTTTCCATATCAGACCAGACAAATCGTATCCGACCAATCTGTCCAAAACCCTTCTCGCTTCCTGTGCTTCTTTAAGATGCATGTCAAGTTTGCGTGGATGTCCAATCGCTTCTAAGACAGCCTCTTCCGTGATTTCATTGAAGGCCACTCGTTTGATGTTAGAATTGTGTTTTTTGATCAGTTCCGCCACGTGCCAGGCAATTGCTTCACCTTCACGATCGGGGTCGGACGCCAGCAGTACAGTATCTGATTTGGTGGCGGCCTCTTGCAGACCTTCAATCACTTTTTTCTTTCCAGGCGAAATAATGTATTTGGGAATAAAACCACCTTCAATGTCGACGGCGTCTTTGTTGTTTTTTGGTAGATCACGGATGTGGCCGATTGAAGACATTACTTTAAATCCTTTTCCCAGATATTTTTCTATAGTCTTCGATTTGGCCGGAGACTCTACAATTACCAGTGTTTGTTTTGACATAATTAGGTAGTACAAATACTAGCATATGGAAAATCTGTCAACTCGTTTGTCCCGTGGTTATAGAGTTGAACGATAAATATTATTATCTGATTTAATGTAACCATTAAGTTCCATCATCATTAGTAATTGTGAAGCTTCTTGGGTTCCGAGCTTTGTTTTGCGGATCAGCTCGTCTCGATGGGTCGGTTCAGGAAGAAGAGAGAGGATGAGAGATTCGGTTGTGGATAAAGTCGGCTTGGGTTGCGCCCTTTCAATTGATTTTATGTCGATTCTAAGACAGTCCAGAATATCTTCGCTCATTGTGATCGGGGTTGCTCCCAGTTTCATGAATTGATGAACCCCGACGCTGTTTTTAGAAAAAATACTTCCCGGGACAACGAGTAATTCACGATTATAATCTGTGGCCAATCGAGCGGTAATGAGAGTGCCGGATTTTTCCGCCGCTTCAATTAATAATGTGGCTTTGCTTATTCCCGCGATCAGACGATTGCGCATGGGGAATGACCATTTGGTCGCTTTGAATGTCGGTTCAAATTCCGAGAGGAGGCCACCACCCGCTTCCAGTATCTTGTAGGCGAGATTCTTGTGAGTGGCTGGGTACATCACACTATCTTCGAGTCCGCTACCGGGAATGGCTAGTGTGTAGAGATTGTGACGTAGGGCTGATTCATGCGCCAGTGAATCTATGCCGAGCGCTAGTCCGGAGATGATTCCAACTTCATACCCCGCTAGTCCGCCAACGAGCTCATCGACGACTTGTTTCCCGTAACTCGTGTAATTACGAGAACCAACAATGGAGAGGAGAGTAAGGCTACGGTCTGGTAATCGGCCACGGTAGTAAAGGGTTTTTGGAGGCTCAGGAATTTCCCGTAAGCCTACGGGAAATTCCTGAGCCGGTAGTTTCTCTATGGAGTAATTCACGTTAACAAAATCTTATCATTATCGTTATATATTAACCTGTGTACAGGGATAAAAGAAGGAGAAATATAGTTGTATGATAACTGTAAGAGGTCACGGTGTTAAACGGCAATTGTTGCCCTTGAGTTCGTTTAATGAAATTTCGTATGCTACGAAACAAGTTGATATTTAAAATAATTCTTATCATATCTGTTGCTATCGTGGTTACGATCATGTCTATTGCTTATGTGGCGTACTACTTTACCAAAGTTCATTACAGCGATGCTACGAATGAGCGGTATTCCCAGCTCGTTTCAGAGGTGTTCTCCAATATTGACGAGTATTTATTAGAACGTAGAAGAAGTGTTGTTTTGCTTGCGGATTCCCATACACCAAAACACTTTTTGACTGAAATCAGCGTTCTTGGTGAATCGCCGGCTCACCCGGTTGGTGGGGTAATCGAAGATCTGGATTCATTCGGTATGTACCGAGAGTTGTGGGAATCAGTTTCTTTTGTTGATGCAGAAGAAATTGTGCGAGCGTCTTCGAGAACAGACATGATAGGAGAAAAGATGGCCGGGTTAAATATAGGACAGACATCAGAGATACTAAAAGGTAATCCACAAGTATCTGATTTTATTATAAGCTCCGATTTAACTACCTGGAAAAAGAGATACGTATTTCCTGTGGAACGATTTGGATCTCAGGATGGATACGATGGAATGGTGGTAGCAGATTTATCTTTAGCTACACTTGAGAAAGTCTTAGCCACCATCTGGCATCAAATACCGGAAAACTTAGTTGAATTCACAAAAGTGACACTTGTTTCAAGTGGTGGGGATATATTGATACAAGAAGGGAGTTCAGAACATGTTGAGTACAAAGGAAGTAATAACTATTATAAGACGCATTTTTTACCTAAACACATACCAGGTTCGGAAGTTGGATTTTCTGAAATCTTAGCTGATTCGACTGGGAAAAAAATATCGGTATTTTACAAATTGGTAAACGGACAAAAAGATTTTTACGGCCTGACTGGAGGTTTGTTTCTGGAAATCAATTCAGACCGTCTATATGGAACAATTATTGACGTGGCTATAAAACCAATAGCATTTATGGTACCCATGATAATAGTGACGGGATTTGTTGTGCTTGTTTGGCTATATTGGATTGTGGTGAGACCGATAAGATCTTTCATTAAAACAATAAGTGATATTAAAGGTGGAAAATCACAAGCCAGGGCAAAAATATTTTCTGGTGATGAAATCGGTCAACTAGCAAGGCACTTCAATGATCTGGCTGATCAGTTGCAACAATCAAATTCTGTGCTTGAAGAGAAAGTACGTAAAAGAACAGAAGAATTGAGCGAAGCTAATTCTGGCTTGGAGAAACAGGTGTTGGAGCGGACAAGAAAACTAAACGAAATGAATCTGAGTCTCAACGAGAGAGTGTTGGAGAGGACAAAGGAACTTGAAAAATTAAGAGATTCTCTGGAGGAGACGGTTATTAAACGGACCGAAGAGCTAAATGCGACTGTGGAAGAGCTCAAAAGCTCAAATCAGCTGATGATTAACCGTGAACTGAAAATGATTGAGCTGAAAGAGGAAATAGTAAAATTAAAAAGTAATCAGTCCGGTTCTAAAGGTCAGATTTCGTAAACTTATCTCAAATATAACTGTTGTAGCTTAATTAAAATCACTCACATGGAAATTACCCAAAAACAATTTAAAGAAATGCTTGTCACGCCGGGACATGTGTCAGATGAACAATTTTTGAACGTGGTGGCGGAAGCGACAAAGAATGAAGTGTCGTTGTATGAAGAAATAATGGCCGAACATTTAATTTCGGATAAGAACCTTGGTCGGACAATTGCGGATTTTTTTGACTATCATTTCATTGATTTGTTTGAAACAACAATCAAGCATGAATTTCTGGATTTTATTCCGGAAGTTGTTGCTAGGGCACAGAGAGTGATTATATATTCCGTTACTGAAGAGACAGTAGGTTTGGCAACTGAAAAAATTGACAATTATGATTTTTTCAGACTTCTGGAGAAAAAGATGGGGAGAAACATGTCTATATCATTTGCGACACCACAAGGAATCAACTATGCACTCAGAAATTATCAAGGTGATCTTCATGGCAAAATATTGGAATTGATCGATTCGTGTGAGAGAGACCAGGAAACGGGTGATATTGTACGACTGGTTGACCTACTTCTAGAATATGCCAATGACAGCAGAGCTTCAGATATACATATTGAACCCTTAGAAAAGTATATATTAGTCCGTTTCAGAGTGGATGGATTATTACATGAAGCGGTCAGGTATCCAAAAAACCTTCACGAAAAAGTGGTTTTCAGATTGAAGATCATGGCTCATATGCAGACAGACGAAAGAGCTGCTGCGCAAGACGGCAGATTCGAATATCATCACGATGAAAATAATACTTTCGATGTTCGTGTCTCAGTATTGCCTGTTACCGACGGAGAGAATGTGGTCATGAGACTGCTTGATTCCAATTCTCGCAGATATACACTGGAAAACTTGGGTTTGAGTGAAAAGGATTATCAAAAACTCTTATCCGCATCGGAAAAGCCACACGGTATGATTATGTCTTGTGGTCCGACAGGATCGGGAAAAACAACTGTCTTGTACACAATATTGGAAAAATTGAACAACCCTGAAGTCAATATTATGACCATTGAAGACCCTGTCGAATACGCTATTGAGGGTGTACAACAAACACAAGTCAATCAGAAAAAAGACCTTACTTTCGCCAACGGCTTACGCTCAATAGTTCGTCAAGATCCAGATATTATCATGGTGGGTGAAATCCGTGATGAAGAGACAGCTAATATTGCTATCAACTCAGCTCTAACCGGGCATCTGGTCATTTCAACCTTACACACGAATGACGCTGCTACTACATTTCCTCGCCTGATTGAAATGAACGTCGAACCGTTTTTAATAGCCTCATCGGTGAACATCATTGTAGCTCTTCGTTTGGTTCGAAAAATATGTACCCATTGTAAAGAAAGTTACCTACCTTCCTCCACAGAAGTGGAGATTGTGAAACAAAACCCCAAGGTGGTAGATGCTCTCAGTTTGGTTACTAACGGAAAAGACATCTCCGAATTAAGATTATATAAGGGAAGAGGGTGCAGAGTTTGTCAGCAGACCGGATTTAGTGGTCGAGTGGGTATCTTTGAAGTGTTGGAGGTAGATGAGCAAATACGATTATTAATAACCAAGAAGGAGTCAGCTGATGTAATAGCTGATCAAGCTTTTAAGAATGGCATGGTATCTCTCTTACACGACGGTGTAATAAAAGCTGTAAATGGCGTAACCACCATCGAGGAAGTTATTAAGGTCGCAGGTACATAATCTATGATTTTCTTTAGTTCAATTTCGTTGCAAGATCGTGTGGACTTCACCAAAAGTCTGGCTATTATGCTTAAGAGTGGAATTACTATTAATCAAGCATTGACTGAACTGGCTGAACAAAGTGAATCTACTCGCTTCAAAAAAGTAATTTTCCGTGTGCGAACCGATATAGAAAACGGAACTCCTCTCTCAGTTGCATTTGGAAGGGAAGAGAAAATATTTGGAAAAATTTTCGTAAGCCTTATTAAGGCGGGTGAAGAAAGTGGAACTTTGCAGAGCAATCTACAATTTTTGTCAGACTGGCTGAGCAGAAGCGCTGATCTTAATCGAGAGGTTTCTGCAGCGACTATGTATCCCAAGCTTGTGTTCGGGGCGGCTGTTTTGCTTGGTGGTAGTTTAGCTGTATTTATTTTACCCAAACTGATACCACTTTTCACTAGCCTTAAAGTCGAGTTACCTATGATTACCAAGATGTTGTTGGCCATTTCACTATGGGTGCAAAGTTCTTGGCTACTTGGCATATTCCTGGTGTTTTTTCTCATTGTTGGTGTGGTTTTACTTAATCGCATTCATCGAATCAGGAAAATTTTTCACTTTATTTTTATACATTTGCCATTTATGGGTGGTATGTTGATGAACTACCAGCGAGCATTAGTATCTCAGCTTTTCGGCACGCTACTCAAGAGTGGTCTTTCGTTGAATGATTCAGCCTCTATCGTCTCGGGGGCTGTTACCAATATTTATTATCAAGACTCCATAAAATTAATCCATGATCAGCTGATAAAAGGAACCACACTCTCTCTGTCCATGAGACATTTTGGAAGACTTTTCCCAAACATGATGATAAGCGTCGTCTCGATAGGGGAAAATAGCGGATCATTGGTACAATCGTTTGAGTATTTAGCTGAGTTTTATTCCAAAGAGGTCAGTACTCAGGCAAAGAAGTTGCCAACCGTTATTGAGCCGGTCTTGCTGGTCTTGATTGCCGTAATAGTCGGTTTTGTGGCGCTTGCAATTATTATGCCAATTTATGAACTCACAGGTAGTCTTTAGAAATACTTTTTCCAACGGAGGCTTTTCTCTTGTTGAAATAATGTTGGTTATTAGTCTGATGTTTATCTTGGGATCATTTGTAGCGCCGATCGGAATGTCGTTCTACCATTTACAATTATTAAACGAAACAACTGATGGTCTTAAGAACTCTCTCCGACAGGCACAAAGCTTTGCTTTAACTGGAAAAAATGGACAGGCTTTTGGTGTGTATGTGGATGACAATTCATTTATTCTTTTTGAAGGTGATTCTTATGCAGGCAGGAACGTCTCGGAAGATGTGGTTTATGGAATCGCTACCGCAATTGATATAAACGGCCCGTCTGAGTTTGTATTCGCGAGGCTATCAGGAGAACCTGATGTCTACGGTGATATAGAAATTTCTTTAGGAAACAGGCAAAGACAAATACAAATATCAGTCTCGGGTAATATAAATTGAGAGTTAATATGCAAAAGTTAAAAAGTGAAAAAGGACAATCATTGATCGAAATCATTTTTGCTGTTGCTGTCTTTACGATCGGTGTCGTAACTATCGGGTATTTGGTCCTCGACGCTAGGGCACTCTTACTTCATGCGAGTGATGTGGATCAGGCACGTTGGTTGGCTTCCGAAGGAATTGAGGCTGTCGTTTCCATGCAACCGGCAGGTTTCGATTTACTAAAGCCGGGTACCTATGGTCTTGCCCTTGAACAGGGTGTTTGGACTCTGTCCCCGTCAGTCAATGAGTTTGGTAAATTTACTCGCGGTGTAGTGATTGATAATGTAGATGTTGATATTAAAAACATCACTTCTTTTGTTAAATGGAATACTATTTCCGGAAATGAGAAAACAATTTCTTATACTACACATGTTAGTAACTGGATGCAGAAGGGTGGTCAGGCCGGTGATCTTGATGTGAACATCGACAATGCGCTCGTTGTCGCTTCCGGCACGGCCTTGTCCGGCTTACTGCTAAATAATGAGGGAGATGGGGAAATAACAATTACAGAAATGACGCTGGAGTGGGATTCATTGTCTTCTCTACAAAAAATAACCATCATGGGTCAAGATGTGTTTGTAGCCCCCACTTCCTCAGGTGTCCATTCTGGGGAAGTGATTGATATTGACGATTATCAGCTCAATCCCGTTTCCGAATTACATCCAATTGATATTGTTAGGTTTGACGGGGACGTCAGTGATACAGATTTTACTGCCAGATTTAAATTAGAGGACGGAACCATGAAGTCTGTTTATATAGTCGAATAATTGTCATGAAAAGAAAAGGAGATAAACAGGATGGTTTTACACTTATCGAGATACTGTTATATCTTAGTATTTCAGTCGTTATGATCGCTTTAATCGGAAGTATCGGAGTAAATGTTCTGCTTGACGTTATGGGATCGAGGGCAAAGGAAGAATTGCACTACAATGTTCAGTTTGCTGGTGAAAAGATCCGACTCCTCACGAGTCAGGCGGAGAGTGTTTTGGAGCCTATCCAAGCATCTACTTCGTCTGTGCTTGTTCTAAAAATGGAAGATCCGAATAACGACCCTACCGTTATAGATGTGATAGACGGGAGGATCAGGGTACAGGAGGGTATGAGTGAACCGGAAATATTGTCGGGTGAAAATATTTTTGTTTCTACCGTCGAATTTTTGAATGTCAGTCGGGGTGATGAAGTTGGTTCGTTACGTCTGGTCTTGGGCATGAGAGTACTTAATCCCGGAAATAGAACCGAACTGCAGTCAAGTACGACGTTGTATACTACAATGAATTTGCAATATCCATGATAAAAAACAATCAAGGTTTCATCGCGCTTTCATCGGTTTTGATTCTTTCGGCCATTTTTCTGTCGATCACTATCGGTATTACTTCTAATTCGATTACTGTTTCTGGGACAGGTATAGCTTTCAAAGATCGTGATGAGGCAAGGTATACTATACATGCCTGTTTAGAACATGCGCGAATGGAACTGCAGAGAACTTTAGGTTACCGTGGTGACGAAGTCTTACAAGTAGGTGATAATCAATGTGAGATTTTGGTGGTGGAAGGTATCGGAAATACCGATCGTATTATTAAAGTTCATAGCAGAGTTGGCGAACAAGAGTACTTTATTAGTGAGAATATTGATCAGATAAGTCCGAAATTTATCATTTCCTCTTCCGAGAGAGTGACACAATTTTAATCATGAAAAACAACAACGTTATCGGTATCGATGTTAGCGAAGCTTCCATCAAAGCACTCCAACTCGATATCGAAGGTACTACTGTCGCTTACGAAAGCGTCAAACTTACATCCGGAATTGTAAAAAATGGTAACATCGTTGACGAAAATAGCTTTGTCAATGCTCTCGACGAACTTTTTTCTAAGATGGGACTCATAGACGTTGACGACGATGGTGTTAAGTATGGCGTGGCGCTTTGTCTCCCTGAATCAAAAATCTTTTCTCATTTTTGTGTATTACCTGATAATATAAAGGATTCCGACTCGGAGGCTTTTGTTCTGCAAAAAGCAGAGAAAATAATTCCATTTAAACTTGATAACTTATACTGGAATTTTCACACATCCGAAGAAGACGGTATAAAGAGAGCGACATTCATTAGTGTTAGAAAAGATGATCTCGATGTATTTGTTAAAGCGTTTGCGACGGCAAAAGTCGAACTTGCTTTTGTTGGTGGGGAGTTGTTTGCTTTAGGACAATCTTTGTTGCAGGAGCCCCCGCTCAAAAGTGACTGCATGATTCTTGATATTGGTGCCTACACCACCACTATTGGCTTATTTAGCATAGACGCCGTACCGAATGCTTCTATTGTTATCAAAGAAGGAGGTGAACACTTCACTCGTCACTTGGTCGAAAAATTAGGACTTACTTATGGAGAAGCGGAAAGTCAAAAAAGACATTATGGCCTAGACACTTCCAATCAAGAAACTGAGGTTCCTCAAATGCTGAGGGAGTATATGGGTCCTTTTGTTGATAAAATTAGGGAAGCGAGGAATTTTTTTGAAAATATCACCAGACATCCCATAGAGCAAATTGTTATCGCAGGTGGATCAGCTCTTCTGCCAAAAATGGATTCGTTTATTTCGGAAAGAATGGAGACGAATGTCTCGATAGCCGATCCGATGAAAAAATTAAAAGGATATGAGTTACCAGATAAGGAAGTCCCCAGTGTTTTGCAATCGGTTGTTATAGGTCTGGCGCTGGTTAAAGATTACGAAGTTTTTTCAAACTTGAATTTTCTGAAAAAGATAAAAAGAGTTGACTTCAGCGAAATGTCAAAAGACATCATTAGTGCCAGTGGAGCACATTCACTATCTGGTCTGTTTCACAAAATAAAACATAAGCTTCGTCCGGCTGATTTACGTGTGTATTGTATGTACTTGACCAAAAAATTTCCTGGAGTCAATTTCAAGCTAATCTCAACCATGGTCCTATTGCTAATGGCTATTGGTTTTTTAATCTTCACGGTTTCCAAATACTTTTAAAATGTTATTTATCAAAAGCACAGTTTTTATATGGAACAAAAAACTTAACACCCCAGTTGTTTTAGCTGGTAGAGACAATCGTTCCTACATTGGTTTCACCTTAATTGAAATTTTACTAGTGATATCGATATTAGCTATTTTAGTTACGTTTACCATAATGGCTATTAATCCCGCTCGGCAACTTGCTAAATCTCGTGATGCAGAACGCTCGACTGACATCTACCTGATTTTAAGTTCACTTAATAAGTACGCAACCAACCATGATGGTGCATATCCCGAAGTTATCGCCACCGACGATAAGGAAATCTGCAGAACTGACAGTATGGATTGTGAAGGTCTCTGTGATCTCTCAGTGTTAACTGATGGACAAGAATATTTAGTCAGTGTTCCTCTAGATCCTCTTTGTGGTGATGGCAACCAGGCTTGTTCACTAAACGGTACGGGGTATTTTCTGAAAAAGTCTGAAGGAGGAAAGTTGACTGTTTCCGCACCGAATTCCGAAATCAAAGACAATCTGTCTGTAACCAGATAATGAACTTAAGGGGATATTTACGCTGGTTATTTGTAGTCTTTCTTAGATATAATTAAAACAAAGTTAAGCAGGTTTCGGTACTTTTAAAATGTAATTTAATATTTAACAAATTTATCATCGTGAAAAATAATTTGACAAGAGGTTTTACGCTCATAGAAGTGTTACTGGTTATAGCGATTCTGGCTATTCTGGCCGCTATCGTCATTATTGCCATTAATCCAGCCAAGCAATTTGGTGAAGCCCAGGATACACAAAGACGGAGTGATGTGCGCACTATACTTGGAGCCATACAACAGTATTCGATTGATAACGGAGGTTTGTACCCGGACACTATACCGGTCGGCGGGCTGTGTATGAGCGAAGGTTTGGATATTTGTATGTTTGAATATCCCTGTAGTGGGATAGTACTCGACGTTTTGGCAGAGAACCAAGCTTATTTGACAGAAATACCATATGATCCGCAAACTGGTGGTGAAGACATCACGGGCTATCGTGCTGTGATAACTAACGACAACAGAGTTAGTGTTTGTGCACCGGACACTTATGCCGATGAGCCAATCGTAGTGACACAATAAGTTTGTGAGTAGCCTTTTTATTGTGTCTGGGAGCGAAAGTTAATGATCTAATATCGCTATCTTTCTGTCTTTCAGTCTAGCAACTTGCCACCGCATATTGTGCTGTAGACCAATCACTTTTGTTATTTTGGGATAGTATATCCATATCTCGCAGACTTTGTATTAAATGACATGAAAAAGTTCACCGCCAAAATTGTCGATAGAAAACTAATAGCCGAAATGACTTATGAGGTTGTCTTCGAGCTAGAGGCAGATGATTTTTCTTTCATGGCGGGCCAATATGTCGAGGTCATTATTCCCGAATTGTTGTTTGACGACGGCACCGGAAATGCTCGTGATTTTGCAATTGTTCCGGTTCCGGGTTTTAAGAAAAGAATATCAATTGTCTTTTTGGCTTCTGAAAGTGGTTTTAAACGTTCTCTTATTAATTTTCCGATTGGACAGATTGTAAAAATCCGTGGTCCATTAGGGTACTTTGTTCTTCCTGAAAATTCTGAAAGAGAAATTGTTTTTGTTGCTGACGGTATTGGAATAGTGCCGTTTATTAGTATGGCAGACCATGCTACTGAAGTGGCAGGCGGTCTGAAAGTCATTCTTCTTTACACTTGTGAGAAATCTGAACAGGTTATATTTGCTGACAAGTTAAATGAAATCTCTCAAAAAAATAAGAATTTTAAATTTATCCTAAAGGAGGGACAACTCGAGCCCGGCTTCATCAAAAAAAGTGTTGGTGATTTAAAGGAAAAGTTGTGGTACGTAGCCGGAACGCCTTTATTTGTCGGTAATATACTCAAGTTGCTCAATGGATTTGGAATTCGTGAGGATAGAATAATAATCGAAGAAATGACAGGTTATGATCACGAGGGTGAGATAAACAAAAATAGTTCAATAACAGACCATAACGAAACAAGTATTGACATAAAATCCTTGTTTAATACAGGAGGGTCGATAATCGGTAGCCCGATTCTTGATATGTTGTCTCGTTCAGCCCTTGTCTCTGTGACAGATACACAAGGTACTATATTGTACGTCAACGATTTTGTGGTGGAGACGTCTAAGTACTCCAGAGAAGAACTAATCGGTCAAAATCATAGGATCTTAAAGACTGCGCGTCAGCCCTCAACTTTCTATAAGGCCATGTGGAATACTATTTCTTCTGGAAACGTCTGGCGGGGTGAAATCCAGAACCGTGCCAAGGACGGGACATTATACTGGGTTGACTCCTCAATAGCGCCAATTTTTGGTAAGAAAGGAGAAATTACCCATTATGTTGCAGTCCGCTTTCTTATTACTGAAAAAAAGGAGGCCGAAGAGGCGCTGAAATTAAAAACCGAAACCCTAGAAGTATCGCTGAGGCAAATGAGAGATAAAGAGAAAGATCTAGAAAACATTAAAAAAGCCACTTTTAATATTCTCGAAGATTTAGATCTTGAAAAAAAAGAGGTTGAGCAAAAAGTTATCGAACGAACCAAAGACATAGAGCTCGAAAAGAGCAAATTGCTTCAAGTGACAAACAATATGAAGGGAGGATCTGTCCTTTTTAATGAGAACAAAGAAGTCGTTTTCGTAAATGAGAAGATGTACGAATTAATAAAAGCTGAGCACAGGGACGGTGGAAAAGGCGAAATTCTGACTTTATTAAATGACTACTTTAACGAACTAGGTATCATGAATCTCTTGGCTGATTGCTTCGAAGGTAGAACTTTTACGATACCGGAAGTTGAGAGTAAGGGTAGGATATTTGAAATGTCTTTTATTTCTCTCGATGGAAAGGGGTCTGGTGATAGCGGAGGAGGTTATTTTTTCTTAACATATGATGTGACAGACGCGAAATTACTTGAGAGGTCAAAAAGCAAACTGGTAGCGGTTGCTTCTCATCAGCTACGCACCCCATTAACCGCCATGAGAGGGAATATCGAAATGCTCATTGATGAGAGTTACGGCCCTCTCAATAATGATCAGCACGAGATGTTGAGTGATATCAACGTTTCAACAGAAAGATTGATCAGTATGGTAAATGACATGCTCGATATCACCAAAATCGAACAGGGTGATATGGAGATGGAAATGGTATTGATTAATGTGAAAGAAATCGTCGAATCCATTCAATCCGATTTGTCTGATTATGCGGAACGCAGAGGTGTTAGCATAATACCGAATGTACCGGAGGATCTAGTTGTTTATGGAGACAAAGTTAGAGTCCGACAAGTTTTTCAGAATTTAATTGATAATGCAATCAAATATGGTAAGAATCCGGGAAAATTGGAGATATCAAGTCTTGTCGAGGGTGATTTTGCTGAAATTATTTTCAAGGATGATGGTGTTGGTATTCCCGAAATGGAACAATCAAGAATCTTTGGTCGTTTCTACAGGGCTTCCAATACCGCAAATGTTTCAAATAGTGGAAGTGGTCTCGGGTTGTACATAGTACGGTCCATAGTCGGTCAATTAGGTGGAGATATATGGTTTGAGTCCGAAGAAAACGTCGGCACCACCTTCTTCTTTACTCTACCAATCAGAGAAATAAAAGCCGTGGAATAGTGGATAGAATTAAGAATATAAATTTTTCATTAATCCAGAATCACAAAAATTTCAAAAACAACAAGTGTATAACTCAAATATTTATAAATACTTGACTTATTGGAATGCTATAATATTTTGTAACGATCATGGCCAATATAATTTTAATCTGTGAAGATGAAGAGTTTGTTGCTCGTTCTTATATAAGGAAACTTGAATTGGAGGGTTTCTCAGTAAAGCATGCTCGAAATGGACAGGGAGCTTTGGATATGATGAAAGGGGGAGATGTGGATTTGGTATTGCTGGATTTGATGATGCCACTTAAGTCGGGCTTTGATGTTCTGGCGGAAATACAAAACAGTAACGACGAATCTTTCAAAAAAGTTCCTATAATAGTGGCCTCGAACTTGGGTCAAAAATCAGATATTGAGGAAGCAAAACGTCTGGGAGCAGTGGATTTCATTGTAAAATCAAACGTTTCGCTTAAGGAGCTTGTGGAAAAAATACGAAAGTATATAAATAAATGATAGTTAGCAAACGTGACGTTTTTGGAATTTAATAATGTATTAACTGATGGAGCCAAAACGATAACCGCATCCGGATACAGTAGTAATGTAACTGTCCTGTTCCGGAGTACCGATTTTTTTTCTGAGGCTCGCTATGTGGGTTTCTGTGGTATTTGAGAAAGGGTCAGCGTTTATGTCCCAGACATGCTCCATAATCATTCCTCTTGAGACGACAGTACCTTGATTTCGCATTAAGTATGC